>NZ_MUZA01000046.1 GCF_021442385.1 Micromonospora sp. MH99
GCCGGCCAGCCGCCCCGGCGCAGCCGGCTCGCGCAGTGCCGGGCCAACCGGTCCAGGTGGTCGCCGTAGCGGGCCCGGGCCGCCGCGGCGGTGTCCGGCACGGGCACCAACTCCACCGGGCGGACTCCGCCGACAGCCGCGACGACCACCTCGGCCAGCAGCGCGCCCAACGGGCGGGCCAGACCGTGCCGGCCGTGCTCCTTGTACGCCAGCAGGGCCTCCCGCAGCGGGCCGGCGTACGGGCCGAGGGCGACGCAGGGCGGCAGCCCCGGTGGGGCGGGCGTGGGGCGGACCGTCCGGGGACGCAGCACGCCCAGCGCCGTCACGCAGGCGGGGCAGAAGCCCTGCCGCAGGACGGCGTGACTCTCCCGGCAGCCGGCACAGTCCGCGGGCAGGACCAGGTCGGCGAGGTCCGCCCAGAGGCCGCGCACGGCGTCAGTAGAGGAAGAACGGGGCGGACGGGTTGCTCGGCCGGACCCCGGCCGGCGGCGCGGGGACGTCGCGCACACTTCCCGGCTCGATCCGTTCGAACGGGCTGCTGCGGTACGCCACCTTGTTCGCCTCGTACATGTACGACCCGGTGGGAACGCGCACGCTGCGGTTGGTGGGGTACGCCGTCAGGTGGTTGACCTTCGCGCCCACGTCGGTGCGCAGCGGCGTCTCCAGAGCGCCGTCCACGCTGATCTCGTAGATCGCCGGCTGGCCGGCCGACCCGGCCACCACCAGCCGATCCTCGCCGATCCAGTCCACCGCGGTCAGGCCGGTCAACGAGGTGACCAGCGCCCGGGGCGGGCCGACCGACATCCCGCTCCCAGCGCCGTCGAGGGTGATCGCCGCGACGTAGAGCCGTCCGCCGGCGATCAACGCGACCCGCTGACCGTCCAGCGCGGCGGCGACCGCGGTGACCTGCGGCGAAGGCAGGTTCAGCGGCACCTCCGACATGCGGGCGGCCTCGTCGAAGCGGTACAGGCGGCCATCTGCCACCACCAGCCCCTGCGCCGGCCGAGAGTCGACGGTACGCAGCCACACCGGGCGGCTGATCGAGGCGTACTCCGTGCCACTGCGGTTGAGCGCGGCCACCGTGTCCGCGCCGACGCCCACTGCGAGTCGCTGCCGGTCCTTGCCGCTGGTCACCACCATCGCGGCGAGGATCCGGCTGGTGCCCCGCGCGAGGCCGGCGGACACGATGTTGCGGTTGACCTCGGCCGCCAGGGGCACCACGCCGCTGGGCTCGCCGACGAAGTCCAGCGGGCGGATCGCGCCCTCGTAGACCCCGAACCGCTGCGGGCTCTCCCGAACCGGGTAGAGCGGCTTGGCCAACCGGCGCTCGTTGAGATCCTGGACCGGCTGCGAGTTGTTGCGGATCTTCAGCTCCAACTCGCCCGGCAGGTCACCCAGCGACCAGGCGAGCTGCGTGATCACCTGGTCGACCCGACTCTGGTCGTCGCCGGACATGTCCAGGTTGACCTCCCAGCGGTTGTTCGCGCCGGTGGCGTTGTTGATCAGCTCGGTGCCGTCGGGCAGGCCGACCACGCCCGGCCGCAGCCAGTCGGACGGGCCGCCGACCAGCCAACGCACCACCTCGTTGACCCGGCGCTCGTCCGGCACCGCGAACGGCAGGTAACGCTGGTCGGGCACCAGCCGCGTGCGGTCGGAGCTCCAGAAGTAGATCGACTCGTCCTGGTAGTACTGCTGAAGGGCGACGTCACTGAGCAGCAGCACGTTCGGCGGGTCGAGGACGTACTGACCGGCGCGCTCGTCGTTGGCGGCCCCGCCGAGGGAGGCGCTGCGCAGCCGGAACTCGTACTCCGTCTCGGTCGCCACCGGCGGTGCCAGGGTGCCGTTGGTCCGCAGCACACCGATCTGCTGCACCGAGATCTTGACCGTGGTGGTCGAGTCGCTGTTGAAGGTGAAGACCGACTCCCCCAGCCGGACCACTGTCAGCGCGACCTCGCTGCCCTTCTTGTCCTGCAGGCGCGGCTTGTGCTCCGGGGCGATGAACGCCTTCACCCGCTCGTACGCCCGATCCGGTTCGCCGGCGGCGGCGGACAGGAAGTTGCGCACGAACGCCTCGTTGTCGCTGCCGCTGGCCGTACGCGATGGTGGTTCGCTGCTCCGGCCGTTGCTCGACCCGGCCTCGGTCGCCGTGCCGGCCTTGCCGTCCACCCGCACGTCGGACGACGCCGGGATGCCGCAGCCCGCGCTGAGCAGCAGCGCCGCGCCGAAGGCGCCCAGCAGTGGTCGAGCCCTCACGAGCGCACCTCCGCCCGCTGGCCGTCCCCCGTCGACGCGGGGCCGATCGCCAGCGCTCCACCGGCGCCCGGCCCGATGGCCAGCGGGCCGCCGTCGCGGGGGCCGCCGAACGGCAGCGCCGCGTCGGCGGGCACCAGCCGCAGCGGCGACGTGGTGAGCCGGTCACCGGCGCGGGCCGGCAGGGTGAGCCGGAACTGGGCGCCCTGCCCGGGCGCTCCCCAGGCTTCCAGCCAACCGCCGTGCAGGCGGGCGTCCTCGAGGCTGATCGACAGACCCAGCCCGGTGCCGCCGGTCTGCCGGGCCCGGGACGGATCCGCCCGCCAGAACCGGTTGAACACCAGCTTCTCCTCACCCACCTTCAGCCCCACGCCGTGGTCGCGAACCGTGATCGCCACGGCGGTGTCGTCGATGCCGAGGGTGATCAGCACCGGGCGGGCCTCGCCGTGCTCGACGGCGTTGCCGACCAGGTTGCGCAGCACCCGCTCGACCCGGCGGGGGTCGACCTCGGCGATCACCGGCGTGGTCGGCAGGTCCAGCTCGATCTCCACGCCCACCCGCTCGGCCAGGCCGGCCAACCGGTCGACGACCCGGTGCACCACCGGCACCAGGTCGGTCGGCTCGGCGTCCAGCATGGCGAAGCCCGCGTCGAACCGGCTGATCTCCAACAGGTCGGTGAGCAGCTCCTCGAAACGGTCCAGCTCGGCCTGGAGCAGTTCGGCGCTGCGGGCCACCGCCGGGTCGAACTCGTCGCGCTCGGCGAAGATCAGGTCGGCGGCCATCCGGACCGTGGTCAACGGGGTCCGCAGCTCGTGCGACACGTCGGAGGTGAACCGGCGCTGCAACCGGGACATCTCCTCCAGGCGCAGGATCTGCCGTTGCAGGTTGGTCGCCATCTGGTTGAACGAGGCGGCCAGGAGGGCGAGATCGTCCTCGCCGTTGACCACCATCCGCTGGTCGAGCAGGCCGGCGGAGAGCCGCTGGGCGGTACGCGCGGCGACGCGGACCGGGTTGACCACCAGACGGGTGACCAGGGCGGCGAGCAGACCCAGCAGGACCACCAGGGCGATCCCGGTGGCGACGACCGTGGCTCGGGCGTCCGCCGCGGTGGCGTCCTGCCGGGTCAGCGGCACCAGGTAGTAGAGCTCGATCTGCCCGAAGCGGGTCGGCACCGGCGAGCCGTAGACCAGGTACTTCGTCGTTTCGCCGGTGAGCCGACCGGTCTGGATCTGGCTGGCCACCTTGCCGCTGGCGACCGCGGCCCGCAGCTCCTTGCTGATCAGGGGCTGGACGTTGGCCGCCGGCGCGGTGCGGGTCTGGATCATGGTCGGGTAGTCGGCGGCGGTGATGGCCACCACCACACCACTGGTCTGCTGCGGGTCGCCGCCGGCCAGGTAGTTGACCGTGCCCTCGATGGTCTCCTGAAGCTGCGCCTCCTGCGGCTGGCCGTAGAGGGAGACCTGCTTGGCCACGTAGCCCGCGCCGCCCTTGACCCGCAACTGGACGTCGCTGCGGGCGTTGTCGAGCAGGATCGTCGTGATCTTGTCAGCGATCAGGTACGCGAAACCGCCCACCAGCAGGCTGGAGGCGACCAGCGTGATGGTCACCACCCGGACCTGGAGCGAGCGACGCCAGGTCTGGTGCGCCCGGGCCACCAGCCGCGCGACCCGGCCACTGACGGCACGCCACAGGTCCCGGCCGGCGTCGAGCCGGCGGGCAGGCGCGCTCTGGGGGTGCGGGGGCGGCGAGGTCGACACAGTGTGACCAGGCTATCCGGTGCCCGCCTTGTAGCCCACGCCCCGCACGGTGAGGATGATTTCCGGCCGCTCCGGATCTGGTTCGATCTTGGCGCGCAGCCGCTGCACGTGCACGTTGACCAGTCGGGTGTCGGCCGCGTGCCGATAGCCCCAGACCTGCTCCAGCAGCACCTCACGGGTGAAGACCTGACGCGGTTTGCGGGCGAGCGCGACCAGCAGGTCGAACTCCAACGGCGTCAGCTTCACCTCCTCGTCGTTACGGCTCACGGTGTGTGCCGGCACGTCGATGGTGATCTGGTTGCCGGGCGGGCCGATCGTCAGCATCTCCGGGGCCACGTCCTCGCCACGGCGCAACCGGGCCCGCATCCGGGCCACCAGCTCCTTGGGCTTGAACGGCTTGACCACGTAGTCGTCGGCGCCGGACTCCAGGCCCAGGACGACGTCCACGGTGTCGCTCTTGGCGGTCAGCATGACGATCGGCACACCGGACTCGGCACGGATCGACCGTGCTACGTCGATACCACTCATACCGGGCAACATGAGGTCGAGCAGGACGATGTCCGGTCGACTGTCACGGAACGCTGCCAACGCCCGCTCGCCATCGGCCACGAACGAGGGCAGGAAACCCTCATTGCGCAGCACGATGCCGAGCATCTCGGCGAGTGCGGGGTCGTCGTCGACCACCAGTACCCGGGCTCTCATGGGATTAATATTGCATCCCCGTTCAGTTCGGTGGGACCGGCGTCACCCGGTACGGATGGTGCCGCCGGCAGAACCAGTCGCCCGCGACCCGCGGCGGCGGCGCCACGTGGTGCGGGGGCCAGAGCAGGGATCGGACCCGGGGCCGGCTGCCACCATGATCCCCCCTCGGCGCCGTCCGGCGCCACCGTAGCCCCGGCCGGCCGCGCTGTCACGATCCGGACGACGGGTCGCCGTCCGGCGCTCAGCCGAAGAGCGCGCGGCCCCAGTGGTCCCCACCGTCGCGTACTCCGGGCGGGCAGGCGAACAGGCCGCTGGAGACGTGCCGCAGATATTCGTTCATCACGTCGTGGCGGGCCAACTGGGTCTGGATCGGCACGAACTGCCGGCGTGGATCCCGCTGGTAGGCGATGAAGAAGAGGCCGGCGTCGAGCCGGCCGAGACCGTCCGAGCCGTCGACGAAGTTGTAGCCCCGCCGCAGCAGCTGCGCGCCGTTGTTCCTGCTCGGGTGGGCCAGGGCGACGTGGGCGTGCTCGGCGATCAGCGGCTTGCCGTCGTCACCGCGTGCCGCGAAGTCCGGCTCGTCGAACTCCTTGCTGCGCCCGAGCGGGGCGCCGCTGCCCTTGGTGCGACCGACGATCTCCTCCTGCTCGGCCAGGGAGGTCCGGTCCCAGGTCTCCACGAGCATCCGGATCTTGCGGGTCACCAGGTACGACCCGCCGGTCATCCAGTCCGGCCCGTCGCCCGGCTGCACCCACAGCTGGTCGCGGAGCCTGTCGGTCTCCTCGGCCTTGAGGTTGGCCGTACCGTCCTTGAAACCGAACAGGTTGCGGGCGGTCGCCTGGTCGCGGGACGTCGACGACGTACGGCCGAAGCCGAGCTGCGACCAGCGGACGCTGACCACCCCCATGCCGATCCGCGCCAGGTTGCGGATCGCGTGCACCGCCACCTGGGGGTCGTTGGCGCACGCCTGCACGCACAGGTCACCGCCGGAGATCGGGGCCTGCAACGCGTCGCCGGGGAACTTGGGCAGCTCGGCCAGGGCGGCCGGGCGGCGGTCGGCGATGCCGAACCGGTCCCGTCCGTCGGCGTCGCGGAACAGCGTCGGGCCGAAGCCGATGGTCAGGGTGAGCTGCGACGGCGGGAGGCCGAGCGCCTCGCCGGTGTCGTCCGGCGGGGCCTCCGGCATGCCACCGACCGCGCCGAGCACCCCGGCGTCGCGGCCGGCAGTCATGCGGGCGGCAGCGGCCGTCCACTCCTCGAGCATCTCGACCAGACGGGCCCGGTCCTTGGTGATGACGTCGAAGGCGACGAAGTGCAGCCGGTCCTGCGCCGGGGTGACGATGCCGGCCTGGTGCTCCCCGTGGAACGGGACCGCGCCCGCCGGATGGTCGCTGGCGGCCGCCGGGCCACGGGAGTCGCCCACCAGCGCGCCCGCGCCAGCGGCCACCCCGGCGACTCCGGCCACCCCCGCGCCGGCGAGCGTGATGGCCCGCCGGCGCGTCAACCTGCTTGCGCTCATCGACTCGACTCCCCCTGCGTCCCGGTCACCGGGCGACGACTGCGGCGACCTTGCTGATCGGCTCGGCGAGCGCGTTGATGCCGTCGGAGAGCTCCTTGAGCTCCGCCTTGCTCAACGCGGTGTGCAGCTTCCACCCGTCGCCGTCGCGGTGCTTGCCGAGCTGCGCCTCGACGTTCGCGAACTCGGTGTCGAGCTGCTTGACCAGCTCCGGCGAGCGCTGCTCCAGCGCGGGCCGGAGGGCGGACAGCGCCGCCTTGGAACCTTCGAGGTTGGCGGCGAAGTCCCACAGGTCGGTGTGCGAGTAGCGGTCCTCCTCGCCGGTGATCTTGCCGCTGGCGACCTCGTCGAGCAGCTCCTTCGCGCCGTTCGCGAGCTGGAGCGGGGAGAGCTTCTCGGCGTTGGCCTTGGCCACGATCTCCTTGACGTCGACAAGCAGCCGGTCCGCGATCGGGCCGTCCTTGCTGATGTCGCCGGACTGCCAGAGGTCCTTCTCGATCCGGTGGAAGCCGGTGAACTCCATGCCCTCCTCGATGACCTCCTCGCGGCCGTCGATCTTGGGGTCGAGGTCGCCGAAGATCTCGGCCACCGGCTCGATCCGCTCCCAGTAGGTGCGCGCGACCGGGTAGAGCGACTTGGCCTTCGCCACGTCGCCGGCCTTCACAGCGGCGACGAACTCCTCGGTCTTCTCCAGCAGCGCGGCGGTCTGGCTCTTGACGTAGCGCTGGTAGTTGTCGGTGGCCCCGGCCAGGGCGGCGTCGGCGGTCAGCGGCTGCGCCGACCCGCTGACCTTGAGCGCGCCCCGGATGCCCTTGCCGCTCATCCCCGGCTTGCAGGCCGTCTCGTACGTGCCCGCCGGCAACTCGACGTGCAGCTCGCGGCTCAGGCCCGGGGCGATGTTCTCCACCTCGCCCATCACCCGGTCGCCGGAGGCGTACACGTAGAACTCGGTGACCTTCGCGCCCGAGTTGGTGATCTTGAAGGTGGCGGTCCCGGCGCCGAGATCGGTAGTGCCGACCTCGCAGGCGGTGTCGGTGGCCTTGACCACGATCGCGCCACCTGCCGCGCCCGCGTCATCCTTCTTGGAATCGGAGCACGCGGCGACGCCGGCCGTCGCCAGCACGCCGGCAGCGGCCAGCGCGAAGAATCGGGTGGTACGCATCTGAGCTGTCTCTCCTCGTGGGGGTCAGGCACGCTGCGGCGCGGATGCCGCATCGGCCTCGGCCTCGGCGCCGGTGTCGGCCCCGCGCTCGGTGACGGTGGTGGTGGTCGTGGCGTCCGGAGACGTCGACCCGGCCGTCGGCGTGGCGACGGCGGGCGCCGAGGCCGCGGCGGGTGCCGACGTCGCGGGCGCAGCCGACGCCACGGTGGCCGCGGCCGGTGCTGGCGTACGCCGGGCCGGGCGCAGGAAGAGCACCAGGACGGGCACGGCGTACCCGATCCAGGCGATCGTCTCGAGCACGGTGGGTGCCGGGGTCACGTTGAACATCCCGGCCAGCAGCGCCGCGTACCAGGTGCTCGGGTCGAGCGCGCCGGTGATGTCGAAGGCCAGGTTGTTGAGGCCGGGCAGGACACCGGCCTCCTGGAAGTCGTGCACGCCGTACTTGAGGATGCCGGCGGCGACCAGGATCAACAGAGCGCCGGTCCAGGTGAAGAACTTGCTGAGGTTGATCCGCAGGGCACTGGCGTACAGCAGCACGCCGAGCACCACGGCGGTGACGATGCCGCCGATCAGCGCGAGCAGCGGCCCACTGTCGCCGGCCGCGCCCTGGGCGGCGGAGTAGAAGATCAGGGCGGTTTCGAGGCCCTCGCGGATCACCGCGAGGAAGGCCATGCCGGCGACGGCGAGCGACCCGACGGCCAGCGCCTCGGTGAGCCTGCCGCGCAGCTCGCCCGCGATGGTGCGGGCCGCCTTGCGCATCCAGAAAATCATCCAGGTGACGAACACCACGGCCGCGACGGAGGTGATGGCCTCGAACAGCTCGCGGTCCTCGGAGCGGGACAGCAGCGAGGTCGAGGTGTACTCGATGAGCCAGCCGAAGAGCACGGACAGCGCCACGGCAAGGCCGACGCCCGCCCACACCTGCGGCAACCGGTCCCGGCGCTGCGACTTCACCAGGAAGGCGACCAGGATGCTAACCACCAGGGTCGCTTCCAGGCCCTCCCGCAGGCCGATCAGGTAGGTGGCGAACATCCTGGCTCCGTGTTCGTTAGGCACGCCTCAGCTAACTTAGGGCAGCCATACCTTCCTCCAGTTCCGGGACCTCGTCAAGTCGTTCATGACAAGCTCACTCTCGCTGTGACCTGGTCTCCGAAGGCCCACCACGAACCGGAAACCGTCCGAGCGTGGGAGGATCCCTGCCGTGAAGGCTTTCCTGCCGTGGTTGGCGGTGCTCGCCGTGGTGCTGCTGCTCAGCGCACTGCGCCTGCGGGCACTGGCCACCGTCGTGTCCCTGGGCTGGCTGGCCTGGTGCGCCTGGACGTGGTTCCGCCCCACCCGCCGCGGCTGACCCCGCGCCCCGCGCCCCGCGCCCCGCGCCCCGCGCCCCGCGCCCAAGATCGTCACAGTTTCAGGGATGTTGCTGCGTCAGACGCGCGGGAGACAGCAACATCCCCGAAGTTGCTGTCTCCCCGCCCACAGTCCCCCGCGATCTTGCACTTTCTGTCGCGACATAGCGGGGCGAGAGCCGCAAATCGTAGACCGAAACTGCAAGATCGCGGGGCGGGGCGGGGCGGGGCGGGGCAGGGCGGGACGGGGGCGGGGGCGGGGGCGGGGGCGGGACAGGGCGGGGACGGGGCGGGGCGGGGCGGGAACGACGAACCGGGTCGGCTGCGAGCAGCCGACCCGGTTCGGAGAGATGTCGATCAGTAGCGGTAGTGGTCCGGCTTGAACGGACCCTCCTGCGAGACGCCCAGGTAGGCGGCCTGCTCCTTGGTGAGCGTGCTCAGCTTGGCGCCGAGCGCGCCCAGGTGCAGGCGGGCCACCTTCTCGTCCAGGTGCTTGGGCAGCACGTAGACGCCGACCGGGTACTCCTCGGTCTTGGTGAACAGCTCGATCTGGGCGATCGTCTGGTTGGCGAACGAGTTCGACATGACGAAGCTCGGGTGCCCGGTCGCGTTGCCCAGGTTCAGCAGACGCCCCTCGGACAGCACGATGATGGCGTGCCCGTCGGCGAAGCGCCACAGGTCGACCTGCGGCTTGATGTTGATCCGCTCGACGTCGGAGCGCTTGGCCAGGCCGGCCATGTCGATCTCGTTGTCGAAGTGACCGATGTTGCCGACGATGGCCTGGTGCTTCATCCGGGCCATGTGCTCGTTGGTGATGACGTCGAAGCAGCCCGTGGCGGTGATGAAGATGTCCGCCTGCTCGACCACGTCGTCCAGGGTGGCGACCTGGTAACCGTCCATCGCGGCCTGCAACGCGCAGATCGGGTCGACCTCGGTCACCACGACCCGGGCGCCCTGGCCGCGCAGCGACTCGGCGCAGCCCTTGCCCACGTCGCCGTAGCCCATCACGACAGCCATCTTGCCGCCGATCAGCACGTCGGTGGCCCGGTTGATGCCGTCGATCAGGGAGTGGCGGCAGCCGTACTTGTTGTCGAACTTGCTCTTGGTCACCGAGTCGTTGACGTTGATGGCCGGGAAGAGCAGCGTGCCGGCGCGGTGCATCTCGTAGAGGCGGTGCACGCCGGTGGTGGTCTCCTCGGTGACGCCCTTGATGCCGGCGGAGATCCGGGTCCAGCGCTGGCCGTCCTCGGCGAGCGAGCGGTGCAGCAGTTCGAGGATGACCGCGTACTCCTCGGAGTCGGCGGACTCGACCGGCGGCACGACGCCGGCCTTCTCGAACTCGGCGCCCTTGTGGACCAGCAGGGTGGCGTCGCCGCCGTCGTCGAGGATCATGTTCGGGCCCTGCCCGTCCGGCCAGGCGAGCACCTGCTCGGTGCACCACCAGTACTCCGGAAGGGTCTCGCCCTTCCAGGCGTACACCGGGACGCCGGCGGGGGCGTCGGGGGTGCCGTTCGGGCCGACGACGATCGCGGCGGCGGCGTGGTCCTGGGTGGAGAAGATGTTGCAGGACGCCCAGCGGACCTGCGCGCCGAGGGCGACCAGCGTCTCGATCAGGACGGCGGTCTGGATGGTCATGTGCAGCGACCCGGTGATCCGCGCGCCGGCGAGCGGCTGCGCTTCGGCGAACTCCCGCCGGATCGCCATCAGGCCGGGCATCTCGTGTTCGGCGAGCTGGATCTCCTTGCGCCCGAACTCGGCGAGCGACAGATCCGCCACCTTGAAGTCGCCCTCGGCGAGCGTGCTCGGCCGGGCCTCGGACGGCGTACCGCTGGCGGCCGCCGGGAGGGTGCTGGTCATGAAAGCTCCTGTCGAACGATGTCTGCGCCGATCCTCCACCTTACGCGCGCCGGCGACGGGTGACGGGGGACGGGCTGCGGACAGCGCACGGGGCGGTCGGTGGTGGACAGACCTGCTGCCCACTTCCGCCCGCCCCGTGCATCCCCCCGGTTTGGTTCCCCGCACGTTGCCGGACCGTCGTCGCGATAACGCTGCGTACTCATAGAGTCACACCCCGCCAAGGGCGAGTCAAGCTATTCCGGGAAAGTCGGACTTGTGTCGGGCTCAGCGCAGCCCCGACGTCGCCACGTACGCCTCACCGTCACCGCTGATCCGCAGCGGCCCGCCGGCCGCGGTGCCGATCGCCGCCTGGCCGGAGGCCAGCGTCAGCGCGCCCGCCCCGTCGTCGACAGTGACCGAGCCCGCACCGCAGAGCACCACCCGGGGGCCGGGCAACGCCAGGGCGACCTCCGGCACGGCCGTGCCGACCCGCACCCGGTGCAGCGCGAAGTCGTCCACCGGCACCGGCCAGCAGTCCACGCCCGGGGCGACCGACTGCGCGGCGCGTACCGGATCGTCGAGCACCTCGAAACGCAGCACCCGCAGCAGCTCGTCGACGTCCACCCGCTTCGGGGTGAAGCCGCCGCGCAGCACGTTGTCGCTGGCCGCCATGATCTCCACGCCGCAGCCGCTCAGGTACGCGTGCAGGTTGCCCGCGGGCATCCAGATCGCCTCCCCGGGCTCCAGCCACAGGTGGTGCAGAAGCAGCGCCACCAGCACGCCCGGGTCGGCCGGATAGGCGACCGCCAGCCGGCGGGCCAGGTCAGCGTCCGGCCCGTCGGCCGACGACGCCACTGCGGCCCGCAGCAGCCCGTCGCGCTCGGCGACCGGCCAGCCGAGCAGTGTCCGCACCGCCGTGCGCAGCCCCGCCGGACCGGCCCGCAGCGCGTCGACAACCGGCCCCAACGCTGGTACGCCGAACGCGGCGAGCGCCTCGGCCGACTCCGCCGGATCCCGGAAACCGCACAGCGCCTCGAACGGCGTGAGCGCGACCAGCAACTCCGGCTTGTGGTGCGGGTCGGAGTAGTTGCGCTCGGCCGCGGGGCGGCCCGCCTCCGCCGCGAAACCCGCCCGGGCCTGCTCGGCGTCCGGGTGGGCCTGCAGGCTCAGCGGCGCGTCGGCGGCGAGCACCTTGAGCAGGAAGGGCAACCGGGTGCCGAACCGGTCGGCCACCCGCTGGCCCAGCCACTGCCCCGGCTCGTCGCGCACCAGGTCACAGAGGCTCACCCGCAGGCCGGCGCGCTCCACGCTGGCCGGGGCGCCCGGGTGGGCGCCCAGCCACAGCTCCGCCTCCGGGCCGGCGCTGGGCACCGGCCGACCCTGCAACATGGCGATGGCTGAGCGGGACCCCCAGGCGTAGTCCCGGATCGGTCCGTACAGCGGTTCCACGATCTCAGCCCCCGGACCGCCCGACCGCCTCGCCCGACACGTCCTCGGGCTGCGGTACGGCGGTGTCGGCGGCGGCGCCCGTGCCGGCTGCCGCGGCGGCGGCGCTGTAGATGTCCGGCTCCAGGTAGATCACCCGGGCGATCGGCACGGCCGTACGGATCCGCGCCTCCACGGCGTTGATGCCCCGGGCCAGCTCCTGGGCGCTCTCGTAGGCCGGCACGCCGATCTTCGCGGCCACCATCAGTTCTTCCGGGCCCAGGTAGAGCGTCTTCATGTGGATGATCCGCTCCACCTCGGGGCCCTCGGTGATGGCCCGTTCGATGGCGGTCAGGTCCTGCTGCTCGGCACCCTCACCGAGCAGCAGGCTCTTGGTCTCGATGGCCAGCACGATGGCGATGAGCACCAGCAGGATGCCGATCATCGCGGTGCCGGCGGCGTCCCACCTGCCGTTGCCGGTGATCAGCGTCATGCCGACGCCGAAGAGCGCGAAGACCAGACCGATGAGCGCGCCGAAGTCCTCCAGGAGCACCACCGGCAGTTCCGGCGCCTTGGCCCGTCGGATGAAACGCACCCAGGACTGGTTGCCCCGGATCTGGTTCGACTCCTTGATCGCCGTCCGGAAGGAGACCGACTCCATGGCGATCGCCGCCAGCAGCACCACCACCGGAAGCCACTGCCACTCGGTGATGCCCTCCGCGTGCGACCACTTGTGGTACGCCTCGTAGAGGGCGAACAGGCCGCCGATGCTGAACAGCACGATCGACACGATGAACGCGTAGATGTAGCGCTCCCGGCCGTACCCGAACGGGTGTTCCGGGGTGGCCGCGCGCTTCGCCCGCTTCCCACCGAGCAGCAGCAGACCCTGGTTGCCGGAGTCGGCGACCGAGTGGACCGCCTCGGCCAGCATCGACGAGGACCCGGAGAGCAGGAACGCGATGAACTTGGTGACGGCGATGCCGATGTTGGCCAGCAGGGCGGCGACGATCGCCTTCGTCCCGCCGTTCGCGCTCACGCTGCCACTCCGCTTCGCGTCGTGGTGACGTACGTGACGCGCCGCCGCCTGCGTTCGTTCACTGGTTCGACAGCTCCTTCATCTCGGTGATGGCCGGGACGGCCATCGGGTCCAATCCGTGTGCCAGTGCAAGATAGATCGAGGCGAAATCCGGGACGGCGATCAGCGAGGCCAGCCGCTCCAGAGCCGAACCACCCTCGGCGGTCACCACGTCGCAGCGCACACCACGACGCTCCGCGAGGGTCTGCACCGCGTCCGCGCGGCGCTCCTCGACGGCGAGCGGCTCGTCCGTGTCGTCCTCGGCGTTGAGGCCGCCGTCGCGCAGCAGGACCAGCCGCAGCCGGGTGCCTTCGCCGTCGTCCTCCGCCGGGTCGGCGAAGATGTCCCGCTCCCCCTCGGCCAGGCCGCCGAAGACGCCGTCCAGCAGCCCGACCCGGCCCCGCCCGGCCTCGCCGAGCGCCCCGGTGACCACCGGGTAGCGGGCGTTGGCGGACAGGGTGTCGCCGAAGCGGCGGGCCGCCACGGTGGCCAGCGGGGACGAGCCCCACACGATCGGGATCGAGCCGGCCAGGCCCAGCGCCAGCGACTTGGCGGGGTTGACGAACGACTCGGCGGCGGAGCGGCAGCGGTCGGCGTCCGCGTCGAGCCGGGCCGCCGTCTCCGCCAGGTCCGCCTCGTTGACCTTCACCAACCCGAGCGAACGCGCGGCGAGCAGGACCGGCACGGTGAGCGCCCAGAGACTGGCCCGGGCCGGCGCGCGTCGCGGCACCGGGATGAACGGCGCGCGGGCCCGCTCGGCCACCGACTGCAACTGCGAGTCCGGTGCGCCCACGGCGACCAGCCGGGCGCCGCGACGGTGCGCGGCCTCGGCGGCGCCCAACGCCTCCGGGCTCCGACCGGACGCGCTCACCGCGATCACCACGTCGGCGGCGCCCACCCAACCGGGTACGCCCGCGCTGCGGTGCCCGATGATCGGGACCGGGCAGCGGGGCCCGGCGACAGTGGCCAGCACGTCACCGGTACGCCCGGCGGTGCCGATGCCGGCGATCACCACGGCCCGGGGACGCCCGTCGTCGGCGAGCACCGCCAGGTTCGCCTCGGCGGCCAACGCCGCGCTCTCCCGCACCTGGGCGCCGGCCGACGCGGTGTGCCGCAGCATGCCGCCCGGGTCGTGCTCGGCCAGCGCGTCCGGGTTGTCGAGCAGGGCCTCGTCGGCGTCGCGACGCCCACTGACCCCGGCCGTACCGTCGATCATGACTGCTGTCCGGGGCCGCCGCGCGCCTCGTCGAGCAGCAGCACCGGCACGTCGTCGCGGACCTCGAAGATCCGGCCGCACTCCGTGCAGGTCAACGTCTGCGCCTCCGCGTCGTAGGTCAGCGGGGCGTGGTGCGTGTCCGGGCAGGCGAGGATCTCGAGCAACTGCGGATCCAGGGCCATGGCGCGGCTCCTTCCACGAATGCGGGGTCACCGGCGGCGGTGCCGACCGGCGCAGGCGATCTTATCGGCGAACGCGGTCGAGCACCTCGTCCCGCAGCGAGACCATCCGCTCGCGGGTGGGCGCCTCGACGTTGAGCCGCAGCAGCGGCTCGGTGTTGGAGGCGCGCAGATTGAACCAGGCGCCGTCGGGAAAACGCAGCGTCAGCCCGTCCATCTCGTCGGCCGTCGCCTCCGGGTACGCGGCACGCACCTCGGCCACCGCCGCGCCCTGGTCGGAGACCGTCGAGTTGATCTCGCCGGAGGCGACGTAGCGCTCGTACTCGCCAGCCAGCACGGACAGCGGCAGCGACTGCTCGCCCAGGGCGGCCAGGGTGTGCATCGCGGCGAGCATTCCGGTGTCGGCGAACCAGAAGTCCCGGAAGTAGTAGTGCGCGGAGTGCTCCCCGCCGAACACGGCGTTGGTGCGGGCCATCTCCGCCTTGATGAAGGAGTGCCCCACCCGGGCGACCACCGGCTCCCCGCCGTGCTCACGGATGATCTCCGCGACGGCGCTGGAGGTGATCAGGCCGTGGATCACCGTGGAGCCTGGGTGCTTGGCCAGCTCGCGTGCCGCGACCAGCGCGGTGATCGCCGACGGCGAGACCGGCTCGCCGCGCTCGTCCACCACGAAACACCTGTCGGCGTCCCCGTCGAAGGCCAGGCCGATGTCGGCCCCGTGCTCGACCACCGCGCGCTGGAGGTCGACCAGGTTCGCCGGGTCCAGCGGGTTCGCCTCGTGGTTGGGGAAGGTGCCGTCCAGCTCGAAGTAGAGCGGCACGATCTCCAACGGCAGGGCCGACAGGGCGGCGTCGCCGAGCACGGTGGGGACGGTGAAGCCACCCATCCCGTTGCCGGCGTCGACCACCACCTTCAGCGGCCGGATGCCGGAGAGGTCGACCAGCTTGCGCAGGTACGCGGCGTAGTCGGGAAGCAGGTCACGCCGCTCGGCCGGCCGGGTCGGCTCGCCCGCCGGGCGCGACGCCCCCGAGTCCAGCAGGGCCTGTGCCCGTTCCCGGATCTCCGCCAGCCCGCTGTCCTGGCCGATCGGCCGGGCGCCGGAACGGCACATCTTGATGCCGTTGTACTGCGCCGGGTTGTGACTGGCAGTGAACATCGCGCCGGGCAGGTCGAGCGAACCGGAGGCGAAGTAGAGCAGGTCGGTGGAGGCGAGGCCGATCTCGATCACCGAGCGCCCCTCTGCGCGTACGCCCGCGGCGAAGGCGGCGGCCAGGCCGGGCGAGGTGGCCCGCATGTCGTACCCGACGACGACCGCGTCGCCGGGCTCGTCAGTGGTGTTGAGCAGCTGGGTGAATGCGGCCCCGAGCGCCTCGGCGACCCGTTCGTCCCACTGGTCCGGCACCGTCCCTCGGACGTCGTACGCCTTCACGATCTGGGACAGATCAGACACTAGTTCCGCTCCTTGGCCGCAGGTTCCCAACGAACCTGAGCGTATCGGAGCGGCCCGGCCCGGCCCCGCTCAGCCGGGGAGCCGGGGCATGAACACGGTGTGATCGCCCCCGTCGGGCGGCTCGGGCGGGTCACCGGGCAGCGATCGGGCACCCGGAGCAGCCGGGGCACCCGGCATCGGTTGCGTGGCGTCCGGGGTCGGCGTCACGGGTCGCGCCCCGTAGACCCCTCCGCCGGCGGGACGCGGCGGGGGCACCTGGCCGGCGGCCGGCGGCTGCTGGCCGTACACCGAGCCGGGTTGCACGGGCACGGCCGGTGACCCACCGCCGGAGCGGTAGGTGGTGCCACCGGGGTTGCCCGGCAGCGGGCCGGGATCGTCGGACGACGTGCGGTCCTGCCGGGACCGGCGCACCAGCAGCACGATGAGCAGCAGGCCGACCGCCACCATCGCGATGCCGAAGAACATGATCAGTGACCCTCCGCCGGACTCGGCGGCCACCGCGGTCACGCTGGGAGCGGCGGACGTCGGGCCCTGCGCGGCCGGGTTCACCACCTCGCTGGCCGCCGCGACCTCGGTGGGGCTGGGGGTCGGGGTCGGCTTCTTCGACGGCGTCGGCGTGGGCGGCGCGGAGAGCCGACCGGTGACCTTCGCCGCGTCGATGCCGTGCCCCAACTGCTGGCCGGCCGCGGTGAGACCCACACCTGTCACGCGGAGCTGACCGCCCGGCGCGTCGGCGCCGAACGCCACCCGGTACCGCATAGTGATGCCCTTGCCCTTGCACAGGATCGGCTTCGCCGGTGCGGTCTGCCCGGTCTCGACGTTGCCGCCACCGCCACCGACAGCCACCGGGACCCAGCGCCCGCCCACGTTCACCTGGACCGCCACCTGGCTCGGCTGGAGACCCTCAAGGCTCAGACCCAGGGCGGTACGCAGCAGGACGCAGCCGCCGGAGCGCTTGCGCACCGCGACGTTCACCCCCTGGGCTGAACCCCCGGCGGCGAAGCTGCTGGCCGACCCCACACGGACCGAGTCGTCGTCGGCCAGCGCGGGTGACGCACCGAGCATCACCAGGCCGACCAGCAGACCGCAGACCGTCGCGAGCCGTGCCGCGCGTCGACGCACCGTCATGATCACCTCACCGTTCCTCCCCGGGTGGGGTTCGCGGCCAGGCTACTACCGGGCCACCCCCGCCACCTGTCATAGAGCGGCCCGCATGTGTGCGGCGTTACGGTTTACGACCGACCCGGACGTGTGCTCCCGGCGAGGGCGGCACGGCAGAGCCGGTCGGCGGTACGGGTCGTCTCGGGCAGGCGGTAGCGCGGCGCCAACGCGAGCACCTGCGCTGTCGCGTTGTCCAGGCTCATCCGGTGCCCGACGCTCACGAAGACCGGCTTCACGCCGTCCCGGGTCCGCAGCACCCGACCCACGACCTCACCCCCGTCGCGCAGCGCCGACCAGGCACCCCGCTCGGCTGCCGGTGGATCCCACTCGCCGACCAGCGGCGTCTTGCCCACGCCGATCGCGGGCAGGCCGGTGACCACCCCGAGGTGACAGGCGAGCCCGAACCGGCGCGGATGAGCCACACCGTGCCCGTCGCAGACGAGCAGGTCCGGCATCGTCGTCAACGTGTCCAGGGCGGCGAGCAGAGCCGGCAGCTCACGGAAGGCGAACAGCCCCGGCACGTAACCGAACGACGGCCGGCCCACGCTGACCGCGGAATCCACCACGGCCAGCGTCCGGGCGTCCAGCACGGTCACGGCCGCCGCGAGGAGGTCTCCGCTCTCGTCGTACGCGACGTCCAGGCCGGCCACCGTCGCGGGCGCGGCCGGACCCGGCCCGACCAGGTCGACCAGCGGTCGCAACTCCTCCTGTACGGCCACCGCCTCCGCCACGGTGCGCGGCGTCGATCCACCAGACATCAGCGCCCACCCTTGATCCACACCGGCCCCCGGCCTTGATCCACTCGGTTTCGGCGATATCGGGGTATCCCACGTCCTCGGACACCCCACTATCGGCGATGTCGAGTCGATCAAGCTCGGCGAAGCCCGTCGGTGAGGATGTCGGTCACCTCGTCGGGTTACTTGTCCTACTTGGCCGGTTGGCGCGCGCTGCCATTCTCGGCGGGCTCCTCATCGGCCCTCTCGTCGTCGACGCGCTTCCGGGTGGCGCCGAGGGCCACCGCGAAGGCGACGGCCATGGCGACACCGAAGGCCACGCCGCCCTTCGAACCGAGCGCGGGAATGCCGATCGCCAGGCCGAGCAGGAGGGCAACCGGCCAGGCCCAGACACGGGACCTGCCAATGTCGGTCGTGGAATTCGCCATGGACCGATGCTAATCCGCGCCATCAACCACACGGACCGCCGTCGCATTCGTTGACCGCACCGTCGCCGGATCTCCGGCCCGGACCTACCGTCCAGACCAGAACGCGCCCGCCCGACCGCCCGTGATCAGGCGAGTTTCAGCTCGTCGCGGGCCTCGTCGACCCACCGGGCAACACCGTGCGCACCGCTGCCAGTGGCCAGGGAGGCGGCCTCGTCGAGCAGGCCACGGGCGGCGTCCCGGTCGCCGTCGCTCGCCGCCAGGTCGGCCAGCCCGATCAGATTCGCCGCGACCCCCGGGGTGAACGACAGCTTCCGGCGCAACCGCGTCGACTCCTCCAGCAACCCCCGCGCCGCGTCGACCCGACCGGCGGCCTGCTCGCCGAAGCAGAGGTGCCGCAGCACGTACGACAGGGTCAGCTCGTCCCCTGCCTCGGTCGCCAGCTCACGCGCCCGTGCGAAGGCCGGGTCGGCCGCCGCCTGGTCCCCGCGGATCACCTGGTGGACCGTGCCCACCCAGAACAGCGACTCCCCCTCGCCGCGGGGGTCACCCAGCTCGCGGTAGAGCTGCGCCGCCCGCTCGAAGAGCGACAGCTCGGCCGCGTCCTCCGCACCGGTCTCCAGGAAGCGGGCGTGCAGGAGCCGACCCCGGGCCAACGCCGTGTCCGCCTCCAACGCCACCAGATCACGCTCCGCCTCGTCCAACGACTTGGCGTCGCCGCCGAAGACCGCCTGCTCGTAGCGCTCCTGCGCCCGCGTCAATCGGATGTCGAACCGTTCGGCCATCACTGACCCACCCTTCCGTCGATACGCTCGCGCAGGAGATCGGCGTGGCCATTGTGCCGCGCATACTCCTCGATCATGTGCACCAGCAGCCTGCGGAGCACGATGACGTTGCCCTCCCGCTGCCGCCCCTGCACGTCCAGATCCGCCGCCTCGGCGACGAACCGCTCGGAGAACTCGACCTCCGTACGCCACGCCCGGTACGCCTCGTCCACCACGACCGGGTCGGCCACCGCGCCGTCGAAGTCGCCGTCGGGATCGTCGTCCGAGCAGTACAACTTGGGCGCGACCTGCCCCGCCATCGTCCTGCGGAACCAGCCACGCTCCACTTCGGCCAGATGTCGGATCAGGCCGAGCAGCGACATCGTCGACGGCGGCACCGCCCGCCGGGCCAACTGCTCGGCGTTCAGGCCGTCACACTTGAGCTCGAACGTCAGGCGCTGGTCGCGCAGATACTCGACGAGCACCGTCCGCTCGTCGGCGAAGTTGCCATCCGAGCGCGGGTCATCGTCCGGATGAACGAACAGGTACGACCAGCCGAAGGTCCGCGTGGGTTCGCCGTCGGAGGTCGCCGCTTCGGCGCGCGCGTCAGCCATACGGCGACTCTTGTCGATACCCGTCCACCTCGGCAACCGTCCGCGCGCTCACCTTCTCGCTCTGACCAGCGTCTTCCAGAAGCATCATTGGTGATCGCGGACGGTAGTGCGAGCTGAGCCGAACTCCCACTTCAGTCAAGGTCGGGGGATGCCTGGGGCCCGCCATGCGAGTGTGCGGCGAACAACGCGCGTAGGCCATGCTCGTCCGGCAGGGCCCTCCCACCCGTGACGACGTCAGCCACACTTTCGGCCTGCGCTCGATCGACCGTCTCGAAGCGGTCGATGTTTCCAAGATTGTTGATGAAGCGCAGGACCAGATCTGTGTCGACGACCCAATCACCGACTCGATGATCCCAGAGCAGCGCCTTGCCAGCGTCCGAACTCATCACGAACAATCCAGCCGGCCCTCCCGTTCGCTCGTCATTCCGGTAGATCACGTAATACGTCAACAAGACCCCTCTCCAACTCACGAGCCACGTCCTCGGCCACAGGGAAATCCCTACGCTTCAGGCCCGATTCTTGCACTACCTGCGAGAAGTCTTTGCCCTGAGCATCAAGCCAGTCTCGGTACGTCGACCAGGATCCCGCGTTTCGGCTGATCCACCTCGCGAGACTGGCGTCCTTCGGCGGGAAATGGTTCTCCAAGCCGGGTGGCACGCTCTCTGGCAACCCGCGCTCACGGTTGAGTGCAAGCATCCGCAGAAACCCTTGCACATGGGCTTCCGGCCGGCTCGAGGACCGCCGTAGGATCTCGTAGTCGTCATGGGTCTGCAGCCACGCTTCCCTCGATTCCCGGGTGTGGAATTGCAGTTCCAAGAGGAATCCGTCGGGCGAGCGGAGAGTGCTGTTGAAACCGTAAAACCTGTTGCCTGCCCGCCAAAAATTTTTGAGGGAAGACCGGGGTACGGAGAACCCTGATTCCACGAGACCCGCGAGTATCAGCTGGACGGCGCGTCCATACCCTGTCCCGGACGGCACCTCGAACAAGAACCTCAGAACATCATTGACCGTCTCCGCGAACTCCTCGACCCCGATGGACAAACCGCGGGTCTCGTCCAGGTACTTCCGTGCCAGCGATTCAATCCCCTTGACGCGGAACTCACGGTCGCGCAGCTGCACCCGCTCGCTGAGGCGCATGGCCTCCGACACGTCCCGCCCGACCTGAATCAACGCGTCCTCAACAGGATCGGCAGCAGCAAGTGCACGATCACGTAGTTCGGTCAGCCCCGCCAGCTCAGCAGGCGTGAGCTGGTTCAGTTCATCTGCCGATGACTCCGGCCTACCTGGCTCGGCTCCGCCGCTGTCCGGCACAGGTGGGTGTTGCACCGAGCCCGGCCCGTCCAGCAGCAGGTGCATGCGGTTGATGTACGGGTCACCGTGGCCGCCGTCGTCGTACGCCGGTGGGTGGGTCGGCAGGTCGGGACGTTCACTGAACCGGCCTCGGGACAGCCCGCCGAGCGGCATCGGCCGGCCGTCCCCGCCCAGCACGAGTGCGTCGATGCCGACCACGTCCGGGTAGAGCGGCCGGTCTCGGACGAGGCCGGTCTGCGGGTCGACGTAGAGCACCGTGCCGTTCTGGTTGAGCGCCACCCAGGCGTGCGAGCCGCCGCCCGCCCACTCGGTGATCAGGAACGCATAGCTGCCGTGGCCGCCCAGCAGCAGTTGGTCGTGCAGGTTGGCGTACCCCCGGTCGGCGGCGTGCCGCGCCTGCGCCGGGTGTGCCCGTTGGCCCGACGGCGGGGCGAGGACGCGCTGGAAACGGCCACCGGTCACGTCCTCCACCCGGCCCGGGCCACCCGCCTCACCGCGGATCGGACGTCGGGTGTCGCCGTTCAGGTAGCCGTCGAAGGTGCGCGGCGCGGACACCCGCGGCCGCCCGTGCACCCAGGTTTCGAAGAGCGACAGGGTGCAGTCCAGGCAGTTGATGCCCCGGGTGGCGTCCGCCTGGGGGCCGCCGTCGTTCAGCAGGCGGAACCAGCCGCCCCGGCGGGGGTCTGCGGTACGCCTGACAGCGCCGTCGAGGTCGCGGGGCATCTGCCGTTCGACGTCGACCTGGTGCAGGGCGAGCGGAGGCCGGAGCCCGCCCGGCTGCCCGTACGGCCGGGAGTCGTCGATCGGCGGGGGTACGTCGTCGCCGGTGAGCCGGGACGGGCCGGCGGTCTCCACCGCACCCAGCGCGAGCGCGCCCACATCGTTGTTGGCGTACGCGAACGCGCCGTCGGCGATGTCCACGACGGCCGGCGCCCTGATGCCCGCCAGCACGTCGTCGGCCAGGTCACGCCACTGGGCGTACGCGCGTGTCTCGTCGTTCGCGGCCCGCTGCCAGCCGTCGGCCCACTGCCGGTGCCCCGCCTGGTGCAACTGTCGGGCGTAGCTCGCGTACTCGACAGCCCTGCGATCGTGCTCCGCGGCGCGGGTCCGCATACGGGCGGCCTCGGCCTGCCGGCGATTGTTCTCGAAGCCGGTGCGCTGCGACTCGAAGTGGCCCTGGTAGCGCCGCCGCTCGGCGGCCTCCGCCTCGGCCACCCACCGGGCGGCGTACCCGTCGTTCTCGGCCACGGACACCGACGGATCGCCGAACGCCAGCACGTCGAGCGGAACCGAGGCCCGGCCGCGGGCCCGTTGACGGGGTACGCGGGCCGGCGCGGGCGCTTCCCGCGTCGGCAATCGCGTGGGCGCGGCGTGCCGGCCCACCGCGGCACCGGGGACCGTGCCACCGCCCGTCCCGGTCAGGACCCCACCGGGCCGGCCGCCGGCATCGGGCGTCGTACCGGTGGACGTGGGTGGAAAAGCCGTACCGGGGGCGACTGTCGAGGCGGAACCAGCGGACGCGGCAGGCGGCGCCAGCCCCACCGTGCTCGCGGCCGCCGACGAGGAAACGCCCCCCGCCAACGGGCCGGTCGTCAGAGGTCCGAAAGCCGAGGACGGGCCGGTCGACAGAGCCGACGACGGGCCGGTCGTCAGAGGCACGGACGCCGACGACGGCCCGGTGGCCGGAGACACGGCAACCGTGCCGTTGGTGCCCGGGGTGACCGCACCCGAGGCGATCCCCTGCGACGTGCCGAGCGCCGGCCCGCCACCCTCCGTCGGCCCGGCACCCGCCACCGGCCCGCCGGTCGGGTCAACGGCACCGGCCACGGGCGCGGTGACCGCCGACAGCACGGGATCCGCCGCGACAGCGGAAAGCCCCGGGGCCGCGACAACCGAGAGCGCAGGATCCGCCGCGACAGCCGAGAGCGTGGGATCCGCCGCGACAGCGGAGAGCGCCGGACTCGTGCCGTGACCGACACCTGATGACGTCGCTTCGGGTGCTGCCGGCACCGGGGACCCGACAACGTCCACCCCTGCGTGGTGGACGCCATCCGTCACCCCAGGCCCCGGGGCGGACGCGGCCGGCGACGCCGGAGGCACCGGCGAGGACGCCGCGAGTTCCGGGGGCGGGGCATCCATCGAAGGCGCAGTGGGGGTCGGAAGGGACTGGCCGGTGAAGGACGCTCCGGCGAGGGCGTTGGCCTGCGCGTGCAGCCGGGCCTGCAGGGCGTGGTCGGTCTGCCCGGTCGCCGATCCGGTGGCCCCGGACGCGGCGGCGCGTACCGCGTCCTCCACCGAGGTCAGGCCCTGCCCGGTGGCGACGCTGGCGGCGCTCTCGGCGAACATCTCGCCGGTCATCTCCCGACCCAGGTGCTCGCCGATGCGCGCGGCGCGGCCGGTCGCGTGGCGGCCCAGGCCGGCCAGCGGCGCGACCGCTCCCCCGGCGAGCCCGCCGACCGCCGACGCGCCCAGGTCGGTCAGGTCCACGCCGTGCGCCCGGCCCGTGGAGTTCTGGTACGCCTGGGTGGCCAGGCTGATCCCGGACTCCTCGGCCGCCTCCTCCAGACCTTCCCGGGTGGCTCGCTTGGCGAGGCCACGCGCGCCACCCTTGGCGATCTCCTTGGCGGCGCGCTCGCCGGCCTCCTTGAGCCCGCGCCGCAGCGCCTTGCTCGCCAGCTGGCCCATGAGACGCTTGAAGATCTGCTGGATCAGCAGCCGGGTGGCGGTGATGGCCGCACCGGCGGCCGGGGATGCGGCACCCGCGGTGAGCAGCGCCGCCACCGCCACCGAGAGCAGCTCGATGACGAGGATGCCCAGCTCGATCCAGACTTCGAGCTTGGCGCCCTCGATGTCGCAGCCGCACTCCTCGACCAGTCGGCCCAGGTCGGCGGTGACCGCGAGGAGCACCGGCAGGGGCGCGTCATCGCCCTCGGCGATCCCACGCCAGGCCGCCTCGAACGCGGCGTCGACGGCTCCGACACCGCCGTATCCGCTGCGTACCTCGGAAGCGGCCGCGGCGGCGTCGGCGTGCGGACCGGCGAGGACGCCGGCTACCGCGTACCACCGGTCGGCGACGTCCCAGACGGCCCGTTCGTTCCCCTCGGGCCACTGCACGCCTACCGCCCAGTCGAGGGCCTCGTAGATCCAGCCGGGGACGTCCCAGGGCGCGTAGTCCAGCGGGTGCGGGATCGGGCTGGGCAGCACGCTCATCCGGATCGACCCGCCGTCAGCGCTGGTCGGCGGCCCGGTCGAGCCGGGCGGCGCTGCTCTGGTCGGTCTGCACGCTCGCGTCGACGGCGCTGACCACGTCGGCGCCCAGCTCGGTGAGCCGCTGCCCGACACCCGCCCAGGCGCGCAGTACGGTCTGCTCGATGCCCCGGTAGTTCCGCTCGAACGCGGCGCCGATGTCGTCACGCCCCCACGGACGGGCGCCGCTGGCGGCCTCGATCTCACCGCCCTCGGCTGCCCGGCTGGCCGTCACCGCCTCGCCGGACAGGGCCAGGTCGGCACCACCGCGCCGGGCCCGGGACGCGTCGAGCCAGAGCTGACCGTCGGTCATGCCGGCCCCTCGCCGCGGCGGAGCATGGCGTCGGCGCGGCCGAGCAACGCGCCGAAATCGCCGGTACGCAGGAAGTCCGCCGAGCCGGCGCCGGCCGGCATGGTGTCGGCGACCAGGTCCTGGGTGGCCTGCGTGGCGGCGGCCACGGCAGCGTGGACCGTTTCGGTAACTTTCCGGCTCAGCGCCTCCGCGTCGCGGTCCCGGTAGATCGCCGGGGCCAGGACGACCTCGACCAACTGACCCTGCGCGCCGACGGTCGCCGTGATGTGGCCGTCCGGCGAGCGGCGGCTCACCCGCAGTTGGGCGAGTCGCGCCTGCAGAGTGTCCAGACCGGACCTGAGCTGCTGATACTGGCCGTACACGTCGTCGAATCGGGCTCGTAGCTCGCGATTGGCGTCCCGGTCCACGCGTTCGCTCACCGCCGCTCCTCCCGTCACCGTCGGTATCCGAGACCATACCGGCCGCCATCGATTCGTGTAGTCCGGTAGTTTCGATGCGTGATCGACCGTCAGCAGGCCGAGCAGCTCGCGTCCGCGTGGGCGAGGCGGGATTCGCAGCGCCTCGGCCACGAGTGCACTCCGGTGGTCGACGAGTTCGACCTCGGTTTCGTCGTCACCTCGATCGTGTCGAACGGGGTGCGGACGATCCCCGGCGATCTGCCGACGACAGTCATCGACAGGCGGACCGGGAAGGTCACCACCTGGCCGCGTGTGCCCAGCGAGGTGGTGGCGGATCTGTACCGGCGCAGTCAGCCCAGCGGGCCGACCGCCCCCCGCACCGTCGACGCGTCGAGCCTGCTGATCCGGGAGATCCGTCGAGCCCCGACGCCGAACACGGTGGCGCACCTGACCCTCGACGGTCGCATCTGGACGGCCCAGGGGACGAAGGGCGCGGTCGCGCTGAACCACCACCCGCTCGTCCGTGGCTACCTGGACGAGCAACCCCCGGGCGAGCTGGTCCGCGGCGTCGAGTGTCACGCCGAGTTGATCGTGGTCTCCGACGTGCTGCACGAGTACGACCACCGTCGGGCCGCCGAGGGCATCGCGCCGATGGGGCGGGCCGAGGCGGGTGCCCTGCTGGGGGCGGCGCGCTTCGAGATCTTCCGGATCCGCGAGCCGGGTGACCCGGCCGGTGGCGCCGCCGAGCGACCCTGCGACTCGTGCGTCTCGTTTCTGGTCAGCGCCAACATGCTGCCGGAGTCGGCGCGGGCCTACACCGAGACGTGGCTCGCACCGCCGGAGCCGGACCCGGACCCGGGCCGCTTTCCACCCGAGGTGGCCAACGCGCTGGTGGCGGCGGGCTGGCGACCGCACATCGGTGACCAGATCATGGCCGCCGCCGGCGTGCGGGACGTCACCGCCGTTCCGGGGGCCGTCCACCGGCACGAGGTCTTTCCCGCCGCCGTGGAGGCGCTGACCGCGTTCCCCAGCCTGGTCGGCGCGCGGCGCGGCCCGGGCGCGCAGGTGTGGATCTCGCGCTTCGACATCCGCCCGCACGCCATCGCGCACACCGCCGACACCCTCGCGGACTTCGGCGCGGTGCTCGGCGTACGACTCTTTCCGATCGGCACCGAGCAGCAGGACAGCATCCTCGCCGTCGACGAGCGCGGCCGGGTCTTCGCCCTCGACCAGGCCGGGGAGTGGTTCCTCGGCGACACCATCGACGCCGCGCTCACCACGTTGCTGCTCGGCCGCGCGCCCGCCCGGGTCAACGACGATGGCACCTGGTCCTAGAGCGCCAGCCCGGTCAGCACCATGACCCGCGCCTCGGTGTAGTCGTCCATCGCGCTGCGCAGCCCCTCCCGACCGACGCCGCTGCCCTTCACCCCGCCGTACGGCATCTGGTCGGCCCGGTACGACGGCACGTCGCCGACGATCACGCCGCCCACCTCCAGCGTCCGCGCGGCGGCGAAGGCCACGTCCAGGCGCCGGGTGAACACGCCGGCCTGCAACCCGTACGCCGAGTCGTTGACCGCGGCGAACGCGGCCTGGTCGTCGGCGACCGGGGTGACCACGAGCACCGGCCCGAACACCTCCTCGGCGACGACCTTGGCGTCGGCCGGCACGCCGCTGAGGACGGTCGGGGGGTACGAGGCGCCGTCGCGCACGCCGCCCACCTCGACTGTGGCGCCGGCCGCGACCGCCTCCGCCACCCACGTCTCGACCCGGTGGGCCGCGTCGGTCGACACCATCGGCCCGACGTCGGTCAGCTCCGAGGCGGGATCTCCGGTGCGCAGGGCGCGTACCGCCGCGACCAGCCGGGGCAGGAAGTCGGCGTGCAGCGCGTGGTGCACGTACACGCGTTGCACGGCGATGCACGACTGGCCGGCCTGGTAGTTGGCGAACGTGGCGATGCGCTGCGCGGCGAAGTCCAGGTCCTCGTCGGCGGTCCAGTCCGCGCAGAGCACCGCCGCCGCGTTGCCGCCCAGCTCCAACGTCACGTGCTTGTCCGGCACCTGGCGGCGGATGGCCGCGCCGACCGGCCCCGACCCGGTGAACGACACGACCGGCAGCCGGGGGTCGGCGACCAGTTCGGCGGCGCGGTCGTTGGGCAGCGGCAGCACCGAGAACATGCCGGCGGGGAGGTCGGTCTCGGCCAGCAGTTCGCCGAGCAGCAGCGCGGACAGCGGCGTGGCCGGGGCCGGCTTGACGATGATCGGCGCACCGACCGCGATGGCGGGCGCGACCTTGTGCGCGACCAGGTTGAGCGGGAAGTTGAACGGCGCGATGCCGAGCACCGGCCCCCTCGGCACCCGCCGGACCAGGGCGATCCGCCCGGAGGCCGCCGGGTCGGTGTCGAGGCGTTGCAGCTCCCCGGAGAAGCGCCGGGCCTCCTCGGCGGCCCACCGGAAGGTGGACACCGCCCGCCCGACCTCGGCGCGCGCCCACTTCACCGGCTTGCCGTTCTCGGCGGTGATCAGCGCCGTGATCTCGTCGGCACGCTCGGCGAGCCGCCGCGACACGTGGTCCAGGGCCGCCGCGCGGGCGTGCGCGGGCAGGGCCGCGGCCTGCGCGGCCACACCGGCCGCGGCCGCGACGGCGGCGTCGACCTGGTCAGGGGTGGCAAATGTGGTACGCCCCACCGCCCGGCCGTCGTACGGATGGTGGACGGTCAGCTCGCCCTCGCCGGAGGCGGGACGGGAGGCGACGAAGAAGTCAGCAGGCTCCACGTCGTGCAGCGTAGACGAGACAACAGCCGACGGAAACAGTCGCCGTATCCCTTGTCTGCCGCGAATTCAGTAGCGAAGATGGCAGGAAGATTGCGATAACCGCCGCACACCGCATCCCCGGCCCCCTCGGAGTGATCCCGTCATGAGTGACCAGCAGCAGCTGCGCAACTTCGTCAACGGCTCCTACGTCGAACCGGCCGACGGCGGGTACGCCGATCTGGTCGACCCCTGCACCGGCGAGGTGTTCGCCCAGGCGCCGGTCTCCGGGGCCGCCGACGTCGACGCGGCGATGACCGCCGCCGCCACCGCGTTCGAGAGCTGGCGGGAGGTCACCCCGGCCGAGCGGCAGAAGGCGATGCTCAGGCTCGCCGACGCCGTGGAGGCGCGCGCGGCCGACCTGGTGGACGCCGAGGTCCGCAACACCGGCAAGCCGCGCCAGCTCACCGCCGAGGAGGAGCTGCCGCCGGCGGTGGACCAGTTCCGGTTCTTCGCCGGGGCCGCCCGCCTGCTGGAGGGGCGCTCCGCCGGCGAGTACCTGGCCGGGCACACCTCGTACGTGCGGCGCGAGCCGATCGGGGTCTGCGCCCAGGTGACCCCGTGGAACTACCCGCTGATGATGGCGGTGTGGAAGATCGCCCCGGCACTCGCCGCCGGCAACACCGTGGTGCTCAAGCCGTCGGACACCACGCCGGTGTCGACGCTGCTGCTCGCCGAGATCGCCGCCGAGTTCTTCCCGCCGGGTGTGTTCAACGTCGTCTGCGGTGACCGGGACACCGGTCGTACCCTCGTGTCGCACCCGACCCCACAGCTCGTGTCGATCACCGGCTCGACCCGCGCGGGCATGGAGGTGGCCGCCGCGGCGGCCACCGACCTGAAGCGCACCCACCTGGAGCTGGGCGGCAAGGCCCCGGTGGTGATCTTCGACGACGCGGACGTGGCGGCGGCGGCCGAGGCCATCGCGTTGGGCGGCTACTTCAACGCCGGTCAGGACTGCACGGCGGCGACCCGGGTGCTGGCCGGGCCGGGCATCCACGACGACTTCGTGGCGGCGCTCGCCGAGCAGGCCCGCAACACGAAGACCGGCGCACCGGACGACTCGGACGTGCTCTACGGCCCGCTGAACAACGCCAACCAGCTCGCCCGGGTCAGCGGCTTCGTGGACCGGCTGCCCGACCACGCGGCGATCCAGACCGGCGGATCCCGGCAGGGTGAGCGCGGCTACTTCTACGCGCCGACGGTGGTCTCCGGCCTGCGTCAGGCCGACGAGATCATCCAGGACGAGGTGTTCGGGCCGGTCATCACCGTGCAGCGCTTCTCCGACGAGGACGAGGCGGTGCGCTGGGCCAACGGCGTCGACTACGGCCTGTCGGCGTCGGTCTGGACGCGCGACCACGGTCGGGCGATGCGGATGACGCGACGGCTCGACTTCGGCTGCGTCTGGGTGAACACGCACATCCCGTTCGTCTCGGAGATGCCGCACGGCGGCTTCAAGCACTCCGGGCACGGCAAGGACCTCTCGGTCTACAGCCTGGAGGACTACACCCGGATCAAGCACGTCATGCACAACATCGAGGGCTGAGCCATGCCGTCCTCGGAAGATCTGCACAAGCGTCGCAGTGGTGCCGTCGCCCGGGGCGTCGGCAGCGTCATCGGCTCGTACGTGGACTCCGCATCCGGGGGCACGCTCACCGACGTCGACGGCCGGGAGTGGATCGACTTCGCCGCCGGCATCGCCGTCACCAGCGTCGGCAACTCCGCGCCGAGGGTGGTCGAGGCGGTCCGCGCGCAGGTGGAACGGTTCACCCACACCTGCTTCATGGTCGCGCCGTACGAGTCGTACGTGGCGGTGTGCGAGCAGCTCAACGCGCTGACGCCGGGCGGGTTCGAGAAGCGCTCGGCGTTGTTCAACTCCGGGGCCGAGGCGGTGGAGAACGCCGTCAAGATCGCGCGGCACGCCACCGGGCGACCGGCGGTGGTGGTGTTCGACCACGCGTACCACGGCCGGACCAACCTGACCATGGCGTTGACCGCGAAGAACATGCCGTACAAGCACCGGTTCGGGCCGTTCGCCGGGGAGATCTACCGGGTGCCGATGTCGTACCCGCTGCGCGACGGCGGGCTCTCCGGCGCCGAGGCGGCCGCACGGGCGATCGAGATGGTCGAGAAGCAGGTCGGCGCGGAGAACGTCGCCGCGCTGCTCATCGAACCGATCCAGGGCGAGGGCGGTTTCGTCGTACCAGCGCCGGGTTTCCTGCCGGCGCTGCGCGACTGGGCGACGGCGGCCGGGGTGGTCTTCGTCGCCGACGAGATCCAGACCGGCTTCTGCCGTACCGGCGACTGGTTCGCCTGCCAGCACGAGGGCGTCGAACCGGACCTGGTCACGCTGGCCAAGGGCATCGCCGGCGGCCTGCCCCTCGCTGCGGTGACCGGTCGGGCCGAGCTGATGGACGCGGTGCACGTCGGCGGGCTCGGCGGCACGTACGGCGGCAACCCGATCGCCTGCGCCGCCGCGCTGGCCACCATCGAGACCATGCACGAGCTGGACCTCGCCGGCGCGGCCCGCCGGATCGAGTCCGTGCTGGCGCCCCGGCTCCGCGCCATCGCCGAGCGGGACCCGCGCATCGCCGAGGTACGCGGGCGCGGCGCGATGCTCGCCGTGGAACTGGTCCAGCCCGGCTCCCTCGTCCCCGACCCGACCGCCACGGCAGCCATCTCGGCCGCGTGCCACGCCGCCGGCCTGCTCACCCTGACCTGCGGCACGTACGGCAACGTGCTGCGCTTCCTGCCACCGTTGGTGATCTCCGACGAGCACCTCGCCCGCGGCGCCGACATCCTCGACGCGGCGTTCGGCTGACCGTGTGGAGGGGCCCACGTCGGGCCCCTCCACTCACGTCAGCGCAGGACCTCGACGGTGTTGTTGCGGACCAGGTTCTTCCCCGGCTCGCGGATCTGGTCCATGGCGGCGGTGTTGAGCAGCACGCAACTGCCCGACGGGCCGGTCACCGTCACGGTGGTGGCCCGGTTGTTGTCCAGGTTGGTCACCCGCAACCGCGTACCGACCGGGAACTGCCCGCTGGTCGCCGCCGGCGCGGCGTTCTCGGCGAAGAAGGTGATCGCGCCGGAGCAGGCCGAGCGGGGCGGCGGGCCCGGCACGCCGGGCGAGGCGGCACCCGGACGGACCGAACCGGGGGCCGGCTGGGCCACCGCGCCGTCCAGCTTCTCCACCACGTTGCGGCGGATCACGTTCTTGCCCGGCTCGCGGACCAGCTCCATGGCGGCGGAGTTGAGCAGCACACAACTGCCCGACGGGCCGGTCACCGTCACCGTGGCCGTACGGTTGTTGTCCAGGTTCGTCACCCGCAACCGCGTGCCCACCGGGAACCGGTCGCTGGTCGCCGCCGGCGCCCCCGCCTCCGCCTCCGCCGAGAACGTGACCGATCCGGAGCAGACGGACTTCCGCGCCGGGGCGGTGTCGGCGAAACCGAACCCGGTCCCCACCGCCACGCCCGCCGCGGCGACCACCGCCACGGTCGCCGCCAGCACGTGCCTGCGCTGCACCCTCATCGCCGTCACTCCCGTCCTCGGTGGTGTCCTTCACCGCCTGATACGGAAAGCGCCCCAAAACCGTTCACCAGCCCCAGCTGATCGCCGCCCCAACCCCCGCCGATCTTGCACTTTGTGTCGCTCAAATGTCGCTGTTGTGGCCATTGGTCGGGACAGAAAGTGCAAGATCGGCGGGCTGGAGGTTAGGACAGTGCCGTTCGGACGGTGGCTATTACGTGGTGGGGGCGGCGGTAGAGGTCGCGGTCGGTGAAGTAGCGCATACGCCAGCCGGCCGCATCCAACCAGTTGACCCGCTCGCGGTCATGGCGGAGACGATCGCGGTCCAGGTGCGACAGTCCGTCGTACTCAACGCCAACTCGCCTCTCCCGGTACCCCAGGTCGAGCCGGTAGAGGCGGATCCCGAATCGGTCGGTGACCCACAGTTGCGGCTCGGGCGGTGGAAGCCCGCCGTCGATCAGGATCAGTCGCAGTTGGCTTTCCTGCCGACACTCGGCCCGACCGTCCGCCAACGCGATGAGACTCCGGGCTTGCCGGACGCCCCGCAGGGCAGCGTGGGCCGAAACCTCCGCCAGCAGATCATCCTGGCTCACCACGCCCGACCGGAGCGCCGCGTCGAGCACCGGCAGGGCGTCGAGCCGCCGGGCAGCACGCGCCAGGTCGACGGCGCAGCGGGCCGCGGGGACACACGGCAGGCCCCTGACCAGGACCGGTCGAACGGGTAGCACCGTCCGGTGCACGACGACGCCGGGCAGGCGCGGCTTCGGCACCGAGGCAGGCAACTGGACATGTACCAGGTCTTCCCGCAGAACGCCGAAGCCGTGTCTGCGGGCAGCACTCTGCCTCGCCAGCATGGCCTCGTCGGGGAGGCGCAGCATCAGCGCACGCAGTTCGTCATCCTCGTCGCAGGGCTGGTCGGCATAGACGCCCCTTCGGACTCGAAGCAGTTCCTCACGACCGAGCCGGGTACGGATTCGTCTGATGGTGAGGTCCCGCACCAACGCGTCCGTCCGCCACAACTGAATAGCCACACCGAGCAGGCTGGCCACCCCGGACCCTCAACGAGACCCCCGGCGTCCCGCCTGTGGAAAACAATCCGCCCTGTGGAAAACCCCCAAACCACCCCTCCCAGTGCTACCCCCACCCCTCCCTCCGCCGATCTTGCACTTTCTGTCGCAGATACGCCCGATAGGAGCGTAATGCGGGGACAGAAAGTGCAAGATCGGCGCGGGAGGGCGGAGGGGGGTTAGTCGCAGCCGTAGCCGTCGTTGTCGCGGTCCAGGTCGTAGATGTCGGTGCCGATGACTTTGACGGTCCCGCGGACGTAGGCGGGTCCGTTTCCGGAGCCGGGAAGGCAGTCCACGTCGCTGGCGATCGGGACGCAGGGGCTGTAGTTCGGGTCGCAGTTCGACTTCTTCTTGGTGCCGACGGCTACCACCTCGGTCACCGGTTGCTTCGTCACGGTGGACTTGACCAGCTTCTTACCGGTCTGCACGCCGTCGGTGGTGGTCACCTGGTAGGTCAGCGTGCGGACGCCGTCGACGCCCTTGGTGCGGACGACCCGCTTGCCTTCGGCCAGGGACGCGTCCTTGACGGTGCGCTGACCGTGCCGGATCGCGGCCCGCTCCGTCACAGTCGTCACCCGCACCACGGGCGAGGGTGCGGCGCTGGAGGGGGTGGGCGCCGGCGTGGCGGAGGGCGCGGCCTCCGGTGACTGCGCCTGCGCGGGAGCCTCCTGCGTGGGCTCGGCGGGGGCGGCCACGATGGGTCGCTGCGCCTCTTCGGCCGCCGTGCCGGTGCGCTTGGGTTCCGGCTCGCCGCCCAGCGCGCTGACGATGGCGGTGCCGGCGCAGCAGAGCAGCAGGACGGAGAGCGCGACCGAGCCGAGGATCACGGCGAGGCGGCGGCCTGGGCTGGCGCGGCGGAACCAGTTCGGGGCGGCGGGCGGCTGAGGTCCGGGGCCGTACGGCGGTGGGTACGCAGGCCCGGTCGGTGGTTGCATCGTCACGACGATGAGTGTCGTCGCAAGTACTACCGGAAATATCCACCGTCGCGCCGGTCGCCTGCTCCGTTCGCCCGCCGGCGGATCATCGGCGGGATCAGCCTTGGCCGCCGACAGTTCTCCGTGGATGGCGGGTCGGCCGGTCGACCGGTCCGTGGGGCCGACCGCGCAGGGCCGATCGTGTGGGACAGAACGCCCGCAAAAGCAGACACAGCGGGCGTACGCCCGGAGCGGTGGCGGAGTCCGACGGGAACGGTACGACAACTGTGCCCCTGAGTCGTGGATACGACTCAGGGGCACCGCACCGTCAGCCGATGCTGATCAGCGCGTTGTCCAGTTCGCCGCGGAACTGGTCGTTGTTGCTGAGACCCGGCCCCTTGGCACCGATGTTGACCTTCGCGGTGCTGGTGATGGTCATCGTGGCGCCCGTCGCGGTTTTCACGGTCTCGCTGCCGACGATCAGGCTGAGCACGTCACCGCGCCGCTTGCACTGCACGAACTTCCAGCCCTGGTCAGCGATGGAGGTGTCGGCGGTGATGAGCAGCGACGCCGCCCCGTCGGGGCCCGCACCGGCGATTCGACAACCCGGCTTGCCGTTGTCGAGCTGGAGCTTCCACTGTGCCGGGTCGGCGAAGACGCCCTTCTGGATGAGATTGGCGCCGCTGGTCACCTGCCCGGTGGTCACCTTCACCAGCGCGCTGATGGTGAAGTCCTGACTGCCCGGGTTGAGGTTGGCGGCGTCCGGGACCTGGACGACCGCGCTGCCCGAGGCGGGGAAGGCGAGCGCCGGGCTGGCACCCCCACCGCTGGGGCGGGTCGTCCGCGAGATGGCGCCCGGGGCGCTCACGGCGATGCAGCCGGAGTCGCCGAGGGTGGCGACGTCAGCGAAGCAGCCGGACGTCCACGGACCGGGCTCGACCTGTCCGGTGGGGGTGGCGTCGAAGTCCAGCCGCAACTGCTCAGTGGCGGCGTACGCGGGTGCGGTGTCCACCAGGACGGCGGCGGCGAGAGCGGTGACGCCCAGGGCGAATGCGGACATGGCACGACCCATGACGGTCCTCCAGGGATTGGGCTGCGGGCCCCCGTATGGCCGCAGCGCCCCACCATGATCACTGTGGCTATGACTGCTGTCAATGCCCCCTCAGCTCTCCCGCATCCCCCACGGCGAGCCGTAACTTGTGAGCAGGTCGAGGAAGGGCACCGGGGGCAGCGCCTCCGGCCCGAGCACCCCCACACCGGTCCACGCTCCGGTGGCGAGCAGTTCCAGCGCCACCACCGGGTTGACCGCGGTCTGCCAGACGACCGCCTGGTGGCCGTACTCGCGCATCGACCATTCGTTGTCGACCACGTGGTAGAGGTACACCTCCCGGGGCTTCCCGTCCGGGCCCAGGCCACGCACCCAGGTGCCGGCGCAGGTCTTGCCGCGCATCCGCTCGCCGAGGGTGGCCGGGTCGGGCAGGCAGGCGGCGACCACGTCGCGCGGGGACACGTCGGCGCCGCGCACCCGGACCGGGGAGACGCCGTCCAGGCCGAGCTTGTGCAGCGTCCTGAGCACGTCGATGAATTCGTCGCCGAGGCCGTACTTGAAGGTGACCCGGCGGGCCTTGACCCAGCGCGGGATGAGCAGCACCTCCTCGTGCTCCACGTTGACGCACTCGACCGGCCCGATCCCCTCCGGGAAGTCGAAGACCTCGGGCTCACTGAACGGCTCGGTCGTGTACCACCCCCGGTCGGCCTCCCAGACCACCGGCGGGTTGAGGCACTCCTCGATCGTGGTCCAGATGGAGAACGAGGGCGCGAAGTCGTAGCCGTCGACGGTCAGGTTCGCCCCGTCCCGCACACCGATCTCGTCGATCTCGCTGAACAGCTCGTCGGCGGCGTACCGGGCGAAGATGTCGGACAGGCCGGGCTCGATGCCGATGCCGCCGAGCGCGAGCCGGCCGGCCTCCTCCCAGGCGGGGGCGGCGGCGAACTGTTCGTCGCCCAGCTTCACCCCGGTTTGCGCGTGCGGCTGCGACGGGTGCGGGCGGGACAGCGACATCGCCATGTCGAGGTAGTCCGCGCCGGCCGCGAACGCGCCGTCGAAGATGGGCATGACGAAGCGCGGGTCGACGGCATTGAGCACGTGGGTGATCCGGTGCTCGCGGCACAGCGCGGTGACCGCGTCGGCCGAGGAGGCGTCCACCTGGGCGGCGACGAAACGGTCGCCGTGCCCGGCCACCGCGCGGGCGGCGCGGTCCGGGTCATGGTCGGCGACCACGATCGTCTCGAAGAAGGAGCGTCGGGCGGCGATGGCTACGGCGGCGGAGCCGACGCCACCGGCGCCGACGAGCAGGACACGCATCAGGAATCAAACCCCAAACCAAGACGATCGAGAGTACGGAGCCACAGGTCGCGTCTGCCCTCATGCGCATCGGCGCGGGCCATCGACCGGCGGGTGAGATTGATGCCGACCGCGCGGACGGGTTCCGGCGGGAACGGCAGGGGCTTGCGGCGGACCAGGTCGAGCCGGGTCAGCGGGGTGTCCCCGCCGGCCAGCAGGTCGAGCAGCACCCGGGCGGAGAAGCGGGTGGCCCCGACGCCGAGGCCGGTGTAGCCGGCCGCGTACGCGAGTCGACCGCCGAACGCGGTGCCGTAGAACGGGCAGAACCGGGTGCAGGTGTCGATGACGCCGCCCCAGCGGTGGCTGAAGCGCACGTCGGCGAGCTGCGGGAACGTGGTGAAGAAGTGCTGGGCGAGGGTGGTGAAGGTGGCTGGGTTCTGCTCCAGCTTGGGGGCGACCCGGTTGCCGTAGTGGTAGACGGCGTCGTAGCCGCCGAAGAGGATCCGCCCGTCGCGGGTGATCCGGTAGTAGTGGAACTGGTTGCCGGTGTCGGCCAGCCCCTGCCGGTTGCGCCAGCCGATCGCGTCGCGCTGCGCCGGGTTGAGCGGCTCGGTCATCAGCACGTGGTCGTAGACGGGTACCACGTACGCGCGCAGCCGGCGCAGCAGTGGCGGAAACGCGTTGGTGGTCAGCACGACCCGGCGGGCGCGTACCGAACCGGGCGCGTTGTCCGGCCCGCCGACTGTCGACGCGCGCAGGGCCGGGCCGTCGGCGCGCAGCCCGGTGACCCGGGTGTGCTCGTGCACGCGTACGCCCAGGTCGAGGCAGGCCCGGCGCAGCCCCCACGCCAGCTTCGCCGGGTCCACCATGGCGACCCGGTCGGCGTCGACCATGCCGCCCAGGTACGTCGGCGAGTTGACCTCGGCGCGTACCTCGTCGGTGTCGAGCAGCCGCACCCGGTGGCCGTACCTGCGGGCCAGCTCAGCGTCGGCGGCCAACCCGTCGAGCTGGTACGGCTCGACGGCGACGGCCAGTTCGCCGGTGCGCTCGAAGTCGCAGTCGATGTCGAACTCCGCGACGGTGGCGGCGATCGCGTCCAGGTTGGCGCGGCCGAGGCGTTCCAGCTCGCCGATCTCGCCGGGGAACCTGTCGACGCCGTTGGCCAGGCCGTGGGTGAGCGAGGCGGCACAGAACCCGCCGTTGCGCCCGGAGGCGGCCCATCCGCAGGTCCCGGCGTCGACGAGCAGCACGTCCCGGTCCGGCTCGGCCCGCTTGGCCTCCAGGGCGGCCCAGAGCCCGCCGTACCCGCCGCCGATCACCAGCAGGTCGGCGGTCTGCGCGCCGGTGAGCGGCGCCAGTGGGTCGGGGCGCTCCGGGCGGTCCAGCCAGTACGGCACGGGCGCCGCGTCGGCCAACGCCCGGCCGGTATGCGGGACGGTCATGACTGCGACCCGGTCAAACGGCAGGCGTGCGGGACGGTCATGACTGCGACCCGGTCGGACGGCCCGCATCAAGGGCGGTCATGACGAGCGACGCGGTTGCGGCACCGGGCCGGCCAGCAGCGCGGCGCGGCGGGCCCGCCTCCCGCGCAGCGAGCTGAGCCCGACCAGCAGCAGCGCGATCGCGAACATCGCGGTGCCGATGACGTTCACCTGCGGCGGGATGCCCCGCTGGGCGGCGCCCCAGACGTACATGGGGAAGGTGACTGTCGTGCCGGCGTTGAAGTTCGTGATGATGAAGTCGTCGAAGCTCAACGAGAACGCCAGCAGCGCGGCGGCCACGATGCCCGGCAGCACCAGCGGCAGGGTGATCCGCCGGAAGGTCTGCCACTCGTTGGCGTAGAGGTCCATGGCGGCCTCCTCCAGCCGCCGGTCCATTCCGGCGAGCCGCGCCTTGACCGTGACCACCACGAACGACACGCAGAACATCACGTGCGCGATGACGATGGTCCAGAAGCCCTGCGGCACCCCGGCCGAGACGAACAGGGCCAGCAGCGACGTGCCCATCACCAGCTCCGGGGTGGCCATCGGCAGGAAGATCAGCACGTTGACGCCGGACCGGCCGCGGAAGCGGTGCCGGACCAGCGCGAACGCCATCAGGGTGCCGAGCACGGTGGCGACCACCGTGGCGATGAAACCGATCTGCACGCTGCGCACGACCGCGTCGCACATGTCGGAGGTGGCGCAGGGCTGCCGCCAGTTGTCCAGTGTGAACTCGTTGAAGTCGTACGACAGGCGGCTCGACGGGCGGTTGAACGACAGCCCGGCCACCACCAGGATCGGCAGCGCCAGGTAGCCGAGCACCAGCAGCGCCACGATCATCACCCAACGGTCCGCCAACCAGCGCGAAAGTTTCACAGCACCTCCTCCGTGCCGGCCCTGCGCAGGTAGCCGAAGACCACCGCGAGGATCGCCGCCATCAGCAGGAACGACAGCGCGGCGCCCTGCGGGTAGTCCAGCCGGACCAGGAACGCCGAGTCGATAACGTTGCCGATCATGTATTCGTTCGGGGTGCCGAGCAGTTCGGCGTTGATGTAGTCGCCGCTGGCCGGGATGAAGAACAGCAGCGTGCCCGCGACCAGACCGGGCATGGACAACGGCAGGGTCACCCGGCGGAACGCCTGGACGCCGCTCGCGTACAGGTCGCTCGCCGCCTCCAACAGCCGGGGGTCCAGCCGCTCCAGGCTCGCGTACAGGGGCAGCACCAGAAACGGCAGGAAGTTGTACGTCAGGCCGAGCACCACCGCGAACGGCGTGGCCAGCAGCCGCCCGTCCGGCGCGAGCAGGTGCACGTCCCGCAGCAGGCCGACGAGCGCGCCGTTGTCCGACAGGATCGTCTTCCAGGCCAGCGTTCGGACCAGGAAGCTGGTGAACATCGGCGCGACCACGCACACCAGCAGCAGGTTCTTCCACCGGCCGGCCTTCTGCGCGATGGCGTACGCCAGTGGGTAGCCGAGCAGCAGCGCCAGCACCAGGGCCAGTCCGGCGTAGCCGAACGAGCGCAGCAACTGCGGCCAGTACGCCTGCACGACGTCCGGATAGTTGCCGAACGCCCACGTCATCGCGTACCCGGTGGAGAGCGAGCCGCTGGGGTCGTAGAGGCTCGCCGCGGCGAGTTGCAGCAGCGGCACGCCGAAGAACACCAGCAGCCAGACCGCGCCGGGCAGCAGCAACAGGTACGGCAGGAGCCGGTGCCGCCCGGACCGGGCGGCACGTGGTGGGGACGGCAGCTGCCCCGGTTTGCTGGGGGCCAGGAGGGTCATGACGACGCGCCCACCGGCTCGTCGAGCACCGGCGTGGTCCGGTCGGTGTCGGCGGCGTCGCGCGCCAGCAGGAACGCGTGGCGTGGATCCCAGTACGTCACGGCCTCGCTGCCCACCGGCACCGGCACCTGGGCGCCGTCGTTCGCCGCGAAGACCGACAGCTCGGTGCCCCAACCGGTGCGCAGCAGGTACTGCGTGCTGACCCCCACGTAGGAGGCATCGGTGACCACACCGGCGACGTGTTGGTGTCCTTGGGGGACCTGGTCGGCGGAGCCGACCAGATGCAGCTTCTCCGGGCGTACCCCCAGGTGGACCGGACCCCGGTCGGCGCGCGACCGGCCGGCGGGCACCGAGAAGCGCGCGCCGTGCGCCGTCACCGCGACCTCGCCGCCGCTCGTGCCGGCGGCCTCGCCGGCGAGCAGGTTGGACTGGCCGAGGAAGTTCGCCACGAACGCGGTGGCCGGGAACTCGTAGAGGTCGGCCGGGGCGCCCTGCTGTTCGATCCGGCCGGCGTTCATCACCGCGACGGTGTCGGCCATGGTCATGGCCTCCTCCTGGTCGTGGGTGACGTGCACGAACGTGATGCCGACCTCGGTCTGGATGCGCTTCAGCTCGATCTGCATCTGCCGGCGCAGCTTGAGGTCGAGCGCGCCCAACGGCTCGTCGAGCAGCAGCACCTGCGGCTGGTTGATCAGAGCGCGGGCCAGCGCGACCCGCTGCTGCTGGCCACCGGAGAGCTGGGCCGGGCGGCGGGGGCCGAAGCCGTCGAGCTGCACCAGCGACAGCATCCGCCGGACCTGGTCGTCGACCGAGCGGATGCCGCGCCGCCGCAGCCCGAAGGCCACGTTCTCGAAGATGGTGAGGTGCGGAAAGAGCGCGTAGCTCTGGAAGACCGTGTTGACCGGTCGCTTGTACGGCCGCAGCCGGGCGATGTCGGTGTCGCCGAGCAGCACCTGGCCGCTGGTCGGCTCCTCCAGCCCGGCGATCATGCGCAGCGTGGTGGTCTTGCCGCAGCCGGACGCGCCGAGCAGCGCGAAGAACGAGCCCTGGCCGATCGTCAGGCTGAGGTCGTCGACGGCGGTGAAGATGCCGAACCGCTTGGTGAGGTCGGCCAGGCGCAGGTCGCCTGCGGGTGTCTCGCGCGCCATCGGAGTCACGCCCCGATGACCTGCTGGAACTTACCCTCGTACTCCTTCTCCTGCTTTTCGTCCAGGGCCATGAACACCTTGGACTTCGCCAGCAGCGCGTCGTCGGGGAAGATCAGCGGGTTGGCGGCCAGGTCCGGGTCGATCTTCTCCATCTCGGCCTGGGCGCCCTTGACCGGGCAGATGTAGTTGACGTACGCGGCGAGCTTCGCCGCGACCGCCGGCTCGTAGTAGTAGTTGATCAGCGCCTCGGCGTTGCCCTTGTGGGTGGCCTTGTTCGGGACCATCATGTTGTCGCTGTAGAGCATCGCGCCGGAGTCCGGCGCGACGAACTGCACCTTTTCGTTCTCACTGGAGAGCTGGATGACATCCCCGGACCAGCCGATGCACGCGGCGATGTCGCCCTTGGCCAGGTCGGGTGCGTAGTCGTTGCCGGTGAACTTGCGGATCTGCCCGGAGTCGACTGCCTTCTTGAGCTTGTTGAGCGCGTCGTCGAACTGGGCGGCGGTGAAGTTCGACGGGTCGTGCCCGTTCGAGCCGAGCAGCAGACCCATCGTGTCGCGCATCTCGCTGAGCGCCGTCACCTTGCCCTTGAGGTCGGGGCGGGTCAGCAGCTCGTCCACCGTGCGCAGCTCCTTGGTGACGCTGCCGTTGAACGCCAACCCGGCCAGGCCGGACTGCCACGGGATCGAGATCCGGTTCTCGGTGTCGAACGAGCGGTTGAGCAGCGACGGCAGCAGGTTCGCCTGGACGTTCGGGATCTTCGCCGCGTCGAGCTTCTGGATCCAGCCGAGCCGGATCATCCGCGCGGCCATCCAGTCGGTCAGCACGATGATGTCCCGGTCGGTGCTCTGGCAGGCGGCCAGCTGGTTCTGCACCTTGCCGAAGAACTCGTTGTTGTCGTTGATGTCCTCGGTGTAGGTGACCTGGATGCCGGTCTTCGTGATGAACTCGTCCAGGCTCGGCCGCTTCGACTCGTCCTTCTCGTCGACGTCCATGTACTGCGGCCAGTTGGAGAAGGCCAGCTTCTTCTCGGTGCCGGACAGGTCCTCGCTGACGCAGCCGGCCTCGGTCTGCTGGGCGCCCTTGGTGCCGCAGCCGGCGAGACTGCCGCCCGCAGCGAGCAGGGCGGCCGATCCGAGAGTGCCGGTGAGCAGTCCACGCCGGGAAAGGGGCCGGAGGGGAGTACGCATGACGACTCCTAGGGGGTCATCGTCGGCGGGCGGGACGGGGGAGGCGCGCGCCGGCGGGAATGTCGGGAGGGTCAAGTACCAGGGACGACTGATCCTGACATGAGACACCCTCTCTCACAAGGGATTCCGTTGCGGGGTTAGCGATGCACGACGAAATACGCCAGACTGCGCGGGGGCACACGCACGACATCACGATTCGGGACATGGGGAGCGCACGATGACGAACCGGCAGCACGAGAGCGGCAACGGCGGTCGACGCGTCGCCGTACGTGAAGGCGCCAATCACGCTCTGCTGGACGACGTGGCCAAGCAGATCATCGAACAGCTCCAGGAGGACGGCCGGCGGCCGTACGCGACGATCGGCAAGGCCGTCGGCCTGTCCGAGGCGGCGGTCCGCCAGCGGGTCCAGCGGCTCCTCGACTCGGGCGTCATGCAGATCGTCGCGGTGACCGATCCGCTCCAGCTCGGCTTCCCCCGCCAGGCGATGATCGGGCTGCGTACCGACGGCGACCTGGAGGCGGTGGCCGACCGGCTGGCCGAGCTGGACGAGGTCGACTACGTGGTCATCACCGCCGGATCGTTCGACCTGCTCACCGAGGTGGTCTGCCGCAACGACGACCACCTGCTGGAGATCCTGCAACGGCTGCGCGCGGTGCCCGGCGTGCTCGCCACCGAGGCCTTCGTGTACCTCAAGCTGCGCAAGCAGACCTACACCTGGGGTACGGCCTGACGCACCGCTCGCCGGTGCTCGTCGGCACTTGATCGACTCGGCTTTCCGGAAGTCGGGGTGTCCGGGTCGCCCTGATGCCCCGGTTTCCGTGAACCCGAGTGGATCAGCGTGCCGTTGCCCGGACTGCGTCGACGAACGACGCCCAGGCGGTCGGCGAAGGTCAGGGTGCCACCGTCGCGGTCCTGCTGTCCCGCACCAGCACCCGACCGGGCAGGTTGTCGGTCACTCGGTACACGCGGCGGCGCACGATAGCCACGCTGAGAGTCGATGTCTCCGGCCTACCGGCGTGTTGCGGTGGGACGTGTTGGCGTGCATCCAGGACGCACACCGAGCGCCCCCAAGGTGTCCCACCAGCGTCCCCACGCCCACCCCGGGCCGGCCCCGCCGATGATCCACTCGACTTCGCCGATGTCGCGGTATCAACCACGCCGTGATGCCACAACATCGGCGAACCGGAGTGGATCAACGCGTGAGGCGCGGTCGATCGCCGGCGCAGGGCAGGCGAGTGCCCCACATCTGGGGCAGCTCGACAGGGCTGGACCCCCATACCAGCAGGCCGCGCGACGATGCGAAATCCGTTGTCAAGGCTGCAACCACTCGCTGATTCCGTCGCGGTCAGCCCGTCACGCTACTGATACCACTTGCCCCAAGGGCATCGGCTGTGCGATAACCGTTGGCAGAGCGGCCGGCTTCACCCCTTTGACCGGCCCGACGACCGATGGGGCTGACATGGCCAACGCCACCGACCACCTCTGGATGCACTTCACCCGGATGGCGAGCTACTCCGCCGGCGAGGTGCCGACCATCGTGCGCGGCGAGGGCGCGTACGTGTGGGACGCGCAGGGCCGCCGCTACCTCGACGGGCTCGCCGGGCTGTTCGTCGTCAACGCCGGCCACGGCCGCACCGAGCTGGCCGAGGCCGCCGCCAAGCAGGCCGGCGAGCTGGCGTACTTCCCGCTCTGGTCGTACGCGCACCCGAAGGCCGTCGAGCTGGCCGAGAAGATCGCCTCGCTCACCCCCGGCGACCTGAACCGGGTCTTCTTCACCACCGGCGGCTCCGAGGCCGTCGAGGCGGCGTGGAAGCTGGCCCGGGCCTACTTCAAGCGCACCGGTCAGCCCAACAAGTACAAGGTGATCAGCCGGTACATCGCCTACCACGGCACCTCGATGGGCGCGTTGTCGATCACCGGTCTGCCCGGCATCAAGAGCGACTTCGAGCCGCTGGTGCCCGGCGCGATCAAGGTGCCGAACACCAACTTCTACCGGGCGCCCGAGCACGGCGACGACGCGGAGGCGTTCGGCCGCTGGGCCGCCGAGGAGATCGGCCGGGCCATCGAGCGGGAGGGGCCGGACACGGTCGCCGCGGTCTTCCTGGAGCCCGTGCAGAACTCCGGCGGCTGCTTCCCACCCCCGCCCGGCTACTTCGAGCGGGTCCGGGAGATCTGCGACGCGTACGACGTGCTGCTCGTCTCCGACGAGGTGATCTGTTCGTGGGGTCGGCTCGGCGAGTACTTCGGCGCCGTCCGCTACGGCTACCAGCCGGACATCATCACCACCGCCAAGGGCATCACCTCGGGGTACGCCCCGCTCGGCGCGATGATCGCCAGCGACCGGCTGATGGAGCCGTTCCTCACCGAGACGGGCATGTTCGCCCACGGGGTGACGTTCGGCGGCCACCCCGTCTCCTGCGCGGTGGCCCTGGCCAACCTGGAGGTCTTCGCCCGCGAGGACCTCGTCGGGCACGTACGCGCCAACGAGACCGCGTTTCGGGCCACCCTGGAGAAGCTGTACGACCTGCCGATCGTCGGCGACGTGCGGGGCGACGGCTACTTCTACGGCATCGAGCTGGTCAAGGACAAGACGACCCGGGAGACGTTCGACGAGGCCGAGTCGGAGCGGCTGCTGCGTGGTTTCCTGTCGACGGCGCTGTTCCAGGCCGGCCTCTACTGCCGGGCCGACGACCGGGGCGACCCCGTCATCCAGCTCGCCCCGCCGCTGATCGCCGAGCAGCAGCACTTCGACGAGATCGAGCAGATCCTGCGCACGGTGCTGACCGAGGCGTGGTCGCGGCTCTGACCATGCGCTACGAGGACCTGTCGTACTGGCTGTCCACCCTGGACGAGCCGCTGACCCCTCGACCCGCGCTGCCCGGCGACACGGACGCCGACGTGGTGATCGTGGGCGCCGGCTACACCGGGCTGTGGACGGCGTACCACCTGGCCCGGGCCGATCCGACGCTGCGGGTCGTCGTCCTGGAGCGGGAGATCGCGGGGTACGGGGCGTCGGGGCGCAACGGCGGCTGGTGCTCGGCGCTCTTTCCCACGTCACTGACCGGGCTGGCCCGCCGGCACGGCCGCGACGCGGCTGTCGCCATGCAACGGGCGCTGCACGACACCGTCCGTGCCGTGGGCCGGGTGGTCGCGGCGGAGGGGATCGACTGCGACTGGGCCGACGGCGGCACCGTCACGCTCGCCCGCACCGGCCCGCAGCTCGCCCGGGCCCGGGCCGCCGTGGACGAGGCCCGCGCGTTCGGCTTCGGCGCCGACCACCTGGCGCTCCTCGACGCCGACGAGGCCGCGGCCCGGTGCGGCGCCGAGGGGGTACGCGGTGGGACGTACACCCCGCACTGCGCGGCAGTGCACCCGGCGAAGCTGGTGCGTGCTCTGGCGCGGGCGGTGGAACGCCTCGGGGTGCGGATCCACGAGCAGACCACGGTGACCGCGATCCGGGCCGGCGCGGCTCGCACCCCGGCGGGGACGGTCCGGGCGTCGGTGGTGGTGCGGGCCACCGAGGGGTACACGCCCGTGCTGCCCGGCCTGCGGCGCGCGGTGGCGCCGGTGTACTCGCTGATGGTGGCCACCGAGCCGCTGCCGGCACAGGCCTGGGAGCGGATCGGCCTGGCGGATCGGGAGACGTTCTCCGACCACCGGCACGTGATCATCTACGGCCAGCGGACGGCGGACGGTCGGCTGGCCTTCGGCGGGCGCGGCGCTCCGTACCATTTCGGGTCCCGGGTCTCTCCCGGCCAGGACCGGGAGCCACGGGTCTTCGCGGCGCTGCGACGGACTCTGGGCGAGTTGTTTCCGGTGCTCGGGCCGGACGTCCCGGTGACCCACGCCTGGGGCGGTCCGCTCGGGGTGGCCCGGGACTGGGCCGCCTCGGTCGGCTTCGACCGGGCCAGCGGGCTGGCCTGGGCGGGCGGCTACGTCGGGGACGGGGTGGGCGCCAGCAACCTCGCCGGCCGCACCCTGGCCGACCTGATCCGCGGCGAGCGCAGCGAGCTGACGAGCCTGCCCTGGGTCAACCACCGCTCCCCCGGGTGGGAGCCGGAGCCCCTGCGCTGGCTGGCGATGAACGCGGCCCTGCGCGTCATGACCAGCGCCGACGCACACGAGAACCGCACCGACCGACCTTCCCGCCGCGCCAGGACACTCTCCCGTCTCCTGGGGCAGTGACCGGGTTCAGTGGTTCGGGGGGATCACCCGGAGGTGGCCACGGCGGCCCGTCTGGTGGGGGCCTTCCGGGTGGGCCTGGTCGGGCTCCGGAGGGCGGGGTGCCGGGCGGGCGGCCTCGCGAACCGCCTCGGCGAGCGCCACCAGGTCGTCGGTGGTCGGCGGGGGCGGCTCGAACTCGCCCTCGTGCCGCACCACGTCCCAGCCGCGCGGAGCGGTGAGGCTGCGGGCGTGCTGCTCACACAGGTCGTACGTGTGCGGCTCGGCGAACGCCGCCAACGGGCCCACCACTGCTGTCGACTCGTTGTAGACATAGGTCAATGTGGCGACCGCTTGCCGGGGGCAGCCGTTACGGGAGCAGCGCCGTGGTGACCTCACGGCGGCAGGGTATCTCCATTACCGGGTCCGGCGCATCGCTTCGCGTTGCGACACGCCCGTCGTGGTGATCACAATTCCCGGTTCGGGTCGCGCCGCGCCAGAGGAGTGCCGCTGCCGCTGGCCGGCCCGGCACGGGGACTACCCTTTGCCTCATGACGAGCCCGGAACACCGCCGCCCCGGCCCCGGCCGGCGTGCGCACCGCGACCGGCACGGGCGTGGCCTGCGCGGGCGTCTGGTGCCGGCGACCGTGCCGTTGGCGCGGACCAAGGCCGAGGTCTTCGACGACCTGGTGCTGGACACCGTCGAGACGCTGGAACGGCGGTTCGCCAAGGAGCTGGCCGGTGTCGAGTTCGCCGTCGAGGACGTCCCACCGGACCTGAACGTCTACGACTCCGACGTGCTGGAGGACGGCGAGGTGCCGCTGGCCCGGCTGCTGCCCGGCCGCCCCGGCCGCCAGGAGGTGCCGCCGCGCATCGTGTTGTACCGGCGACCGTTGGAGTTCCGTGCCATGGACCGCGAGGATCTGGCCGACCTCGTCCACGACGTGATCATCGAGCAGGTGGCGAACCTGCTCGGGGTCGATCCCGACGAGCTGGCCTGAGCCGTACGCGCCAGCGAACCGCGCGCCCGTACGACGGCTGAGCCGGGCGGCCCCCACCGCCCCGACCCTGCACCGCTCAGGCGGCCCGCCGCTTCAACTTGCGCCGCTCCCGCTCGGAGAGCCCACCCCAGATGCCGAACCGCTCGTCGTGGCCGAGAGCGTATTCGAGGCATTCGGTCTTGACCTCGCAGCGCGAGCAGATTCGCTTCGCCTCGCGGGTCGAGCCGCCCTTCTCGGGAAAGAACGCCTCGGGGTCGGTCTGCGAGCACAAGGCCCGCTCCTGCCACTCCGGCGCGTTTCCGAGCAGGTCGGCCACCTCAAGCTGGCCGTCCATCAAATGCCTCCTTGTCGCGCACCGGCGTCATCGCCGCTGCAACCCCCCACGCGAAAGGCGTGCTTGTCCGTCCGGTCCCTTTTGTTGCGTTCCGTGCGAACAACCCCATTCAAATTACACGCGTGTAATGCGTGCGCCGTCAAGCCAAACTTGATAATGGAGTCGCCCTCCCGACACCCCTGGTCGGCCACCAGGACCGTCCCAGCCTCGCAACCTGCCCTATCGATTCAGACCCCGGCCGAGTAACGCCCTCTCCGGCGAGTTGCCCGACTTTTCTGCCGTGGCGCTCCCCCCGACGGGAGACCGCCAGCCCCCTCTCGCAAAGCTGATCTTGGTGGGGGACAGGTTAACGCGGCGCGGCGCAGACCGCCCGTCGAGCCGTGGACAGCATTCGCACCCCGCCCACGATGTGGACGGGGTGCGAGTGCAAAATGGCGCTCCGGGGTCAGCCGGTGGCCCCAAAACCGCTGCTGGGCCACACGAACTCGGCTATCCCTCCACCATGGACAGAAACGACGCCGGCGGACGTGTCCTCGTCCCACCAGACGGTATACATCCCGGCGGGAAGATCGGGATAGACCGCACTGTGGAACGACCCGTCCCGCACCCGGCGCTCCCGTACCGCCGAGTGGACGCGTCGATCATCGCCGCGGCTGATCTCGATCTCCCGGCCGTGCAGATCCCGACCCGTAAAGACGATCAGGGCGCCGGTGTCGCCACCCAGTTCGAGGACGACACTCCCCGTCTCCGACGGCCCGTACGTGTGCTCGTGCATCCGCCGCTCCCCTCGCCGACGATCAGGACGACGCCGGCGGGTTGTTGAACCCGTCGTACGGCGTACCGAGGTAGGGGAAGCTCGCGAGGAACGGGGCGGTCACATCGGCGGCGCTCAACCCCGGGGTGACCGCGGCGGCCGCCGCGTCCGGGCGGAACGTCTTGTCGACCAGTGGGACGGTCAACCCGGCGATCGCCCGCAGCGCGATGCTCACCACGTCGTCGCCGACCCGCCGCCCGTTGGGGAAGCCGGCCAGGTCGCCGCCGAGCACCCCGAACCGGTCCGGCTTGCGGTTCGGCGGGATCGCCGTGTTCAGCCGCAGCATGTCGGCCTGCACGTCGCCGGTGGCGTTGGTGAAGCCGTCGATCAGCCCGGCCGGTACGCCGGTGAGCAGGATCGCCACCAGGTCGGCACGGGCCTTCTTCGACTTGTTGAGCTTGTCCAGGTTGGGAAAGACGTCCGGGTACAGGGCCGGCAGCAGCGCGGCCAACTCGGGCCGCTCGACGAACTGGGCGAACCGCTTGTCCTCCGACGGTGGCAGCGAGTTCCACAGGTCCTTCTTGGACATCGGCACGATGACCTCGTTGAACAGCGGATTGCCCAGCCGGGAGACCTGGGTGAACGGACCGGTGGAGGTGTCCTGCGCGACCCGGTCACCGAGCACCCGGACCTGCCGGCGCGACGCCGACGTCCACACGCCGAGCACCGACGCCGGGTCGGCCCCGTCGTACCGGCTGGCACGGCGACGCACCTGCTTCAGCGGCACCTGCACGGCCAGGCTGTGCACGTTCATCCGGTCGGTGGCGTTGACCGGCTCCCCCTCGGCCTTGAAGATCTTCTTACCGGCGACGTGCAGCTGCTGGAACGGCCGCAACGTGCCGAGGTCGAAGATCGCCCCCAGGTCGACGAAGAAGCCGTCCGCACGCTGGCCGGCGAAGACCCGCTCCCCCGTCGACAGGGTGTAGGTGGCCTGCCGGACGAGGTCGGCGTACTTCGGGGTGGACAGCGGGCCGACGTTGCACGGCGGGCAGGGCAGCTTGTGCGCGAGGCGGTGCTCCCGGCCGTCGGTCACCCGGGTCAGGCTGTAGAACTGCCGGCGGTTCCAGTTCCTGCTGTCAAGCGACTCGATCGGCCCGGTGTTGTAGAGGAAGCTGTTCGGGTTGGTGATCTCGGTGGTGAACTCGAACCGGTAGGTGACGTCGGGCTGACCGTCACCGTTGTTGTCGATGTGGATCTCGTAGCGCACGTCGTCGCCGAACTCGAAGAAGTTCGGCCCGCCGGACGGGAGCTGCAAGGGCACGTAGTTGGCGATCAACGTGACCGTGTCGGGCTTGTCGGGGCTGACGAACGCGTAAAGGTCGGAGCTGTCGGCGACCGGATCCTTGGCTATCTCCGGGGCCTCGCGGTGGGAAGACATGGCGGACCAACCTCACTGGGCGGGGACTGATGGCGGGGCGGGACGGTGCGGGTCAGCGCCGGGCTGCGCGCCGCAGTCGGTCCGCCAGGCCACGGTCGCGTACCTCGATCCGGGACTCGCCGACGAAGACGTCCATCGTTCCGGACGCGGCGTCGCGCAGGTGCACGACGATCGGCTCATCGGCCCGACCCGCCGCGCCCGGCGCGTTCTGCGCCGCCGACAGGCCCGGCACGGTGAGCGCGGCGGCGCCGAGAGTGGCGCTGGCCGCGGCGGTCAACGTCTGCCGGCGGGTCAGTCGCGGCCACTGCCGCTTCCGCTGATCACTGGTCATGGGCAACCTTTCCGGCGGTGGCGCGTACGCGCCCGCGGTGACGGACGGGTCCGGTGCCGTCACGGTGACGCCGCCGGGCCCCTGAAGGGGACACCGGCGGCGGTCCTCGCCGCGACCGCCGCCGGCACCGCGTGGTACGGCCGGCGGCGAGAAAAGGTTCGACCTCAGCGCGGAGCGTGACCGTACGCAGTCGACCGCTTGCGCGCCGGACGACCGGCAGCCTTCGCGATGGCCCGCAACTGCTCCTCGGTACGCGCCGACCCGTTGTCGGAGCCGGCCATCCGGGAGATGGTCTCCTCCATCAGGGTGCCACCCAGGTCGTTGCAGCCACCCTGGAGCATCGCCACGGTGCCCTCGTCGCCGAGCTTCACCCAGGAGCACTGGATGTTGTCGATCCGGCCGTGCAGCAGCAGCCGCGACATGGCGTGCACGACCCGGTTCTCCCGCCAGGTCGGCCCCGGGCGGGCGATGCCGGCCAGGTAGATCGGCGCGTTGGTGTGCACGAACGGCAGGGCCACGAACTCGGTGAACCCGCCGGTGCGGTCCTGCACGCCCGCCAGCACCCTAAAGTGCGCCAGCCACTGCCCCGGGTGGTCGACGTGGCCGTACATCATCGTGGAGCTGGACCGGATGCCCAGCTCGTGGGCCGTGCTGACGACGTCGACCCAGGCGGCCGCCGGCAGTTTGCCCTTGGTGAGCACCCAGCGCACGTCGTCGTCGAGGATCTCAGCGGCGGTGCCCGGGATGGTGTCCAACCCCGCCTCGCGCAACTGGGTCAGCCACTCGCGCACCGGCACGCCCGCCTTCGCGGCGGCGGTGACGATCTCCATCGGCGAGAACGCGTGCACGTGCATCTCCGGCACGCGGGCCTTGATCGCGCGCACGATGTCCGCGTACCCGGTGACCGGCATCTTCGGGTCGATGCCGCCCTGGAGGCACACCTCGCTGGCGCCGGCCGCCCACGCCTGCTCGGCCCGATCGGCGACCTGGTCGACGGAGAGCCGGTACGCGTCCGCGTCCCGCTCACGCTGGGCGAACGCGCAGAACCGGCAGCCCACGTAGCAGACGTTGCTGAAGTTGATGTTGCGGTTGACCACGTAGGTGACGTCGTCGCCGACCGCGTCGCGGCGTACGTCGTCGGCGAGCCGGCACAACTCGTCCAGCGCCGGCCCGTCCGCGCCGAACAGCGCCAACGCCGCGTCGGTGTGCCGGGGATCGAGCAGCGCCGCCGGGTCGTCGGCCGCCAGCCGCAACCCGGCCGCCACGTCACGGTCCGCGCCACTGCCGGTCGACTCCGGCGGTACGCCCGCACGCCGCGCCGCCGCCTCGGGAGTGACCTTGCCGGCGACCTCGGACCAGTCGCCGTAGACGCTGTCGAAGTCGCCGCGCCGGTCGTCGGTGCGGCCGGTGGTGTCGATGGTGGCGTGCAGGTCGGTGCGCCCGCCGAACGTCTCCTCCGGCTCCTGCCAGGGACGCCCCTGCGGGAGGGCCGACTCGACAGCCATGCCGGTCGCCGGGTCGGCGAGGGCGCTCACGTGCGGCAGCAGCCGCGGGTCGAGCCACGGGTCACCGGCGCGCACGTACTCCGGGTAGATGGTCAGCCGCTCCCGCAGCGTGAACCCGGCCAGCTCGGTGTGCCGGGCCAACTCCTCGATCTGCGGCCACGGGCGCTCGGGGTTGACGTGGTCGGGGGTGAGCGGGGAGACGCCACCCCAGTCGTCGATGCCGGCGCGCAGCAACAGGTCGTACTCGCCGGCGATGAGGTTCGGCGGGGCCTGGATGCGGGCCTTCGGGCCGAGCAGCAGTCGGGCCACCGCCACCGTGGCGGCCAGGTCGTGCAGCTCCGCGTCGGGCATGCCCCGCATCGCCGTGTCCGGCTTGGCGCGGAAGTTCTGCACGATCACCTCCTGGAGGTGGCCGTACTCCCGGTGCGCGCGGCGGATCGCGAACAGCGCGTCCACCCGCTCGGCCGGCGTCTCGCCGATGCCGATGAGGATGCCGGTGGTGAACGGCACCCCGACCCGCCCCGCGTCGTCGAGCACCCGCAACCGGACCGCCGGCTCCTTGTCCGGCGAGCCGTAGTGCGGGCCGCCCGGCTCGGACCACAGCCGGGTGGCCGTGGTCTCCAGCATCATGCCCATGCTCGGCGCGACCGGCTTGAGCCGTTGCAGCTCCGACCAGGACAGCACCCCAGGGTTGAGGTGCGGCAGCAGGCCCGTCTCCTCCAGCACGGCCACCGCGCAGGCACGCAGATAGTCCAGAGTGGAGTCGTAGCCGCGCTCGTCGAGCCAGCTCCGGGCCGCCGGCCAGCGCTCCTCCGGCCGGTCACCGAGGGTGAACAGGGCCTCCTTGCAACCCTGCGCCGCGCCCGCCCGCGCGATCGCCAGAACCTCGTCGCGGTCCAGGAACGGCGCCGGCAGCCGGTGCGGCACGGTGGCGAACGTGCAGTAGTGGCAGCGGTCCCGGCAGAGCCGGGTCAGCGGAATGAAGACCTTCTTCGAGTACGTGACCACGCCCGGCCGCCCGGCGTCACGCAGCCCGGCGTCGCGGATCCCCCCGGCGGTCCGGAGCAGCTCGTCGAGCGCGTCGCCGCGGGCGGCGAGCAGCGCGGTCGCCTCGTCGACGTCCAGCGCGCGACCGGTCGCGGCCCGGCCCAGGGCCCGCCGCACGCTCGCCTCGCTCGGACCGGAGTGGGTGCGATCAACCATCCACTCAGCCTATGCGCAGCGCGAGCCCGACCCACCAGACCCAGCCCGCACCGTGGGAAACGGCACCACCCCGGGAGGTGCGCCCAACCCCGTCGATCATGAAGTTATCGCCACGACACGCCGTGCCGCCGGCAACAACCTCATGATCAACGAGGCCGCGGAGGTTAGCGGGGTTGGTCGGGGTTGATGTGTTGGGTGCGGTCGGCGTCGGGGTCGGCCGGGCGCCCGAAGACCTGGGTGGGATCGGCGGAGGCCGGCTCGGCGGACTGGCGCGGGATCGTCTGCGTCGGGTCGGCCGACGGCGGCTGCCCGAACGGCGGCGCGGGCGGCGCCGACTGCGGGGCGGGGTTGGCCGGCGGCGCGGACTGCGGGAACGGCGGCGCCGACTGCGGAGCGGCCTGGAACGGCGGGGCCGACTGCG
>NZ_MUZA01000047.1 GCF_021442385.1 Micromonospora sp. MH99
CTCCGGTGCCCGCGCCACCGCCGCCGCCCGGTCCGATGCCGGCGCCACCATTCCCGCCGTTCCCGGCGACGATCGGCACGCCGGGCGTACGGGCCACCGCCCCGGTCTCCGCGCCGCCGGCCGCCTGGCCGTCCATGACCGACGCCGCACCGCGGGCCGTCAGCGCCCCGCACGCCGCCCCGACCGGGACACAGCCGTCGCCGGATGCCGCACCGTCGGCTTCGGGCGGCGCATGGACGTCGGAGGCCGCCTGGTCGGCCCCGAGCAGCGCACGGACGTCGGGTGCCACGTCGTCGACCCCGAGCAGTGCCTGGACGTCGGGTGCCACGTCGTCTGCCCCGAGTGGCGCACGGGCGTCGGAGGCCACGTCGTCGGCCACGAGCAGCACCCGGGCCGAGGTTCCCGTCTCGGCCCCACCTGTGGTGCCCGCGCCCGCGTTGCCGAGCTGGCCACCGTCCACCGCCGGCACGCCGGCGGCCGGTGGCACGGGTTACCGGACGACCACGCCGCCGGGCGGCGCTGCCCGGCGCGACGCGCCGGCGGGCCCGCCCGCCGGAAGGCGCGACGGCGGCACCGACCTGGCGGGCACCGTCTACGGCGGCGGTGAGGGCCCGGGGTTCGCCACGATCGCCCTGCCGGCCAACGCGGCGGTGGAGAATTCCGGCTCGCTGACCGGGCACATCCTCGCCCAGGGTTGGTCGGACACGCCGGCCGAGCGGTCGCGAAACACCCGGGTGGTGATCGTCCTGATCGCCGCGTTGGCGCTGCTGGTGGGGATCAGCGTGCTCGTCGTTCTGCTCGCGAACGACGCCCTGGACGGCCTGGTGGGCGGCGTGCTCAACGGCTGATCCGGCGACCGGACGGGTTCGCCGGTCCGTGAGTCCGCCCACTACCGTCGGTCAACCGGCTGGCGGCTTCGCCGAACCGCCGTACACTGGTCGAGATCACTGACCCGGCGCGCGTGGTGCGCGCCCCTGGGCGATCTTGCGGGCGATCCGGCGGCACAGCCGCGGCAGGCCATCGCGAAGATGCGCCCCGCTCGAAAGGCATTTGTTGACCACCTCTGCTGACCCCAGCACCGTTACGTCCGTTTACAACTCAGTCCCGGCGGCCGACACCGCCCGGGAGCAGCTCGACGTCGCCCCGAGCGAGGCCGGCACCGCGCCGGCAGCGACCGCGCAGGCCGAGCCGACCGAGACCACCGAGCCGATGAGCTTCGCCGCTCTCGGCCTGCCCGAGCCGCTGGTCCGCGCGCTGGCGCAGCAGGGCATCACCAGCCCGTTCGAGATCCAGCGGGCCACCGTTCCGGACGCGCTCGCCGGCCGCGACGTGCTGGGCCGCGGGCAGACCGGTTCGGGTAAGACGCTCGCCTTCGGTCTGCCGATGATCGCCCGGCTGGCCAACCGCAACCGGGCCCGGCCGATGCGTCCGCGCGCCCTGGTCCTGGTGCCCACCCGCGAGCTGGCCATGCAGGTCAACGACGCCCTGGTGCCGCTGGGCAAGTCCGTCGGCATCTTCCTCAAGACCGCCGTCGGCGGTGTTCCGTACGACCGCCAGATCGACGCGCTGCGGCGCGGCGTGGAAATCATCGTGGCGACCCCGGGTCGGCTCGGCGACCTCATCGAGCGGGGCATCTGCCAGCTCGACGACGTCGAGGTGACGGTGCTCGACGAGGCCGACCAGATGGCCGACATGGGCTTCCTGCCCGAGGTGACCGAACTGCTGGCGAAGACGCCGGCCAACGGTCAGCGACTGCTCTTCTCGGCCACCCTCGACGGTGACGTCGACGCGCTGGTCAAGCGGTTCATGAACGACCCGGTGACCCACTCCACCGCGCCGTCCACCGCGTCGGTGTCCACCATGGATCACCACATGCTCCTGATCCCGCCGCACGAGAAGTTCCCGGTGGCCGCGTCGATCGCCGCTCGCGACGGGCGGACCATGGTCTTCGCCCGCACCCAGCTGGGTGTGGACCGGCTCGTCGAGCAGCTCGCGGCGGTCGGCGTACGGGCCGGTGGGTTGCACGGGGGCAAGACCCAGCGGATGCGGACCAAGACCCTTGCCGAGTTCCGTGAGGGCCGGATGAACGTCCTGGTCGCCACGGATGTGGCAGCCCGGGGCATCCACGTCGACGGGGTCACCCTGGTGCTGCACGTCGACCCCCCGAAGGACCCGAAGGACTACCTGCACCGCGCCGGCCGTACCGCCCGGGCCGGCGAGTCCGGCGCGGTCGCCACGCTGGTGCTGCCCAAGCAGCGTCGTACCACCCTCGCCATGCTGGAGAAGGCCGGCGTGGAGCCGGCCGAGACCCGCGTCCGGCTCGGCGACCCGGCGCTGGCCGAGCTGATCGGTGCCCGCGAGCCCAGCGGCGTCCCGGTTCGCCTGGAGGCGGAGCCTCGCGGCTTCGGTGACCGCTCCGGCGGCGCACGCCGCTTCGACGACCGTTCCGGGGGCCCGCGCCGCTTCGGTGACCGGCCGAGTGGCGAGCGCCGCTACGGCGACCGGCCGCAGGGCGAGCGCCGCTACGGCGACCGGCCGCAGGGCGAGCGCCGCTACGGCGACCGCCCCACCGGCGACCGGCAGTACGGCGACCGACCGCAGGGCGAGCGCCGCTACGCCGATCGGGACAGCCGGGGTTACGGCGACCGGCCCACCGGCGAGCGCCGCTTCAGCGACCGCCCGCAGGGCGACCGGCAGTACGGCGACCGTCCGCAGGGCGAGCGCCGCTACGGCGACCGTCCGCAGGGTGACCGGCAGTACGGCGACCGGCCGACCGGCGAGCGGCGCTTCGGCGACCGTCCGCAGGGCGACCGGCAGTACGGGGACCGCCCGCAGGGCGAGCGCCGCTACGGCGACCGCCCGCAGGGTGACCGGCAGTACGGCGACCGGCCCACCGGCGACCGGCCCACCGGCGACCGGCCCACCGGCGACCGGCCCACCGGCGAGCGGCGCTTCGGCGACCGGCCGCAGGCTGACCGGGGTGACCGGCCGGCCGGTGAGCGGCGTTTCGCCGACCGGGACACCCGGGGTGGTTACCGCTCCGAGGGCCGCGGTCGGGACGACCGGCCGCGCGACGACCGTCGCGGTTTCGGCGGCCGGCCGGCGGCGCGTACCCACTGATCCACTGATCCACCGGAACGCCGTCGCGGAGCGCACGCTTCGCGGCGGCGTTCTCGCATGCCGTGGCCGATGTCGGTCCGGTCGCGTAACGTCCGGCTCATGGCGACCATGGCGAAGTCGATCTTCTGGTCCCGGACGGACACCGCCGGCAGTGAGCAGGCTCTGTTCACCGACGGCGACGGGTTGGCGGCGCGGGGCACGCTGCTCGCCGTGGACCCGATTCCGTTCACCGCCCGCTACCGGCTGGCCACGGCGCCCGACTGGAGCACCGCCCGGGTCGAGGTCGAGGCCGAGGGGTCGGGCTGGCTGCGCCGGGTGACGTTGGAGCGGGCGGCGTCCCGGTGGCGGGTGACCACCGCCGAGCAGGGCGACCTGGACGCGGCGCTGACCAGGGCCGGGCATCCCCGGTCCGGCCTGCCGGGCACCGACGATCCGGATCGCCTGGCCGAGGCGCTCGACGTCGATCTGAGCGGTTCGCCGCTGTTCAATGCCGTGCCGGTGCGCCGGCTCGGGCTGACCAGCGGGCCGGCCGACATGCCGCGCCGGATCACCGTCGCGTGGGTGCTGCTGCCCGGCCTGGAGGTGGTGCCGGCCGAGCAGATCTACACGGGGCTCGGGCCGGGCCGGGTCCGGTTCGCCAGCGGCACCTTCACGGCGGACATCGACCTGGACGCCGACGGCTACGTGGTGCGCTACCCCGGTCTGGCGGAGCGCATCGACCCACGGTGACCGGGCCGACAGCCCAGACCGGGCTCGCTCGCAGGCCAGCGCCCGCGCGACTGCGGGCGGGAACGCGCTGCTCAGGCGGGCCAGGCGCCGGTGGTCAGGAAGCGCTCGATGGTCGCGGCATGGGGTGCCAGATCGAGCCCCTGGGCGGCCACCCAGTCGTCGGAGTAGTACGTGTCGGCGTACCGGTCACCGGCGTCGCAGATCAGGCTGACCACCGAGCCGGTCCGACCCTCGGCGAGCATCTCGGCGATCAGGCCGAAGGCGCCCCACAGGTTGGTGCCGGTGGAACCGCCCACCCGCCGGCCGAGCACCGCCGAGCCGGCGCGCATCGCGGCCAGCGAGGCGGCGTCCGGCACCTGGACCATCCGGTCCACGACCGATGGCAGGAAGGACGCCTCGACGGTGGGCCGGCCGATCCCCTCGATGCGGGAGCCCCTGCCGGTGCGTACCGACCAGTCGGCGGCCAGCCAGGCCGGATAGAAGGCGGAGTTCTCCGGGTCGACGACGCAGAGCTTCGTGGCCAGGCGGCGGTAGCGGGCGTACCGGCCGATGGTGGCGCTGGTGCCCCCGGTGCCGGCGCCCACGACGACCCACGCCGGGATGGGGTGGCGTTCCAGCCCCAGCTGCGCGTAGATCGACTCGGCGATGTTGTTGTTGCCCCGCCAGTCGGTGGCCCGCTCGGCGTACGTGAACTGGTCCATGAAGTGGCCGCCGGAGTCCTCGGCCAGCCAGCGGGCCTCGACCACGACGCTCGCCGGGTCGTCCACCAGGTGGCAGCGGCCGCCCTGGAACTCGATCTGCGTGATCTTCTCGGGCGAGGTGGAGGCGGGCATCACGGCGATGAACGGCAGCCCGAGCATCCGGGCGAAGTACGCCTCGGAGACCGCCGTGGAGCCGGAGGACGCCTCGACGATCGTGGTGCGCGGCCCGATCCAACCGTTGCAGAGGCCGTAGAGGAACAGCGAACGGGCCAGCCGGTGCTTCAGCGAGCCGGTCGGGTGGGACGACTCGTCCTTGAGGTAGAGGTCGATTCCCCAGGCCCGGGGCAGGGGGAACGGCAGCAGGTGGGTGTCGGCCGAGCGGTTCGCGTCCGCCTCGACGGCCGCGATCGCCTCGGTCACCCAGCTGCGGCTGGCCTCGTCGCACCGGTCGAGATGAGTCACGCGGGAAACCTAGCAAGCAGGCCAGCGGCGCTCAGCCGCGGTCCGGAGGCGTCGACCGGCGTGACTGTCGGCGTTGCCCGGCCCGACCCACGGCCTCAACGAGAGGATTCAGTCCGACGGCGAGTCGGGGCAGGGCGTCCAGGAGCCGGACCTGAGCGCCCCGCCAGCGGGGCAGGCTGACCACCGGGCGGGGCCGGCGGGCCAGCCGGGCCGCCCGGGCGGCCACCCGCTGCGGGGTCAGCATCGACCCGGTGAACGAGGCCAGCGCGCCCGGATCGTCCAGCCGGTCGTGCAGCATCGGGGTCCAGATGCCGTCCGGGCAGAGGCAGGAGACGTGCACCCGCCGGTACCCGGCCATCCGCAGGTCGGACAGGGTGCCGAGGCTGAATGCCAGCAGTGCGTGCTTACTGGCGGCGTACACCGTCTCGCCGGGTGCGGCGATGAGCCCGGCCAGCGAGACGATGTTCAGGACGTGGCCGTGGCCCTGGTCGCGCATCACCGCCAGCGCGGCGAGTGTGCCGTTCATGGCGCCGAGCGCGTTGACGTCGAGCACGCGGCGGCGGGTCGGCCCGTCGTGCTCCCAGGAGGGGCCGGTGACCAGGATGCCGGCGTTGTTGACCCAGAGGCCGAGGCCGCCCCGGCTTGCGGCGTGCGCCGCGATCTCGGCGCACGCGGCCTCGTCGCGGACGTCCAGTGCGGCCGACCAGCCACCGAACGGCACGGCGGCTGCCGCCGCCGCGGCCGGGTCGAGGTCGGTGAGCAGCACCGACCAGCCGTCGGCGTGCAGCGCTGCGGCGACGGCGCGGCCCAGGCCGCCGGCGGCCCCGGTCACCACTGCCGCGCCGCGTTCCGGCGAGGTCATCGGCGCACGCTACCGCCGTGCGCGGCACGACACCAGGGGTACGCGGCGCAGCAGGGTCAGGCGGGCTGCGGGCCGACCGCCTGGGGGCGGTTCTCCCACTTGGTGGAGAGGGCGATGGCGGTGCGCGTGGAGGCGACCCCGGGGGTCCGGTTCAGCCGCACGATGAGCTGCTCCAGCTCGGCGATCGTGCCGACCCGGGCCTTGAGCAGGAACGACTCGACGCCGGCCATGAAGTAGCAGGACTCGATCTCGGGCAGCACCCGCAGCGACTCCAGCATGTCGTCGGAGTCCGCGCCGGAGTCCTCGACGATGCCGATGAGCGCCGTGACGCCCAGCCCGATCGCCTCGGGTTCGACGTCCGCGCGGTAGCCCCGGACCACGCCGCTGCTCTCCAGCTTGCCGACGCGTTCGTGCACGGCGGGGGCGGAGAGGCCCACCTGCCGGGCAAGCTCGGCGTACGAGAGGCGGGCGTTGCCCCGCAGCAGGTCGACGAGGCTCAGGTCGATGGCGTCCACGGAGAGTGACCTTAACGGGTTGGGCGTAACGCGATGCCTTCGGCATCCGTTGGTCAGAACAGTGAGTAACTGTTCATAAACTGACGGTCTAGGTAGGGGTTGCACCAGTACCATTTACTAACTTCCCACTCAGTGCATTTTTCGCGTTTGGCGGACAGGCCAGGTCCCTGGTGCTGTAATTGCCATACGTCCCTCATGACGGCTCTGGGCTCGCACCAGCCGGGGGCAGTGTGTTCAGCCAGGGGCTTCGTCGACGCGAGGAGGGGGCTGTGGACACTGGAGATCGCCTGCTGACACCGGGTGAGGTCGCCGCGCTGTTTCGGGTGGACCCGAAAACTGTGACGAGATGGGCGGCGGCCGGCCGGATAGGAAGCATCCGGACTCCAGGCGGGCATCGCCGGTTTCGGGAATCCGAGGTGCGGGCCCTGCTTGAGGGGGAGGGCATGCTGGACGAGGTGGACGAGGTCGGAAAGCCACGCAACGTGGGTCCGGCTGCCTCCACCGGGCCGGGTCCGGCCAACGCCGGCATGTACTGAACTGGTGCGGACAACGTCAGGCGGACCGGACATCAGTCCGGTCCGCGTCCCGCTGCGACGACCCGTGCGGCGGCCGGGCCGAACGGGCTGAGCCGACGGCTCAGCCCCGGGCCGCGCCGAGCTGGCCGGACCAGCGGCGGAACAGGGTGTGTGGCACGCCGAGAGCGTCCAGCACCTTGCCGGCCACGAAATCGACAAGTTGCTGCGCGCTGGCCGCCGCGCCCGCGCCGTAGAAGCCGGGGCTGGCCGGGAGCACCACAGCGCCGGCGTCGTGCAACGCGATGAGATGCTCCAGGTGACTGCGGGTCACCGGCGTCTCCCGGGGCACCACCACCACCGGTCGACGCTCCTTGAGATTGACCTCGGCGGCGCGTTGCAGCAGGTCCTTGGAGAGCCCGATCGCGATGCCCGCGCAGGCCGCCGTGCTCGCGGGCACCACTGCCATTCCGCGGACCCGGTAGGAGCCGCTGCTGGGCCCGGCCGCCAGGTCACCCGCCGGCCAGTGCCGTACGTCCGCGTCGGTCAGGTCCCGGCCGAGCCAGGCGGCGAGGTCCTCGGCCCAGTGCGCGTCGCGGAACGACCGTCCGGTCTCGTCGAGCACGGTGAGCCGTGCCGCCCGGGACACGATGAGGTCCACCGGCTCGCCCGCGTCGAGCAGCCCGCCGATGACTGCCGCCGCGTACGGCGTGCCGGAGGCTCCGGAGACTCCGACCACCCATGGTTCCCGCATGCCCTCAGCCTGCCTGGTCGGCGTCGCACGCCGGTGGGCACCCCCGCGATCCCCTCGACGCGAGCCGTCCGAGATGTCCGGGCGGGTATCTGCTCGTCCCGGCGACCTGACATGCTGCCGGTGGCGATTCGCGCCGGAAGCAGATCGCGCGGGAGGCAGGGGTGACGACCGGCGAGGTCCTCTGGGCGCTGCGCGCTGAGTGCCCGATTCCTGCCCGGCTCTCACCGCATGCGGACCGGGTCCAACAGTGGTTGCTCGGTCTGTTGCCCGAGCTGGGTCTGCCGCTGGACGATGCTGCCCTGCACCGGCTGGCCCGGGGCGGCTTCGCGCGGTACGCGGGGCGGCTCTACCCGGACGCCAGCGAAGCCGACCTGCGGGTGCTGACCGCTCTCTTCACGTGGTTCTTCCTCGTCGACGACGCGTGCGACGGGCCGAACCGGCTCGATCCGGCGCAGATCCGGGCGCTGCGCGACGGCACGCTGGCACTGCTGCGCGACGGCCCCCGGCTGCGGCACGGCGGCCTGACCGGTCCGCTGCGGCGGCTGCTGGTGCTGGCCTGGCGGGAGCCGCGCCGCCGGATGCCGGCCCGGTGGCGGCTGCGCTTCGCCGACGCGGTGGCCCGGCACCTCGACGGCACCTGGCGGGAGGCGGTCAACAAGGAGGCCGGCCGCCGACCCAGCGTCGGCGAGTACGTCGAGCTGCGCCGGGAAACGTCGGCGGCGGAGGTGTCGTACCCGCTGGTGGAGTTCGTCAGCGGCCGACCGCTGCCCGACCCGGTCTACCACCACCCGCTGCTGCGGCAGATCGCGCGCACCGGCAACGACCTGCTCTCCTGGTACAACGACGTCGCCTCCCTGGAGCGAGACCGGGCCACCTCGGGCGGGCACAACCTGGTCCTGGCCACGCAGGCCGAGCAGGGCGTGTCGGCGGCGGAGGCGGTCGACCGGGTGGCCGAGCGCTGGCGGGAGTCGATGCGACAGTTCGTGGCGCTGCGCGCCGCCGTGCCGTCGTTCGGGCCGGCGTTGGACGAGGCGGTCATCGACCATCTCGACGGGGTCGCGTACGCGGTGCGCGGCACCGTCGACTGGACGCTGGAGAGCGCCCGCTACCCGACCAACGCCTAGCCGCGCAGGTTGAGGCGGATCACCAGGTCGAGCAGGGCGAACACGAACAGCGCGATGCCGACGAAGCCGTTGGCGGTGAAGAACGCCCGGTTGACCTTGCTGAGGTCGGTCGGGCTGACCACCAGGTGCTGGTAGCCGAACGCGACAGCTGTCAACGCCAGCCCGATCCACCAGAGCCAGCCGAAGCCGACCAGCGCGCCGAACCAGATGAACAGCGCGAACGTCACCACGTGCGCGACCGTGGAGGCGTGCAGGGCGAAGCGCCTGCCGTACCGGGCGGGCACGCTGTGCACGCCGATCTCCTGATCGATCTCGGAGTCCTGGCAGGCGTAGATCAGGTCGAAGCCGCCGATCCACAGGCCGACCGCCGCGCCGAGCAGCCAGGCCGGCCAGGAGCCGTCCAGGGTGCCGGTGACCGCGAGCCAGGCGCCGACCGGGCCGACCGCCTGGGCGATCGCGAGGATGGCGTGCGGCCAGTTGGTGAACCGCTTGCCGTACGGGTAGACGACCAGCGGCACCACGGCGAGCGGCGCCAGCACCAGGCAGAGGGGGTTGAGCAGCGCGGCAGCGACGAGGAACACCACGAGCGCGACGGCCGCGCCGGTCCAGGCCGTGCGCACGCTCACGGCCCCGGTGACCAGTTCCCGTCCGGCGGTACGCGGGTTCCGGGCGTCGATGCGCCGGTCGAGGATCCGGTTGGCGGCCATCGCGAACGTCCGCGCGCCGACCATCGCCACGGTGATCAGCAGCAGGTCGAGCCACCGCACGTGCCCGCCGTTCACCTGCATGGCGGTCAGCGCCGACAGGTACGCGAACGGCAGCGCGAACACCGAGTGCTCGATCGCGACGAGCTTGAGGAAGGACTTGACCCGGCCCGGCTTCTCCACCGGTGCGTCGAGGACGGCCATCAGATCCCGTACTCCTTCCAGCGCTTGTCGACCAGGGCCGCGACTTCCGGGGCCATGGTCATCTCCTCCGGCCAGCCTCGGGTGTAGCCCTCGGTGGGCAGCTTGCGGGTCGCGTCGACGCCTGCCTTGCCGCCCCAGAACTGCTGGTACGACGAGTGGTCGAGGTGGTCCACCGGTCCCTCGGTCAGCAGCAGGTCACGGGCATAGTCGACGTTGCCGAACGCGCGGAAGGCGACCTCGTTGTAGTCGTGCACGTCGCAGTCCTCGTCGACGATCACGATCAGCTTGGTGAGCGACATGAGGTGCGCGCCCCAGATCGCGTTCATGACCTTCTGCGCGTGCTTCGGGTAGCGCTTGCGGATGGAGACGATCGCGCAGTTGTGGAACACCCCGGCGGCCGGCAGGTCGTAGTCGACGATGTCCGGGATCATCAGCTTGAGCAGCGGCTGGAAGATCCGCTCGGTGGCCTTGCCGAGGCCGTGGTCCTCCTGCGGCGGCTTCGACGTGACGATCGAGTGGTAGACCGGGTCGCGCTGCATGGTCATCGCCTCGATGTGCAGCACCGGGAATGGCTCGACCGGCGTGTAGAAGCCGGTGTGGTCGCCGAACGGGCCCTCGGGCAGCCGCTCGCCGGGCTCCAGGTAGCCCTCCAGGACGATCTGCGCGTGCGCCGGCACCTGCAACGGGACGGTGAGGCAGTCGACCATCTCCACCCGTTCGCCGCGCAGGAACCCGGCGAACAGGTATTCGTCGATGTCGCCGGGCAGCGGCGCGCTTGCCGCGTACGAGACGACGGGGTCGCAGCCGATCGCGATCGCGACCGGCAGGCGCTGGCCGAGCCGCTCGGCGACCGCGTGGTGCGCGGTGGAGTCCTTGTGGATCTGCCAGTGCATGCCGAGGGTGTTGCGGCCGTGCTGCTGGAGCCGGTAGAGGCCCAGGTTGCGCTTGCCGGTCTCCGGGTGCTTGGTGTGGGTCAGCCCGTAGTTGTGGAAGATCCCGCCGTCGCCGGGCCAGACCTGCAGCCCCGGCAGGCGGCCCAGGTCGACGTCGTCGCCCCGGTAGACGACCTCCTGGCAGGGCGCGGTCTTGACCTTGCGTGGGGGCAGCGACTTGAGCTGCATGACCTTGCCGAGGCCTTCGCGGATGCCGGACCAACCGACCGGCAGCTCCGGCTTGATCATGGCGCCGATCCGCTCGCCGATCTCGTCCAGCGAGTCGACGCCGAGGGCCATCGCCATCCGCTTCTCGGTGCCGAACAGGTTGATCGCCACCGGCATCTCGCCCCGGGTGGGGTGCTCGAAGAGCAGCGCCGGCCCGCCGGCCCGCACCGTCCGGGTGACCACCTCGCTGATCTCCAGGGTCGGGTCGACGGGCACGTCGACCCGGCGCAGCTCCCCCGCGCGCTCCAGCGCCGCGAGAAAGTCCTTGAGATCGGTGTACGGGAAGCCACGAGCCGCCATGACGCCCAGTCTCCCGCACCGGGTCCGGGGCGACCCACAGCGGGTGCTGTGACACCCACGACGGCCGGGTGCGCCCGCCCCGCGCCCGCGCCCAAGATCCGCGCAACTTCCCGGATGTTGCTGCCTCCGACACGCTGGAGACACCAACATCCCTGATGTTGTGCGGATCTTGCGACGAGCACCTGGTGCGGGCGGCTGCGCCGGTGTCCCGCGCTACTGGAGTTGAGTTACTCGTTGTCAGCTCCGCTGACCACCCGCCTGTCAGTCACGGGCGCTCCGAGCGTGGGGTGGACCTGGCGCGCGTCGCGGTCAGCGCGACCAGGCGCAGGTAGACGGACGATCGGTGGCCGGCACGCGCGCCCGGTGGCGGGTCAGTCGGTGCGGGCCAGGTCGACGAAAGCGCGCCACGCGGCCGGGCTGAAGGTCAGCACGCCACCGTCGCGGTCCTTGGAATCACGGACGTGCACCCGGCCGGGCAGGTTGTCGGCGACCTCGACGCAGGCGCCGCTGTTGTTGCCGCTCCGGGTGGACTTGTGCCAGCGGGCTCCGGTCAGATCCATGGCTTCACGATCTCCTCGAGCAGGTCGATGGACTGCTGCCGGGGCAGCGCGTCACTGCGCAGACTCTCCCACCTTCCGAGCAGGGTCGCCACCTCGTTGTTCTCGTCGACGGCGGTGCCGCCGGTCTGGTTGTCGAGGAAGCCGAGCCAGCTGCCGTCGGCGGTGCGACCGAGGATGAACGGCCCGAACAGGCCGGCGTGCAGCCCGACCGCCTGCGGCAGCACGTGCACCCGGATGCGTGGCCGACGGGCGCACGCCACCAGGTGCCGGAGTTGATCGGCCAACACTCCGGCGCAGCCCTCCGCGAAGCGCCGCAACGCGGCCTCGTCGATCACGGCGGTGAGCTGCGGCGGGTGCTCCCGGTCGAGGATCACCTGCCGCTCCAGCCGGGCGGCCACCAACTCCTCCACCCTCTCGGCGGTGAGCCCCAGGTCGAGCCGGAACACCGCGCGGGCGTAGTCGGCGGTCTGTAACAGGCCGGGAATCATCGTCGACTCGAAGCAGCGCAACTGGGTGGCGACGCGCTCGACCTCCAACCAGGGCCGGAACCAGACCGGCTCACCGTCCCGCCGGCCCAGCTCGCGCAGCGAGACCAGCAGCCCTCCGGTGTCGAGCACCTCGTCGGCCCGGGTCAGGTACGCCAGGTTGGGCACGGTCTGGCCCAACTCGACCGCCGACACCATTGAGGGTGAGTAGTGCGCCCGCTTGCCATACTCCTCCTGACTCATGCCGGCCGCGAGCCGCGACCGCCGGAGCTGGTCCCGGATCATCGCCACCGTCGACACCACTGGGGCCATTCGCCCACCTCCCGCCAGGAATGAAGGACCACATCGGCCCGCCTGCCGCAAGGTAGCGAACTCACGACGCTGAGTCAGCATCCAACGGCCATATCGGGGTATCGCGAGTCTCAAGCCGGCGGATGGAGGCAGCGATGGGCGGCGAAACGGTGCCGGCGGGGTTCACCGAGCAACGGGCACGGGTCGGCGAGATCACCCTGAACTACGTCCGGGGCGGCAGCGGCCCGCCACTGGTGCTGCTGCACGGCTATCCGCAGTGTTCGCACATGTGGCGGCACCTGCTGCCCGAGCTGGGGCGCTCCTTCGACGTGGTCGCGCCCGACCTGCGCGGCTTCGGGGCCAGCGACGCCCCAGCCGGTGGCTACGACAAGAAGACCGTCGCCGCCGACCTGCACGGACTGCTCGACCAGCTCGGCCTGACCGGTGACCTGCGGGTGGTCGGGCACGACCTCGGGACGATGGTGGCGTACGCGTACGCCGCCGCCCATCCGGAGCGGGTGAGCCGGCTGGCGCTCACCGAGGCGCCGATCCCCGACGAGAGCATCTACACGTTCCCCGCGCTCACCGCCGCCGGGCCGGGGGTGTGGAACTTCGGCTTCTTCTCGATCGGCAACGGGCTCGCGGAGGAGCTGGTCCGGGGGCGCGAGTCGCTCTGGGTGGACCGGTTCACCGATGCCCTGATGGTGCGCAAGGGCAGCATCGCCGCGCCCGACATCGAGGAGTTCGCCCGCCACCTGCGCGACCCGGCGCACCTGCGGGCCAGCTTCGCCTATTTCCGGGCGTTCGATCAGGACATCGTCGACAACGCGGCGTACCGGGCCGCGAAGCTGACGATGCCGGTGCTGGCCGTCGGCGCGTCGGCCAGCCTCGGTGGACAGGTCGCCGAGCAGGTCCGCCGGTACGCCGACACGGTCCGCGGCGAGGTGATCGACGACTGCGGGCACTGGCTGTACGAGGAACGCCCGGACGAGATGCTGGCCCTGCTGCGCGACTTCCTCGGCGCGAAATGACCGGTCAGGCGGCGGGCGTCCAGGCGTGGGCGGCCAGCGGCGGGTCGAGCGGCGCGCGGGTGAGCCGATTGGCGAAGGTCGACATGGTGTACGCCCCGACGCCCAGCACCACGTCCAGCGCCTGCCGGGGCTGGTAGCCGGCGGCCAGGAAGGCCTCCAGCTCCTCGTCGGGCACCGCGCCGTGGTGCGTGAGCACGGCAAGCGTGAACTGGCGCAGCGCCTCCAGCCGCGGCTCGGGCAGCTCCGCGCCGGCGCGCAGCGCGGTGATCAGCGCGGCGCTCGCGCCGATCTCAGTGATCTTGCCGGCGTGCAGGGCCACGCAGAAGTGGCATTCGTGGGAGGTGGAGACGGTCAGGATGACCACCTCCCGCTCCACGGGCGCGAGGCTGGTCTGTTCGAAGCCCGCGCTGGCGGCCAGGAAGCCGCTGAGCAGCTGTGGCGACTCGGCCATCAGCGCCACCGCGGTGGGGAGCCAGCCGAACCGGCCCCGCACGCCCTCGACGCTGCGGCGGGCGGCGGTGGGCACGGTCTCGGTGGTGTGGACGGTGAAGACGGACATGGTTACCTGCTTCCACGGCGTACGCCGTAAGATGGTCAACGTGGTTGACGAAATAGTAAACGTGGTTGTCGAACATGGCAACCTCTGATCCCGCCCGGCCCGGATTCCAGCTCCCGCTGTTGCTGCTGGCCGGTTTCCGCACCCTGATCGACGACCTGCACGCCGAACTGGCCCGGCAGGGGCACCCCGAGCTGCGCCCGTTGCACGGCTTCGTGTTGCAGGCCGTCGGGGTGCACGGCACGACCGCCACCGAGCTGGGCCAACGGCTGGGCATCTCCAAACAGGCGGCCGGCAAGACGGTCGACCGGCTGGTAGCCGTCGGCTACCTGGAACGGGTCTACGATCCCTCCGACGCCCGCCGCCGGCTGGTCCGGGTGACCGAACACGGCGCCGACGGGCTACGCCGCTCGGCGGAGACCTTCGACCGGCTGCGCGAGCAGTGGGCCGAGGCGCTGGGCGAGGAGCGCGTCGCCGCCTTGGAGGACGATCTGCGAACGATGGCCTCGGCCAACTGGTTCCGCCTCGACGTGCCGGGCTGGTTCGGCGGCTGACCCCACCCCAGATCGTCGCCGCTGCGACCCTTGATCGACACCACATCGGCGAGGTGGCGGTATGCCGGCCGCGTGACACCCCCACATCCCCGATGTGGTGTGGATCAAGCCGGGTCAAGCCCTGCGGACACATCTCACCGGTCCTGGCGCAACGGCCGAACCGCAGCGCAGGCTGGAGGCATGTCGGACGCGTACGTGGTCGGCGACCCGGACGGGTTGTCGCCCCTGCTGGTCGAGCTGCGCGACACCATCGCCCGGGAGCTGCACGCGCAGGTGGCGCTGCGGGGCGAGCGGATCGAGCTGGTCGACCTGCCCGAGGTGTCCTATCAGGTCACCATCCAGGTCGAGCGGGCGTTGCGCCTCTGGCGACCCGGGTCGCAGCCGCGCGGCGGGGCCCGTTTCGACGGTGGTCGCGCACCGATCGACGGATCGAGAACTGTCACAGGTGATCTCTAGGATCAGGGGTGCCGGTCGGGTCGGGGTCGCAGCAACCCCGGCCTCTTCCGACCGGCTCACCCTCACCAAGGAGATCGATGAGATCTGTGCGCGTTACGCGTGGCCGGCTCCTGCGCGGGCTCACCGCGCTGGTCGTGACCGCCGCGGGGGTCGGTGCGACGGCAGCACCCGCCCTCGCGGTCGACGACCCCGGCTGGGTCAACGCCTGGCTGGAAGACGTGACGGTCGGCGGTCCCGGCGCTCCCGCCCGGACGGTCTCGCTGACCCTGACCAGCACCGGCGCCACCGAGCCCCGGGTGAGCATCGATCTGGCCGGTCTGGCCGGCGTGGCCACCGCCAGCTTCCCCGCCGGGTGCGTCACCGCGGGCACCTCGACGACCTGCCCGATGCCCCCGACTGCCGTCGACGAGTTCGGCACGCTCACCGGCACCGTGCCGGTGGTGTTCCGGGCCGCTCCCGGCGCCGCCGACGGCGCGACCGGCACGCTCGACTACACGGCGTTCGGCGAGCAGACCGAGGCGTACGCCCAGCAGGCGACGATCACCGTGCGGTCCGGGCCCGCCCTGCTCGACATGGTCGACGAGTACGTCTCCGGCGTCGAGGTGGGCGACACTCGCCAGGTCCCGGTGGTCGTGGTCAACGCCGGCGACCAGCCGACCGTGGACCTGCGGCTCACCATGCGCTTCCCGGTGGGTCTGACGCCCGCCAGCTACCGCAACTGCCGGTACGGCACCGACCGGGTGCTCGCCACTGTGGCCGTCTGCACCGTGCGGGGCACCTTCGCGCCAGGTCAGCGGCACGAGCTGCGCGGCGGGCTCGCCACCACGGTCGGCCCGGCCACCCTCGGCGACAAGCGGATCACGCAGATCGTGGAGCCGCTGACCACCGCCGGGCCGCTGCCCAGCGGTGTGAAACTCGCGCGCCGCGAGGCTGACCAGGCGCTGCGGCTGCGGGCGGTCGGACGGCCGCTCGACGTGATCCCGGTCGAGGTGACCGGCGCCGGCGGGCAGACCTACCTGCGCAACGTCCAGGGCGCCTTCGACATCGTCGCCCAGGGGGCGACCGTCACCGGGGCCGTCGGTGACACCGTGCGGGTCACGGTGGGCCTGCGCAACGAGGGCCCCGGTGTCCCGGACGCCACCAACTCGGGTGACGGCGTCGCCGCCTTCCTCTTCGTGCCGCCGGCCGGCGCCACAGTGCTCGGCAACCCGTCGGGCTGCTGGCTGAACGGGGACGAGGAGAGCGCCGGGGACGCCCCGACAACCTGGTACTGCAACGGCCCGGGGTCCGTGTTCCCGGCCGGGACGAGCCGTACCGTCGCGTTCGACCTGCGCATCGACAGCCTCTCCGGTACGCCCGGCGAGATCCAGCCGTACCAGCGTTACCCGCGCGTGGACGACGACCCGAGCAACGACATCGCCCCGGTGACCGTGAGCTGACCAGGGCACCGAAAGACGACGGGCCGGTCACGGACGAATCCGTGGCCGGCCCGCGCGTCGTCGACAGCTGTCAGTTCAGCCCGCCGTACGAGTGCAGGCCGGTGAAGAAGATGTTCACGCCGAACAGGTTCATCAGCATGGTGAGGAAGCCGAGCACCGCGATCCAGGTGGCCACGTTGCGCTTCACGCTGGGCGTGGCGCGAGCGTGCAGGTAGCCGGCGTAGACGACCCAGGAGATGAACGCCCAGGTCTCCTTCGGGTCCCAGCCCCACGGCCGACCCCAGGCCGCCTCGGCCCAGATCGCGCCGGCGATGACCGCGAACGTGAAGATCGGGAACGCGAACGCGTGCAGCGTGAAGGTGAGCCGTTCCAGACTGACCGCGGACGGCAGCCGCTTCGCCAGGGTGTACGGGAAGCTCCGCTTGCCCTGCTCGTACCCGTTGCGCATCAGGAAGCCGACAGCCGGCACCGCGCCGAGCAGGAAGATGCCGGACGCGAAGACGATCGTCGAGACGTGGATGACGAACCAGTACGAGTTCAGGGCCGGCACCAGCGGCACGATCGGCACGTACAGGACCAGCTCGGCGGTGGCCACCAGCAGCACCATCACCAGGGTCAGGAACAGCCCGAGCTTGCGCAGCGACGGCCGCTTCCAGAGCACCACGAGCCAGGCCGCGACCCCGATGAACGTCACCGTGAGCACGAACTCGTACATGTTGCCCCAGGGCATCCGGTCGGCGGCCAGACCCCGCGTGACCAGCGCCGCAAGGTGCAGCACGGCGGCCAGCGCGGTGGCAGCCACCGCGACCAGGCCGGCGATCCGGGCCCGACGCGCCGCACCGTCGGCAGTCGGCGGGACCGGCGCGGGCGGCTCCGGGAGGACGCCGCCGGCACCGCCGACCCCCGCCCCCACCAGCTCGCGGGCGGGCGACGCCACGGCGACCCGGGTACGCGCGTTGCCCAGCGCGAACTCGACGGCGTGACTGATCATCGCGATCAGGTACGTCAGGATCGCGAAGGTCACCAGATTGTCGGAGAGCGCGGACATCACTCGGTCCCTTCTCGCACACCGGCCCGGTCGCTGGAGTCAGCGTCGGTGCCGGCCCGCTCGGCAGCCCCGTCGGCACCGCTCACAGCGGTGACGAGCTGGGCGAACTCGTCGGCGAACCCTGGATAGTCGGTGCGTGGCAACCCACCGGCCTCCATCAAGCTACTACCGCCCGTCGGAGATCCATTCGCCGGGTCGGCCGGTGCCACCCGGAAGAACACCCGGCGGCGCCGGCCGAACAGCGAGCCCATCAGCCCGACCAGCAGCGCGCCGCAGCTCACCAGCAGCGGCGTCGAGCCCGGGTCGTGCCGGACGGAGAGCGTCACGTACCGCTCGGTGCCCAGGAACTCGACTGTCGTGCCGTCGTCAAGCGTCCACTTCTCGCCCTTGCGCAGCAGCTTGCTGCCGATCTCCTTGACCTTGCCGTTGCGCACCTGCCGCTGGTCGAGCTGGTAGACCGAGCCGGGGATGCCGGCGTCCAGGCCGAGGTTGCCCCGGTAGGCGACCAGGTTCAGCGCCGGGTTGCGCTCGGTCGGGTACTCCGAGCGGACGAACGGGGCCTGCTGCGGCGCGGTGGGCAGGTAGATGCCGGTGAACGCCATCTGCTCGCCAGGGGTCCGCTTGCCGGTGGCCGGGTCGACGTTCGCGTCCGGGAAGGCCGCCAGTCCCTCGCTGGTCAGGCCCATGTCGCCGGTGGTCAGGAACGGCTCGTCACTGACCTGGCTGTTGCCGAACCGGTCGGTGTAGCGGATCACCGGGGCGTACCCGTGGCCGAGCAGGTAGACGCTCGCGTCGGCGAGTCGCAGTGGTGAGTTCACCGAGAAGTCCGCGCTACGGGTCGGCTCGTCCGGACCGTCGACGGTCACCCGGGCGTTGAAGAACTCCGGCTGGCCGGACGGCAGGAACCGGGCCTGGAAGTCGTCCAGCCGCAGGCAGAAGCGGGGCAGGTCCCCGCTGTCGACGCGGGGGCCGAGCTTGGCCTCGGCGTACTGCTGGCGGGTGTTGCAGAACGCGTTGTCCGCGCCCGCCACGAGCAGACGGTTGCCGCTCCAGCCGTACCACGAGCCGAGCGCGACACCGATCAGCACCGCGATCAGCGAGGTGTGGAACAGCAGGTTGCCGGTCTCCTTGAGATAGCCCTTCTCGGCGGAGACCTCGTCGCCGCGGACCTCGACCCGCCAGCGTCGCTTGCGCAACACCTCGGCGACCGCGGCCGCGCCACCGGCCGGGGCCTGCAGTACGGCGTGCTGCGGCAGCCGCGCCAGCTGCTTCGGCGCGACAGGTGGCCGGGACCGGAGCGCCCGGACGTGGTCGCGCAGCCGGGGCGTGATGCAGCCGATCAGCGACGTGAACAGCAGCAGGTAGATCGCGGAGAACCAGACCGAACCGAAGACCTGGAACGCGCCGATCCGGTCCAGTCGGGGGGCCCAGTCCGGGTGGTCGACGAAGTACTGGTTGACCTTCTCCGGGCTGATCCCCCGCTGCGGCAGCACCGAACCGGGAATCGCGGCGATGGCCAGCAGGAAGAGCAGGATCAGCGCGGTACGCATGCTGGTGAGCTGCCGCCACGAGTTGCGCAGCAGGGCCAGCAGCCGGTTGGGCCGGCGCCGGGGCGCCGGGGCCTCGGCCTCCGGTCGGTCGTCGACGACAGTCATCAGATGCTCACCTCGCCCACCCCGACGGTGGTCTGCAACCAGATCACGAAGCTCTGCCATCCGCCGGTGACCAGCGCCAGGCCGATCAGGATGAGCAGGGCGCCGCCGACCCGGGTGACCCAGCGGCTGTTGCGCCGGATGGCACGGAAGACTCCGAGCAGGCGCTGGAAGCCCAGCCCGAAGACGACGAACGGTATCCCCAACCCGAGGCAGTACGCCACGGCGAGCACCACCGCGCGGTCGCTCTGACCGCTGGTGGCGGCCATGCCCATCACCGCGCCGAGGGTCGGACCGGTGCACGGCACCCAGCTGAGCGCGAAGACCGCACCGAACACGGGTGCGCCGAGCAGGCCGGCGGACGGCAGCCGGGAGATCCGGAACTCACGTTGCAGGGCGGGGATCATGCCGAGGTAGCCCAGGCCGAGCACGATGATCAGCGCGCCGATGCCGATCTGGAGTTCGCGCTTGTAGTCGAAGAAGACCCGACCGATGCCGGCGAACAGGATCGCGGTGGCGACGAAGACGACAGTGAAGCCGGCGATGAAGAGCAGGGTGCCGGCGAGCACCCGACCCTTGACCGCCGCCGACGGCGCCGTCCGCTCCCGGACCGCGACACCCCCGCCGGTGGTCTCGGCGGGCGCGGGAGCTGTCACCGGGCGGCGGCCCTCCAGGTCGGCGCCGGCGAGACCGGTGACGTACGACAGGTAGCCGGGGACCAGCGGGAGCACGCACGGGGAGAGGAAGCTGACCAGCCCGGCGAGCGCCGCCGCGCCGATCGCGAGCACCAGCGGCCCGCTCTGGGCCAACTCCTTGAAGGTCTCACCCATCAGTTCGGCGCCGGCTTCTCGGCCGCGACCCGCTCGACGATCGGTTGCAGGCCCTCCTGCTTGACGGCGGCGCGGATCACCACCGCGACCCGGCCCTCCCGGTCGAGCACCACTGTCGCCGGGACGGTGTTCGGCGGGATGTCCAGGTCGAGTGCCAGACGGCTGGACGGGTCGAAGAGGCTCGGATAGGTGACCCGGCCCTCCTCGAACGCCTTGGCCTTGTCCCGCTGGTCCTGCACGTTGATGCCGAGGAAGCTCACGCCGGAGCCCTTGGTGGCCTGGTAGGTGGCTTCCAGGTCGTCGGCCTCGGCGCGGCACGGCGCGCACCAGGAGCCCCAGAAGTTGACCACCACGACTTGGCCGCGGGCCTGGTTGACGTCGTAGGTGCCGCCGGTGAGCAGCTCACCGGCGAGTTTCGGAGGGGCCGAACGCTGGTCCGGTGCGCACTCGATGATGCCGTCGGAGGTGGTCGAGCAGGTCTTCTCCTGCCCCTTCGACGACGTGCAGCCGACCAGCGCCACCGCTGCGACGGTGGCGAGCAGACCCGCGGTCCACCTCCGGGCGGTCATCAGGCCCCCTTGGCCGTCCGGGCTGTCGCGGAGAGGGCGATGAGGTGCGCGGCCGGCTCGCTGTATCCGATGCCGACGACCTTCGCGCCGTCGAAGTGGAACGAGGTGAGGCTCGCCAGCCCGCACTGCCGCTTGCGCGGGTCGTGCCACAGCCGCTTGCGCTCGACGTGGCGGCGCAGCGTCCAGATCGGGAGCTGGTGCGACACCAGCACGGCCTCGCGGCCCTCCGCGGCGACCCGGGCGGCGTGCACGGCGGCGAACATCCGCTCGGCGATCACCCGGTACGCCTCACCCCAGGACGGCGTCACCGGGTCGCGCAGCACCCACCAGTTGCGCGGGTCGCGGAACGACCCGTCGCCCGGGGAGACCTTCTTGCCCTCGAACCAGTTGGCGCTCTCGATCAGCCGCTCGTCCACCCCGACCGGCAGCCCGAACTGGGCGGCGATCGGCTCGGCGGTCTGCTGGGCGCGCTCCAGCGGACTGGCCACCACGTGCACGATCTCCCGATCGGCCAGCCCCTGCGCGGCGGCCTTGGCCATCTGCACGCCGAGCTCGGACAGGCGGAAACCGGGCAGCCGCCCGTACAGGATCTGGTCGGGGTTGTGCACCTCGCCGTGCCGGAGCACGTGGACCACCGTCTTGCTCACCGTTTACGACCCCCCGTGACCAGCCGCCGCCGCCGCGTTCGCCGCCATGGGCAGCGCTGCGGCGATGTGCTCCAGAGCGGCGTCGTCGAGCGCCGCCGACACGAACCACGACTCGAACGCGCTCGGCGGCAGGTAGACGCCAGCGGCGAGCATCGCGTGGAAGAACGCCTTGAACGCCGGCACCTGCTGGGTGCGGGCGCTGTCGTAGTCGACCACATCGGCGTCGGTGAAGAAGATCGAGAACATGCTGCCCGCGTACGACAGCCGGTGTGGGACCCCGGCGGCGGCCAGCGCGTCGGACGCGAGCTTGCCCACGACGGCGGCCGTGTCGTCGAGGCGCTGGTACAGCGCGTCGTCGGCGAGACGCAGGGTGGCCAGGCCGGCGGCGCAGGCCAGTGGGTTACCGGAGAGCGTGCCGGCCTGGTAGACCGGGCCGGCCGGGGCCAGCCGGGCCATGATGTCCGCGCGGCCACCGAAGGCCGCGGCGGGCAGGCCACCACCCATGACCTTGCCGTACGTCCACAGGTCGGCGTCGGAGGGGTCGAGGCCGTGCCACCCGGCGCGGGAGACCCGGAACCCGGTCATCACCTCGTCGGCCACCAGCAGGGCGCCGTGCGCGTGCGCGATCCGGGCGAGCTGGGAGTTGAACCCGTCGCGGGGGGCGACCACGCCCATGTTGCCGGCGGCGGCCTCGGTGATCACCGCGGCGATGTGCGGGCCCTCGGCGGCGAACGCCTCCTCGACGGCCCGGATGTCGTTGTACGGCAGCACGATCGTCTCGCTGGCCGCCGCACCGGTCACGCCGGGCGAGTCGGGCAGGCCCAGGGTCGCCACGCCGGAGCCGGCGGAGGCGAGCAGCGCGTCGACGTGGCCGTGGTAGCAGCCGGCGAACTTGACGATCTTGGAGCGGCCGGTGAAGCCGCGGGCCAGCCGGATCGCCGACATGGTGGCCTCGGTACCGGAGTTGACCAGGCGTACCTGCTCCACGGGCGTCCGGTCGACGATCTCGGCGGCCAGCTCCACCTCACCCGGGGTGGGCGTGCCGAAGCTGGTGCCCCGGGCGGCGGCGGCCTGCACGGCCTCCACCACCTCCGGGTGGGCGTGGCCGAGGATCAGCGGACCCCACGAGCAGACCAGGTCGACGTAGCGGCGACCGTCGGCGTCGTACAGCCACGGGCCCTCGCCACGGACCATGAAACGCGGGGTGCCGCCGACCGCCTGGAAGGCGCGCACGGGGGAGTTGACCCCGCCCGGCACGATGGCGCGGGCGCGGTCGAACAGGGCCTCGGAAGCCGGCGCGTCGGCCGGGTAACGGCCTCTTCCGGCGGAAACGATGTCGGTCACGATGCCGCCATTGTGTCAGCGACGGACGGTCAACCAGCAGCCACCCCGGGCCGGGGTTACCAGGCTCACCCGCTGCCGGCGCCCGTCACCAGCCCCGACACCTGCCGGCCGGCGGCTCGCGGCCTCAACAGGCCGGGTCAGCTGGATCGCGCTAGGCTGACCGGGTGGATCGTGCCGAACTGTCCATCACGCTACACCGGACGGGCGACGAAGCAGTGCTGCGCCTGGCCGGTGAGATCGACATGCTCACGGCCGCCCAGCTCAGCACCGTCGTCAACGAGGTGCTGGCCGATCCGCCCCCGCGGATCGTGCTCGATCTCGGCGGCGTCACCTTCTGCGACTCGCAGGGCCTGGGCACGCTCGTGGTGCTCAGCCGCAAGGCCAGTCACGCGCAGAGCCTGCTGATGCTCACCCACGTCGGCGACTTCCTGATCCGCGTCCTGGACATCACCGGCCTGCGCAGCGCCCTGATGATCCGCAACGACCAACCCACCGGCTGACCCACCCCACCCACCCGGCCTCCGGCCGCTCTCCGGGGTTGATCATGAAGTTATTGCCAACTTCTGTCCCATTTGTCGGCAATAACTTCATGATCAACGCGGGCAGGGGCCGGGGGTCCGTTACTGGGTGGGGATGTCGCGGGTTTGGAAGGTGCGCAGGGCCAGGGCCAGGAGGGCCGCGGTGATCACCGTGAGGGCCACCAGGGGGGTGACCGTCCAGTTGTCGCCCAGCACCTGGGGGGTGTGCGTGAACGGGGAGACGTCCAGCGCCCACTGGCTCAGCTTCAGCACCGCGCCGATCTGACCGAGCAGCAGGCAGCCGGCGAGCACGGCCCAGGCCGCCGAGGAGAACCGGGGCAGCCAGCCCACCAGCAGCGCGGCGAGCCCGGCGAGCACCCACACCGCCGGCACCTGGGCCAGCCCGACGCCGAGCAGCCGGAGCAGCTCACCACCGACGTCGCCCACGCTGAGGCCGTACGACAGCCCGGTCGCGAGCCCCGCTACGGCCAGCACCACCACCGGGCCGAGCAGCGCGAAGAGCAGGTGCGCCGCCAGCCAGCGGGACCGGCTCACCGCCGTGGCGAGCAGCGGCTCGGCCCGCCCGGCGGTCTCCTCGGCCCGCGCCCGCAGCGCGGCCTGGATGCCGTACCCGGCCGCGGCCAACGCGGTAAGGCTCAACGAACTCCCGAGGTACGCCTCGGCAAGCGTCGCCGTGCCGCCCAACCGGGCCAGGATGTCGGCGACCTGCTGGTTGCCCTGCACCGCGTCGGCGGCCGCGTCGGCGGCGCCACCCAGCACCAGACCGAGCAGCCCGAAGCCGAGCGTCCAGCCGAGCAGCTGGCCCCGGTGCAGCCGCCAGGCCAGACCGAACGGACCGGCCAGCCGCGGACCCGCGGTGGCCGGGCCGAGTCGTGGCGGCAGCACCCCCGCGCCGAGGTCGCGGCGCACCGAGATCGGGTACGCGACGAGCGCGACCACCGCGGCGAACAGCACCGGCAGCAGGAGCACCCACCAGCGCTCACCGGCGAAGGCCCGCACCCGGGGCGCCCAGCCCAGCGGCGAGACCCAGCTCAGCCACTCGGCCTTTCCACCGGCGCCGCCGGACCCTCCGGCGTCGCCCGCCAGCCGCAGCACGAAGGCCAACCCGAGCACGCCCAGGCCGATGCCGCGCGCCCCGCCGGCGCTCTCGGTGAGCTGCGCGGCGAGACCGCCGACAGTGGCGAAGGCGACGCCGGTGAGCGCCAGGCCGGCACCGAAGATCAGCGAACCCGCACCGGGCAGACCCGCGGCGACCAGGCCGCCGGCGATGAGCAGACCGAGAAGCACATTCGCGGCGTACGTCACCAGCAGCGCCGCAGTCAGACCCGCGTACCGGCCGAGGACCGTCGCGCCGAGCAGTTCCCGCCGGCCGGCCTCCTCCTCGGTGCGGGTGTGCCGCACCACCGTCAGCAGGCTGGCCAGCGCGGCGACCAGCACCAGCATGCCGGCCCGCTGGACGGTGAGCGCACCGATGCTGTCGCCGAACACCGGGCCGAGCAACGCGACGATCGACGGGTTGCTCGCCGTGTTGGCCAGGTACGCGGCCCGCTCGTCGGCGGTCTGGTACAGCTCGGCGTACGCGCTGGCGTAGCTGGCCGGCAGCACGGCCAGCAGGAGGATCCAGATCGGCAGCACGACCCGGTCCCGCCGCAGGATCAGCCGCACCAGGTGCCGGGTGCCGGTGAAGGGGCTCATGACCGCACCTGCTCGGCCTGGTAGTGCCGCAGGAACAGCTCCTCCAGCGTCGGCGGCTGGCTGGTCAGGCTGCGTACGCCGATCTCGGTGAGCCGGCGCAGCGCGGCGTCCAGCGCGGCGTCCTCCACGTCGAAGCGCACCCGCTGCCCGTCCACCCGCAGGTCGTGTACGCCGCCGAGCTGACCCAGGCCGTCCACCGACCCGGTCACTTCGGCCTCGATCGAGGTGCGTCGTAGGTGCCGCAGCTCGCTCAGGGTGCCGGTTTCCACGTCCCGCCCGTTGCGGATGATCGTCACCCGGTCACAGAGCGCCTCCACCTCGGCCAGGATGTGGCTGGAGAGCAGCACGGTGCGACCGTCGGCCCTGGCCCGGCGCACCCAGTGCTGGAAGACCTCCTCCATGAGCGGATCCAGGCCGGAGGTCGGCTCGTCCAGGATGAGCAGTTCGACATCCGACGCGAGTGCGGCCACCAGGCCGACCTTCTGCCGGTTGCCCTTGGAGTACGCCCGGCCCTTCTTGCGGGGGTCCAGCTCGAAGGAGTCGAGCAGTTCGGCTCGGCGGGCCGGGTCGAGGCCGCCGCGCATCCGGCCGAGCAGGTCGATGACCTCGCCCCCGGAGAGGTTGGGCCAGAGCGTCACGTCGCCCGGCACGTACGCCAGCCGGCGGTGCAGGGCCACCGCGTCGCGCCACGGGTCGCCGCCGAGCAGTCGGACGTCCCCCGCGTCCGTCCGCAGCAGCCCGAGCAGGGCCCGGATGGCCGTCGACTTGCCGGCGCCGTTCGGGCCGAGGAAGCCGTGCACCTCGCCGGCGCGGACGGTCAGGTCCAGACCGTCCAGCGCCCGGGTCCGGCCGAAGGTCTTGACCAGGCCGGACACCTCAATCGGAGTTTCCATATATCGGAAGCTACACTCGTTTCACAAAGTTGTGAAGATAGTGAGAGTCGGGGCACCATCGGTGCCCACGAACCGCGCAGGGAGGGACCGCCATGGCAGCCGACGACGGCCACGACCCCGTGCACCTCTTCGTCGAACGGATGGCCCTCACGTTCGCCGAGGTCGGCTTCCCACGGATGGCCGCCCGGGTGCTGTTCACCGTGATGAGCGCCGACGACCCCCTGACCGCCGCCGAGATCGGCGAGCGGCTCGGCGTCAGCGCGGCGGCGGTCAGCGGCGCGGTCCGCTATCTCACCCAGTTCGGCATGCTGATCCGCGAGCCCGTCCCCCGGTCCCGCCGCGATCGCTACCGGATGCCGGAGAACCCCTGGTACGAGGGGACCATCACCAAGACCGCGATCTACAAGACGTTCATCGACGTAGCCGAGGGTGGAGTGGCCGCCCTCAACGGCCCCGAGACACCGGCCGGCGAACGGGTCGCCGAGATGCGCGACTTCTTCATCTTCGTCCAGGAGGAAATCGACTCGCTGGGCGAGCGCTGGCGGGTCCGCCGGGCCCAAACCGGCCATCTGCGCCCCGGCGAGGGCTGACCGGCCCGGTCAGGCGGAGCTGCCCCAGCGGGCCTGCTCAAGCAGCTCCACCGCCCGGCTCCGCGACTCCTCGTCGTCGGCGCGGAGCAGGGTGGTCGCCTCGTCGACCGCGTCGGTGAGCCGCCGCCACTGCGTGTCACGCTCGCGCACCAGGTCCGACTGGGCGGCCAACTGCCGGGTCTTCACCCACAGCTCAACGAAGACCGACACCTTGGCCCGCAGCACCCACGGGTCGAACGGCTTCGTCAGGTAGTCCACCGCGCCCACCTGGTAACCCCGGAGCGCGAGCTGGGCGTCCCGGTCGGCGGCGGTGAGGAAGATGATCGGCACGTGCCGGGTCCGCTCCCGGCGCTTGATGTGGCTGGCCGTCTCGAAGCCGTCCATGTCCGGCATCTGCGCGTCCAACAGGATCACCGCGAAGTCGTCCACCAGCAGCTGCTTGAGCGCCGCCTCACCGCTCTCCACGGCCACCGACTGCACCGGAAGGCCCTGCAGGATCGCCTCCAGTGCCATCAGATTCTCGCGGCGGTCGTCCACGAGCAGCGCCTTGGCCATCTGGGTCACGAAGTCTCCTCGGTCCGGCCGCCACTGATCCAGGACGACATCAGCTCGATCAGGTCGTCCAGGTCGACCGGCTTGGTGATGTAGTCACTTCCGCCGGCCGCCAGCGCGGACTCGCGGTCACCAGGCATCGCCTTCGCGGTCAGGAAGACGACCGGAAGATCGGCGAACCGGTGGTTACGGCGGATCTGGCGGGTCGTCTCGTATCCGTCCTGGTCCGGCATCATGGCGTCCATCAGCACGATGTCCACCTCCGGGTGCTCGGCCAGCAGGCGGACGCCGTCCGCCCCGTTGTCCGAGTACAGCACGGTCATGCCGTGCAGCTCCAACGCGCTGGTCAGAGCGAAGACGTTGCGGACGTCGTCGTCCACGATCAGCACTGTGGCACCGTCCAGCTGACGGGTGGCCGGCGCCTCCGGCCGCGCCGGCAGCAGCTCCAGCGGCGGCATCAGCAGCGACGACGGCAGGCCGGCGCGCTGCGGTGACGGCGCCTGGGGCGCGACCACCGCGTCCGGAGCGAGGACCTGCGGCACGAACAACGTGAACGTCGAACCCTGTCCGGGCGCCGACGACACCGTGATGGTGCCGCCGATCAGCCGGGCCAGGTCACGGCTGATCGACAGCCCCAGGCCGGTGCCGCCGTAGCGGCGGCTGGTCGTGCCGTCCGCCTGCTGGAACGCCTCGAAGATGATCGACAGCTTGTCGTCGGAGATGCCGATGCCGGTGTCGATCACCGTGAACGCGATCACCTGCTGGGCGTTGGTGAGCGCCGGCACGTCGAAGACCGCGTTCTCGCCCGCCGGGGCGATCCGCAACGTCACCGCGCCGTTGTCGGTGAACTTCACCGCGTTGGAGAGCAGGTTGCGCAGGATCTGCTGCAACCGCTGCGCGTCGGTGACCAACGCCGGCGGCAGATCCTTGCTGACCCGTACCTGGAAGTCGAGGTGCTTCTCCTCGGCCTGCGGCGCGAACGCCTGCTCCACGTAGCCACGGATTTCCGCGAAACGGATCTCGGTGGGCTCGACGTCCATCCGGCCGGCCTCGATCTTGGACAGGTCCAGGATGTCGTCGATCAGCGAGAGCAGGTCCGAACCGGCGCTGTGGATGGTCCGGGCGAACTCGATCTGCTTCGGGTTGAGGTTCTGCTCCGAGTTCTCGGCCAGCAGCCGGGCCAGCAGCAGCAGCGAGTTCAGCGGCGTACGCAGCTCGTGGCTCATGTTGGCCAGGAACTCCGACTTGTACGCCGACGCCCGGGTCAGCTGCTGCGCCTTCTCCTCCAGGCCCAGCCGGGCCAGCTCGATCTCCCGGTTCTTGGTCTCGATGTTGCCCTTCTGCTCGGACAGCAGGGTGGCTTTCTCCTCCAGCTCGGCGTTGGTGCGCTGCAACTCCGCCGACTGCTCCTGCAACTCGTGCGCGAGCCGCTGCGACTGGGCCAGCAGCTCCTCCGTACGCCGGTTGGCCTGAATGGTGTTGACCGCGATGCCGATGGTGAGCACCAGCCGCTCCAGGAACGACAGGTGCAGCTCGGAGAACGCCGCCACGCTGGCGAACTCGATCACCCCGAGCAGCTCCCCCTCGAACAGCACGGGGAGCACCACCAGGTCGGACGGGGGTGTCTCGGCCAGGCCGGAGCGCAGCGTGAGGCGGCTGTTCGGGGAGGCGCTGACCCGGATCGTCCGGCGCGAGAGGGCGGTCTGACCGACCAACCCCTCACCCGGGCCGAAGGTGACGTCGTGCCCGCGCGCCACGTACCCGTACGACGAGGTCAACCGCAGCCGCATGCTGCCGTCGGTGTCGTCGGCCAGGAAGAAGGCGCCGAGCTGGGCGTCGACCAGCGGGGTCACCTCCATCATGATCATGCGGCAGACCTCGCCCAGGTCCCGCTGGCCCTGCAGGAGGCCACCGATGCGGGCGAGGTTGGAGTCCAACCAGCCCTGCTCGGCGTTCTTCTTGGTCGTCTCCCGGAGGGTGACGATCATCTGGTTGATGTTGTCCTTCAGCTCCGCGACCTCGCCCTGCGCCTTGACCGCGATCCGCTGGGTCAGGTCGCCCCGGGTCACCGACGTGGACACCTGGGCGATGGCCCGCAGCTGGGTGGTCAGGGTCGAGGCGAGCTGGTTGACGTTCTCGGTGAGGTCGCGCCAGGTGCCGGAGACACCCTTCACCTGCGCCTGACCGCCGAGCTTGCCCTCGATGCCGACCTCGCGGGCCACCCGGGTCACCTCGTCAGCGAACGACGACAGCTGATCCACCATCGTGTTGACAGTCGACTTGAGTTCCAGGATCTCGCCCTGCGCGTCCACGGTGATCTTCTGGCTCAGGTCGCCCTTCGCCACGGCCGTGGTCACCGAGGCGATGTTGCGGACCTGGCTGGTCAGGTTCGACGCCATGGAGTTCACGTTGTCGGTCAGGTCCCGCCAGGTGCCGGAGACGCCCTTCACCTGCGCCTGACCGCCGAGCTTGCCCTCGGTGCCCACCTCACGGGCCACCCGGGTCACCTCGTCGGCGAACGACGACAGCTGATCCACCATCGTGTTGACAGTCGACTTCAGCTCCAGGATCTCGCCCCGCGCGTCCACCGTGATCTTCTGCGACAGGTCACCCTTCGCCACCGCCGTGGAGACCTGCGCGATGTTGCGCACCTGGGCGGTCAGGTTCGACGCCATCGAGTTCACGTTGTCGGTCAGGTCCCGCCACGTGCCGGCGACCCCGCGCACCTGCGCCTGACCGCCGAGCTTGCCCTCGGTGCCCACCTCACGGGCCACCCGCGTCACCTCGTCGGCGAACGACGACAGCTGATCCACCATCGTGTTGACGGTCGACTTCAACTCCAGGATCTCGCCCCGCGCGTCCACCGTGATCTTCTGCGACAGGTCACCCTTGGCCACCGCCGTGGTCACCGAGGCGATGTTGCGGACCTGGCTGGTCAGGTTCGACGCCATCGAGTTCACGTTGTCGGTCAGATCCCGCCAGGTGCCGGAAACGCCCTTCACCTGCGCCTGACCGCCCAGGTTGCCCTCGGTGCCCACCTCGCGGGCCACCCGCGTCACCTCGTCGGCGAACGACGACAACTGGTCGACCATGGTGTTGACGGTGTTCTTCAGCTCCAGGATCTCGCCCTGGGCGTCGACGGTGATCTTCTGCGACAGGTCGCCCTTCGCCACCGCGGTGGAGACCTGGGAGATGTTGCGGACCTGGCTGGTCAGGTTGCCGGCGAGCTGGTTGACGTTCTCGGTGAGGTCCCGCCAGGTGCCGGAGACGCCACGCACCTGCGCCTGACCACCGAGCTTGCCCTCGATGCCCACCTCACGGGCGACCCGCGTCACCTCGTCGGCGAACGACGACAACTGGTCCACCATCGTGTTGACGGTGTCCTTCAGCTCCAGGATCTCGCCCTGCGCCGCCACGGTGATCTTCTGGGAGAGGTCACCGCGCGCGACAGCCGTGGAGACCTGCGCGATGTTGCGGACCTGGGCCGTCAGGTTCGACGCCATCGAGTTGACGCTGTCGGTCAGGTCCTTCCAGGTGCCGGCCACGTTCGGCACCTCGGCCTGGCCGCCCAGCTTGCCCTCGGTGCCCACCTCACGGGCCACCCGGGTCACCTGCTCGGCGAAGAGCCGCAGCGTGTCGGTGAGGTAGTTCATCGTGGCGGCCAGCTCGGCGACCTCACCGCGCGCGCCGACCGTGATCTTCTGCGACAGGTCGCCCTTGGCCACCGCCGTCGCCACCTGCGAGATCGACCGCACCTGGCCGGTCAGGTTCGACGCCATGGTGTTCACCGAGTCGGTGAGGTCCTTCCAGGTGCCGGCGACGCCCCGGACGTCGGCCTGGCCGCCCAGCTTGCCCTCGGTGCCCACCTCACGGGCCACCCGGGTCACCTCGTTGGAGAACGACGACAGCTGGTCGACCATCGTGTTGACGGTGCGCCCGATGCGCAGGTACTCACCGCGCAGCGGCCGACCGTCGATCTCCAACGCCATGTGCTGGGACAGGTCGCCGTCCGCGACCGCCACGATCACCCGGGCGATCTCGGTGGTGGGCCGGCCCAGGTCGTCGATCAGCGAGTTGATCGCCCGCTGCCCCTCCGCCCAGGAGCCGTCCAGCCCCTCGTCGTCGAGTCGCTCGGTGAGCCGGCCGTCCCGACCGACGATCCGGCTGATCCGCCGCAGGTCCAGGTACTGCCGCTCCTGGAGCGAAACCACCTCGTTGAAGGCGTCCGCCACCTCGCCGGCCTTGCCGGCACGGCGGGGCAGCCGGACCTTCAGGTCGCCGCGACCGATCCGTCGCAGCGCCTCGGTCAACTCACCGAGGAGCGCCTCGTGGTCGGGCGCGGACGGATCCGCGACCGACTGCTTCGCCGTGGTCATCATTCCTCGCTCAGCTCGGGGGGCCCGTGCCCGTACGGACACACCGGCACCCCATATTGTGCCCGCGCGCGCCGTAGTGCCAGGGTGCGCGACCCGCCGATCGGCCCTGGTGGCCTCCGCGATCCCCCCGGCGACGCCCAACCCGGCACAGACCTCGCCGAGTGGCGCTGGTCACCGGAGGGATCGCGTGGCCGACCCCGAGTTGGCGGGACGCTGCCAGGCCCCGTCGTCACCGGTGCGGGCCTTTCGCGCCGAGCCCGCCGTCACGCGCCCGGCGCGCTCCGCCGACCGACGCCCGCCCCGCCGATCGCGCATCGGCTTGGCACCCGACGGGGGAACGGTGGAGGATACGGGGGTGTCAGCCGAGGCGGGGGCCGCGACGGCCGGGGCCGAAAGCGGGGCCGTCCGGCGTGTCCGCCTGCCCGCCGACCGTCGTACGCCCGCCGCCGCCCGCGCGGTCGTCCGCTCCGTCCTCGCCGAGGCGCACCTGGACGACCTGGTCAACGAGGCGCTGCTGCTCACCACCGAGCTGACCACCAACGCCGTCGAGCACGCCGGCACCGAACTGGACATCGAGGTCGTCGCGGACGGCGTCGGGCTCTCCGTGACCGTCTCCGACTTCGCGCCCAGCTCGGGCAACGACGAGCTGACCGTCGGCACCCGCAACGACGCGACCGAGATCAACGAGGTTTCCGTACGCGGTCGCGGACTGCTTCTCGTCGACCACTTCGCGAGCCGCTGGGGCACCACGTACCTGCCCACCGGCAAGGGCGTCTGGTTCCGGTTGGACCGTCCCGGCGCCGAGCCGGCGGCCGGGGCCAGCTCCGGCGGCACGTCGATGGCCGGCAACCCCGAGGCCGTCGACAGCTCGGCGCCGAGCGCCGGCGCGATGAGCGAACTCATGCAGACCGCCCCCGACGTGTACGCGGACGACCCGCTGCCCGACTTCGCCGCCAGCCTGCTGAGCCGGGTCGCCGAGATGGTCGGCGCGGCCGGCGGCGCGATCCGACTGGACCGGGGCGACGGTCAGGGGCGACAGTTGCTGGCGCGTTTCGGCCGGCAGCCCCGCCCCGACAGCGAGCTGCTACGGGTGCCGCTGACTGTGCACCGCCCGTACGCCGGGGAGCTGGAGCTGGACGCCGCGCCGTCGGCGTACGCCCGACCGCTGGCGGTGCTCACCGCCGAGCGCCTGTCGCTGCACCTGGAGAACGACCGGCTGCGCCGGGCGGACGTACGCCGCCAGGCGTGGCTGACGTTCCTGGCCGAGGCGAGCGAACTGCTGGCCCAGTCGCTGGACGTCGAGCTGACCATGGCGCTGATCCCGCAGTTGGTGGTGCCCCGCCTCGGCCAGTGGTGCGCGGTGCACACCACCGACGAGTGGGGCCGACTGCGTCTGGCGGCGGCCAGCCACGCCGACGAGTCGATGCTGCCGCAACTGCACAAGGTGCTGGCCGAGACCGGCCAGGACTCCATCCAGGCCCGGCTGCGCGAGGCGACCCGCAGCGCGGCGCAGATCCCGCTGGGCGGGCCGATGGAGGGTTTCGCGGTCCCGCTGATCGCCCGCGGCCAGCGGCTCGGCACCCTGGCGGTGGGCCGGCACCAACGGCACCGGCACGACCCGGACGAGGTGGCGGTGCTGGAGGACGTGGCCCGGCGGGCCGCGCTGGCGATCGAGAACGCCCGCATCCACGCCGAGCGCCGACGGGTCGCGCAGACACTCCAGCACTCCCTGCTGCCGCCCGTCCTGCCCGTGGTGGACGGCATCGGCTTCGCCGCCGAGTACGTGCCGACCGGCGACGACGCCGAGGTGGGTGGCGACTTCTACGACGTGGTGCCGCTGCCCGACGGGCGTTGGCTCGTGGTGATCGGGGACGTCTCGGGCAAGGGCGTCCAGGCGGCGGCGGTCACCGGGCTGGTCCGTGACGTGATCCGGGTGCTGGTCGGCGACGGCAAGCCGCTGCCGGAGGCGCTGGCCCGGCTCAACGAGACGCTTGTCGAGCGGGGTGGCGGCCGGTACTGCACGCTGGCCCTGGCGGCGGTCGGGCCGGGTGACGGTGACCGCCTGGACGTCTCCCTGCACCTGGCGGGGCACGACCGGCCGGTGCTGCTGGCCGGTGGGGGCGGCGCCCGGTTCGTCGGCACCGGCGGCACGGCGCTGGGCCTGCTCGACACGATCACCTCGCCGACCGCCGAGATCACACTCGCCCCGGGTGACTCGCTGATCTTCTACACCGACGGGGTCACCGAGCGGCGGCGCGGCCGGGAGCTGTTCGGCACCGACCGGCTGCGGGACGCGGCAGCGCCGTTGGCCGGCTACTCGGCCGACGTGGTCGCCGCCCGCCTACGAGCCGCCGCGATCAACTTCTCGGTCGAGCCGCCCCGGGACGACATCGCCGTGCTGGTGCTGCGCAACGACGCGGCCTGACGCCGACACGCCCGATCCCGGGTCACAGGCCGCCGGGGAGGCGGCCGGGGGCGAGACGGTGCTCCGGGTCGAGGTGTTCCTTGGCGGCCCGGAGCCGGGCCAGGCCGGCCAGCTCGCCCCACAGGTCGACGGCCTGGCGCACCGCCGCGGGGGCGGAGACGACCACGCAGCGGCCCTGCCGGGCCAGCAGCACGCCACGGACCGCGGCCAGGATGGACGCCACCCGGTCGGGTGCCACCGCGCCGGGCAGGGCTGCGTGCACCACGCCCATCCCGGCCGAGCCCCGCACCGGCACGGGGGCGCCGGCCGCGTCCCGCAGCGCGTAGACGGCGGCGTGGAGATCGCTGATCGGCACCTCCAGGCGCAGCGCCGTGTCGCCGGGCGCGAACGGGTAACGCCGCCACCACGGCGGGGCGGAGTGGGCGACCGTCGCCTCGCCGTGCAGCAGCCCGACCAGCCGCTCAGCGCGCTCGGTGACCTCGGCCGGGCCACCCTCCAGCAGCACGACCAGGCTGCCCGCCCGGGACGGGGCGCTGGGCCGGCCGGACATCGACGGGTGGCGCTCGCGGGCGGTGGCGGCGGGGTGGCCGGGCGGGTAGGCGGTGCGCGGTCGGGGCGGCCCGCCGGGCAGGTCCAGCTCGATGGCCGCCGGCTCGAGTCGGGCGGCGAGAATCGCCCGGACCAGGTCGTGGACCTCCAGCGGCGTCCACACCGGACGGGACACCCAGAGCCGGGTGGCCGGCACCGGCTGCACCCGCAGGCTCGCCGAGACCAGCACGCCGAGGGCGCCCTGCGAGCCGCAGAGCAGGCGGGCCAGGTCGAGCCCCGGTGCGCCACCGCCGGCGCTCACCAATTCACCGTCGGCGCCCAGGTAGCGGACGCCGAGGAGCTGGTCGCACGGGCTGCCGTGGCGGTGCCGGAGCGGCCCGGCCTCCCCGGCCGCGAGCACCCCGCCCAGCGTCGCGCCCGGCGACGGGGCGTCCATCGCGAGCCGCTGCCCGGTGCGCTCCAGAGTGGCCTGCACCGCCCGCAGCGGGGTGCCCGCACCCACCTCGGCCACCGGAGCGCCCACCGGCTCGTGGCCGATGCCCGCCAGCCGGCCGGTGTCGAGCATGATGTCGACCTGTGTGGGGGTGGCACCCCAGTCGATCTTCGTGCCGGCGCCTCGGGGCACCACCGCCAGGTCGTGCACGGCTGCCAGCCGCAGCACCTCGGCCGCGGCGTGCGGGCCACCGGGCACCGCCACCCAGCGGGCCGGACGCCCGGCGACCTCGTCGGCCGGGCCGGCGAGTCGGGCGAACGGCGGACCGCAGATCGCCGTCAGTCGCCGGGTGATCTCGAGGGCTCCGGACCGACCGAGGGAACTCGCTGCTGCCGCCATGCCGGCTATCGTACATGTGTTCGAAAGCCGTGGTGATGGCCTTCGGGATGCCACTGGTCCGGCACGCAGGGTGAGCCGGCCGGTAACGTGGCCGCCGTGACCACCGAGACTGCCCCGCCCGCGGCGAAGCGGGTGCCCACCGAGCGCACCCACCACGGCGACACGGTCGTCGACGAGTACGCCTGGCTCGCCGCCAAGGACGACCCGGAGACGATCGCCTACCTGACCGCCGAGAACGCGTTCACCGAGGAGCGCACCGCGCACCTGGCCGCCCTGCGGGGTGAGCTGTTCGAGGAGACCCGTCAGCGGACCCGGGAGACGGACCTGTCCGTGCCCACCCGCAAGGGCGGGCACTGGTACTACACCCGGACGATCGAGGGCCAGCAGTACGGGGTGCACTGCCGACGCGCGGTCCGTGGCGGCGAGACCGACCCGCCGGTCAGCGCGGACGGCGCACCGCTCGACGGCGAGGAGGTGCTGCTCGACGGCAACCTGCTGGCCGAGGGACACGACTTCTTCTCGCTTGGCGCGTTCGACGTCAGCCCGGACGGACGCTGGTTGGCGTACTCGACCGACTTCTCCGGTGACGAACGGTTCACCCTGCGCGTGAAGGACCTGAGCACCGGCGAGCTGCTGCCGGACGAGGTGCCCGACACGTTCTACGGCACCGCCTGGTCGGCCGACGCATCGGTGCTGTTCTACGTGACTGTCGACGACGCCTGGCGGCCGAACAAGGTCTGGCGGCACACCATCGGCTCAGCCGCCGCCGACGACGTCGTGGTCCACCAGGAGGACGACGAGCGGTTCTGGGTGGGCGTCGAGCTGACCCGGTCGGAGAAGTTCATCCTCATCGACATCCACAGCAAGATCACCAGCGAGGTGCTGGTGATCCCGGCCGGCAACCCCACCGGGGCGCCGGCCGTGATCGCGCCCCGCCGGCAGGGCGTCGAGTACGCCGTGGAGCACCACGGCCACCGCTTCCTGATCCTGCACAACGACGGCGCGGAGGACTTCGCGCTGGCGTTCACCTCGGCGGACGTCCCGGGCGACTGGGTGCCGCTGATCGAGCACACCCCCGGCACCCGCCTGGAGGCGGTCGACGCGTTCGCCAACCACCTGGTGGTGTCGCTGCGCACCGACGGGCTCACCGGCCTGCGGGTGCTGCCGGTCGGCAGCGACGACTCGTACGACATCGACTTCCCCGAGCCGCTCTACAGCGTGGGGTTGGACGCCAACCCGGAGTACCGCACGGGGCAGATCCGGCTGCGCTACTCCTCGCTGGTCACCCCCGACTCGGTGTACGACTTCGACCTGGTCACCCGGCAGATGGTGCTGCGCAAGCAGAAGCCCGTGCTGCCCGGGCCGGACGGTCGGCCGTACGACCCGGCCGAGTACGAGCAGCACCGCGACTGGGCGCTCGCCGACGACGGCACGCGGGTGCCGATCTCGCTGGTCTGTCGGGTCGGTACGCCCCGGGACGGCTCGGCGCCGTGCGAGCTGTACGGCTACGGCTCGTACGAGGCCAGCATGGACCCGTGGTTCTCGGTGGCCCGCCTGTCCCTGCTGGACCGGGGCGTGGTCTTCGCGGTGGCGCACATCCGTGGCGGTGGCGAGCTGGGCCGGCGCTGGTACGACCAGGGCAAGATGCTGGCCAAGAAGAACACCTTCACCGACTTCGTCGCCTGCGCCCGGCACCTCGTCAAGGCCGGCTGGACGGCCAGCGACCGGCTGGTCGCCCGGGGCGCCTCGGCCGGCGGCCTGCTGATGGGCGCGGTCGCCAACCTCGCGCCGGACGCGTTCGCGGGGATCGTGGCGCAGGTGCCGTTCGTGGACGCGCTCACGTCGATCCTCGACCCGTCGCTGCCGCTGACCGTCACCGAGTGGGAGGAGTGGGGCAACCCCCTCGACGACCCCGAGGTGTACGCGTACATGAAGTCGTACACGCCGTACGAGAACGTCGCGGCGGTGGACTACCCGGCGATCCTCGCGGTGACCAGCCTCAACGACACGCGGGTGCTCTACTCCGAGCCGGCGAAGTGGATCGCGCGGCTGCGGGCGACCGCGCCGCAGGGCGACTACCTGCTCAAGACCGAGATGGGTGCCGGGCACGGTGGCCCGAGCGGTCGCTACGACGCCTGGCGCGAGGAGGCGTTCATCAACGCCTGGGTCCTGGACCGCCTCGGTCGCGCCTGATGCTCTGATCCCGGATGTGGTGGCCTCACCCGGCCGTCGAGGCCACCACATCCAGGAACTGCGCGATCATGCCCGCCTAGACTTCCCGGAATGAGCGACGAGGTCGATGCGGGTGCCGACGCGCCGCCGAGCGCGGCCCGGCGCAGGTCCGCGTGGATGATCCTGGGGGTGGTGGCCGCCGCCCTGGTCGTCTGCTGCTGCTCCGCCGCGGTCGGCCTGCTGATCTCCTGGTCCGCCGGCCTGTTCCACGCCCCGACCTGACCGGGCGCCCCGCTCAGCCGCGCCCGGCGCCGACCAGCGCGGCGGCCTCACCGGTCCGCACCATCCGCTGCCAGCGCAACCGGTTGCCGATCAGCGCGGTGACCACCGACTGCACCACCACGAGGTACATCAGCTGTCGGTAGATCAACTGTTGGAACGGCAGCGCCCACAGCGGCCCGTACCGTTCCCGGTCCAAGCGCAGCGCGTAGCCGGCGGTGGCCGCCTGCAGCACCAGCAGACCCGCCCACGCCAGGGCGAGGGTCGACCACGGCAGGAAGAGCAGGCCGTACACGGCGAACACGTCGACGGCGGGCGCGCTGAGCGGCAACACGATCTGGAAGACCGTGAGGTACGGCAGACCGCGCCGGCCGAGCTTGCCACCGGCGCCCGACTCGCGCAGCGCGTGCCGGTGCTTCCACATCGCCTGCATCGTCCCGTAGCACCAGCGGTAGCGCTGTCGCCAGAGCTGACGCAGCGAGGAGGGCGCCTCGGTCCAGGCGATCGCCGACTCCTCGTACACCACCCGCCAGCCGGCCCGGAGCACCTTCATGGTCAGGTCGGTGTCCTCGGCCAGGGTGTCCGCCGGGACTCCGCCCACTCGTAGCAGCACCTCGCGGCGGAACGCGCCGATCGCGCCGGGAATGGTCGGCATGCACTCCAGGACGTCGTACATCCGCCGGTCGAGGTTGAAGCCGATCACGTATTCCAGGTGCTGCCACCGGCCGAGCAGGCGACGCCGGTTGGCGACCTTCGTGTTGCCGCTGATCGCGCCGACCGACGGATCGGCGAACTCCTGCACCAACCGGTGGACGGTGTCCGGCTGGAAGACCGTGTCTCCGTCCACCAGCACCAGCAGGTTCGCCCGGGCGGCCCGGATGCCGGTGTTCAGCGCCGCAGGCTTGCCGGCGTTGGCCTGCCGGATCACGCGTACGCCGCGCAGCCCCATCCGCTCGACGATGTCCGCGGTGCCGTCGTCCGACCCGTCGTCCACCACGATCACCTCCAGCGCGGGGTACGCGCTGGCCATGAGGGAGCGGACCGTGGCGGCGATGTTCGCGGCCTCGTTGTATGCCGGCACGATCACCGACACCGGGGCGCGCACCTCGGGTCGGGTGTGCCGGCGTCGGCGGACCCGGCGCGCGTGCCGCTGGGCGCAGAAGACCTGCACGGCCAGCCGTGCCACGCCGAGCACCAGGGCGACGGCGAGCAGCAGGTTCATCGCCTGCGCCGACCAGCGTGCGCCGGTCTGGGTCCAGCGCAGCGCGGTGCCGCTGAGGCGGCTGTCGACGCCCGCCGCGACCATCGACGGGCCGGCGTCGATGCCGGCGGAGACGGTGGTGAACCGGTAGCCCTGCCCGGTGAGGGCCGGCAGCAGCCGGTCCAGTGCGGCCACCGTCTGCGTCCGGTCACCGCCGCCGTCGTGCATCAGCACCACCGCGCCCCGCCCCCGTTTCGGGGTTGCGGCCCGCGCGATCTCGTCGACGCCGGGTCGCTGCCAGTCCCTGGTGTCCCGGTCGGCGAGCACCGCGACGTGCCCGGTGCCGGCCGCGGCGCGCAACGCGTCGTACTCGGGGCCGGTCAGCGCCGTCGGCAGCGACGAGAACGGCGGCCGGAGCAAGGTGACCTCCTGGCCGCTGGCTGCGGCGATCGCCTTGCGGGTCAGCGAGAGTTCGAGGTCACGCCGCCATGGCGGCACCGCGGCGAGATCAGCATGGGTGAAGGTGTGCGACCCGATCTCGTGGCCCTCGGCGAGGATCCGCCGGACCAGCTCCGGATGCTCGTTCACCCGGGCCCCGACCACGAAGAACGTGGCGTGCGCACCGTGGCGACGCAACACGTCGAGCACCTGTGGGGTCCAGCGCGGGTCCGGTCCGTCGTCGAACGTCAGCGCGATGGTCCGGTCCGGTAGGGCGCGGCTGACCGGCTCGTCTCCGTCCAGCCGCAGCACCGGCCCGCCCGTGCCGACCGTCGCGGGCACGCCGGCCGCGGTCGGACCGCCGGCCGCCGGAGCGCCGGAGCCGCCGGCGATGCCGGTCACCAGGCCGTTCACGGTGAGCGCCGCGAGCAGCAGGAGCAGTCCGAGCAGGAGCAGAAGCCAGTGCGCCCGGGGATCGCGCCGGGCCACGTGTCGCGCTGTCGTCACTGCGGCTTACCGGGGGACCTGTTCGGCTTCGCGGTGTTGCGGTGCTCGTCCCCCCGGCCCGGCTGACCGGTGGTGGAGGGCGCCGTCGTGACGGCGGGAGGCGGGGAGGAACGTCGCGCGCCGACGGTCGCCGTGGGGCCGGGCAGGGGCGCCGACGTGCGGGTCACCGGGCTGGGCGACGGCCGCGGATCGGCCACCCGCGGCTGGTCGGCCCCGTCCACGCCGGCCTCCACCGGTCGGGGGGCGCGACCGTCGTCGGACCAACCCGGCAGCGGCACCGACGTGTCCAGGAAGAGCCCGGCCGCGATCAGCCCGAGGCTCGTGAGCAGGCCGAGGCCCATCGCGGTGCCCGCGATCACGGTCAGCCGACGGCGACGGCCCGTCCCGTCGACGAACACCGGCGGGGCACCGCCCGGTTGGTTGTGCATCTGCCGAAACTCCCGCCGTCGCACGCGCCACGAACCGTCCGGTCCGGCGCGGAGACCCGATGGTCGGGCTCCCGATGCGGACAGCGGCACCGCGGGCGGCGGCGTTACATCGCTCAGGCCGTCCGCAGCTCGTCCACCGCCGTGCTCACCCGGAGGAAGAGCAGGCCGACGCCGACCGTCACCAGCACCGCCGCCAGGGCGCCGGCGCCGAGCCAGGCCAGCTGTTCCAGGGGTACGGCGATCGCCCGCTCCACCCCAGGGGTCTGCACGATCCGCGTGTACTGGTCGCGGGTGGCCGGATCGTCGCAGAGCGCCGCGCCGGCGTCGCAGACCGCAACCGACGACCCGCTCGTGGTTATGTTGCGAAAGAGCCCCCGGCCGAGCAGCAGGCCCACGGTGAGCGCCAGCAGGATCGCCGGCACGGCCGGGGTGAGCGCCTGCCAGGCAACCGATGCGCTGAGCGTGCTGCGGGGCACGCCGGCGGCGACCAGCGCGGCGTAGGCGCGTCGGCGGGCCACGATCCCCTCGACCAGCGCGACGATCAGGCCACCCGCCGCGATCAGCACCGCCACGGCCACCGCGGCGTCGACCAGATTCATCGTCGACAGGTAGAAGGGGTTGGTGCCCGCGTCCACCCCGGCGAGCCGGTTCTGTTCCCGTTCCGCCTCGTCCTGCGCGACGAAGTAGGCGCGCTGCGCCGCCGCGCCGGCACCGAAGATCACGGCGGCCAGCAACGCGGCGAACGTCCGGCTGCCCGCCCACGGGTCCGCCATCAGCCGACCCGCGGCGAGCAGCGCCGACGCGCCCCGGGCGTGCCGGCGCAGCAACCGTCCGCAGGTGTGCGAGATCCAGCCGGTGCCGATGACCACCCCGATCATCGCGGCGAGCCCACCCGCCAGGAACAGCAGCGGCACCAGCCAGCCGAGCAGCACGCTGTTCCCGTCGACCTGGTTGAGCACCGGTCGGATGACGACGAAGCAGGCCAGCCCCAGGCCGATCAGCAGCCCGGCCCAGGGGCGTGGACCCCGCTCCCGGGCGGCCTTGCGACTGATCCCGAGCGGGCTGGTCGTGACCGTCCGCAGCATCAGGGCGGTGGCCAGCGCCGCGACCACCGGCAGACCCAGCACCACCGCGACAGCCGCGCCGGCCGACGGCAGCACGTCGGTGGGCAGGGCCAGCCGACCCTGCTCGTCCGGCCGGTGCAGCAGCTCGCGGCCGGCCAGGTAGACGCCCAGCCCGGCGAGGGTGCCGAGCAGGCTGGCCAGGCCGGTCTCCAGCACCGCCAGGCGGGTGACCTGACCGGGGGTGGCGCCGGCCAGCCGGAGCGCGGCGAGTCGCCGGTCCCGGGCCGGCGCCCCGAGCCGGGCGCACTGACCGGCCAGCGCCAGCACCGGCACGGCCAGCATCAGCAACGCGAACGCCGTCCCCCCGCGCAGCCCCGGCTCACGCAGCAGCGCGTTGCGGTACTGCTCGGACTCCGCCCAGGCGTCGCCGGCCGGCTTCTGGATGGCCAGCACGGTGAGCGCCGCGAGCCCGGCCAGCGCCGCCAGCAGCGCACTGAGCGCGGTCAGCACCACCCGCGCCGTGTCGGTCCGGTTGCCGGCCAGCGCGAGCCGCACCAGCGTCGCCGGCCTCACCGGGAGCCGCCCGCCAACGGCACGTCGAGCCCCAGGCCGGTGTGGTCCACCAGGCCGTCGCGCAGCACGATCTCCCGATCGGCGTACGCGGCGATCCGGGGCTCGTGCGTGACCAGCACGACGGCCGTGCGCTGCTCGCGGGCGAGCCGGACCAGCTGGGTGAGCACCTGCTCGCCGGTGAGCGTGTCCAGCGCGCCGGTCGGCTCGTCGGCGAAGAGCACCCACGGTTCGGTGACCAGCGCCCGGGCCGTGGCGCACCGCTGCTGCTGACCACCGGACATCTCACCCGGCCGGAGGTCGGCCAGGTCGGCCACCCCGAACCGTTCCAGCCAGGTGATGGCCGCCGTCCGTGCCTCTCGCCGCCCCGTGCCGGCGAGGAGCAGGGGCAGGGCCACGTTCTCGGCCGCGGTCAGCTCGGCGACCAGCTGCCCGAACTGGAACAGCACGCCGAACTCGGTGCGCCGCAGCCGGGACCGGGCCGCCTCCGACCAGGTGTCGATCCGGTGGCCGCGCCAGGTGACCTCGCCCGCGTCGGGCCGGAGGATCCCGGCCAGGCAGTGCAGCAGGGTCGACTTGCCGCAGCCACTCGGACCGGTGACCGCGACGATCTCGCCCTCGGCCACGTCGAGCGTCACACCGCGCAGGGCGGGCGTCGGGCCGTACGCCCGAACCACGCCGCGAGCCTGGAGTTGCGTCACGCGTGCACCTCCCGGTGCCAGTCGGCGACCCGGCCCAGGGTGGTGTGCAGCCACCGCAGGTCCGCGTCGAGATGGGCGATCGCGAAGTCGGCCGCGACCACGTCGTTGAGGGTGGCGGCCGGGTCGGTCTTGACCGCCGTCAGCTCCCGCAGCCGTGCGGTGTGCGCCGCGCGCTGGGACACCAGGTACGACCGCGCCCGGTCGACGTCGGCGACCAGCAGCGCCACCACGACCTTGGCGAAGAGCGTGCTGGCCACGTACGGCATCGGTGGTTCCACGGCGGACAGCCAGTGGTCCAGCGTGGAGCGACCCTCGTCGGTCAGTTCGTACGTCGTGCGGTCGGGCCCGGAGGCGCGGTCCTGACCCGCGGTGGCCACCAGACCGTCCCGTTCCAGGCGGCCGAGGGTGGCGTAGACCTGCCCGAAGGCCAACGGCCGAGCCCGCGGCAACCGCTGGTCGTGCGCACGCTTGAGCTCATAACCGTGCCGGCTGCCCCCAGCGAGCAACCCGAGCAGCACATGCGGCGTGGACACCCCGCCCACTATTCACCCAGCGAATACCTCCGTCAACCACCCCTCCCTCCCCGCCCCTCCGGACCCTGACCCCTGGTGATCAAGAGGTTCGGGTCAGATCCGGCCCCGCTGATGACGCAGACCTCTTGATCACCGAGGCGAAAGAGGTGGGTGGACCCGGGGTTAGTGGGTTTGGGGCCAGGTGGGGGTTCGGCCGGTCTGGGTCAGGAGGTGGTCCAGGTCGGCAGTTGTGGAGGTGGGTGGCGTCGGGGTGGGGTCGGCGAAGACGCCCATCTTGCGGGCGGTCGGGCCCAACCTTTCGACCAGGGCGTGCAGCTCGGTCACCGCCTCCGGGGCGGGCTGATAGGGCTGGCCGGTCGCCACGGCGAGATCCCAGCCGTGCACGGTCAGGTCCAGCAGCGCCATGCCGCCGACGACGGTCTGCGGCAGGCCCATGCCCGGCGACACGCCCTCCAGGGTGGACGGGTCCGACCAGGCGGCGATCAGGCGGTCGGTCTCGACAGCGAACCGGTCCCGCCAGCCGTCGTCCAGGTGATCGGGTTTCTCGGCCCACTCCACCGGCCTCTTCTCGGCCAGGTCCTGGAAGTTCACCACCACCTCGAACAGGTGGTTGAGCAGATCCCGGACCACGTAGTCGCGGCACGGCGTGGGCCTGTCGAGCTGGTCGTCGGCGATACCGCGTACGACGTCGACGGTTCGCGGCGCGGCAGCCGCCAGCAGATCGCTAGTCTGAGTGGCCATACGGCCAGCGTATGAGGGTGGTCTTGAAGAAATGCGACAGCGACCGCGCGGCGACAGCCGGGGCATTCTCGACCCGGCGCGGTTGCTGCGCGAGGTCCGCTTCCGGCGGCACCTGCCGGCCGAACCGCTGCGCGGATGGGTCGAGCACTACTGGTTGATCGACTGGACGTTGAGCGCGCCGTTCGAGCAACGGATCGTGCCGCACCCCGCCGTGAACGTGGTGTTCCGCAGCGACGGCGCGAGTGACGGCGACGGCGGCGACGCGGCGGAGACCGGCGAGGTGGCCGGGGTGGGCCGTGACCTGTTCCGGATCACGCTCACCGGCACCGGCCGGGTCTGCGGGATCCAGTTCCGGCCCGGTGGCTTCCACCCGTTCTGGCGTCGGCCGGTGGCCGAGCTGACCGGCCGTCGGCTGCCGCTGCCCGCCGGCCGGCTGACCCGTCCCGCCCATCCCGTCTGCGCGGACACCGACACCGACCGCTGTCGCGCGCTCGACGCGGCGCTCACCGCGTGGGCGCCGGACCCGGACCCGGCCGCGGCGGAGGCCGTCCGGCTGGCCGAGTCCATCCGGGCCGACCGTACGGTGCTGCGCGTCGACGACTTCGCCGCGCGGCACGGCGTTCCGGTCCGCCGGCTCCAGCGGCTCTTCACCGAGTGCGTGGGGGTCGGCCCGAAGTGGGTGATCCGGCGCTACCGCCTCCAGGAGGCCGTCGAGCAGGCCGCCGGGGCGCCCCTCGACTGGGCGGGCCTCGCCGCCACCCTCGGCTACAGCGACCAGGCCCACCTGGTCCGCGACTTCACCGCCGTCGCCGGAGTGTCACCCGCCGCGTACGCCCGCTCGGTGCACTGAACCGCGCGCAGCGACCACCGGACAGCCGTCGCCGTGCTCAGCGACGGCGCAGGACGACCACTGCGACGTCGTCCTGGATCTTGGCCGGGGCCAGTTCCACCAGCAGGCGGGCACAGAAGTCGTCCAGGTTCTCGTCCACGGTGGTGGCGACCGCCGCGAGCGCGGCCAGCCCCTCGTCGATCGTGGCGTCCCGGCGCTCGATCAGCCCGTCGGTGTAGAACACCAGGGTGGCGCCGGCCGGCAGGACGAACTCCAGGTCGGCAGGTCGGGGCGCGCGGACGCCGAGCAGCGGCGCCGAGTGCTGCACGAACTCGACCGTGCCGTTCTGGTTGAGCAGCGGCGGCAGGTGACCGGCGCTGGCCAGCCGGACCCGCCCGCTCGGCGGGTGCAGCAGCAGGACGCAGAGCGTGGCCAGTTCGTTCGGCAGCAGGGTGCGCATCAGCTCGTTGACCCGGTGCAGGATCTCGCCGGGCTGGTGCCCCTCGACGGCGTACGCCCGCACCGCGTGCCGCAGCTCGGCCATCACGGTGGCCGCGTGCAGCGAGTGGCCGGCCACGTCGCCGATCGCCAGCAGGAGGTGCCCGTCGAGCATCACCAGCTCGTAGAAGTCGCCACCCACCTCGGTCTGCGCGCTGGCGGGCTCGTAGCGCACCGCGAAATCGAGTCCGGTCACCGTGGGCAGGCTGCGCGGGAGCAGGCTGCGCTGGAGGGTGACGGCGATGCGGTGCTCCTCGTCGAAGGAGCGCTGGGCCTCGACCGCCGCGGCCACGGCCTGGGCGAGCTGCACGAGGACCGGCGTTCGGGCGGTCTGGGTGGCGGTGGGGACCACCACGTACAGCGGTGCCCGGTCCTCCCGCAGTCGAGCGGCGGCCACCGTCACCGAATCGTCCGCCGGCCAGGTGAGCAACCCCCAGTTCGCCGGAGACTCCACCCGGACCGTGGCGCCGGTGGGCACCCCGGTGTCGTCGACGACCCACGGCACGATGGCGGCCTCGGCGCCGGGGCCGGCGCAGATGCCGGCGATGCAGTCACCGTCGAACGTCTCGGCGATGACGGCGGCGGGGCTCTTGAAGATCTGCGCGGCGCCCTCCGCCGCGACCTCGAGCAGCCGTGCGAAGGTCGACGCGGCGTGCACCGCCACTGTCGTGTCGGCGAGGCCCAGCAGCCGCTCGGCGAGCAGTTCGGCACGCTGGCGGGCCCGGTAGTAGCGCAGGACCGCCCGGGTGGTGGCGATCAGCTCCTCGGGCTCGATCGGCTCGGCCAGGTACGCGTCCGCTCCCCGGGTCAACCCCTGGGCGCGGTCGGCGACATCGACAGCGTGCGCGGAGACGTGGATCACCGGCATCGCAGGCTGGTTCGCCTTGATCCGCTCGCACACCTCGTAGCCGCTCAGGTCGGGCAGCCGGACGTCGAGCACCACCAGGTCGATCCGCTCCGTCTCGACCCGGGCGAGCGCCTCGGTGCCGCTCTCCGCTTCGAGGACCGTGTACCCCGCCCGGGTCAGCCAACTGACCAGCAGGTAACGCTTGGTACGACTGTCATCGACCACCAGGACTGTCGCCGGGCCGCCGTCCACGTCACGCTCCGCCGGTGGGCAGGGAGACGGTGAACGTGCTGCCCCGGCCGGGCTCGCTGGACAGCTCCAACGTGCCCCCGAGCAGGGTCACCAGCCGCCGGGCGTACGGCAGGCCGAGGCCGGTGCCGCCGACCCGGGTCGCCCCCGGCACCTGGTAGAACTCCTCGAAGATCCGATCGTGCAGCTCGGGCGCGATGCCCGGCCCGGTGTCACTGACCTCGAAGTTCCACCTGTCGTCGCGGTGCCAGGCGCGCAGCCGCACCTCGCCGCGCGCGGTGAACTTCAACCCGTTGTGCAGCAGGTTGCGCAGCACCTGGCCGAGCAGCACCTCGTCGGTGCGGAGCACGGCCGGCGCGGTCGGCTCCTCCACGGTGAGCTCCACACCCGGCCGGGTGGCCAGCGCCCGCATGGTGCCGCGCAGTTGGCCGAAGACCGGGCGCAGATCCACGTCCGCCCAGTCCGGCTCGATCCGGCCCGACTCGGCCTTGGCGAGATCCAGCAGTTCGTTGACCAGCCCGAGCAGGTCCTCCGCCGACGAGCGGATGAGGCCCACCTGGCGGGCCTGTTCGGCGGTCAGCGGGTCGGAGGAGGAGTCGGCGAGCAGACGCCCCAACCCGATGATCGCGGTGACCGGGGCGCGCAGCTCGTGGCTCACGTTGGCCAGAAAGCGGCTCTTCGACTCGCTCGCGGCGCGCAGTTGGGCCGATTTCTCGTCCAGCTCGGCGTAGAGAGCGACCACGCCCCGGTTGGTCTCCTCCAGCTCCTCGGTGAGCTGGTTGTAGAGCGCCAGCACACCCCGGTTGGTCTCGGCCAGCTCCTCGTTCAGCACGGCCAGCTCGTCGCGCTGGCTGCGTACCTCGTCGAGTGCCGCGATGAGCTGGCCGTTCTGCACGGTCAGCTCGTCCAGCGCGCTGGCCGGGGCGGTGCGGCCCAGCTCCGCACGGAACTCGGCCAGCCGCTCCGGAGTCGGCGTCGGCGCGTTGGCCGGGACTCTTCGGGACATCCGTACGACCGTAACCCCCTCGGCGGTCGACACGCTGAGTGAGTCGACCAGGCGGGACACCGCACCCGACTGCGGCTCGTACCGGCCGTCGGGCAGCGGGGTCACCGGGGCCAGGTCGGCGCGGAGGTGGAGCCTGCCGTCGGGTCCCGCGTCGATGTGGAACGCGACGTCCGCGCCGCCTGTCGTCCGCAGCAGGTCCCGGGCGACCTCGCTGAGCGCGGTGGCGATCCGGACCTGGTCCTGGTGTTCGAGGCCCACCACGTTGGCCACCTCGCGGCCCCGCTGGCGGATGACGAAGATGTCCTGCTCGACCCGCAGCGCCATCTGCAGCAGCGGCGGCGCGGCCGGCTCCGCGCTCATGTCCACGACCTCGCGACCAGAACGCAGGCGTCGTCGCGTCGCACGCCGGCGTCGCGCAGCAGGGTCGCCGCCATCACCAGCGGTGATCGTTCGGCGAGACCCGGGTAGTCGGTCAACCGCCAGCGGTCGACCACGCCGTCGCTGTGCATCACCAGCCGGGCGCCGGGGCTGAACGGGTAGTCGTAGCCCCGGACCGTCGGCCGCTGGTGCCCGGCGATGCCGGGCAGCGACACCAGCCCTCGGCGCTTGCCGTCGCCGTCGACGATCACGCCGCTGATGTTGCCCAGGCCGGCGTAGTGCAGCACGTCGGCCGCCAGTTCGGCGACCGCGAGCGCGGCGCCGCGGGTGTGCGACATGCTCCGGTGCAGGTGGCTGACCACCGCCGCCGGCGGGCTGGCCGGGGCGTCGCGGAAGGCCGCGAGCGCCGCCTCGGTGGCGGCGGCGGCCAGCGGGCCGTGCCCCAGCCCGTCGCTGACGAGGACCTGGTGGCGGCCGTCGGCGAGGCGGACGGCGTACCCGTCGCCGCTGACCGTCTCGCCGGTAATGGGCCGGGTGAGGGCGCCGGCCCAGGAGGGTTGGGCCGGTTCGGCCGGCCAGACCTGCACGGCGAGGACGGTGCCCTGACCGGGCACGGAGTACCCGTCGAACCAGCTCGCCTGCCGCACGATGGCGCCCAGGCCGATGCCGAGCGTGCCGGTGGTGGAGTGCCCGTCGCGGGACGAGACGGCGAGGTCGGCCATGCCGGGCCCGGAGTCGATCGCCACCAGCTCCACGCCGGCCTGCCCGGCGCGGCGGACCGGCCGGAGCAGCAGGACACCGTTGTCGGCGTGCTTGACGAGGTTGCTGGTCAACTCGGCGGCGACGATGGCCAGGTCGGCGATGCGCGCCGCACCCATCTCGATCTGCTCGCCGAGGCGTTCCGCTGCGCGTCGTACGGCGCTGGCGGTGCTGCCGGCCTCCACCCGGAACCAGATGCCGCTGTCGGTGACCGGGTCCCCGTTCACCGCGACCACTTGGTCACCGTGATGCGCGTGCCGGTCTCCGCCGACGTGTCGATCTCGAACTCGTCGACCAGTCGGCGGGACCCACTGAGCCCGAGGCCGAGGCCACCGCCGGTGGTGTAGCCGTCGGTCAGGGCCAGGTCGAGGTCGGCGATGCCGGGGCCGGAGTCGGCGAAGACGATCCGGACGCCCTTGCGACGACCGTTCTCCACCGTCGTCACCTCGACGGTGCCGCCGCCGCCGTACACCAGGGTGTTGCGGGCCAGCTCGCTCGCCGCGGTGACCACCTTCGTCTGGTCGACGAGGGACAGCTTGACGGCGACCGCCACCGTGCGGACCAGTTGCCGGACGCGGACGACGTCCTCATCGCTGCGGACCGCCTGTGCCTGCGGCTGGCCCAGGTCGACGCCCGTGGTCACGGCGTGGCCGTCTCGGCGTCCGGATCGTCGTCGAGCTGGTGGTCGAGCTCGTCGGCGCGGGCCGCCGCGATCAGCTCCATGCCGCGCTCGACGTTCAGCGCGGTACGGATGCCGTTCAGTGACAGCCCCAGTTCGACAAGGGTGATGGCGACGGCGGGTCGCATGCCGACCACCACCGTCTCCGCGTCGAGGACCTTGGAGATCGACGCGATGGTGGAGAGCATCCGCCCGACGAACGAGTCGACGATGTCCAGCGCGGTGATGTCGATGATGACGCCGTGGCAGCCGGTGGCCACGATCCGCTCGGCGAGGTCCTCCTGGAGCTGGACCGCCGTCTGGTCGGACATGTCGAGCTGGATGGAGACGAGCAGGATGTCACCGATCTTGAGGATCGGTACGCGTTCCATCAGACGTCCCGGCGTGGTTGGCGACGGGCGGTCTCCACCCCGTTGAGCCGCAGCACGTGCCGCAGCGCGTCGGCCAGGCTCGCCTTGGTCGCGATGTCACCGAACTCGATGCCGAGCGCCACGATCGTCTGCGCGATCTGCGGACGGATGCCGGAGATGATGCAGTCGGCGCCCATCAGCCGGGCGGCCACCACGGTCTTCAGGATGTGCTGGGCGACCTGGGTGTCCACGGCGGGGACGCCGGTGATGTCGATGATCGCGTACGGGGAGCCGGTGTCGACCAGGGTCTGCAGCAGCCGCTCCATGACCACCTGGGCGCGGGCCGAGTCCAGCGTGCCGACCAGCGGGACGGCGACCACACCCTCCCAGAGCTTGACCACCGGGGTGGAGAGTTCGAGCAGCTGCTCGGCCTGGTCGGCGATCAGGCTCTCGCGGGTGCGGACGAAGCTCTCGAAGGTGAACAGGCCCAGCTCGTCGACCAGCTTGGAGAAGGCGACGTAGTCGTGCAGCGCGTCGGCGGTGGCGGACCCCTGCACCAGGTCGGCCAGCACGTCCTTGAGCGCGAAGATGCTGATCGTCGTCTCGGTGGCGGAGAAGCCCTGTCGGGCCCTGCCCCGGGACAGCTCGGAGAGCGCGGCGCGCAGTTCTGCGGCGTGCTCGGCGGACAGGTCGATCGCGCCCTGCTCACCCGCGCCGACGATGGCACGGTGCAGGTCCTCGACCTGCCGGCGCAGCTCGGCGTGACTCAGCCGGCCCCGCAGCGAGCTCGCGACGATGTCGGTCCACCGCTGCGTGACCTGCTCGGCATGCCCACCCAGCAGCGCGGCGAGCCGACCACTTTCCTCGGCGTTCAACGCCATCGTGAAACCCCCCTCGACCTGGACCGGCCGGACTCTATCACCGGGGTCTGGGCAACTACTTGCTCCGTAGCAATGGAATGATGATGGCCACCGGGTGCCGGCTCCCGTTCTTCGTCGGATCGCGTTCGTGGGATACCGTTCCCCCGATAACAGGAGGTCTGGCGAATGTCCCTGACGGTGCATACGGAACAACGCGGCGACGTGGTCGTCGTGTCGGTCGCGGGCGAGCTGGACATGGCAACCGCACCGCAGTTGCAGGATCAGATCACCGACCTGCTCGACAAGGGCCGTAACCGGCTGGTGTTCGACCTGGCGGACGTCTCGTTCTGCGACTCGACCGGTCTGTCGGTGTTCGTTCGTGCCAAGAACAGCTGTGACGAGGCCGGCGGTGTGGTGCGGTTGGCCGCTCCGCAGCGCGGGGTGCTGCGCATCCTCGAGGTGAGCGGGCTCGTCGAGGTGCTGCACACCTACCCGACGGTTGATGAGGCCGTCGCCGGCGAACCCACCCCGGCGTCCTCCTGATCGCTGTTGCGACCTACTCGTCCTCGACGTAGCGGGGACGGGCGATCGCCATGCCCGCCGTCGTCTGCACGGCGAGTGCGGCCAGCAGGAATCCGATTGGCGCCGTCCAGCCGCCGGTGACCTGGTAGAGGATGCCGACCATCAGCGGGCCGAGGGCGGCGATCACGTAGCCGGTGCTCTGCGCGAACGCGGAGAGCGCGACGGTTCCCTCGGCGGTGCGCGCCCGCAGGCCGATCGTGGTGAGGATCATCGGGAACGCGCCCTGGCCGATCGCCAGCAGGGCCACCCAGAGCAGTGCGGCGCCGTGCGGGGCCAGCGCCAGCCCCAGGTAGGCCAGCGTCGAGGCGGCCGTCAGGCCGAGCACCAGCGGACGCAGGGTGGCGAGCCGGCCGGCGAGGGTGGGCATCAGCAGCGCGATCGGCACGCCGAGCGCGGTCACCCCGGCGAGCAGCAGCCCGGCCGACTCCGGCCGGTAGCCGGCATCGCGGAAGAGTTGGGCCAGCCAGCCCATGATCGCGTACCCGCTGAGTGACTGCGCCCCGAAGTAGACCGCCATGGCCCAGCCCAGCCGGGTCCGCGCCGGGCGGACCCGCGTCGGCGCGGCGACGGCCGCCGTCGGCGTCGCGCGCCGCGCGCCCGCCCG
>NZ_MUZA01000048.1 GCF_021442385.1 Micromonospora sp. MH99
GCGGTGGCCGTCGCGGACCGCCGCCCCGGCACGCCGTCGGCGCGGATCCGCCGGGCCACCCCCCTGGACGAGGCGACCGCCCGGGAGGCCGCCGGCCCGCTGCTGTCCACGCGCCGCGAGGTGGGCTGGTCCGACGGGGACGTGGTCGCCCGTGAGGTGACCCGGCTGGGCGCGATCGAGCTGGTGGCGCGGCGGCTGGACCGCCCGGACCGGGCGGAGGTGGCGGCGGCGCTGCTGACCGGCCTGCGCCAGGAAGGGCTGGGGTTGCTGCCGTGGACGCCGGCGGCACGAGGGCTGCGCGAGCGGATGGCGTTCTGCCGGCACCACCTCGGCGACGAGTGGCCCGACGTCGGCGACGAGGCGCTGCTCGCGGCCGCGCCGACGTGGCTGGGGCCGGAACTGGCCGCCGCCCGCCGACGCGCCGACCTGAGCCGGGTGGACGTGACCTCGGCGCTACGCCGGCTGCTGCCGTGGGCGCAGGCCGCGCGCCTCGACGAGCTCGCGCCGGAACGCATCGAGGTGCCCAGCGGCTCGCGGATCCGGGTGGACTACGCCGAGCCGGCGGCGCCGGTGCTGGCGGTCAAGCTCCAGGAGACGTTCGGCTGGCCGGCCGCCCCGCGCATCGGCGGCGGCCGGGTGCCGGTGCTGCTGCACCTGCTCTCCCCCGCCGGCCGACCGGTGGCGGTCACCGCGGATCTCGCCTCGTTCTGGCGTACCGGCTACGCGCAGGTCCGCTCGGAGCTGCGCGGTCGCTATCCCCGCCATCCGTGGCCGGAGGACCCGGGCACGGCGACGCCCACCCGGCGTGCCGCGCCGCGTCGGCGCTGAGGAGGGCTACTCCTCGACGACGTCGGCCACCACCACTGTGACGTTGTCCGGCCCGCCGGCGTGCAGCGCCAGGTCGATCAGCTTGCCGGCGCAGGCGGACCGGTCCGGGTAGCCGGTGAGCACCTCCGCCAGGGTGTCCGGGCGGACGACGTTGGAGAGGCCGTCGCTGCACAGCAGCCAGCGGTCGCCGGCCCGGGGCACCATCGTCGCGTACGACGGTGAGACGTCCTCGCCCTGCAACGCCTGGGTGACGACCGCCCGGCGCGGGTGGCTGCTCGCCTGGTCCGCGGTGATGACGCCCTGGTCGACGAGCATCTGGACGAAGGTGTCGTCGCGGGTGACCTGTTTGAGCACACCCTCGCGGAACAGGTAGGCCCGCGAGTCACCGACGTGGGCGAGGGCCAGGCAGCTGCCGGTACGCGCGAAGAGCAGGGCGGTCAGCGTGGTGCCCATGCCCTGGCGCTCGGGGTCGTCGGCGACCGCCTGCCGGATGCGGGCGGTGGCCAGCGCGATGCCGTCCTGCAGGGCCGCCACCAGAGCGTCCTCGGGTGTCTCCACGTCCAGCGGAGCGACCGCGTCGATGGTGAGCGAGCTGGCCAGGTCACCGGCGGCCATTCCGCCCATGCCGTCGGCGACGGCGACGAGCCAGGTGCCGGCGTGCAGGGCGTCCTGGTTTCCGCTGCGGATCAGCCCACGGTCGCTCGTTCCCACGGAACGCAGCTTCAGGGTCATGGGAGGCAGCCTGCCAGGCGAAGGGCGCAGTTGTCTCTAGGAGATCAGGACGACGGGGCGTGGCGCGGTCAATCTCACGTTGCCCGGCCGACGCGACGACGGTGCGCGACCGGACCGGCCGCCCTCGTCGCGCGCCAGAACCCATCCAGTCAGATCAATTGACACGGCGATCCGCCACTGGAAACATCGAGCCGATACTTGGGAGCGCTCCCAGGTTTTGCCGCACCACCGCACACCATCACCGTTCCTCTTCCCGTCCCGGAAGGACTCCCCGTGACGCCATCCCGACGCCGCCTCCTCCTGGCCGCGGCGACCACCCTGGCCCTCACCGGCGCGGGCGCCGGCGCGGCCCACGCCGACCCTCCACCGGACGCCCCCGAGCAGATCGACAACGGCGACTTCAGCGCCGGTGTGAGCCCCTGGTTCTCCTTCGGCACCGGCGCCCTCGCGGTCACCGACGGCCGGCTCTGCACCACAGTCCCCGGCGGGCTGGCCAACCCCTGGGACGCCGGCATCGGCCAGGACGGGGTGCCGCTGATCGCGGGCGCCGAATACACCCTCGGCTTCGCCGTCTCCGCCACCCCCGGCGCGGCGGTCAAGGCCGTGCTGCAGCTCGGCAGCGCCCCGTACACGACGTACGCCGCCGTGGACGCCACCGCGACCGGCACCGCCCAGCGGGTCGAGCAGACCTTCACCGTCCCGGACGACAACCCGAACGCCCAACTGATCTTCCAGGTCGGCGGCAGCGCGCAGGCGCAGACCATCTGCCTGGACGACGTCTCGCTGCGCGGCGGCGAGCCGCCCGCGCCGTACGAGCCGGACACCGGGCCGCGGGTGCGGGTCAACCAGGTCGGCTACCTGCCCGGCGGCCCGAAGAACGCCACAGTGGTCACCGAGGCCACCGCGGCGCTGCCCTGGCAGCTGCGCTCGGCCGCCGGCGCGGTCCTGGCCAGCGGCACGACCACCACGCGCGGCGTCGACGCCGCCTCCGGGCAGAACGTGCAGACCGTCGACTTCTCCAGCTACCGCACGCCCGGCAGCGGGCTGACCCTGACCGTCGACGGCGAGACCAGCCACCCGTTCGACATCTCCGGCACCCTCTACGACCGGCTGCGCGCCGACTCGCTGCAGTTCTTCTACGCCCAGCGCAGCGGCATCGCCATCGACGGTGACCTGATCGGCGACGAGTACGCCCGCCCCGCCGGTCACCTCGGCGTGGCCCCCAACAAGGGCGACACCAACGTGCCCTGCCAGCCCGGCGTCTGCGACTACTCGCTCGACGTGCGCGGCGGCTGGTACGACGCCGGCGACCACGGCAAGTACGTGGTCAACGGCGGCATCGCCACCTACCAGCTGCTCAACACGTTCGAGCGGACCAAGACGGCGGCCACCGCCGACGGCGGCGCGGGGCTGGCCGACGGCTCGCTGCGGGTGCCCGAGCGCGGCAACGGCGTGCCGGACATCCTCGACGAGGCCCGCTGGGAGCTGGAGTTCCTGCTGCGCATGCAGGTGCCGGCCGGCAAGCCCCTCGCCGGCATGGTCCACCACAAGATCCACGACCAGAACTGGACCGGCCTGCCGCTCGCCCCGCAGGACGACCCGCAGCCACGTGAGCTGCACCCGCCGTCGACCGCGGCCACCCTCAACCTGGCCGCCACCGCCGCCCAGTGCGCGCGGCTGTTCGCCCCCTACGACGCGGCGTTCGCCGGCCGCTGCGCCACTGCCGCGAAGACGGCCTACGCCGCCGCCAAGGCCCATCCCGCGGTGTACGCCAGCCCCAACGACGGCACCGGCGGTGGCGCGTACGACGACGGCAACGTCACCGACGAGTTCTACTGGGCAGCCGTCGAGCTGTACCTCAGCACCGGGGAGCAGTCCTACCTGACCGACCTGAGCGCCTCGCCGCACCACACCGGCGACGTGTTCGACCCTCGGGGCTTCGGTTGGCAGAGCGTCGCGGCGCTCGGCCGCCTCGACCTGGCCACCGTGCCGAACGGCCTGCCGGCCGCCGAACTGACCCGGGTCCGCGCCTCGGTCACCGGCGCCGCCGACGCGTACCTGGCCGAGCTGCGCCGGCAGGCGTACGGACTGCCGATGCCCGGTGACGCCGCCAGCTACTTCTGGGGCGGCAACAGCAGCATCATCAACAACGCCATCGTGCTGGCCACCGCCTTCGACCTGACCCGCAACGCCACCTACCGCGACGGCGCCGTCCAGGCGATGGACTACATCCTCGGCCGCAACGCCCTGAACATCTCGTACGTCACCGGCTGGGGCGAGCACAACGCCCAGAACCAGCACAGCCGGATCTTCGGCCACCAGCTCAACCCCGACCTGCCCCGCCCGCCCGACGGCTCCCTCGCCGGTGGCGCGAATGCGGCCCTGCAGGATCCGTTCGCGGCGCAGCTGCTCGCCGGCTGCAAGCCGATGTTCTGCTACGTCGACGACATCAACTCGTACTCGACCAACGAGGTCGCGATCAACTGGAACTCGGCGCTGGCCTGGATCTCTTCGTTCCTGGCCGACCAGGACGAGGCCGGCGCGGTGCCGGCCTCCACCTGCTCGGTGAGCTACGCCAACTACGGCGCCTGGGAGGGTGGCACCGGCTTCACGGGGCAGCTGACCGTGCGCAACACCGGCACCACCGCCGTCAACGGCTGGACCGTACGGTTCGCGTTCACCGGTGACCAGCGCGTCCGGGAGGCATGGCTGGCGAAGGTCACCCAGGCCGGCGCGACGGTGACGGCACGCAACGAGTCGTACAACGCCAAGATCGCCCCCGGCGGCACTGTGACGTTCGGCTTCAACGCCACGACCAACGGCGGCGCCAACCCCAAGCCGGGTCTGGTCACCGTCAACGGAAACCCCTGCTCGCTGTCCTGAGCAGGCACGGCTGGTGGCCGCCCTCCCCCCGGGCGGCCACCAGCTCGGCTGGACCCGCGTACCTACCATCACGAACATGGATGGACGAACGTGGCTCCTGACCGGGGCGGCGGCAGCCGTGGTGCTGGCCGTCCTGGCGCTCTTCGCACTACTGCGCCGTCGCCGGGCCCGGACAGACGGACCCGACGAGACGATGCGCCGAGCCCGCCAGGCGATCCGGGCCAGCGGGCACGAGCAGCGCCGCCAGCGCCGTGGCAGTCTGCGCGGCAAGGGGTACGGCGGCGACGACAACCAGGCCTACAACAGCGGCGTCGCCAGCGACTCCGGCGGCACGCCCTGACACCCGCTTCCACAGTCGATGTGACGGGCAGCGGCATCGGACGGCAGAACGGCCCGCACCCGGCAGGTGCGGGCCGTTTCAGCGTGCCTCAGGGTCTGCGTCTCGCGCCCGGTGCGGTCGGTGCTCACGGCCACCGGACAGCAGACGACTGCGCGGCACGGGCGCGCTGACCCACGGCACGACCCCGGCGCTGCGGCCAGGCGCTGCGGATCGCGCAGGTCGAGCTGCCGGACGCGCTGCGGGTCGTGGCACAAAAGTTGTCGTACACCTGTTCTATTCTCGGTCCATGGTGGAGGAGTTGACGCAGGCCGAGGCGGCGGTCGCCGCGTGCGTCGACGCCCCGGCCTGGGCGCTCACCGAGCCCGACCTCGTCGCGGCACTCGACACCGCCCACCGGCTCGAGCAGCGCTTGGCGGCCGTGCAGCTGGCGCTGGTGCGTGAGCTGGACGGTCGCGGCACGGCCCAGGCCCAGGGCGCGTCCTCGACGGCCGTCTGGTTGCGTGACCGGCTACGACTCACGGTCTCCGCCGCCCGCCGGCTGGTCGACCTCGCCGGCGCGATGGACGCCGGAGCGCCGGGCGTGCGCGCCGCTCTGGCCAGCGGCGACATCAGCGTGGAGCAGGCCCGCGTCATCGACGACACGGTCCGCACCGTGCACAACGCCGCCGGCGCCGAGGCCGCCGACAAGGCCGTCGGCATGCTGGTCGGGTGGGCCGGGCAGTTCGAGCCGACCGTCCTGCGCAAGCTGGGCACGCGGATCCTCGACCACGTCGCCCCGGAAGTCGCCGACGCCGCCGCCCGGGCCGCGTTGGAGGCCGAGGCCCGCCGCTGCGACCGGGACCGGCACGTCACACTGTCCGAGTTGTCGGACGGCCGACTGCGGCTCAGCGGCACCCTGGACGCCGAGGCCGGCGGCCTGCTCCGCGCCGCGATCGACCCGCTGACCGCGCCGTCCGGCCCGGACGACGCGCGCAGTCCCGGGCAACGCCGCCACGACGCGCTCGCCGACCTCTGCCGCCTCACCCTGCGCACCGGCGAGCTACCCGAGCACGGCGGCGAGCCCGCGCAGATCGTCGTCACCACCAGCTTCGACACGCTGGCCCGGCAGCTCGACGCCGGCACCCTCGACACCGGCCCCCGTCTCACCCCGGAGACGGTCCGCCGCCTCGCCTGCGACGCCGCCATCCTGCCCGCCGTCCTCGGCAGCACCAGCCAGACCCTCGACGTCGGCCGACAACGCCGCCTCATCACCGGCCCACTCCGCCGCGCACTCGTCCTGCGCGACCGCGGCTGCGCCTTCCCCGGCTGCGACCGCCCACCCCGCTGGTGCGACGCCCACCACATCCACCACTGGGCCGACGGCGGCAACACCAGCCTGCCCAACGCCGTCCTGCTCTGCGGTCACCACCACCGACACATCCACCACGGCGACTGGACCATCCGCCTCGGCAACGACGGCCACCCCGACTTCATCCCACCGGCCTGGCTCGACCCCGCACAGGTCCCCCGCCGCAACCACTACCACCAGCGGACGTGACCAGAGCCCACCCGGCCAGGCACGAGCCCAACCCCGGAGTTCCTGCCATCGCGTCGGGGCGGTGTGACGGGCGTCGCGTCGTTCGGGACCGCCAACTCCGCGCGGCCTGCCTAGCGTCGCCACCATGACTGTCAACGGCGACACGTTCGAACGGGCCACCGGGAGCAACCGGGCCACGCACCGCGCCCAGGTCACCGACGGCGATCTCGCCACCCCCGGCGACCGGGTCATCGACTTCGCCTCGGCCGTGGTCATCGCGCGCTGATGCGGGGCGTCTCGCCGCTGCCGCCGTCCGGGCGGCTGCGCACCCTCTCCCTCGCGACGTTGGCGAACACCGTCGGCTCGGGACTGTGGCTGACCGGCGCCGCCATCTATCTCACCCGGGACGTGGGGCTCTCGGCCGCTCAGGTGGGCGTCGGGCTCAGCGTCGCGGGGCTGGTCGGTCTGACCGCCAGCGTGCCACTCGGCGGTCTGGCCGACCGACGTGACCCGCGTACGCTGCGGGCCGTCCTCCAGGTGCTCCAGGCGGTCGTCGCGGCAACGTACCTGCTGGTCGGCTCGTTTGCGGTGTTCCTCGTCGTCGCGGTGCTCGACCTGCTCCTGGCCTCGGGCAACCTCGCGGTCCGCGCCGCGCTGGTCGCCGCCGTCGCCGGCCCGCAGGGCCGGGTGCACGCCTTCGCCACGCTACGGGCGGTGGCGAACCTGGGCATCGGGGTCGGGGCGGGTCTGGCCGGGTTCGCGCTGGCCGCCGACACGCACCTGGCGTACCAGATCCTGGTGGCCGGCAACGCCGCCACCTATCTGGTGTCGGCGGCGCTGCTGTTGCGGCTGCCGGCCTGTCCCCCAACCGCGCAGCGCCGGGCCGCGCCGGCCCCGACCGAGCAGCCCTCGTCCGCGCTGGCCCCCACCGCGCAGCCCTCGACCGCGCGGCCCTCGGTGCCGGCCTCGACCGAGCAGCCATCGACCGCGCCGGCCTCGACCATGCCGGCCCCGACCGCGCTCGCCCCGACCGAGGCGGCCCCGACCGCGCTGGCCCCGACGGCCGCTGCCCGCCGTGGGCGGCCGCTGCGTGACGGCCGTTTCCTCGCGGTGAGCGGCGCGTCGGCGGTGCTCGCCCTGCATCAGACGATCCTCACGCTGGTGGTGCCGCTCTGGGCGGTGACAGTGGTCGGAGCATCCCGCCGGTCGTGTCGGCGGTGCTGCTGACGAACACGGCGCTCACCGTCCTGCTGGCGGTGCGGTTGAGCCGGGGCGCGGACACCGCCGCTCCCGCGGCGCGGACGATGCGCCGGGCCGGCCTGGTGCTGGCCGCCGCGATGCTGCTGTACGCGGCCACGGCCCGCCTGCCCACCACTGCGGCCGTCGCACTGCTGCTGATCGCCACCGTCGTCTACACCGCCGGTGACCTGTGGCACTCCGCTGGCGGAGCGGGACTCGCCTACGATCTCGCTCCGCCGGACGCGGTGGGCGCCTACCAGGGAGCGGACGGCATGCTGGCCGGTCTGGCCCGTGCCGTCGGCCCGGCCCTGTTGACGCTCGTGGTGCTCGACGGCGGGATGCCCGGCTGGGTGGCCGTCGGTGCGCTCTTCGCCGCGGTGGGTCTGGCCAGCCCCGCGCTCACCCGCTGGGCCCTCGCCGGCCGCCCCGCGACGCCGGGCCCGGCAACGACGGACCGCGCTGGCCGGGTAAGCGGTGGCCAGCCTCCCGGCCGCCGCGACGCCGTGCCGGACCAGCCGGTGAACGATGCCGGCCGCCCCGCAACGCCGTCCCGGACCAGCCGGTGAACGATGCCGGCCGGTCCTGCGATGGGCAGGACCGGCCGGTCAACGGCGTTCGGGATCGGTCAGCCGATCTCCTCGTCAACGAAGCACCAGCGCCAGGCCTCGCCCGGCTGCGCCGAGCGGATCACCGGGTGGCCGGTGGACGCGAAGTGCTTGCTCGCGTGCTGGTTCGGCGACGAGTCGCAGCAGCCGACCTGGCCGCAGCTCAGGCAGGTACGCAGGTGCACCCAGTAGGTGTCGCCGCTGGCGACGCAGTCGGCGCACTCGTCGGGGGTGCGCGGCTCGGCCGTGCCGGCCTCGGTCAGGTGCTGACAACTCACTGCTCGACCTCCTGCCGCAGCAACGACTCTTCCAGGTCCAGGTCACGATAGGCCCGCACCAGCACCTCCTCAGGAATTCGACCGGCGTCCCGGGCGGCCCGGAACACGTCCCGCTCGGCGTCGATCATCTCTTGTCGCAGCCGACCGTACGCCTGCGACGGGGTTTCCCGCTCGTCGCCGCCGAGCCGTTCCCAGGCCATGTTGGTGCGGTCCTCCTGCACCCGGCGCAGCCGATCCACCACGGACCCCGGTGCGCTCTCGGCCAGCTCCTCCAACCGGTCCCGTGCGGCCCGGCTGGCCTGCTGCTGCACTCCGGCGGCCGACAACGCGTCCTGCACCGGGTCGTCCTGCGGGAGCTTCAACCGTCGGGCGACCAGCGGCAGCGTCGCGCCCTGACCGACCAGGGTGACCACGATCACCGCGAAGGCCAACCAGATGAACAGGGCCCGGGGGTACGCCTCGTCGTCGGCCAGGGTCAGCGGGAGGGCCAGGGCGGCGGCGAGCGTCACCACGCCCCGCATTCCGGCCCAGCCGATGATGATCGGGACCTTCGGTGACGGGGCCGCATCCCGGCGGCGGATCCGGGGGACCAACCGGGCCAGGTAGGTGGCGGGGAAGAGCCAGACGAAGCGGGTCAGGAAGACGGTGGCGAGCACCCCGAAGGTGATCAGGACGAGTGAGCCAGTGGGCTCGTCGAGCTCGCGCAGCACCTCCCGCAGTTGCAGTCCGACCAGGAGGAAGACCAGTCCTTCCAGCAGGAACCGGACCAGCCGCCAGAACGCGCCGACCTGCAACCGGGACGCCGCCGACAGCAGTTGCGGCAGTTTGTGCCCGAGCACCAGACCGGTGACGACCACCGCGACCACGCCGGAGGCGTGCAGGTGCTCGGCGCTGAACACCACAGCGAACGGGATGATCAACGACAGGGCGTTGTCCAGCAGCGGGTCGCTGATCCGCCGGTGCAGGAAGCCGAACACCAGCGCCCCGAGCGCCCCGATCAGGATGCCGCCGCCGGTGGACCGCAGCACTTCGAGGGCGATCCTTTCGGTGCCGACGGCCGTGCCGATGGAGGCCATTGTCGCGACCCGCAGCAGCACCAGCGCGGTGGCGTCGTTGACCAGGCTCTCCCCCTCCAGGATCGTGACCACCCGGCGGGGCAGGCCGACGCGGCGGGCGACGGCCGTGGCGGCCACGGCGTCCGGCGGTGCGACCACCGCGCCGAGGGCCAGGCAGATCGCGAACGGGACCTGCGGCAGCAGCAGGTGCAGCACGACGCCCACCGCGAACGCGGTGAACAGCACCAGGCCCACGGCGAGCAGCAGGATCGGCCGGATGTTGTTCTTGAACGCCGGCACCGACGTGTCCAGCGCGGCGACGTACAGCAGCGGCGGCAGGATGCCGATCAGCACCAGCTCCGGTTCGAGCTCGATGTGCGGGAAGCCCGGCACGAACGAGAGCGCCAGGCCGAGCACGACCAGCACGATCGGCGCGAGCAGGCCGAGCCGGCGGGCCAGCGCCGCGCCGAGGGTGGCGATCGCCAGAAAGACGACGACCGGAAACAGGCTTTCCATGGGGTACGAGCCTAGGGGTCGGGCGAGCGACGCCCGATCAGCCCGCCGAGCGCAGCTTGGGCAGCACCTCCGCGCCGAACGCGTCGATGAACCCGCGCTGCTCCTGCCCCACGTGGTGCAGGGCGATCTGGTCGAAGCCGAGCGCCGCGTACTCCTGGAGCCAGCCCACGTGCCGGCCGAGGTCGGCGGAGATGTTCACCACCTGGGCGATCCGCTCGGGCGGCACGTCGGCCGAGACCACGTCGAAGTGTTCGACGGTCTCCAGGTCCCAGCAGACCGGAGGGGTGAAGACGTTGCTGCGCCACTGGTCGTACGCGAGCGCCTCGGCCTGCGCCTGCTCCGGCGCCCAGGAGACGTGCACCTGCAGGTGCAGTGGACCGCGCCCGCCGGCGTCCCGGTACGCGTCGATCATCTCGCGCAGGTGCTCCACCGGCGCGTTCACGGTGATCAGTCCGTCGGCCCACTCGGCGCACCAGCGGGCGGTGGCCACGCTGACGGCCGCGCCGACCAGCGCGGGCGGCTCTTCGGGGCGGGTCCACAGGCGGGCCCGGTCCACCCGGACCAGACCGTCGTGGCTGACCTCCTCGCCGGCCAGCAGTGCCCGGATCACGTCCACGCACTCGCGCAGCCGGGCGGCGCGGACGTCCTTGCGCGGCCACGGGTCGCCGGTGATGTGTTCGTTGCTGGCCTCGCCGGTGCCGAGGGCCGCCCAGAACCGGCCCGGGTACATCGCGCCGAGGGTGCCGATCGCCTGCGCGATGATCGCCGGGTGGTAGCGCTGACCGGGAGCGTTGACCACGCCGAACGACATGCCGGTGGCCTGCAACGCGGCGCCCAGCCAGGACCAGGCGAAGCCGGACTCACCCTGCCGGGTGCTCCACGGGGAGAAGTGGTCGGAGCACATGGCGGCGTCGAAGCCGGCCCGCTCGGCGTGCATCACCGCCTCCAGCAGGGCGCGGGGTGGGATCTGCTCGTGGGAGGCGTGGAATCCGAACGACGTCATGGGCGCACTTCCTACCCATGACGCCGTCAGGTGATGCGTACCGCGCGGGAAGCTACTCGGCGTGCGCGCCGGCACCGGCCGACGCGGCTCCCTCACCCACCCAGACCGTCTTGATGTTGCAGAACTCCCGCATGCCCAGCTCGGACAGCTCCCGGCCGTAGCCGGAGTTCTTCACGCCACCGAACGGCAGCTCCGGGTAGGAGGTGGTCATCCCGTTGATGAAGACGTTGCCGGCGTCCAGGTCGGTGGCGAAGCGCTCCTGCTCGGCCGCGTCCCGCGTCCAGGCGTTCGACCCGAGGCCGAAGCTGGTGCCGTTGGCCACCTCGATCGCCTCGGCGTACGAGGACACCCGGTACAGGCCGGCGACCGGCCCGAAGACCTCCTCGGACCACATCCGCATCTGCGGGGTGAGGTCGGTGACCACCGTCGGCGGGTAGAACCACCCGTCGCCGGCGGGCACCTCGCCGCCGCAGAGCACCGTCGCGCCGTTGTCCGCCGCGTCGCGCACCTGCGCGTGCACCTCGTCGCGACCGCGTTCGCTGGCCAGCGGACCCACGTCGGTGCCCGGCTCCATGGGGTCGCCGACGCGCAGCGCGGCCATGTTGGCGGCGAACTTCTCGGCGAACGCGTCGAAGACGTCGGTGTGCACGATGAACCGCTTGGCGGCGATGCAGGACTGGCCGTTGTTCTGGCAGCGGGCCGTGGTGGCGACCTCGGCGGCGGCGTCGATGTCGGCCGAGGGCATCACCACGAACGGGTCGCTGCCGCCCAGCTCCAGCACTGTCTTCTTCAGCTCCCGGCCGGCGATCTGGGCGATGGAACGCCCGGCCGCCTCGCTGCCGGTGAGAGTGGCGGCGCGGACCCGGGGGTCGGCGAGGATCCGCTCGACGGCGTCCGAGCCCACCAGCACTGTGGTGAACGCCCCCTCGGGGAAGCCTGCGCGACGGAACACGTCCTCCAGCAGCAGCGCCGTCTGCGGCACGTTCGAGGCGTGCTTGAGCAGGCCGGTGTTGCCGGCCATCAGCGCCGGCGCGGCGAAGCGCATCACCTGCCACAGCGGGAAGTTCCACGGCATCACCGCGAGCACCACGCCGATCGGCTGGTAGCGGATGAACGCCCGGGTCGCCTTCACGGCGGCGGCGTCGGCCGGTTGGTCGGCGAGGAACGCGGGCGCCTTGTCGGCGTAGAAGCGGGCGGCGGTGGCGCACTTGGTCACCTCGGCCTGCGCCGCGACGTACGTCTTGCCCATCTCCGTGGTCATGATCCGGGCGATCTCGTCGCGCTCGGCGTCCAGCAGGTCGGCGGCGGCGTTCATCCACCGGGCGCGCTGGTCGACGCCTGTGCCGCGCAGCTGCTGGTACGCGAGGTCGGTGCGCTCGATGGCGGCGTCGAGCTGTTCGGTGGACATCGCCTCGTAGGTCTTGAGCACCTGTCCGGTGGCGGGGTTGGTGGTGGCGATGTGGGGCATCTCGTCCTCCTGTCACTCGAACAGCGAGTGTCGTACGCCTGGCTCCTCGCGGCGGCGAGCGGCGCGGCGGCGCTGGATCACGATCAGGTCGACCACGGCGACGACTGCGAAGATCGCGCAGAGCACGCCGAGCCAGGCGAGCCCCGCCCAGAACGCCAGCACCGCGAACAGCACCATGATCACCAACCCGAAGCCGGCGAGGGTGAGCCGGAGGTTCAGCGCGCTGTACGCGTGGCCGACCGTGCCACGGGCACGCCGGGGCTGCGATCTCGTCATACCTCCTGACCTACCCCCGATCGGCGCCGTTAACCGGCAGCCATCGTCCGCGCTGGTGGCGCTTATAGCACTCCCGCCGCTCGTTCGACGGCACTCGGCCGCATACCCGACAGCAACTTCCCGCCCGACCACGTCCAGCGCATACAGTTACCGCGCTGTCGCTCTGTGCTGCTAGACGGGGGATGTCATGCCTCGACGCTGGGTTGCCGCCCTGGCCTGTCTCGCCGCGCTTGTGGCGCTGGCCTGCGAGGGGGGCACGTCGGCCTCCCCCCGTCCGACGAAGAGCGCACCGTCGTCCAGCGGGCCTGGCGGCATCGCCGCGCTCGGCGACTCGATCAGCACCGGCTTCGCCTCCTGCCTGGTGCTCACCTCCTGCGAGCGCAACTCCTGGTCGACCGGGGACGGCCTGCGGGTGCAGAGCCACTACCGGCGGCTGCTCGACCAGAATTCCGCGATCCGCGGCAAGGCGTACAACCACGCCCGGCCCGGCGCGCGCGCCGACGCCCTCGAAGGCCAGGCGCAGGCGGCCGTACGCGACCGGGCCGACTACATCACCGTGCTGATCGGCGCCAACGACATCTGCCGGGGCGGGGTGGACGCGATGACCCCGGTGACGCAGTTCCGGGCCGACGTCGACAGGGGTCTGCGGGTGCTGCGGACCGGCCGGCCGAAGGCCCGGGTGCTGGTGGTGAGCATCCCCGACCTCTACCGGCTCTGGGAGGTCGGGCACGGCGACGCGCGGGCGGCACGCGCGTGGCGGCGGGGCATCTGCCCGGCGCTGCTGGCCAACGCGACGTCGACGGCGCCCGCCGACAAGGCCCGCCGCGCCGCCGTGCGAGCCCGGATCGACGCGTACAACGCGCAGTTGGTGGCGGCCTGCCGGGCGTACGGCTCGCGCTGCCGGCACGACGGGGGCGCGGCGCACAAGGTCCGCTTCACCCTGGGCCTGCTCAACCCGCTGGACTGGTTCCACCCCAACGCCACAGGTCAGGGCCGGCTGGCCGAGGTGACCTGGCGCTCGTCCGGCCTGGCCGACTGAACCACCCGAGGATGGTTCAGGAGCGGCGAGGCTCCGGGACGGCGGTGCCGCGCCGGCCGTAGAGCGCCCGGGAGCGCTCGGCCAGGTCCTTGGTCGCGGACGAGTTGGCCCACGTGCCGAGCACTATCGCCGCCCCCGGGACGATCTTGGCGACGAGTCGCTTGGCCGCCCGGACGCCGGCCATCTGGGCCAGCCGGACGCCGAGCTGCAACATCACCCGCCCGAGCGGGCGCTGGCCGCCCAGGCCGAAGAGCGCGTCGGCGCGTTCCCGGCCGGCGGCCACCCCGAGCGCCAGGCGGGCGCTCTCGGCGACCTTGTGCACCCGCTGGAGCACGAGCAGGTCGGTGGCCCGGTCGCTGTGCAGCGGGTCGACGTCGTACGCGGCGGCGATGTGCAGGACCATGCGCGCCTGGGTCCAGGCCAGCACGCCGACGTCGAGGACGGCCCCTGGCAGCCCGGCCGCTCCGGAGACCGCCCCGGACAGGCGAGCCAGGTTGACGAACTTGCGGGCCGCCTGGTCGGCAAGGACGTCGGACGAGACACCGGGGTGCTCGCTGCGGACGCGGGCGGCCCACTGCGCGGCCTCCGGCCCGAGCCGGCGCACCGCCTCCAGGGCGAGGTGCTCCGGGGCGTACTGCGGATCGTCGCGCATCCGGTCCCAGAGTCGGGCCGGCGGCCCCTCGGGCACGGCCACCGGCACGGCCGGCAGGCCTGCCGACGGCTCGGGCGTGGACGGGGCGGGCTGACCGCCGGCGGGCGGGGTGTCGGTCACCGGGTCTCCCCAGGGGTGGGTACGGGCAGGACGGCCGGTGGCGCGGTCAGCGGCGGCGGTTGGACAGTCGCGCCGCCAACCCCTTGAGCTTCTGCTGGTTGTCGGGCTTGGCCAGCTCGCGCCGACCCCGGTCCACCAGCTGCTGACCCTTGGGCGATCTCAGGAAGGTGCTGATCCGCTGCATCAAAGACATAACGTCCTCCTGTCGGTGATCCCTCAGTCATGTGTACCCCGAACCCGCAACGGATGTACCCGGGACGCGACAGGCTCAACCCTCACCGTCCACTGTGGTCGGTAGGCTACCGCCCGGCCGGCACGATGGCGTCGACGACCCGGGTGGCCCGCCACTCGTGCTGCTGGTAGTGCTCGGGGTACGCGGAGACCTGCACCGCCTGCGCGGCGTCGGTGAGCCGCATCTGCTGCCAGCCGGGCACCTGCTCCAGCGCGCTGAGGAACTGCCGGGTGGCGAACTCGGGGTCCATCAGCCGGCCGACCGGGCCCCAGCCGCTGCTGGAGCGCTGCTGGAACAGGCCGACCGAGTCGTGGTCCCAGCCGACGCCCTGGTGCGGGTAGTTCTGCGACTCCGGCAGCACGCCGCTGGCGACGTTGTAGAGGTTGCTCTCCTGCATGGCTGTCGCCACCGCGATGACCAGGCCACGGCGCGGGACGCCCATCTTGCGTCCGGTGTTGACGATCGCCTCGGCGTTCTCCATCTGGTCGTCGCTCAGGCCGACGACCGGCGCCGGGTCGGTCGGCCGCGCCGAGGCGGCCTTGCGGGCACGCGCGGTGGTGTCCGGGTCGGCGGAGGTAGCCGAGGCGGACGGGGTGGCGGAGGGGGTGGCGGCACGGTCGAGAGAGCGGGAAGCGCTCTGCTGCTCGGCGCGCTGCGCCAGCTCGGTGCTGCTGTCGGCCCGCGTCGCCGCGCCGGCGGTCTCGTCGCGGACCTGTGCGACGGCGGTCAGACCGAGGCAGCAGACCACGCCGGTGGCGAGGGCCACCTGGGCGCGGCGTCGACCGGTCAGGTCGCGGGCGTACGCCCGAAGCCGACTCGCGGCGGTTGTCCGTTCGGCTGAGGTGCCTTCCTCCGTTTCGGTAGTGGGGCTGCTCGGGGCGTACGGGTCGTCGAGGGTGCCGTCGTCACGCATCAACCGAGGCTAGGCAGGCGGAAACCCCGATCACGCACAGTGATCACGTGGCCCTCGCCACAGAATCAGGGTCTCCGGGTGGACGAGCGGGGCGGCTCGACCCGCCCGGGGAACGGACCTCGCGTACCGGAGAAAACCGGCGCGGCACGTGGGCCGGCACGGACGGCGACAGGGACGGACATCGGGCCGCGAGGACCGACATGATCGACAAACTCGGCCTTTGGGCCGAACCGCCCATCGGCCGAACGACGTAATCGGGTGGTTCGTCCGATCACGCCCAGCCGACGGTCGACGGATCGCCCGACGCAGGAATGCGCCAGGATGGCGGGTACGTTGCCCGAATCGGGTGCCGTCCACCGTGTCGGCATCCGCGTAGGCACATTTCAGGGAGGTCCGCACCGGTGCTCGACCCACACGAGCTCTATCAGCTCACCGACGATCTGCCCGACCTCGGGCAACCGGTCCTGGTCCAGGCCCTGACCGGGTTCGTGGACGCCGGCAACGCCAGCCGGCTGGCCCGCGAGCAGCTGCTCACGTCGCTCGAGGGCCGGCCGATCGCCACCTTCGACGTGGACCAGCTCTTCGACTACCGCTCCCGGCGACCGGTGATGACCTTCGTCGAGGACCACTGGGAGAGCTTCGACGCCCCCAAGCTGGAGCTGCACCTGCTGAACGACGACGACGAGACACCCTTTCTGCTGCTCACCGGCCCCGAACCGGACCTGCAGTGGGAGCGGTTCACCGCCGCCGTCGCGGGGCTCGCCGCCCGCTTGGACGTACGGCTCACCGTCGGGCTCAACTCGATCCCGATGGCGGTGCCGCACACCCGGCCGACCGGCGTGACCGCCCACGCCACCCGCCCGGAGTTGATCAGCGGGTACGAGCCCTGGCTGCAACGGGTCCAGGTGCCCGGCAGCGTCGGTCACCTGCTGGAGTTCCGCCTCGGCCAGCAGGGCCGCGACGCGCTCGGGTTCGCCGCGCACGTGCCGCACTACGTGGCGCAGACCGAGTACCCGGCCGCCGCCGAGGTGCTCCTGAGCGCGGTGTCGCGCAGCACGGGGCTGCTGCTGCCGGGCGACGGGCTGCGCTCGGCCGCCGAGGTGGTCCGGGTGGAGATTGACCGGCAGGTCGCCCAGACCGAGGACGCCGCAGCCCTCGTCCAGGCCCTGGAGGAGCAGTACGACGCGTTCGCCCGCGGTCGCGGCGAGCGGAACCTGCTCGCCCCCGACGCCGGCCCGCTGCCCACCGCCGACGAGCTCGGCGCGGAGCTGGAACGGTTCCTGGCCGAACAGACCCGTCCCGGCGACACCCCGGGCAGCTGACCCGGCGACACGGCAGCGGATGCGGCAGGGTGGAGACATGCGCCTGGCGACCTGGAACGTGAACTCGGTGAAGGCCCGGCTGCCCCGGCTGTTGGAGTGGCTGGCCGGCACCGGGCCCGACGTCGTCTGCCTGCAGGAGACGAAGTGCCCGGACGGCGCCTTCCCGGTGGCCGAGGTGGGCGAGCTGGGCTACACCGTGGCCAGCCACAGCGACGGCCGCTGGAACGGGGTGGCGATCCTGTCCCGGGTCGGCCTGGACGACGTCCGCGTCGGCTTCGCGGCTGAGCCGGGCTTTCCCGCACCGGAGGCCCGCGCGATCTCCGCCACCTGCGACGGGCTGCGGGTCTGGTCGGTGTACGTGCCCAACGGCCGCACACCGGACGACCCGCACTACGCGTACAAGCTGGCCTGGTTCGCGGCGCTGCGCGACGCGTTGGAGGCGGAGCTGGCCGGCGGCCCGCCGCTGGCCGTGTGCGGCGATTTCAACGTCGCACCGACCGACGCCGACGTCTGGGACCCGGCGGTGTTCACCCACTCCACGCACGTCACCCCGGCCGAGCGGGCCGCCCTGGCCGCGCTGCGCGACCTCGGGCTCAGCGACGTGGTGCCGACCCCGATGAAGGGGCCACACCCGTTCACCTACTGGGACTACCGCGCCGGGATGTTCCACCAGAACAAGGGCATGCGGATCGACCTGGTGTACGCCTCGGCCCCGTTCACGCGGGCGGTCCGCTCGGCGTACGTGGACCGGGAGGCCCGCAAGGGCAAGGGCCCGTCCGATCACGCCCCGATCGTGGTCGACGCCGATCTGGTCCCCGCCGTCGAGGCGTTCTGAGCGCCGGCGCTGGCTAGGGTGGGCAGATGGCAGTCGTGAAGATCAACGCAATCGAGGTTCCGCCGGGCGCGGGCGCCGAGTTGGAGAAGCGGTTCGCGGCCCGGGCGGGCGCGGTGGAGAACTCCCCCGGCTTCCTCGGCTTCGAACTGCTCCGCCCGGTGGCCGGGGAGACCCGCTACTTCGTCTACACGAGGTGGGAGAGCGAGGAGGCGTACCAGGCCTGGGCCTCCGGCCCCTCCCGCGAGGCCCACGCCGCCGCCCCCGGCGACAAGCCCCGCCCGCCGGTGTCCAGCGGCGCCAGCCTCCTGGAATTCGAGGTCGCCCTGCACGTCCCTGCGCCCTGACCCACCTGCCGACGATCCTGGGCTCGTCGGAACCCCGCCCGGGCGGTGACCTGCGCTGATAGCGTCCGGCCATGTTCGACGGGTTCGAAGAGTTCGACATCCCCACGTCCGGCGCGACGATCCACGGACGCCGGGGCGGCAGCGGGCCACCCGTGCTGCTCCTGCACGGCATCCCGGAGACGCACCTCATGTGGCACACGGTGGCGCCCCGGCTCGCCGAGCACTTCACGGTCGTCGCCACCGACCTGCGCGGCTGGGGAGACAGCGGCACACCGCCGAGCACCGCCGATCACGAGCCGTACACCATGCGCGCCATCGCCCGTGACCAGATCGAGGTGATGCGGCACCTGGGTCATGACCGGTTCCACCTGGTCGGCCATGATCGCGGGGCCCGGTGCGCGTACCGTCTCGCGCTGGACGAACCGGACGCCGTCACCCGGCTGGCGGTCATGGACGTCGTGCCGGTCGGGGACGTCTACAACCGCGCCGACAAGGCGTTCAGCCTCTCCTACTGGGTCTGGTCCTTCCTGGCGGCGCCGGCGCCGGTGCCCGAGCAGTTCATCGGCGCGGCGCCCGCCGTGCTCGTCGACTACATGCTCGGCACCTGGCCCAAGGTGAAGGACGCCTTCCCGGCCGAGGTGCGGGCGGCGTACGTCAGGCAGTTCAGCGACCCTGACACCGTCCACGCGATCTGCGAGGAGTTCCGCGCTGCCGCGACGCTGGACTACCAGCAGGACGAGGCGGACCGCGGCAACCGGAAGATCCGGTGCCCGCTGCTGTTCCTCTGGAGCCAGGAGGGTCAGGTCGCGAAGCTCTACGACGACCCGATCGCGATCTGGCGGGAGTGGGCCGACGACGTACGCGGCGGGCCGGTGCCGGTCGGGCACTTCATCCCGGAGGAGGCCCCCGACGAGACGGTTCGCCAGCTCCTGGACTTCCTGCGCTGACGCGGCCCGTACTGCTTGATCCACTCGGGTTCGGCGAAACCGGTCTGTCCGGGTCGGCCGGACACCGCGACTTCAAGGATTCCGAGTCGATCAAGCGCCAGGGGTTCGTCCGAGCAGGCGGGCGGGCGGGCCGGGTCCGTCTCACGGCTTGCGCGACGACTGGAGGGTGGCGAAGGCGATCACGTTGTCGGCGTAGCCGGTGCGACCGCCGATGAACTGGCCGCCACAGGTGATCAGCCGCAGGCCGGCGGGGCCGTCGTGGCCGTAGATCCGCTCGGCGGGCAGCCGGTCCTTCGGGAAGTGCTCGACGGTGTCGACCTTGAACACCACAGTCGACCGGTCCGCCCGGGCCACCTCGATCAGGTCACCGGGCTTGAGCTTGCCCAGGTCATAGAAGACCGACGGGCCGCTCTTGGTGTCCACGTGGCCGACGATGACCGCCGGACCGGGCTCGCCGGGGGTCGGCCCACGGTCGTACCAGCCGGTCTCGTTGTGCCGTTCCAACGGCGGTACGGCGATGGTGCCGTCCCGCGCCTGCCCGACGGGCGCCACCGGCGCCTCCACCTTGATCGCCGGGACGGTAAGCCGCACCGGGCGGCTGGCCGACAACCCGACCGTCTCGCTGCGCGGTGGGCGGTCACCGCCCGCCGGGGTCCAGTCGAGCGGGCCGACCGAGCGGCCCAGCCCCGCCCCGGTGGCGAAGACCCCCGCCAGCACCAGCACCACAGCCAGCGGCACCGACCAGGGGCTACGGCCCGACGGACGGCTGCGCCGAGGAGCGACGGCGGTCGGCGGCCGGCTCGCGACCGGTGGTCTTTCGGAGGCCCGCTCTGCGCCGTCGGGCGACCACGAACCGGCAGGTGGACGGGAGCCCGGGGGCGGGCGGGAGCCGGCGGGGGGTGGCGTGGGGCGGAAGATCTCCATGGCGGGCTCAGCGGCGCGCGACGCCACGGACGGCGCGGGGCCGACGCATTGCCACCACGGCGAGGATCAGCCCGGTGATGGTGAGCGCCGCACCGCCGGGCAACAGCAGCTTGCCGGTCATCCCCCCGGAGGTGCCGCCGAAGCCGGTGGCCGGGCCCCGGCTGGGCTGGGGGGACGGCACCTTCTTGACCACCTGGAGCATCGTCGACGCGGTCTCGCCGTCGCGGCACTCCAACTTGACCCGGTAGTTGCCGGGGCGGGTCCGCTCGCGCACCATCGGCGCGGCGGTGAGCACGCCGCGCTGCGGTTGCACGCCGACCGCGCCGAACGCGTCGGAGACGACTGTGGCGCCCACCGAGTTGTCCCGACAGCTGGCGCGGATGCCGACCAGGTAACCGGGCTGCACCGTGCTGGGACTCACCTCGACGAAGACGTCCACCGGGCCGGGCTGCGGTGCGCCCCCGGGTTGGCTCTCGGGCTGACCCCCGGGCGCCGCCGCGGCGAACACGAGCGGGCCGGCGACGGGCACGAGACCGGCGGAGACGAGGGCAGCCGGCGCGGCGAGCACCGACGCGGCGGCCACGGGACCGCCGGCAGCGGGTGCGGCGTGTGCGGGGGCGGCGGCCAGCAGGGGGCCGGCGAGCACGGTCACCACCGACAGGGTCACGCCGCCGCGGGTCACTGCCACGATGCCCCCTCTCGACGCCGTAGGACCGCGCCGGGCAGCGGACCGCCCGGCCTGCCGTACCAGATCGATCCTCTCATTACCTGTCGCACATCACATCCGATCCGCGGACGACGTCGCGTACCCTCGAACCGCTGTGACCACCACCGACCCTGACCCCGCCGCCGTCCCGCCCGCGGGCCGGACGATCCGCACCTTCCACCCCCGACGGGGCCGGATGAGCGGCCGCCAGACCGAAGCGCTGGAGCGGCTCTGGTCGACCTACGGCCGGGACGTGTCGGGCGAGCCCGTCGACCTGACCGCCCTGTTCGGCCGCCGGGCCCCGGTGGTGCTGGAGATCGGCTCGGGGATGGGCGACAGCACCGCCGCGATGGCCGCCGCCGACCCGGATCGAGATTATCTGGCGGTCGAGGTGCACACGCCGGGAATCGCGAACCTGCTCGACCTGGTGGACCGCGATGGCCTCGGCAACGTACGGGTGGCCCAGGGCGACGCGTTGGAGCTGGTCAGCGGCCTGCCCGAGGGTGTCCTGGACGCCGTACACATCTTCTTTCCCGACCCCTGGCCCAAGGCCCGCCACCACAAGCGGCGGATCATCCAGCCGGCGCACGTGGCGCTGCTGCGCTCCCGGCTGGTTCCCGGCGGGACGCTGCACTGCGCGACCGACTGGGCCGAGTACGCCGAGGCGATGCGGGAGACCCTGGACGCCGACCCGGAGCTGGTCGACGCGTACGGCGGCTTCGCGCCGCGTCCGGCGCACCGCCCGGTGACGAAGTTCGAGCGGCGGGCGATCACCGCGGGGCGGCCGGTCGCCGACCTGATCTACCGCCGACGGTGACGGGCCGGCCCGGACGGGTGCCCGCCGGAGGTCGGGTTGGCGCGCGGGGGCATGATCCAGGCACCATGGACGGGATATGACGCTCACCGCCGCGCTGCCGACAAGCGCCGACCCCGACACCCTCTTCGACGCGTTCGCCAGTTGGGCGAAGGAGCGCGGCCTCGACCTCTACCCCCATCAGGAGGAGGCGGTCATCGAGATCGTCTCCGGCGCCAACCTGATCATGAACACGCCCACCGGCTCGGGTAAGAGCCTGGTGGCGATCGCGGCGCACTTCGCGGCGCTCGCGGACAGCCGGACGACCTTCTACACCGCGCCGATCAAGGCCCTGGTGTCGGAGAAGTTCTTCGCGCTCTGCGAGGTCTTCGGCGCCGAGAACGTCGGCATGCTCACCGGCGACGCCAGCGTCAACGCCGACGCGCCGATCATCTGCTGCACCGCGGAGATCCTGGCCAACCTGGCGCTGCGCGAGGGCGCCAAGGCCGACGTCGGCCAGGTGATCATGGATGAGTTCCACTTCTACGCCGAGCCCGACCGGGGCTGGGCCTGGCAGGTGCCGATCATCGAGCTGCCGCAGGCCCAGTTCGTCCTGATGTCCGCCACCCTCGGGGACACCACCCGGTTCGTCGACGACCTGACCCGACGCACCGGTCGGCCGACAGCCGTCGTGCGCTCGGCGGAGCGGCCGGTCCCGCTGATCTTCTCGTACGCGATGACGCCGCTGCACGAGACGCTCGAGGAGCTGCTGGAGACCAAGCAGGCCCCGGTGTACGTCGTGCACTTCACCCAGGCCGCCGCGCTGGAACGCGCCCAGGCGCTGATGAGCGTGAACGTCTGCACCCGCGCCGAGAAGGACATGATCGCCCAGGCGATCGGCGGCTTCCGGTTCACCTCCGGCTTCGGCAAGACGCTGTCCCGGTTGGTCCGGCACGGCATCGGCGTGCACCACGCCGGCATGCTGCCCAAGTACCGCAGGCTCGTGGAGACCCTCGCCCAGGCCGGCCTGCTCAAGGTCATCTGCGGCACCGACACTCTCGGCGTCGGCATCAACGTGCCGATCCGCACCGTGCTGTTCACCGGCCTGTCCAAGTACGACGGGGTGCGCACCCGACTGCTCAAGAACCGCGAGTTCCACCAGATCGCCGGGCGGGCCGGCCGGGCCGGCTACGACACCATCGGCCGGGTCGTGGTGCAGGCTCCCGAGCACGTCATCGACAACGAGAAGGCGCTCGCCAAGGCCGGCGACGACCCCAAGAAGCGCCGCAAGGTCGTCCGCAAGAAGCCGCCGGAGGGCTCGATCGGCTGGGGTCAGCCCACCTTCGACCGCCTCGTCGACGCCGAGCCGGAGCCGCTGACCTCCAGCTTCCAGGTCAGCCACTCGATGCTGCTCAACGTCATCGGCCGCCCCGGGGACGCCTTCACGGCGATGCGGCACCTGCTCACCGACAACCACGAGGAGCCGGCCGCCCAGCGCCGGCACATCCGCCGGGCCATCGCCATCTACCGGGCGCTGCGCGCCGGCGGGGTGGTCGAGGAGCTGCCCGAGCCGGACGAGACGGGCCGGCGGATCCGCCTCACCGTCGACCTCCAGCTCGACTTCGCCCTCAACCAGCCGCTCTCCCCCCTCGCCCTGGCCACCATCGAGCTGCTCGACGCCGAGTCGCCGTCGTACGCGCTCGACGTGCTCAGCGTGATCGAATCGATCCTCGACGACCCCCGGCAGATCCTCTCCGCACAGCAGTTCAAGGCCCGCGGCGAGGCCGTCGCCGCGATGAAGGCCGAGGGAATCGAGTACGAGGCACGCCTCGAACTGCTCGACGAGGTGACCCACCCGAAGCCCCTGGCGGAGCTGCTGGAGGCCGCGTACGAGATGTACCGGCAGGGCCACCCGTGGGTCGCCGACCACCAGCTCTCCCCCAAGGCCGTGGTCCGCGACATGTACGAGCGGGCCATGACCTTCACCGAGTACGTGCAGTTCTACGGGCTGACCCGTTCCGAGGGGCTGGTCCTGCGCTATCTGGCCGACGCGTACAAGACGCTGCGCCAGACCGTGCCCGAGGACGCCAAGACCGAGGAGCTGATCGACCTCATCGAGTGGTTGGGCGAGCTGGTCCGCCAGGTCGACTCCAGCCTGATCGACGAGTGGGAGCGGCTGCGCAACCCGTCCGACGTGGCCGAGGTGGCCCAGGCGCACGCCTCGCTGAGCGACCGGCCACCCGCGGTGACCCGCAACGCGCGGGCGTTCCGGGTGCTGGTGCGCAACGCGCTGTTCCGCCGCGTCGAGCTGGCCGCGCTGCGCCGCTGGGACCTGCTCGCCGAGCTGGACGCCGAGGACGGCTGGGACTACGACGCGTGGGCCGACGCCCTCGCGCCGTACTTCGAGGCGTACGACTCGATAGGCGTCGGGCCGGACGCCCGCGGCCCGGCGCTGCTGATGATCGAGCGGGGCCGGGAGCGGTGGACCGTCCGGCAGATCTTCGACGACCCGGACGGCGACCACGACTGGGGTATCAGCGCGGAGATCGACCTCGTCGCCTCGGACGAGGTCGGGGCGGCTGTCGTCCGGATCACGGACGTCGGCCAGCTCTAGCCACCGTCTCGACAGGGGGTCGTCCGCACGCCGGGCGGCCCCCTTTGTCGCGTCTTCCGCACCTCCGTTTTCACTGGGCGATGTCAGGGGTGTCGATTAGAATGTATGTACTAATACCGCTCCTGAACTGGGAGGACGCCCGTGACCGCGCCCGCCTCCACGCCCCTCACGCCGTACGCCACGTTGCTCGGTTTCACCCGCTACGTCGACCGCACCGGCCCCACCAAGGCGACCTTCGTGGGCGGGCTGCGCAAGCAGCGCGCCAGCCGGTCCGGCTTCAACCCGCACGGCCAGTTCGTCAAGGCACTCAAGGCCGACATCGCCTTCCACACCGGCGGCACCCACCTGGCCGGGGTGGCCGACATCGTCAAGCCACGGTGGCGCCCGCTCTACCAGGCCCTCGTGCCCGGTGCCACGGCCTGGCTGCACTCCCTCGGCGAGCCGGCCGCCATCGACCTCGCCCAGACCCGCGACGCCCTGGCCATGCTGGGTGACCTGCCCGTCAAGATCAACCCCCATTTCGGGGTACGCCACGCCGACGGCCGCGCCGAAGCGGTCCGCCTGCACTTCGACGAGGCCCCACCGAGCGAGGAGTCGGTGCTCGCCACCCTGCACCTGATGGCCCGTCACATGGATGCGGTCCTCCCGCACGCCGAGCCGGTCCTGGTCGACGTCCGCCGGGGCCAGGCCCACCGCACACCCGCCGACGCCAAGCCCGACCAGATCGAACGATGGCTCTCCGGCGAAGCGGCAGCCTTCCGCGCCATCTGGTCCACCGCCGCCTAACCCCGACCCACCGCCTCCGTCTCACCCACCCGCGCGGCCACCCGTCGCCGCCGCGCCCGGCAAGATCGCGCTCGATCCAGGATGTAGTGGTCTCCGCTTCTCGGGGAGGCCACTACATCCATGTTCGAGCGCGATCATGGGGACAGCGTTGCGCACCGACGCCGGCCCGGTGACGGTGGTTATCCACAGGGGCAGCGTGGTGCGCGCGGATTCGGCCAGCCTGACGCCATGCCGAAAGCTCCTCGTCGGCCGCCGCAGTTGCGGGGTCGGGTCTTCCGTGGCTCGACCGCCGTCTCGCGAGGCCTGCTGACCCGCAACGACCTCCGCAGCTCGGCGTGGCGACCGCTCTTTCGGGACGTCTACGCCGATGCCCAGGTCACCGTCACCCACACCATCAGATGCGCCGCTGTCGGACGCTGGTTGGTCCCGCCCGGCGCCGCCATCGCGGGGCGTGCTGCCGCCGGCCTCTACGGCTGCGCACAGCCGATCGCGAACGACCCGGTCGACGTCCTCGTCCCCGCCGCCACCCGGATCGGCCCGAGCGCCGGCATCCGGGTCCACCACGCGGAGATCGACTCCGGCGACACCGTGGACCGGGCCGGGATCACGGTGACCAGCCCGGCGCGTACCTGCTGGGACCTGGCCCGCTGGCTCGACGTGATCGAGGCGGTGGTCGTCATCGACGCCATGCTGGCGAGCCGGCTGACGACCGCGCCAGCCCTGCGCGAGTACGCGCTGAGCCGGGCCGGACGACGCGGCTGGCGGTCGCTGCTACGCGCAGTCGACCTGGCCGACGCGGGCGCGGAGTCCCCGCAGGAGTCGCGCACCCGGGTGCGGCTGGTGCTCGCCGGCCTGCCGCGACCGGAGACGCAGTGGGTCGTGGCCGAGCAGGGCCGGTTCGTGGCCCGACTGGACCTGGCCTGGCCGCAGTTCAAGGTCGCCGTGGAGTACGACGGGCTCTGGCACGACGACCCCGAGCAGTTCCACCGGGACCGCCGACGCCTCAACCGACTGCTCGGCGGCGACTGGATCGTGCTCCACCTGACCGCCAGACGCCTCCGGGACGACTTCGACGGGTTCCTCGCCGAGGTCCGAGCCGCGTTGCGAACCCGCTCGCGCTTTCCTCGGTGACGGTGATCGCGCTCGAACATGGAAGTAGTGGCCTCCCCGTCGAGGGAGGCCACTACTTCATGGATCGAGCACGATCATGGTCGGCGCGCGGGGTGCGCGGCTGGTCAGGCGGCGGGGAGGTACTTGGCCAGGTCGTCGAGGATCTTGTTGGCGGCGCCGACGCCGATGCCGGTCATCCAGACCTCGTCGGAGACCGGGTACGCCTTGCCGGCCTTGACCGCGCCGAGGCCCTTCCAGAGGGTGCCGCCCGCCACCTTGGCCTGCTCGGCGGCTGCCTTGTCGCCGTACGCGGTCACGAAGATGACGTCGCCGTCGACCTCGTTGATCCGCTCGGGGCTGACCAGGTCGAAGCGCTTGTCCTCCTTGTTGGCCAGCATCTGCCGCTCGGGGCGGCCGAGGCCGGTGTCGCCGACGACGATGCCGGAGAAGGAGTCCGGGCCGTACACCCGGATGTTGCCCGGGATGAAGCGCACGATCGACACCTTGCGGGCGGCGGGGTCACCGAGGGTGGCGCCGAAGTCCTTGGCCCGCTTCTCGTACGCGCCGAGCAGGTCCTTGGCCTGCTGTTCGCGGCCGAGCGCCTTGCCGTCGAGCAGGAAGTTGTCCTTCCAGGTGATGCCCACCTTGTCGGTGAACACGGTGGGCGCGATGGCGGCCAGCTCGTCGTAGAACTTCTCCTGGCGGAACTTGCTGCCGAGGATGAGGTCCGGCTTGAGTGCGTTGATCGCCTCCAGGTCGGGCTCGGTGAGCACCCCGACCTCCTTGATGCCGGTGAGCTTGTCCGCACCGAAGTACGTCGGCCAGCTCTTCGCCTCACCTGCGGTGGCCGCGCCGACGGGGGTGATGCCCAGCGAGAGCGCCGTGTCGATCTTGTCGGTGTCGAGCACGACGACGCGCTTGGGGTCGGCCGGGACCTTGGTGGTGCCCATGGCGTGGGTGATCTCCCGGGTCTCCCCGGTGGCGGAGCCGGCGACCGGGTCGCTCTCACCGCAGGCGGTGAGGCCGGCCCCGAGGGCGACGGCCGCGGCGAGAGCGGCGACGAGACGACGCATCAGAGTCCTTTCGAGGGGTACGTGCCGGCGAGCGGGTTGACCGCGTCGCCGGTGGCGGGTCGGGCGTCCGGTACGGACGCCGTCGACGAATCGGAGCCGCCGGCGGCAGCGGGGCCGCCGGTGTGGGCGGGGCCGCCGGTGTGGGCGGGGCCGCCGGTGTGGGCGGGGCCGCCGGTGTGGGCGGGCACCACGAGCGGCGCTCCGGTCACCGGGCAGGGGACGACGACGCAGGCCAGCCCGAAGACATCCCGGACCAGGTCCGCGGTGAGGATCTCCCGGGGCGGCCCGGCTGCCACCACCGCGCCGTCGCGCATCGCGATCAGGTGGTCGGCGTAGCGGGCCGCCTGGTTGAGGTCGTGCAGCACGGCAACCACGGTGCGGCCCCGCTCGACGCGCAACCGGTGCAGCAGGTCCAGCACCTCCACCTGGTGGGCCAGGTCGAGGAAGGTGGTCGGTTCGTCCAGCAGCAGGGCGTCGGTGTCCTGGGCGAGGGTCATGGCGATCCACACGCGTTGCCGCTGGCCGCCGGAGAGGCTGTCCACCGGCCGGTCGGCCAGGTCGGCCACGTCGGCCAGGCTCATCGCCTCGTCCACCGCCGCGGCGTCGGAGGACGACCACTGCCGCCACCACCGCTGGTACGGCTGCCGGCCGCGCCCGACCAGGTCGGCCACCGTGACGCCCTCGGGCACGAGCGGGCTCTGCGGCAGGACGCCGAGCCGGCGGGCCACGTCGCGGGTGGGCAGGTCACGGATGGCGGTGCCGTCCAGCAGGACCGTGCCGCGTCGCGGGGTGAGCAGGCGGGCCATCGTGCGCAGCAGGGTGGACTTGCCGCAGGCGTTGGGGCCGACGATGACGGTGAACGCGTCGGTCGGCAGGTCCAGGGTGAGCCCGTCGAGCACGGTCCTCTCGTCGTAGCCGACCACCAGGTCGCGGGTGGAGAGCATCACACGACTCCTTGAGGGCGTCACGACGACCGCCGCCGTCCACGAAGCAACAGGAAGATGAGGTACGGGCCGCCGATCGCGGCGGTCAGCACACCGGCCGGCAGCTGGGTGGGTGCGAACAGCCGCCGCCCGGCCAGGTCGGCCAGCACCAGCAGCAGCGCGCCGAGCAGCGCGGCGCAGACCAGCGGGGGCCGTTCGGCGCGGACCAGCCGGCGGGCCAGTTGGGGTGCGACGAGCGCCACGAAGTCGACGGCGCCGACCTGGGCGGTGACCATCGCGGCGACGAGCACGCCGGTGCCGGCCAGCCCGATCCGGCGGGCCACGGGACGCAGCCCGACGCCCCGCGCGGTGTCGTCGTCCAGGGCGGTGCTGTTCAGCGCCCAGCCGGCCCAGGCCAGCACCGGCAGCAGCACCAGCAGGGTGCCGGCGATCCAGGCGGCCTCGGTCCAGCCCTTGCCGGCGAGGGTGCCGATCAGCCAGATCTGCGCCCGCAGCCCGTCGATCGGGTCGGCGGTGAGCATGACCACCTCGGTGAGCGCCCGGAAGGCGAACGCGACAGCCACGCCGGCGAGGACGAACCGCTGCGCGGCCAGCCCGTGCCGGGCGCCGAGGGCGAACAGCAGCACGGCCGCCAGGAGTCCGCCGACCAGCGCGCTCGGCGCCACCAGCACCGCCGCCGCACCGCTGGTCAGCGCCACTGTCGCGGCGAGGCCGGCGCCCTGGGTGATGCCGATGACGTCCGGGCTCGCGAGGGGGTTGCGCGCCACGCTCTGGATCAGCGTGCCGGCCACGCCGAAGGCCGCCCCGGCCACCGCGGCCAGCACGATCCGGGGCAACCGCAGATCAAAGACGACGAGGTCGTACGGGGTGCCCGCGCCGGAGAGCGCCCGCAGCACGTCGGCCGGGGCGACGTAGGGGGTGCCGAGGGACAGGCTGAGCAGCATCGCGAGCAGGAGCAGCACGGTCAGCACGGCGGCGACCAGCACCGCCCGGCGGCGGATCTGCAGGCTGACCGGGCCCAGCAGCAGCAGTGACCGCCCCGGCAGCCGGGCAGAGCCGCCACCGGGCGAGGCGGCGGGGCCTGCCGGGCCGGGGACCGGGCGCTGGGTGGTCGTCACGCGGTCACCACCCGGGCGCGGCGGACCAGCACGGCCAGCAGCGGCGCACCGATCAGAGCGGTGATGATCCCGGCCGGTATCTCGCCGGGCGGGGCGACGAGCCGGCCGACGACGTCGGCGCCGAGCAGCAGCGCGGGCCCGAGCAGGGCGGAGACGGCGAGGGTCCAGCGGTGGTCCGCGCCGACCAGGGCGCGGGCCAGGTGCGGCACGGCCAGCCCGACGAAGGCGACCGGCCCGGCGGCGGCCACCGCGGCGCCGGTCAGCAGCACCGCGGCGAGGCCACCACCGAGGCGGACCAGCCCGATGCGGTGGCCCAGGCCGCGGGCCACGTCGTCGCCGAGAGCCAGCGCGTCCAGGCCCCGGGCCACCAGGACCGCCAGCAGCAACCCGACGAGGACGAAGGGCAGCACCTGGGCGGTGACGCCGAGGTCCCGGCCGGCCAGCCCGCCGACGACCCAGAACCGGTACTCCTCGAAGGTGCGGGCGTCGATGCTGAGCAGCGCGTACACCCCGGAGGCGAGGCTGGCGTCGAGCGCCGCGCCGACCAGCGCGAGGGTGACCGGACTCGCGCCCTCGCGGGCCCGGCTGGCGATGGCGAAGACCAGCAGCCCGGCGACCAGCGCCCCGGCGATGCCGAACCAGACGTAGCCGGCGAGCGTGCCAACGCCGAGGACGGAGATGGCGAGCACCACGCCGAACGACGCGCCGGCGCTGATGCCGAGGATGCGGGGCTCGGCGAGGGGGTTGCGGGTGAGCGCCTGGAACAGCACCCCGGCCACGGCGAGGGCGAGCCCGACAGCGAGGCCCAGGGCGGTACGCGGCATGCGCAGTTCCCAGACGATCGTGCTCGCGTCGCTGCCGTCCGGCGCGACGATGGCGTGCCACACGGCACCGACACCGAGTGGCCGGCTGCCCAGCGCGAAGCTCGCCAGCACGGCGAGCAGCAGCACCAGTGCCGCCCCGACGGTGACGGCCACCCGCCGGCCGGTACGGGTACCGGACCGGTTGCGGGCCGGCGTCGGCCGGTCGACGAGGGTGGTCACGAGTCTCCTGCACGTTCGAGCTTAGGTTCGCCTAACCTTAGCCGACCTGCAGAAAGTGACCTAACCGGCGTCGGTCGATGCCGACCCGGACGTGTCCGGGTCGCGCGCCGTGCTGCCGTCCCCGGTCGCCGCACCGCCGCCCGGCAGCACGTCAAGTGGCCGCATCATCTCGTTGTCCTCGTGCTCCAGGAGGTGACAGTGCCAGGCGTAGCGGCCGGGCAGGTCGAAGCGCGCCTTGATCCGGGTCACCTCCCACGGGTACGCGAGCACCGTGTCCATCCGTCCCCGTTCCCCCGGAGCCGGCGGCACCCGGCCCGAATGTCCGCGGCCGAGCACCTCGAACTGGGCCTGGTGCAGGTGGATCGGATGGACCAGGCGGGTGAAGTTGCGCAGTTCCCACACCTCGGTGGCGCCGAGGGTCGGCTGCTCGGTCGACGGATCGCTCCAGCGCATGGGCCGAGGACGGCCCCGCTCGTCGAGGGTGCCGAGCAGCATCGTCATCGACCCCGACGAGCCGGACATGCGCTCGTTGAGCGACAACCGCCGAACCCGCTCGGCCGCTGGCAGCCCAGGATGCGCCGGCAGCCGCAGCTGCTCCGGCGGCACGCTCCGGTCCGGGCCGGTCGCCTCGGTGACCACGAAGCGCAGCACCTGCCCGGTGGTTCGCGGATCGGCCGGCGGGAAGTCGACCCCGGGTCGGCCACCGCGGTACGCCCGGTCGGGTCCCTCGTTGACGAGGTACAGCTCGGTACCGGCGGGCACGTCGGTGAAGTCGACGATGACGTCGACCCGCTGGGCGGGGCCGAGGCCCACGCGTTCGTGCGACACCGGCTCGGGAAGGAACCCGCCGTCGCTGCCGATCTGCCAGATCGGCAGCACCGGGCGGGCCGGCCGCGCCGTGGCGTGGGCAGCCACGCTCAGCAGCAGAAAACGATTGTTGGAGGCGTTGAGCAGGCGGAACCGGTAGCGCCGCCGCTGCACCGTGAGGCTCGGCCAGGTGCGACCGTTGACCACGATTGTGGAGCCGGTGCCGTGCCACGAGCGCTCCCCCGGGTAGAGCAACTCGCCGTCGGCGGTGAAGCTCCGATCCTGGATCAGCAGGGGAATGTCGCGGTAGCGGGTGTCCGGCGGATCGTCGTGAGCCGGCGCCGGGCCGGGTAGCACCCCGTCCGGCAGGTCGTCGCCACCGAGCAGGTAGAAGCCGGCCGGCCCGGCGTAGACGTTCTGGGCGGTCACCCCCAACGTGTGGTCGTGGTACCAGAGGGTGCCCGGCGCCTGGTCGTTGGCGTACTCGAAGGTGGCCGAGCCCGGCGCCCAGCGCAGGCCGGAACGCTCGGCGAAGCGGGACCGGAACTCGTCGTACGCGCTTCCGCAGACGGCGAAGTCGGACGGCAGGTCGCGCGCCACCGGCAGGTACCATGCCTCGGCGTGTCCGTCGCTCTCCTGCGGGCTGTGTGCACCGTGCAGATGCACCACCTGGGGCACCGGCCCGCGGTATCCGCGCGGGTCGCCGTCGCGACGGCCGTGCTGGTCCCGGTTGGCGTTTCCGCCGGCGGGGTTGGCCCAGTGCAGGGTGGGATCGACCGGCAGCAGGTGCGGCAGAAAGTCGCCCCGGCCGTCGACGAGCTGGTTGACCCAGGTCACGCGCACCGGGTGGTTCACCCGCGCCACGATGCTGGGCGCCGGGTAGCCGAAGCTGCCGGGGTGGGCCGTCGAGCCGTAACCCCACACCGTCGTACGCGGCCACGAAGGCGGCAGGATCTGCTGGCGGAACTGTCGTACGCCGATGACGTACGTGTCCCGCTCCGGACCGGTCGCCACGGCCGGCATCGCCGGTGGGATCCGCAACGGCGCGACGTACTTCGGGATGTCGGCGGCGTCCAACGACGCCACTCCGGCGAGCGCGCGGCCCGCGGCCGTGGAGCCCGCCGGTACCAGCACCGCCGCGCCACCGGCGGCACCGGCGGCAAGCAGCCCTCGTCTGGTGACCATGCCACACCTCCCATTCGCGTCCCATTCCCCGATAAGAGAATGAGTTTCGCGGACGGGAACAAGTGCGACAGAACACCGATGCCACCCGTAAGAGGGACATCCGGCGCCGATCGCGCCGTAGGGTGTAAGCATGCGATTCGACAGGCACACGGTCGTCCTCCTGATCCGGCCGTCGGATCCGCCGGACCTGCCACTGGAGGCGATCGACCGGGTGCAGAGCGCCCACCTCGCCCACCAGGCGGGGTTCGTGGAGCAGGGGCTGGTGCTGGCGGCAGGGCCGTTCCTGGACGCCGACGACGGGCAACTGCGGGGCTTCGTCGTGTTCTCGATCTCGCCGGAGGAGGTACGCGCGCTCTACGCCGACGATCCGGCCGTCCGCGCCGGCCTGCTCGTCGCACGGGTGACGAGTTGGATGGTGCCCGAGGGCAACGTGCGGTTCGAGAGCGTGCCGATGCCCCGGTCGATGCTGGAGGCGGCCTCCGGCGACTGAGGCCGGCGAATCGGAACCCTCGACGGTCAGCGAAGCGGGGCCCTCGACGGTCAGCCGGGCAGGCCGTCGATCGGGACCACCCGCAGGTCGTCCACCTCGCCGACGATCACCCGCAGCGACGGAAAGTAGGCACCGAGCACCTGACCGCACCTGTCGCACGGCTCGATGACCGCGCGGCCCCGGTCGGTGACCGTGACGATCGTCTCCAGCTCGGTCACGCCCTGAGTGGCGGCGGCGCCGATCACGACCAGTTCCGCGCAGGTGTCACCGCTGTCGTGCTGGATGTTCACGCCGGAGAACACCCGCCCATCGGCGGTCCGGGCGGCCGACGCACCGGTGTGGCGCTGGCTGCGGCACCGCAGCTTGGCGACCGCAGTGGCGGCCTGCACCAACGCCCGGTCGGTGTCCCGCAGCTCCATCCCGGCCCCCCAGCGCTCGACGTCGGCCGCAACTCTAGACGGCGGTGGACGCGCTGCCGCACCGCTTGAGGCGGTAACCCAGGAGCGATCCGCCGCCGCGCTGCCTATCCTTGGGCACGACATGCAGAATCCAGCCGCCTCCGCCGCGACCGATCCCGTCCGCGAGCTGCACCGCCGCCTCACTCCCCTGATGTTCCGCGACCAACGCCGGCTCCAGCGGCGCCTCGACGGTGCCCGCAAGCTGCGCGACCCGCAGCGCCGGGAGGCGGCGCTTACCGAGATCACCGCCGAGCTGACCCGGGCCGAGCAACGGCTGGCCGCCCGACGGGCGGCGGTGCCGGTGATCACGTACCCGGCCGGGTTGCCGGTCAGTGACCGCAAGGACGACATCGCGGCCGCCATCCGCGATCACCAGGTGGTGATCGTGGCCGGCGAGACCGGCTCCGGCAAGACCACCCAGATCCCCAAGATCTGCCTGGAGCTGGGGCGCGGCGTCAACGGCCTGATCGGGCACACCCAGCCCCGGCGGCTGGCCGCCCGCACGGTGGCCGACCGGATCGCCGACGAGCTGGGCACCGAGCTGGGCGACGTGGTCGGCTACAAGGTGCGCTTCACCGACCAGGTCAGCGACCGCAGCCTGGTCAAGCTGATGACCGACGGCATCCTGCTGGCCGAGTTGCAGACCGACCGGATGCTGCGCCAGTACGACACGTTGATCATCGACGAGGCGCACGAGCGCAGCCTCAACATCGACTTCATCCTCGGGTACCTGCGGGAGCTGCTCCCCCGACGACCCGACCTCAAGGTGATCATCACTTCGGCGACCATCGAGACCGACCGGTTCGCCCGGCACTTCGCCGGGCCGCCCACGGCCGACGAGCCGCAGGGCGTACCCGCGCCGGTGGTCGAGGTCTCCGGGCGCACCTACCCGGTGGAGGTGCGCTACCGGCCGCTGGTCGAGGTGGCCGAGGGCGACGACGACGGTGACGGCGACGAGGACAACGTCCGCGACCAGATCCAGGCGATCGGCGACGCCGTCGAGGAGCTGGCCGCCGAGGGCCCTGGTGACATCCTGGTCTTCCTCAGCGGCGAGCGGGAGATCCGGGACACCGCCGACGCGCTGGGCAAGCTGGTGCAGTCCAAGCGCTCACTGCTCGGCACCGAGATCCTGCCGCTGTACGCGAGGCTGTCCAGCGCCGAGCAGCACCGGGTCTTCGCCGCGCACAGCTCGCGCCGGGTGGTGCTCGCCACCAACGTCGCGGAGACCTCGCTGACCGTGCCCGGTATCAAGTACGTGGTGGACCCGGGCACCGCCCGCATCTCCCGCTATTCCAGCCGGCTCAAGGTGCAGCGGCTGCCGATCGAGCCGGTTTCCCAGGCGTCGGCCAACCAGCGCAAGGGCCGCTGCGGGCGTACGTCCGACGGCATCTGCATCCGCCTCTACGACGAGCAGGACTTCCTGTCCCGCCCCGAGTTCACCGACCCGGAGATCCTGCGCACCAACCTGGCGTCGGTCATCCTCCAGATGACCGCGATCGGGCTCGGCGACCTGGCCGCGTTCCCGTTCATCGACCCGCCGGACAAGCGCAACATCACCGACGGCGTCAACCTGCTGCACGAGCTGGGCGCGCTGGACCCGACCGAGGCCGACCCGGGCAAGCGGCTCACCGCGCTGGGCCGGCGGCTGGCCCAGTTGCCGGTCGACCCGCGGCTGGCCCGGATGGTGGTCGAGGGCGAACGAAACGGTTGCGCCACTGAGGTGCTGGTTATCGCCGCCGCGCTGTCCATCCAGGACCCGCGCGAGCGGCCGGCGGAGAAGCAGGCCCAGGCCGACCAGGCGCACGCCCGGTTCGCCGACAAGGAGTCGGACTTCGTCGCGTACCTCAACCTGTGGCGCTACCTGCGCGAGCAGCAGCGGGAGCTGTCCTCCAGCGCGTTCCGGCGGATGTGCAAGGCGGAGTACCTGAACTACCTGCGGATCCGCGAGTGGCAGGACATCGTCAGCCAGTTGCGCCAGGTCCTGCGTACCCCTTCCGAAGGCGACCGGCGGGGTGGGCGACCGGCGCGCGACACCTCGGACGACGCGGACGCCGGCCGGGGTGCGGGCCGGCGCGGCGGCGCGGACCTGCCGGAGGAGATCGACACCCCGAAGGTGCACCAGTCGTTGCTGCCGGGCCTGCTGTCGCACATCGGCCTGAAGGACGCCCAGAAGCACGAGTACCTGGGCGCGCGGGGCGCAAAGTTCGCGCTCTTTCCCGGCTCGGCGTTGTTCAAGAAGCCGCCGCGCTGGGTGATGGCCGCCGAGCTGGTGGAGACCTCCCGGCTGTGGGGCCGCATCGCCGGCCGGGTCGAGCCGGAGTGGGTCGAGCCGCTCGCGCAGCACCTGGTCAAGCGCAGCTACAGCGAGCCGCACTGGGAGAAGAAGCAGGCCGCGGTGATGGCCTACGAGAAGGTCACCCTGTACGGCGTTCCCCTGGTCACCTCCCGCAAGGTCAACTTCGGGCGGATCGACCCGGCGCTGAGCCGGGAGCTGTTCATCCGCCACGCCCTCGTCGAGGGCGACTGGCAGACCCACCACCGGTTCTGGGCTGACAACAAGCGCCTGCTCGCCGAGATCGAGGAGCTGGAGAGCCGGGCGCGACGCCGGGACATCCTGGTCGACGACGAGACCATCTTCGGCTTCTACGACCAGCGGATCCCCGCCGACGTGGTCTCCGGCCGGCACTTCGACACCTGGTGGAAGACGACCCGCCGGGACCAGCCCGACCTGCTCACCTTCACCCGCGACGTGCTGGTCAACGACGGCCGGGCCGGGGTGGACGAGAACGACTACCCCGACGAGTGGCAGGCCGACGGGGTGAGTCTGCCGCTGACCTACCGCTTCGAGCCGGGCACGCCGACCGACGGTGTCACCGTGGACATCCCGCTGCCGCTGCTCAACCAGGTGCCGGCCGAGAGCTTCGACTGGCAGGTACCGGGGCTGCGCGAGGAGACGGTGATCTCGCTGATCCGGACGCTGCCCAAGGCGATCCGCCGCAACTTCGTCCCGGTGCCGGACTACGCGCGGGCCGCGCTCGCCGCGATCACACCCGGCGAGGAGCCGTTGCTGGACGCGCTCACCCGCCAACTGCGGCGGATGACAGGCGTCACCGTGCCCCGCGACGCCTGGGAGCCGGGCAAGCTGCCGGCCCACCTGCGGGTCACCTTCCGGGTGCTCGACGCCGACGAGAAGCCGGTCGCCGAGGGCAAGGACCTGCCGGCCCTGCAACGTCAGCTCCGCCAGGAGGTCCGCCAGGTGGTGGCGGCCGCCGCACCGGAGGTCGCCCGGACGGGGCTGCGCGAGTGGAGCGTCGGCACCCTGCCCCGGACGATCGAGCAGGTGCGCGCCGGCTACGCGGTCACCGCGTACCCGGCGCTCGTCGACGAGGGCGCGACGGTCGGGGTGAAGGTGTTCGACTCCCCCGCCGAGGCGGAGGCGGCGCACTGGGCGGGCACCCGTCGACTGCTGCGGCTCACCGTGCCGTCCCCGGCCCGGTTCCTGCAGGGCCGGCTGAGCAACGAGGCGAAGCTGGCGCTGAGTCGCAACCCGCACGGCGGTGTGCAGCAACTGATCGAGGACGCGGCGGGCGCGGCCATCGACCGGCTGATCGGCGAGGCCGGTGGGCCGGCGTGGGACGCCGAGGGCTTCGCCGCGCTGCGGGAGAAGGTCCGCGCCGACCTGGTCGACACAGTCGTCGAGGTGATGGACCGGGTGCGCAAGGTCCTCGCCGCCGCGTACACCGTCGAGCAGCGGCTCGGCGCCACCCGCAACCTCGCCGTGGTCGCGGCGCTCGCCGACATCCGCAAGCAGCTCGCCGGGCTGGTGCACGCCGGTTTCATCACCGAGACCGGGTACGCCCGCCTGCCCGACCTGCTGCGCTACCTGACCGCCATCGAGCGCCGGCTGGACCGCCTGGGCGGCAACCCCCAGCGGGACCGTCAGCAGCAGGACCGGATCGCTGTGGTGCAGAAGGAGTACGACGACCTGCTCACCAACCTGCCGCCGGCCCGCCGCCAGGAGACGGCCGTCCGGCAGATCCGCTGGATGATCGAGGAGTTGCGGGTGAACGTCTTCGCCCAGGCGCTGGGCACCCCGTACCCCGTCTCCGAGCAGCGGATCTACCGGGCGATGGACGACGCCGAGGGCCGCTGACCCGGCCGGGCGCGGCTGCCGGGCCGGGCCCGTCAGGTCAGCGGTTCCACGCCGGGCGGCAGCTCGCCCCGGTCGATCGCCGACTGGATGTAGTCGAGCAGGATGCGCCGCAGTTCACGGCCCGCATGGGTGGGCACGATGTCGCGGCGGCGGGCCACCGCGATGGTCCGCCGCACCCCGGGCGGAGCGAGGGGAGTGATCCGCACCCCGGGGCGGCGGGCCAGCACGATGCCCGGCACCAGCGCGATGCCCAGTCCCGCCTCGACGAAGCTGAGCACCGCGTCCATCTCGCCGCCGTCCACCGCGAAGCTCGGTTCGAAGCCCGCCTCGCGGCACGCCTGGATGGTGGCGTCGCGCAGGTCGTAGCCCTCCCGGAACATCACCATCGGCTGGTCGCGCAGGTCGGTGATGCGCAGCTCGCCGGTCGTCGACGCGGTGGGCACCTCCCCCACCGAGGCCACCACCAGGCTCTCCCGCAGGATCGGGTCGACCCGCAGACCCGGGTCGGCGCCCTGGGCCGGCATGATGATCAGGGCCAGGTCGAGGTCGCCGCGCAGCAGGTCCCGCACGAGATCCTGGGAGCCGCCCTCCTCGACGCGTAGGTCGACGGTGGGATGCGCGTCGCGGAACCGGCGCAGCACCGGCGGTGCGAGCGAGGTGGCCAGGCTCGGGGTCGCACCGAGCCGGACGCGACCCCGCCGGAGCCCGACCAGCTCCTGCACCTCCCGGGTCGCGGTCTCCACGTCGGCGAGGATCCGGGTGGCCAGCGGCAGGAGCACCTCGCCGGCCGCGGTGAGCGCGATGTTGCCCCTTACCCGCTCGAACAGCGGTGCCCCGAGGTCGGTCTCCAGAGCGTGAATTTGCTTACTGAGAGAAGGCTGAGTGATGCCGACGATGTCGGCGGCTTGGGTGAAATGTCGTACTTCGGCCACCGCAACGAAGTACCGGAGCTGATGGAGCTGCATCTACATAGCCTAAGGCTATTAACACTACGAGTTTGATGCATTGGACGACTGATCGAAGTGCTCCTAGCGTCGGTCCCGTGGTAATGACGAAAACTCGGTCGCCCATCCGCTCGAACGTCGGCCTCAAGGCCGTCATGGCGGTGACGGGCATCCTGCTGGTGCTGTTCCTGATCGCCCACATGCTCGGGAACCTGAAGGTGTTCACGGGGGAGACCTCGTTCGACCACTACGCGCACTGGCTGCGCGACATCGGTAAGCCACTGCTGCCCGGTGTCTGGTTCCTGTGGATCCTGCGCACCGTCCTCGTGGTGGCCGTCGTCGCCCACATCTGGGCCGCCACCGTGCTGGCGTTGCGCGCCCGCGCCGCCCGCCCGGTCAAGTACGCCCACCGCAAGAAGGTCCGGGGCAGCTACGCGGCCCGCACCATGCGCTGGGGTGGCGTGATCATCCTGCTGTTCGTGATCTACCACCTCCTGGACCTGACCACCGGCACGCTCAACCCGGTCGGGACCGAGGGCAAGCCGTACGGCAACGTCGTCGCCGACTTCGCGCCGGAGCGCTGGTACGTCACGCTCTTCTACACCCTGGCGATCGTCACGCTCGGCTTCCACCTGCGCCACGGCGCGTTCAGCGCGTTCCGCAGCCTCGGCCAGCAGACCCCGCGCGGTGAGCGCCGGGCGCGCAACGCCGCGCTCGTCTTCGCCGTGGTGCTCTGCGCCGGATACCTGGTGGTCCCGTTCGCCGTTCTCACCGGATTGGTGTCCTGACATGGAACTCTTCACCGAGGGCGACCCGATCGCCGACACGAAGGCTCCCGCCGGCCCGATCGAGAAGCGCTGGGAGACCCGGCGCTTCGAGGCCAAGCTGGTCAACCCGGCCAACCGCCGCAAGATGACGGTGATCGTGGTCGGCACCGGCCTGGCCGGCGGTTCGGCCGCGGCGACGCTGGCCGAGCAGGGCTACCACGTCAAGTCCTACTGCTACCAGGACAGCCCGCGCCGGGCGCACTCGATCGCCGCGCAGGGCGGCATCAACGCCGCGAAGAACTACCGCAACGACGGCGACTCGGTGCACCGGCTGTTCTACGACACCGTCAAGGGCGGCGACTTCCGCTCCCGGGAGTCGAACGTGCACCGCCTGGCCGAGGTGTCGGTCAACATCATCGACCAGTGCGTCGCCCAGGGTGTGCCGTTCGCCCGCGAGTACGGCGGCCTGCTGGACACCCGCTCCTTCGGTGGCGCCCAGGTGCAGCGCACCTTCTACGCTCGGGGTCAGACGGGCCAGCAGCTGCTGCTCGGCGCGTACCAGGCACTGGAGCGGCAGATCGGCCTGGGCAACGTCGAGATGAACGCCCGGCACGAGATGCTGGAGCTGGTCATCGTCGACGGCAAGGCCCGCGGCATCGTCGTCCGCGACCTGGTCACCGGCGAGATCAGCACCGAGATGGCCGACGCGGTGGTACTCGCCTCCGGCGGCTACGGCAACGTCTTCTACCTCTCCACCAACGCCAAGGGCTGCAACGTCACCGCCACCTGGCGGGCGCACCGCAAGGGCGCGTACTTCGCCAACCCCTGCTACACGCAGATCCACCCGACCTGCATCCCCGTCTCCGGCGACCACCAGTCGAAGCTGACCCTGATGAGCGAGTCGCTGCGCAACGACGGCCGGGTCTGGGTGCCGAAGAACAAGGGCGACGACCGCAACCCGCGCGACATTCCCGAGGACGAGCGGGACTACTACCTCGAGCGGATCTACCCCTCCTTCGGCAACCTGGTCCCCCGCGACATCGCCTCCCGCGCCGCGAAGAACGTGTGCGACGAGGGCCGGGGCGTCGGGCCCACCAAGCTCGGTGTCTACCTCGACTTCGCCGACGCCATCGACCGGCTGGGCCGCAAGGCCATCGAGGCCAAGTACGGCAACCTCTTCGAGATGTACGAGCGGATCACCGGCGAGGACCCGTACGAGGTGCCGATGCGGATCTACCCCGCCGTGCACTACACGATGGGCGGTCTGTGGGTCGACTACGACCTCCAGTCGAGCATCCCGGGCCTGTTCGTGATCGGCGAGGCGAACTTCTCCGACCACGGCGCGAACCGCCTCGGCGCCTCGGCGCTGATGCAGGGCCTCGCCGACGGCTACTTCGTGCTGCCCACCACGATCGCCAACTACCTGGCCTCGGGCCCCCTCGACAAGGTCGACGCCAGCCACCCGGCGGCGGTCGAGGCGCGTACCGACGTCGAGGACCGGATCCAGCGGCTGCTGGCGGTCAACGGCGACCGGACCGTCGACTCGTTCCACCGCGAGCTGGGCCAGATCATGTGGGAGCACTGCGGCATGGAGCGCAGTGAGGCCGGGTTGCGCAAGGCGATCGGCGAGATCCGCGACCTGCGCGACGCGTTCTGGCAGCGGGTCAAGGTGTCCGGCACCGGCGAGGAGCTGAACCAGTCACTGGAGAAGGCCGGCCGGGTGGCCGACTTCTTCGAGCTGGCCGAGCTGATGTGCATCGACGCCCTGCACCGCGAGGAGTCCTGCGGAGGGCACTTCCGGGCCGAGCACCAGACCCCCGACGGTGAGGCGCAGCGCGACGACGAGAAGTTCGCGTACGTGGCGGCCTGGGAGTTCACCGCCACCGGTGAGCCCTCGGTGCTGCACAAGGAAGACCTGAAGTTCGAATACGTCCACCCCACGCAGCGGAGCTACAAGTGAACCTGACCCTGCGCATCTGGCGCCAGAAGGGCCCTGAGGACAAGGGTCGGATGGTGACCTACCCGGTCAACGACGTGTCCCCGGACATGTCGTTCCTGGAGATGCTCGACGTACTCAACGAGCGGCTGATCCTCGACGGCGAGGACCCGGTGGCGTTCGACCACGACTGCCGCGAAGGCATCTGCGGCATGTGCGGCCTGATGATCAACGGTGACGCGCACGGGCCGCAGCGCGGCACCACCGCCTGCCAGCTGCACATGCGGCAGTTCACCGACGGCGAGACGATCGACATCGAACCATGGCGGGCCAGCGCCTTCCCGGTCATCAAGGACCTGGTCGTCAACCGGGGCGCCTTCGACAAGATCATCGCCGCCGGTGGCTACATCACCGCGCCGACCGGCAGCGCGCCCGAGGCGCACTCCACCCCGGTCGCCAAGGCCAACGCGGACGCCGCCTTCGAGTCGGCGGCCTGCATCGGCTGCGGCGCGTGCGTCGCGGCCTGCCCGAACGGCTCCGGCATGCTCTTCACCGCCGCCAAGCTCACCCAGCTCTCGCTGCTGCCGCAGGGCCAGCCGGAGCGCTACACCCGGGTGATCGGCATGGTCGACGCGCACGACGAGGCCGGCTTCGGCGGCTGCACGAACGCCGGCGAGTGCACCGTGGTCTGCCCGAAGGGCATCCCGCTGAACACCATCGGCCGACTCAACCGCGACTACCTCGCGGCCACCACGAAGGGCGCCGGCAACACCCCCGGCTCCTGACCACCGCCCCGGCCACTCCTGGCCACCCCGGACCGCCGTGCCCCGACACTCGGGCACGGCGGTCCGGCGTTCGGTCGACGCCCGCCGACGCAGCGACCGCCCTGGTCCGGCCCAGGCGACCCTGCCGCCGACCCCGACCCACGGGCATCGCGGATCAGACGTCCGGTCGACGCCCGCCGACGCAGCGACCGATCCAGCCCCGGCCCCGCCCCCGGGCGGGACCTTGGCCTGGCCCGAGCGCATGATCCACTCGATATCGCCGATGTGGCGGTGTCCGAGGCGCTCGAATACCGCCGCATCGGCGAAATGGAGTCGATCATGCCAGCGCACCCCCGGTGTACGTGCCGCTTCGCCCAGCACGGTGGATAAAAAGGGTGAATGCTCGCGACTCTCGCCGCTTCCGGAGGCCTTGACCGGGGAGCACGACCTGATCAACTCGGCATCCAGGAAGTCGGCCTGTCCCGGCACCCACGACACCCCGACTTCCGGAAACCCGAGTCGATCAAGGAGGGCCATCGCCCCCCAGCACAGGCCACGAACCGGCCGCGCCAGCCCCCGAAGGCACGGACGGCGACCATCGCGGGCTGGGGGCGACCGTGCCCGGCGCAGGGATCAAGCCTGACCGCCCGGAGCCGGGCACGGTCGCCCCCAGCCCACAACCGCAACCACCGGCAAGCCCGAGCCCGGTCGCCCCCGGCCCACAACCGCAACCACCGGCAAGCCCGAGCCCGGTCGCCCCCAGCCCACAACCGCAACCAGGTCCCTCAGGCCCGCAAAACCCGCCAAACCATCGAGCCACGAACGCCAGCCGAAGGCCCCGCACACCCGTCGGTCGCAGCCGGTTCAACCGCCCGTCCCCGGGTAGCAGTCAGGCAGGACCGACGGAGGGCAGCCAGACATGAAGGCGTTGACCTGGCAGGGCAAGCGGGACGTACGGGTCGAGGAGGTGCCGGATCCCCGGATCGAGGAGCCGACCGACGCGATCGTGAAGATCACGTCCACGGCGATCTGCGGCTCGGATCTGCACCTGTACGAGGTGCTGGGGCCGTACCTGAAGCCCGGTGACGTCCTGGGTCACGAGCCGATGGGCATCGTCGAGGAGGTCGGGTCGGAGGTGACCGGGCTCAAGCCCGGCGACCGGGTGGTGATTCCGTTCAACATCGCCTGCGGCAGCTGCTGGATGTGCCGCCGCCAGCTCTACGCCCAGTGTGAGACGACCCAGGTGACGAGTGAGGGCAAGGGCGCGGCGCTGTTCGGCTACACCTCGCTCTATGGTTCGGTGCCCGGCGGGCAGGCCGAGTACCTGCGCGTACCCCAGGCCCACTTCGGACCGATCAAGATCCCGCAGACCGGCGCCGACGAGCGCTACCTCTACCTGTCCGACATCCTTCCCACGGCCTGGCAGGCGGTGAAGTACGCAGACACGCCGCCGGGCGGCACCCTGGCCGTTTTCGGGCTGGGCCCGGTCGGGCAGTTCTGCGCGCGGATCGGCCGTCACCTCGGCGCCGGCCGGGTCATCGGGCTGGACCTGGTGCCCGAGCGGCTGGAACTGGCCCGCCGGCACGGCATCGAGGTGCTCGACGTCCGCGAGTTGTCCGACGTGCCGGGCGCGCTGATCGACCTGGTCGACGGGCGCGGGCCGGACGCCGTCATCGACGCCGTCGGCATGGAGGCGCACGGTTCGCCGGTCGGCAAGCTGGCCCACGCGGCCGTCGGGCTGCTGCCGGACAAGCTCGCCCAGACGATGACCGACCGGGTCGGCATCGACCGGCTCGCCGTCCTGCACGCCGCAGTGAAGGCGGTCCGCCGCGGCGGCACCGTGTCGCTCTCCGGCGTCTACGGCGGCGAGGCCGACCCGATGCCGATGATGGAGATGTTCGACCGGGGGATCCAGTTGCGGATGGGGCAGTGCCATGTGCGCCGGTGGACCGACGAGATCCTGCCGCTGCTCTCCGGCGACGACGACCCCCTGGGCGTCGAGGACCTGCGCACGCACCGGCTGCCGCTGAGCGAGGCGCCGCGGGCGTACGAGATGTTCCAGAAGAAGGAGGACTGCTGCATCAAGGTCGTGCTGGCTCCGTGAGTCGGGTGGTGGTGGTCGCGGGCGCGACCAGCGGGATCGGCCGGGCGACGGCCCGGGCGTTCGCCGAGCGCGGCGACCGCCTGGTGCTCGCGGCCCGCGCCCCGCAGACCCTCGCCGAGGTACGCGAGGAGTGCGCGGACGTCGAGGTCCTGACCGTGGCGACGGACGTCACCGAGCCGGGCGCGCTGGAGGCGCTGGCGGAGGCGGCGATCGAGCGGTTCGGCCGTATCGACGTGTGGGTGCACACCGCGGCGGTGATGGCCTACGGGCGCTTCGACGAGCTGCCGGAGCGGGTCTTCGAGCAGGTGGTGCGGACCGATCTGCTGGCCGCCGCCGGTGCGGCCCGGGTGGCGCTGCGGCACTTCCGGGCCACCGGCGCCGGCACCCTGATCCTCACCGGGTCGGTGCTGGGGCACATCACCGCTCCGTACATGAGCGCCTACGTGACGAGCAAGTGGGGGTTGCAGGGGTTGGCCCGGACGGTCCAGCAGGAGCTGCGGGACAGCCCGGACATCCACCTCTGCCTGGTCAACCCGGGCAGTGTGGACACCCCGGTGTACCAGCAGGCGGCCAACTACCTCGGTCGGGTCGGCCGGCCCCCGCCGCCGGTCGCCGGGCCGCAGCGGGTGGCCCGGGCCATTGTCGACTGTGTGGACCGGCCGCGTCGGGAGGTGTCGGTGGGCCGGCTGAACGTGGTGCTGCGGGCCGGTTTCACGGTGCTGCCGAGCGTCTACGACGTCCTCGTCGGGCCGTTGATGCGCCTGGCCGGCCTGAGCGGGCGGCCGGTCCCGGCGCACGACGGGACGGTCTTCGCCCCGAACCCGGCCGGCGAGTCGGTCCGCGGCGGCCACCTGCCCGACCTGCGGCAGTTCGCCCGCGCCGTGTCCGGGCCGGCCGCGCAGCTGCGCGGGGCGGCCGCCGGCGCGGTCGACGCCGTGCTGCGCCGATGCCACGGCTGACCTGTTCGGGACTGTTCGGGACTTCTCTGGGGGCATCGTGCATCGATCAACTCGCCTAGGGTGGTGGGCCGGCAAGCGCTCCGGCGCCCCACGACGGGAGAGACGATTGACCATCCGACTGAACCGCAGGACGGCACTCGGACTGGGCACAGTGGCCACCGCCGGTACGGTGCTCGGCGCGGCCGCCCCGGCCAGCGCCGCTGAGAGCACCGAGGCGGCACCGACCACCCCTGCCCGGGCTGCCAACCGGGTCGCCGCCGCCTTCACCCGGTACAGCACCGAGGCCGGTGGCAACTGGCAGGCGTACGTCAGCGTGGCCGACCCGGCGGGCCCGCCGGTCGTCGCGGTGGCGGCGGACCCGGACCGGCGGATCGAGGCGTACAGCGTCAACAAGATCGCGGTGGCCACGGCGGTGTTGGACAAGGTGGACCGGGGGCTGCTGGCGCTGGACCAGCGGGTCGACGTCACCGCGTCGATCGTGGTGCCGGGTGGCGATGGCATCTTCAGCCTGGACGGCGCGTACCCCAGCAGCGTGACCCTCGGGCACGTGCTGGCCAACCTGCTGACCGTCTCCGACGACACGGCGGTGCGGCTGTGCGGGCTGGTCGCTCCCGCCGCCGAGATCAACTCGATTCTGGTCGGTAAGGGCTTCCCGAACACCCAGGTCGAGCCGGTGGCCAACCCGAACCGGTTCTTCCTCGGCACCAGCACTCCCCGGGAGACCCACGACCTGCTGCGCGCGCTGGTCGCCGGCACGCTGCTGTCGCCGGCCTCGACCGCGCACCTGCTCGGGTTGCTGCGCTCGCCGGTGGCCTTCACCGACGGCATCCGGCGCACCATGTCCTCGGACGAGCGGGCCCGCATCGCCACCAAGGCGGGCTGGTTCGCCGACGCCCGGCACGAGGCCGGGGTGATCTTCGACCGGGCCGGCGCGGCAGTGCTGACCTACGCGCTCTTCGCCGACGGTCAGGCCGACCCGGACAACTTCGGCGCGACCCACCCGGCGGTGCAGGCCCGGGCCGCCATGGGTCCGAAGTTCCTGGCGGCGGTGGACCGTCTCGGCGGCACCGGCACCACGTACCGCACGGCCGCCCGCCGACCCAGCAACGGCGGCTGATCCCGCTGCCGGGTCGGTCGTCGGGTGACGACCGGCCCGGTGCGGGCCACCGCCGGGGCGGGAACGGCCGGGGGGAACTACCGTGTAGTGCGGGACACGGCGGAGGGACGGCGATGGCGCCAGCGGAACGCACGGACGGGCAACTGTCGCTCGGGCGACTGATGCGGGGAACGGCAGGGCTGGCCGCGCTCGCCGGCCTGGCCTGGGTGGCCCGGGACGTGCCCGCGGCCCTCGGCGGCCGGCTCGCCGGCGCCCGCGCCGAACGGGCGGCCCGCTCGCCCCAGTTTCGCGACGGCACCTTCCACAACCAGGCCGACACCCGCACGATGGTCGCCGCCGAGCCGGGTCGCAACCTGCTCCGGGAGCTGATCTTCGGCAAGCAGAAACGACGGCCCACCGCGCCCGTGCCGCTGCTGCGCCCCAGCGCGCCGCCCGCCGCCGACACCGCCGACGAGCTGAACATCGTCTGGTACGGCCACGCCTCGGCGCTCATCGAGATCGAGGGTCGGCGGGTCCTGCTCGACCCGGTCTGGAGTGACCGCTGCTCGCCGTCCGGGCTGGTCGGCCCGCGCCGGCTGCACGAGCCGCCGGTACGCCTGGACGAACTTCCCCCGCTGGACGCGATCCTGATCTCCCACGACCACTACGACCACCTGGACCTGCCGACCGTGCGGGCGCTGGTGGCCGGGCAGTCGGCACCGTTCGTGGTGCCCCTCGGGGTGGGCGCCCACCTGGACCGGTGGGGTGTGCCCGCCGAGCGGATCATCGAGCTGGACTGGTCCGAGTCGCACCGGGTCGACGGGCTGGAGATCACCGCGACCGCCGCACAGCACTTCTCCGGCCGAGGGCTGCGCCGCGACGGCACCCTCTGGAGTTCGTGGGTGGTCGCCGGGGCCCAACGCAAGGTCTTCTACACCGGTGACTCCGGCTACTTCGCCGGGTACGCGGCGATCGGCGCCGAGCACGGACCGTTCGACGTGACGCTGATGCAGATCGGCGCGTACGACCAGGCGTGGCCGACCATCCACATGTTCCCGGAGGAGGCGGTCGACGCCCACCTGGACCTGCGCGGCGGCCTGTTCATCCCGGTGCACTGGGCGACGTTCAACCTGGCCCTGCACGACTGGTCCGAGCCGGTGAACCGGCTGTGGGCCGAGGCGAAGGCCCGCGACGTCCGACTGGCCGTGCCCCGCCCCGGCGAGCGGGTGGTCGTCGACGACCCGCCCGCCGTCGACGGGTGGTGGCAGTCCGTCGCCTGAGGCGGCCCGTCAGAGCACGAAGGCGTCGGTCCAGAGCGCGCCGGAGCGGCCGGAGAGCGCGTCCAGCATCGCGACCGCCTGGCCGTCGGTGAGCTGCGCGACGAAGTCCACGATGGCGCGGCCCCGGGCGCGGCCGATCCGGTCCGGCGTACGTGGGTGCAGCTCCGCCTCGGCCAGCTCGACCAGGTCGTGCAGCCGGCGGGGCAGTCGGGACTCCTCCTCCGGGTCGAGCAGCCACTCCCACAGCGCCTCCACCAGCGTGCCCAGCAGCCGCGCCTGACCACGCTGGTGCAGGGCCAGATCGGGGCGGGCCAGCACGAACCGGTGGTGGACGAACTTGAGCACCTGCACCTCGTGCCACTGCGCGCAGCCGAGCAGCACGTATCCGGAGCGCACCGACGGCTGGTCGGTCACCGTGATGGCCTCGACGAAGCGGGTGGACCAGCGGGCGGAGAACCGCGACACGTACTGCTCCGCCTCGATCGAACCGTCGAACGGCATCGCCAGCAGCCCGTCCACCAACTCCTCGCGGACGTGCTCGACGGCGGCGGCGAACGCCTCGTCGTCGGCGATCCACGCGTCCTTGCGGTGCAGCTGGCGGCGCAGGCGTTCGATGGCGGCGCCGGGCCGCCGGGCGGCGGTGGCCAGCGCGGCATCGGTGATCGCCCGGAAGTGCCCGCTCTCGCGCTGCCAGGCCATCAGCTCGGCGGAGACCGACCCCTGCTGGAGCACACCGACACGGTAGAAGTCCTCCACGTCGTGGATGGCGTACGCGATGTCGTCGGCGGTGTCCATCACCGACGCCTCCACGGTCTGCTGCCAGTCCGGGATGCGGCCGACGAACGGCTCCCGCGCCTGCCGCAGGTCGTCCAGCTCGGTCCGGTACGCCCCGAACTTCAACGAGCCGCTCTCCGGGTCGTCCGGGGGCGGGGTGGCGCCGCGGGGCGGCGGGTCCAGCAGGCGTGGGTGCGGGTCGGGGTAGTCCAGCCGCGTCCACGGGTACTTCAGCATCGCCGCGCGGACCGCGGCGGTCAGGTCCAGCCCGGTGGTGGCCGCGCCCCCGATCTCGGTGCTGGTGACGATCCGGTACGACTGGGCGTTGCCCTCGAAGCCGTCGGCGAGGCCGAGACGCTGGCGGGCCAGCCGGTCGAGCACCCGCTCCCCCAGGTGCCCGAACGGTGGGTGGCCGAGGTCATGGGCGAGCGCCGCGGCCTCCACCACGTCGGGGTCGCAGCCGCCGAGCTTGTCCAGCAGACCGCGCCACCTGTCGTCGGCCGTCAGGCGCTCGGCGATCGCCCGGGCCACCTGAGCGACCTTCAGGCTGTGCGTGAGCCGGTTGTGCACCAGCAACCCGGAGCCGACCGGGCTGATCACCTGGGTGACCCCGCCGAGGCGGGCGAAGAACGGCGAACCGACGATCCGGTCCCGGTCGGCGCGGAACGGGTTGGCCGTGAGGTCGCCGAGAGCCCGGGCGCTGCCGCCGAAGAGCCGCCGGGTGCGCGACTCCGCAGGTGATTCCATGATCGCCACGCTAGCGCAGGCCCGGCGGGGCCGTCGCCGGTCACCCCGGCCGGGCGCGGCGGTTCGGTCTGCCGCCCCGGCCGGGCGCGGCGACAGCGCCCCGGGCCGCCCGGCAGAATGCAGGCGGTACCCACTCCCGAAGGCGGATCGAGATCGTGACCCAGTCTGTTCATCAGCGGATCGCCGACGAGCTCGGCGTGGCCGAGCGTCAGGTACGGGCGGCCGTGGAGCTGCTCGACGGCGGCGCCACCGTGCCGTTCATCGCCCGCTACCGCAAGGAGGCCACCGGCCTGCTCGACGACACCCAGCTGCGCACCCTGGAGGAGCGGCTGCGCTACCTGCGGGAGCTGGACGAGCGGCGGGCCGCCGTGCTGGAGTCGATCCGCGGCCAGGGCAAGCTGGACGAGGCCCTGGAAGCGCAGATCATGGCCGCCGACTCGAAGTCGCGGCTGGAGGACATCTACCTGCCGTACAAGCCGAAGCGGCGGACCCGGGCGCAGATCGCCCGCGAGGCCGGGCTCGCGCCGCTGGCCGAGACGCTGCTGGCCGACCCCAGCCAGGACCCGAAGGCCACCGCCGCCGGGTTCGTCGACGCGGAGAAGGGCGTCGCGGACGCCGCCGCCGCGCTGGAGGGCGCGCGGGCGATCCTCATCGAGACCTTCGCCGAGGACGCCGACCTGATTGGCACGCTGCGCGAGCAGATGTGGTCGCGGGGCCGTCTGGTGTCGCGGGTACGCGACGGTCAGGAGACGGCCGGCGCCAAGTTCTCCGACTACTTCGACTTCTCCGAGCCGTACCCGAAGCTGCCCTCGCACCGGATCCTGGCGATGTTCCGGGGCGAGAAGGAGGGCGTGCTCGACCTGACCATGGAACCGGAGGCGGCCGGCGAGGCGGATGCCGTACCGACCGGCCCGAGCCGGTACGAGGCGGTGATCGCCGGCCGGTTCGGGGTGTCCGACGCCGGTCGTCCGGCCGACCGCTGGCTGGCCGACACGGTCCGCTGGGCGTGGCGTACCCGGATCCTCATCCACCTCGGCGCCGACCTGCGGATGCGGCTGTGGCAGGCGGCCGAGGAGGAGGCCGTACGGGTCTTCGCCACCAACCTGCGGGACCTGCTGCTGGCCGCTCCGGCCGGCACCCGAGCGACGATGGGCCTGGACCCGGGCCTGCGCACCGGGGTGAAGGTGGCCGTGGTGGACGCCACCGGCAAGGTGCTCGCCACCGACACCATCTATCCGCACGAGCCACGTCGACAGTGGGACGCGTCGATCGAGACCCTCGCCCGGCTGGCCGGGGCGCACGGGGTGGAGCTGATCGCGATCGGCAACGGCACCGCCTCCCGGGAGACGGACAAGCTCGCCGGGGAGCTGATCGCCCGGCACCCGCAGCTCAACCTGACCAAGGTGATGGTCTCCGAGGCCGGCGCGTCGGTCTACTCCGCCTCCGCGTACGCCTCGCAGGAGCTTCCCGGGATGGACGTGTCGCTGCGCGGCGCGGTCTCCATCGCCCGCCGCCTCCAGGACCCACTCGCCGAGCTGGTCAAGATCGATCCACGGTCGATCGGTGTCGGCCAGTATCAGCACGACCTGTCCGAGGTGAAGCTGTCCCGGTCGCTGGACGCGGTCGTGGAGGACTGCGTGAACGCCGTCGGGGTGGACGTCAACACCGCCTCGGCACCGCTGCTGACCCGGGTCTCCGGGATCGGGGCCGGGCTGGCGGAGAACATCGTGCTGCACCGGGACGCCAACGGGCCGTTCCGGTCGCGGACCGAGCTGAAGAAGGTCGCCCGGCTCGGGCCGAAGGCGTTCGAGCAGTGCGCCGGCTTCCTGCGCATCCCCGACGGCGACGACCCGCTGGACTCCTCCAGCGTGCACCCCGAGGCCTACCCGGTGGTGCGGCGCATCCTCGCCAGCACCGGTCAGGACCTGCGCTCGGTGATCGGCAAGAGCGCGATCCTGCGCGGGCTGCGGGCCACCGACTTCGTCGACGACCGGTTCGGCCTGCCCACCGTCACCGACATCCTCGCCGAGTTGGAGAAGCCCGGCCGAGACCCGCGACCGGAGTTCCGCACCGCCACCTTCGTCGAGGGGGTGGAGAAGATCAGTGACCTGACGCCCGGCATGGTCCTGGAGGGTGTGGTGACCAACGTGGCCGCGTTCGGCGCGTTCGTCGATGTCGGGGTCCACCAGGACGGCCTGGTGCACGTGTCGGCGATGTCCCGGACGTTCGTCAAGGACCCCCGCGAGGTGGTCAAGTCCGGCGACGTGGTCAAGGTGCGGGTGCTCGACGTGGACGTACCCCGTAAGCGCATCTCATTGACCCTGCGCTTGGAGGACGATCCCGCCGCCACCGGTGGTGGTCGGACGAGTCAGGAGGGGCGCGGCGGCCCGGCGCAGCGCGGTCCGCAGGGTGCGCGCGGCGGGCAGGACGGTCGTGGCGGGTCCGGTGGCGGCGCCGGCGGTCGCGGCGGGTCTGACGGTCG
>NZ_MUZA01000049.1 GCF_021442385.1 Micromonospora sp. MH99
TGACGGTGGCGGCTGGTGGTCCCGGCAGGGACCGACCGGGGCGGCGGCCCCCGGCCCGGCCGCGCCGCCCGCCACCCCGGTCACGGCCGGCACGAACGAGCGGGGCCTGCCGATCCGCGTGCCGATGGCGCAACTCTCCGCGGTCACCCGCCCGGCCCAGCCCGAGTCGGCGCCGGCGCGCGCCGAACTGGACCCGGAGGCGGTCGGTGGCATGCTTTCCCGGCTCTACAGCGGGGTACGGCGTGCCGAGGCCGAGGACACCACCGAGATACCGGTGCCACCCTCGTGGGGGCACGACGAAGGAGGACGACGACAGTGACGACGTTGAGCCAGGAGGCACGTGACCTGAGCTGGCTGGTGAGCGCGTTCGCGGAGCGGGTGCCGGGTGTGGCGCACGCGGTGGTGGTCTCCTCCGACGGGCTGCTGGTGGCCATCTCCGACCATCTGCCCCGCGACCACGCCGACAAGCTCGCCGCGGTGACGTCCGGGCTGATGAGCATCACGGCGGGCGCGGCACAGATGTTCGACGGCGACATCGTCAAGCAAACGGTGGTCGAGATGGGCCGGGGCTACTTCCTCGTGATGCAGGTCCGCGACGGGTCGATCCTGGCCACGCTCGCGGCCGGCGACGCGGACATCGGCGTGGTGGGCTACGAGATGGCCCGGTTGGCGAAGCAGGCGGGGGAGATGCTCACCCCTGCCCTGCGGGCGGAGTTGCAGCAGGCGCTGCCCCGCTGAACGTTCCCGACCGGAACCCGGACGGTCACCGGCTCACCCGGAGCCGAGCCGTCCGGGCCCGGCCGTCCGGGCGGCCCGCTCAGAAACCGCCCTCGGCGATGACGGAGCGGTACCAGTGGGCGCTGCGCTTGAGCACCCGACGCTGGGTGGTGTAGTCCACGTAGACCAGGCCCCAGCGTTGGTCGTACCCTTCGTCCCACTCGAAGTTGTCGAGCATCGACCACACGTGGAAGCTCTCCAGCGGCACTCCGGCGCTGATGGCGCGGTGCGCGGCGGCCAGGTGGTCGCGCAGGAAGGTGATCCGGCCGCTGTCGTCGACGGTGTCGTCGGCGGCCAGGGTGTCGGGGGTGGGCAGGCCGTTCTCGGTGACGGTGAGCGGGATCGGGCCGTAGTCACGGGTGACCCGGGTCAGGATGTCGTACATGCCGTCGGGGTAGATCTGCTGCCAACCGGCCTCGGAGGTCGGCCACCGGTGTTCGGTGCTGCCGTCGGCGGTGACGTAGATGGGCGTGTAGTACTGCACGGCCAGCAGGTCGACCGGGGCCGAGATCACCGCCAGGTCGCCGTCGCGGATGCCGCGCACCATCCGGCTCTGCGGGCCCAGGTCGGCCAGCACATCCTGCGGGTAGCTGCCCTTGAGCAGCGAGTCGAGGTAGAGGCGGTTCTCGTAGCCGTCGTACAGCTGGGCGGCGGCGGCGGCCTCGGGGGAGTCGTCGGTGGGGTAGCAGGGGTGCAGGTTGAGCGCGGGACCGATCCGGCCGGTGCCGTCGGCGGCGCGCAGCGCCCGGACCGCGAGACCGTGAGCCAGTTGCAGGTGGTGGGCGACGAGGTAGGCGGCGTCCGGGTCCTGCCGGCCGGGCGCGTGGTGGCCCATGAGATAGCCGTTCTGCACGACGGTCTTGGGCTCGTTGATGGTGAGCCAGACGGGCACCCGGTCACCGAGGGCGGTGAAGACCGCGTCGGCGTAGTCGGCGAAGCGGTAGGCGGTGTCGCGGAACTCCCAGCCGTCGGCGTCCTGCAACGCCTGCGGCAGGTCCCAGTGGAACAGGGTGGCCATCGGGGCGATGCCGCGCTCGTGCAGGCCGTCCAGGAGACGGCGGTAGAAGTCGAGCCCGCGCTGGTTGGGCGCTCCGGTGCCGTCGGGCTGGACGCGGGGCCAGGAGATGGAGAAGCGGTAACTGCGCAGACCCAGGTCGCGCATCAGGTCGAGGTCTTCGGCGTACCGGTGGTAGTGGTCGGCGGCCACGTCGCCGGTGTCGCCGTTGCGGGTGCGCCCGGGGACACGGCTGAAGGTGTCCCAGACCGACTCGCCGCGGCCGTCCTCCTTGGTGGCGCCCTCGATCTGGTAAGCGGAGGTGGCCGCGCCCCAGCCGAAGTCGCGGGGAAAGCGCAGCGGGCCGGCGGGCCCGGTAGGTATCGACATGGATTCTCCTCGTGGATACGGGGCCGCCGCCGAGATTCGGGAGCGCTCCCAGAATAGGCCAGGAGCGGCCGGCCCGGTGAGCCGGCCGTCAGGGCGGCCGGCGTGGCGGGTCGAGGCGGGTGAGGGCCCCGGACAGCGAACGAGGCCGACCGGGCGGCGCTTCGCGCCTGTCCCGTCGGCCTCTTTTCCCATTGTGTACGGGGGTTTAGTGTGGGGACGGGGGAGGGCAACCCCCGTCCCCACCGTAACTGCACACACACGGGCGGAATTTGGGTCCTGCCGTGCGTGTCGCGCGGGAGCCGGGCCACGCGAGTGGCTCTGGTTCCACCTCCCTCCCTGTGGCGGGATGATGGCTGACGGCGGCGTCCGGGCTGGCCCGCCGTCGGCCTTCGGGTTGGTTCCCCGGGCCCGCCACGAGGACGGTCCCGGTGATCTTCCAGTTGGAACCTTTGTCGATGGAAGCGCTCCCATCGACCGATGTTGCGACTGTAACGCCCGTCACGCCTTTGTGAAAGACCCAAAACGAGATCGAAACAACTGGGTGATCCCGCCCCCTGTGCGCTTGTTGTGGGAGCGCTTCCATGGCACACTGTCGATTCAACGCGACAGGAGCCAGATCGCGTGGGCTTGGGTCCGCCGAGGGCAGCCGGCAGCACGACTTCCGGTCACGGCACCCGATCGCAGCCGGCGGGACCCCCTCCCGCGCGGGCCGCACCGCCGTACCCCGGCCGGGCCCGGGGCGACCACCTTCCCGGCGCCTCGAATCCCCCGCGTACCACCACACCCGCGGGCAGGCGCCTCGCCGGGGACCATCCCGGCCTGGTCCGAGGAGACACCGCGCACATGAGACAACTGGCACGACGCCGCCGAGTGGCGATTCTCGCCGCCGCCGCGCTCGCCATCGGCGGGGTGACGCTGCCCGCCGGCGCCGCGCAGGCAGCACCCGCCTGCGACGTGGTCTACGCGACCAACGACTGGAACACCGGCTTCACCGCGAACGTGACCATCAAGAACCTGGGCGACGCGGTCAGCAACTGGACCCTCAAGTGGACCTTCCCGAACAGCAGCCAACGGGTCACCCAGGGCTGGTCGGCCAGGTTCAGCCAGTCCGGCAGTGAGGTCACCGCGACCAACGAGTCGTACAACGGCAACCTCGGCACCGGTGCTTCCACCACCATCGGCTTCAACGGCTCCTACTCGGGCAGCAACCCGAAGCCCACCTCGTTCACCCTGAACGGCACCTCCTGCAACGGCACTCCGGCCAACCAGCCGCCGACCGTCTCCCTCGCCCTGCCGAGCGGGCCGTTCACCGCCCCGGCCGACGTGCCGCTGACCGCCACGGCCAGCGATCCGGACGGGACGATCAGCAAGGTCGAGTTCTACCGCAACGGCCTGCTGATCAACACCGACACCACGGCGCCGTACGCGTACACGCAGGAGGACCTGCCGGCCGGCAACTACACGGTGCAGGCCAAGGCGTACGACAACGCCAACGGCATCGGGGTCGCCGAGAAGGCGTTCACCGTCGGCGCCGCCAGCGGCCCGACGCTGATCGCCACGCCGTCCGCGGTCAGCGTCAACGAGGGTGGCACGACCACCTTCAACCTCAAGCTCAGCGCCGCGCCGACGACCAGCGTGCCGGTCACCCTCACCCCCAGCGGGGACACCGACATCACGGTCTCGCCGACCAGCGCCACGCTGACGCCGACCAACTGGAACACCGGGGTCACCGTCACGGTCGCCGCGGCGGAGGACACCGACACCGTCGGCGGCGCCGCCACCATCACCGCGTCCGCCACCGGTCTCGCGCCCCTGGCGGTCACCGCCACGGAGATCGACAACGACACCCCCGGCGGCGACAACGCCTACATCAAGAAGTTCCTCGACCAGTACGGCAAGATCAAGAACTCGGGCTACTTCAGCCCCGAGGGCGTGCCGTACCACTCGGTCGAGACGTTGATCGTCGAGGCGCCCGACCACGGCCACGAGACCACCTCGGAAGCGTTCAGCTTCTGGATCTGGCTCGAGGCCCAGTACGGCCGCGTCACCCAGAACTGGGCGCCGTTCAACAACGCCTGGACGGTGATGGAGAAGTACATCATCCCGTCGCACGCCGACCAGCCCACCGCGGGCTCCGCCGGCACCCCGCAGTACGCCGCCGAGTACAACCTGCCCAGCCAGTACCCCTCGGCGTTGCAGCCCAACATCTCCGTCGGGCAGGACCCGCTCCGCTCGGAGCTCCAGTCCACCTACGGCACCGGCGACATCTACGGCATGCACTGGCTGATGGACGTCGACAACACCTACGGCTTCGGCCACTGTGGTGACGGCACCACCAAGCCGGCGTACATCAACACCTTCCAGCGGGGCACGCAGGAGTCGGTGTGGGAGACCGTCCCGCAGCCGTCCTGCGACACCTTCAAGCACGGCGGTCAGTACGGCTACCTCGACCTGTTCGTCAAGGACACCGGCGCTCCCGCCAAGCAGTGGAAGTACACCAACGCCCCGGACGCCGACGCCCGTGCCGTGCAGGCCGCGTACTGGGCGCTGACCTGGGCCAAGGCGCAGGGCAAGCAGGCCGACGTCGCCGCCACCGTGGCCAAGGCCGCCAAGATGGGCGACTACCTGCGGTACGCGATGTTTGACAAGTACTTCAAGAAGATCGGCAACTGCGTCGGGGCCAGCACCTGCCCCGCCGGCAGCGGCAAGGACTCGGCGCACTACCTGCTGTCCTGGTACTACGCCTGGGGCGGCGCGTACGACACCAGCCAGAACTGGTCCTGGCGGATCGGTTCCAGCCACAACCACTTCGGCTACCAGAACCCGTTCGCGGCCTGGGCGCTGACCAACACCCCGGAGCTCAAGCCGCAGTCGTCGACAGCTGTCGCCGACTGGACCAAGAGCTTCGACCGGCAGTTGGAGTTCTACACCTGGCTGCAGTCGTCCGAGGGCGGCATCGCCGGCGGCGCGACCAACAGCTGGGACGGCAGCTACGCCCAGCCGCCGTCGGGCACCAGCACCTTCTACGGCATGTTCTACGACGTCGACCCGGTCTACAACGACCCGCCGTCGAACCAGTGGTTCGGCATGCAGGCGTGGTCGATGCAGCGGATCGCCGAGCTGTACCTGCAGACCGGCAACGCGAAGGCCAAGGCGCTGCTGGACAAGTGGGTGCCGTGGGCGATCGCCAACACGACCGTCGGCACCAACTGGTCGATCCCGTCGGACATGAAGTGGACCGGTCAGCCGACCACCTGGAACCCGTCCAGCCCGCAGCCCAACACCAACCTGCACGTCGAGGTGATCAGCAAGGGCCAGGACGTCGGCGTCGCCGCCTCCTACGCCCGGATCCTGATCGCGTACGCGGCCAAGTCGGGCAACGCGGCGGCGAAGACCACCGCCAAGGGCTTGCTGGACGCGCTCGACGCCGCCAGTGACGCGAAGGGCGTCTCCACCACCGAGACGCGTGGCGACTACAAGCGCTTCGACGACGTCTACGACGCGTCCACCGGGCAGGGCCTCTACGTCCCGCCGGGTTGGACCGGGAAGATGCCGAACGGTGACGCCATCGCCGCCGGCAAGAGCTTCCTCGACATCCGGTCCTTCTACAAGAACGACCCGGACTGGCCCAAGGTGCAGGCGTACCTGAACGGTGGTGCGGAGCCCAGCTTCAACTACCACCGCTTCTGGGCGCAGGCCGACGTGGCCATGGCGTACGCCGACTACGGGACCCTGTTCCCGAACGGCTGACAACGACCCGGGGTGGGTGGAGTGCCCCGCCCACCCCGGGGTTCGGCCGGGTCCGGGGGAACGACGGGACCCGGCCGGCGGACGGCCTGACACCCACGGTCAGGCCGGGGTGGGCCGGTCATCTGGCCAACGCAGCGGGTCGACCGGCCCACCCCACCGCCCGGACTGAAGACTGCCGCGAAAAAGCCCAGAAATTCCGGCTGTCGCGGGATCACACCACAGAGGATGACGGAGTAACGTACGTCACCGGAGAGGCCGCTCCCCCCGTGGCGGCCTCTCCACTTTTATGCCCGCCGGGACCCTTGCCCGGCCTGCTCGTCGGGCCGGACGTCCGGGTCGCCGGTGACCGGGTGACGCAGCCCCGGGTGCCCGGTCGGCAACGACCGGCGCAGCACCACCCAACTCACCGCCAGCGCCGCCGCGACCAGCGGCCAGGTCAACGCGATCCGGGCCACCACGAGCGCGAGCACCTGCCCACTCAGGTACAGCGGGACGAACACCGCCACCCGCACCACATAGGTCGCCGTCCACACCCAACTGGCCCTGCCGTACCCGCGCAGCAGCGCCGGGTCCCGCCGCCACCGGGTCCGCTGGCCCAGCGCCGCGCCGACCAGCACGCCGAGCAGCGGCCAGCGCACCACGATGCTCACGGCCCAGGCCAGCGCGCTGGCGGCGTTCGACAGCAACTGGATCAGAAAGAAGTTCTCGGCCCGCCCGGTCCGCACCGCGATCAGCGCCGCGACGCAGACGGCGAGCAGCCCGATCAGCACCGAGCGCGGGCGGTCACCCCGCCGCAGCCGTACGCCGGCCACCACGACGCCCACGGCGAGCGCCGCGCCCACCCCGGCCCACAGCGACTCGCCCCCGATCAGCCAGCCCAGCGCGAACGCCACCGGCGGCAGCGTGGCGTCCACCGCGCCCCGCCGACCGCCCAGCAGGTCCGCCAGGGACTCGACCGGGGCCGTCCCACCGGCGTGTGGACCGGCCGCCGTCGCCCGGTCCGGCCCGGGCTCGACCTGGCCGGACTCCCGCCCCGGTGTGCCGTCCACCGCCACCTCCTCGCCTCGGTCCCAACCTAACCGGCGGGAGCCGGTGGGCCACCGACCGACCGGCCGGCACCGGCCGCTACGGTGTGCGGATGCGCGCGACGGCACGGGGTTGGACCGCGGTCTGGTTGGTCGTACTGGCCCTCGTCCAGGCGGCCGCCCTCCTCGCCGTCTGGCGGGTGGCCCTGCACACCGAGATCGGCCAGTGGGTCGACACTGTCGCACTGACCGGCAACCAGATCGGCCACGACCGCATCGACGGTCCGGTGGACCGGATCCTCAACGCGATGTCGGTGGTCTCCCTGCTCGCCGCCACCGCGATGATCGGCTTCATCGCGCTCATCCGGGGGCGGATCGCCCTGGCCGTCACCGCGACCCTGCTCATCGCCGGGGCGAACGTCTCCACCCAACTGCTCAAGTACGGCCTGAGCCGGCCCGACCTCGGCCTCGACCCGGACCGGGCAGCGGTGGGCAACAGCCTCCCCAGTGGGCACACCGCTGTGGCCGCTTCGGTGGCGGTCGCGCTCATGCTCGTCCTGCCGCCCAAGGTGCGGGCCGTCGGCGCCTTCGTCGGCGCGAGTTACGCCGCCCTCGCCGGCGTGGCGACCCTGTCCGCCGGTTGGCACCGGCCCAGCGACGCGGTCGCCGCCTACCTGGTGGTGGGTGTCTGGGCGGCGCTGGCGGGACTGGTCCTGCTGATCACCCAACGCGAGCAGGCCCAGATCGCGCCCGGCGACGCCCACCGTGTCGCCGCGATCGTGCTCGGCGTGGCCGGCGTGCTCGCCCTGATCGCCTCCGGGCTGGCCCTCACCTGGCTGGTGGACCTGCGCGGGACCGGGCCGGAGGAGTTGAGCCGCCGCCCGCTCTTCGTCGGGTACGCGGGCAGCGCCGCCGGCATCGCCGGCACGATGGCGCTGGTGATGGCGCTGGTGCTGACCGTCGTGCATCGGCTGGTGCCGAGGGTCAAGGGGTGAGCCGACCGATGGACCCGGTTCGTGCCGCGTTCCGTGCCGAGTGCGGACGGCTCACCGAGGTCCTGGCCGAGGTGGACGACGTCGACCTCGACCGGCCCACCCCCTGCCCGCCGTGGACCGTCCGGGAGTTGCTCGCGCACGTGCGTACCGGCGCCGGACGGCTGGCCGACATGCTCGCCGCCCCCGCACCTCCGCGCGCCGAGGTGGACGCCGCCCGCTACTTCGGCGCGGCGAAGTTCACCCCGCAGGTGGACACCGACCGCATCGCCGGCGGCCGCCGCGACGCGCAACAGTCGAGCGGGGAGGCGTTGGCGACCGGGTTCGAGCGGGCCTGGCGGACCGCCGACGCGGCGGTCGCCGGAGCCCCGCCCGATCGGGTGGTCCGGACCCGGCACGGCGACGCGATGCTCCTCACCGAGTTCCTGCGGACCCGGGTGGTCGAGGTGGGCGTGCACGGCCTGGACCTGGCGGCGGCGCTGGACCGCCCGTCGTGGCTCACCCCGCACGCCGCCGCGGTGATCGCCGAGCTGCTCACCGCGGGGCGACCCGCGCCTGCCGCGTTGGGCTGGGACCGGCTGACCCTGATCCGCAAGACCACCGGACGTGCCGCGCTGACCGGCCCGGAACGGGCCGCGATCGACGCCGCCGGCTTCCGCTGGCTCGCCTTCGGCCGCTGACCCGACCGCCCTGGCCCGTCACCGGGTGCCGCTGCCGCCGGCCCGTCCGGTCAGCTCGCCGGGCGGGGTGCGGGAACGTGCGGGGCGACGCCCCGCAGGTGCGTGAGCACCACCGGGTCGATGCGGCCCGGCACCAGCCGCTCCTCCAGGTTCTCCAGCCCCGCCCAGGAGAACAGCGCCGCCTCCGGCCCGTCGTCGCCGACCGGGTGACCCAGCGCGGTGAGCAACGTCGCGACCTCGTCGGCGACCGCGCCGCTCAGGTCGAGCAGGGTCGCCGGGTCGGGCCGGCTGAACAGCAGGGTGTGCACGGCCAGCAGCCGGCCCAGTTCGGTGACCGGGTCGGGGTGGTCGTCCAGCCGCTCGGCGAACGGCAGCGCCGAGGAGGCCAGCCACGTGTCGCCCAGCGCGTCGACGACCTCCGGGCCGGTGAGGATGTTGCCCTGCGCGGCCCAGCCGTCGCCGGTGCGCCCGCCGGCCCACGGGTGGCAGGCCGGGCCGGTCCAGCTCGCGCCCGGCCCGCTGACGCCCACCACGCCGAGCTGCCGGTGCTCCCGCTCGGCGTCGGCGGCGACCAGGCCGGCCACCACGTCGGCGGCGCCCACTCCGGTGCGGAGCAGAGTGAGCCCCTGCGGGCGGTAGGCGAGGTTGACGTGCGCCTGGGTGGCCAGCGCGCCGACCTCGGCCTGCGCGGCCGGCACCAGCGCCCCGGCGGCGAGGAACTTGCTGGCCACGACGACGCCGTGGCGGCGGCCGTCGGCGGATCGGGCGACGAGGGAGAAGGTCACCCGCCGAGACTATCCGGCCGTTCGGCGTACGCCGACGGCTCAGAACGGCGTCGCGGCGGCCTCCGGCGGCCCACCCCGCGCCCGGCGGGCGTCGGCGACCGCGACGCCGCCCAGCACGACCACTCCGGCGGCCGACGCGGCCAATCCCGGCAGGAACAGCAGCGGTACGGCCACCGCCGCCAGCACCAGGATGGCGATCCAGCGTGACGGGGAGACCCGCCCGAACACCTCGTACTCGAAGCGGGCCCGGCCGGCCAGGAACAGCGCGGGTCCGCCGAGCGCCATGGCCAGCCACGTCGGTGGGGCATGGCCCAGCGGGTGGTCGATGATCAGCTCGTAGCCGACCGCCGTGGCGGCCAGGCCGACCACCATGACGAGGTGCGTGTCCGCCGCCGAGCGACCGATGTTGGCCGGGTGACGGGCCGTCATCACCGCCTCGGCCAGGATCTGCCCGGCGCGCTGGACGTAGATCCGCCACAGCATGATCGACGTGGCCACCGCGAGCGCGAAGGCCCAGACGTGCCCCGACCCGTACGGGCCCTTGCTGTACGCGAAACCGGCCACCAGGATCGTCTCGCCCAGCGCCACGAGGAAGAACTGCTGGTACCGCTCGGCCAGGTGCTCCCCGGCGATCTCCCACTTCGAGACCGTCGACCGGCCCAAGCCCGGCACCGGCCAGCCGCACCGCGCCGCCAGGTACTCGATGAGCAGCGCCAGCGTCCAGAGCATCACCTGCCCGTTGGTGGCCAGCAACGCCCCACCGATCCAGAACACCCCGCTGACGGCGAACACCACTGTCATCCGCACCTTCAGCCGGCGGTACGGATGTGGCCCCAACGCGATCGACAGGATCAGCGGCCGGGTCACCTGCGCGATGACGTACGCCGTCGCGAACATCAGCGAGGTCTCGCTGAAGGCCCGGGGGATCGCGACCCCCATCACCATGCTGGACACGAGCGCGGTCAACACCACTGTCTGCAGCGGCGCCCGGTACGGGTCGTAGCGGCTGGTCGTCCACGCGGTGCCCTGCCAGACCGACCAGAGGGCCAGCAGCAACAGCAGTGTCTTGCCACTGCCGGTGACCGCCGCCCAGAGGTGCTGCCGCGCCGGGCTCTCGGTCAGGTCCTCGAACGCGCGCGCGGAGATCCGGGTGAGCGCGAAGACGTAGACCAGGTCGAAGAAGAGCTCCAGGAACGTGGCCCGACCGGGCGCGACCGCCGCCGGGACCGGCTCCAGGTGTCCCGCCGCCCTGGAACCCATGGTCAGCGGCCTGCGCCGGTGCTCCGGTCCACCTCGAAGTGGTAGCACCTCGGCCGGGGCGCGCGGCCGCGAACCGGCGATTCTGCCCACTTCGGGGATCTTGCTCGCGGGCACCGTCAACGGGCACGATCGATCGGTGACGAATCGATGGGGCATGACGGTGCCGTTGGGCGGGATCCCGCTGGCCGATCACCAGGCGGTCTACACGACCCTTGATCGCGCCGGGTTCACCGACGTGTGGTCCTCCGAGGTCGCCGGGACCGACGCGTTCACGCCGCTGGCCCTCGCTGCGGCGTGGCAGCCGCGGCTGCGGCTGGGCACCGCGATCACCCCGGTCTTCACCCGTGGCCCCGGGCTGCTCGCCATGAGCGCGGCGGCGCTCGCCGAGGCGGCACCGGGCCGGTTCGCGCTCGGCATCGGCGCGTCCTCGCCGGTGCTCGTGCGGGACTGGAACGCGGTGCGGTTCGACGAGCCGTTCCGGCGTACCCGCGACGTCCTGCGGTTCCTGCGCGCCGCGCTGCGCGGCGAGACGGTGGACGAGGTCTACGACACCTTCACCGTGCGCCGGTTCACCCTCGAACGGCCACCGGCGGTGCCGCCGCCGATCCTGCTCGCCGCGCTGCGCCCGGGCATGCTCCGGCTCGCCGGCGCCGAGGCGGACGGGGTCATCCTCAACTGGCTCAGCGCCGACGACGTGCCTCGTGCCCTCGCCGAGCTGGGTGAGCGGCGTGCCGGCTTCGAGATCGCCGCCCGGATCTTCGTCTGTCCCACCGAGGACACCGCGTACGCCCGCACCCTCGGCCGCCGGCTGATCACCAGCTACCTCACCGTGCCGGCGTACGCCGAATTCCATCGGTGGCTCGGCCGCACGGAGGCGCTGGCGCCGATGTGGGAGGCCTGGGCGGCGGGTGACCGGCGTGCCGCCAGCGCGGCGGTGCCCGACGAGGTGGTCGACGCCCTGGTGCTGCACGGCTCGCCGGAGCGGTGCCGGGCCCAGGTCCGCCGCTACGCCGACGCCGGCGTGGACGTGCCGGTCCTCGCGCTGCTGCCCACTCCCGAGGTGACCGCCGGCAGCGCCGCCGCCCTGATGACCCTCATCGCCCGGTTGGGCACCGAGCCCGTGGGAGCGTCCGCGTGAACCTGACCGACCGGATCGCGGTGGTCACCGGCGGGGCCGGTGGCATCGGGGCGGCACTGTCGCGGCGCTTCGCCGCCGAGGGCGCCGCAGCGGTGATCGTCGCCGACCTGGACGCCGAGGCGGCCCACGCGGTGGCCGAGGGCATCGGCCCGGTGGCGCACGCAGCCGCCCTCGACGTCACCGACGAGGCCCAGGTCCGCGCGCTCGTCGACGACACCGAACGACGCTTCGGCCGCATCGACCTGTTCTGCGCCAACGCGGGAGTGACCACCGGCGGGGGAGTGGAGGTCGACGACGCGGCCTGGGACCGCGCGTGGCGGGTCAACGTGCTCGCCCACGTCTACTCGGCGCGCGCGGTGCTGCCCGGCATGCTCGCCCGCGGCGGCGGCCACCTGCTGCACACTTGCTCGGCGGCAGGGGTGCTGACCGCGGTGGGCGACGCCGCCTATACCACGACGAAGCACGCCTCGGTGGGCTTCGCCGAGTGGCTCGCCATCACCTACCGGGACCGGGGCATCCGGGTCAGCGCCCTCTGCCCGCAGGGTGTGGACACCCCGATGCTCGCCGACGGCATCGTCGAGGGCCACCTGGGCGCCCGGGTGATCGCCGCCTCCGGAGCGGTGCTCAGCCCGGACCAGGTGGCCGAGGCGACAATCGCCGGGCTGGCCGAGGAGCGGTTCCTGATCCTGCCGCACCCGGAGGTCGCCGACTACGCCCGCCGCCGCGCCGAGGACCCGGACGGCTGGCAGGCCGGCCTCCGCAAGCTGGTCCGCCGGCTGACCGCTTAACGCCCCGGGACGCGTCCGGCGACCAGGAGGTGCGCGCTCGATCCGACCAGCGCTGGCTCGGTGCTGTAGACGCGGGCCAGATCCAACGCCGCGGAGAAGACCGCGTCCTGCCCCGGCCCGCCCGCCGCGGCCTCCGCCGCCGTCCATGCCGGGCCCTCCACCCCGTGTACGACGACGTCGGTCAGCCCCGCCGCCGAACACTCGTCGGTGATCTCCTCGACCCGATGGAAGTAGGCATGGGTGAAACCGGTCCGTGGATCGTTGGTGCCGTCGGTCAGCAGGCTCTCGGCCTCGTCGAGGAGTCGCTCGTCGAGGCGTCCGGTGGCGGCGAAGTCCAGCGGGCCGGCGAAACGGGAGATGGCGGCGGCCACGACGTGACCGCCGGGGCGGGTGACCCGGACGGCCTCCCGTAGCGCCTTCAGCCGGTCGGCACGGTCCACCAGGTGGTAGAGCGGCCCCAGGAGGAGCGCCACGTCGTACGCGTCGTCGGCGTCGGGAAGCGCCCGCGCGTCGGCCACCCGGGCCTCGATGGACGGCTGGCCGCCGCGTGCCTGCGCGACGTGACTCGGCACCAGGTCGACGAGGCGGACCTCGTAGCCGGCACCGGCGAGGGCCCTCGCGTACTCGCCGGTGCCTCCGCCGATGTCCAGGACGCGGGCACCCGGGCCGGGCAGGAGATCCCGCAGGAGCTGGGTCGTGCGGATCCATTCCAGCCGTGCCTGGGGGCGGGCGGACAGCCGCTGGTCCTCGCGGTAGCGCAGCGTGTAGTAGTCGACGATCTCGCTCGTGTGCTGATCCACCCCCTGATGCTCGTCGTCGCGCCTACCGGCCGCCACCGTGTTTCCGCGCCGGCGCGCGACTCCTCCCTCGAAGGCGGGAACGGGTTCACCTCCGCCGGGGAGGAGGCGCGCGTCCGGCCCGCAGATCATCGGTTCATGAATGTCACTCGATCCGCAGCGATCTCCCGGGTGCGGCGACGGGCGGTGGCCTGCGGCGTCTTCGTCGTCGGTGCGACTGCCCTGCGTCTCTACTGGATCGCCCTCGATGATCGGAACGCGCATGACATCCACTGACCCGGGCCGTACCTGGGCCGCCGCTCCCGCGCCCTGGGCTGTCGGGGCCGCGTACGCCGTCCCGCTCTGCGTCCTGCCGTCCGCGATCTGGCGACTGTCCCTCGTGTTCACCGACGACGCCGTCACGACGTGGTACATGATCTTCCTGTCCGTCCTGTCGATGGGCCTGGCCCTGTCGACACTCGGGCTGGTGCACCACTGGGGACAGCAGGTGCCGCACTGGGTGCCGCTGTTCGGGAGGCGTTCGATCCCGGCACGCCCGGTCGTGCTCGCCGCGGTGGTCGGCGGTTCGTTGCTCGTCGCCATCTGCCTGTACCTGGTGCTGAACAGCACGTTCCACGTCGTGGACCGCGGCTGGGTGGGGATGGGGCGCGACGAACCGGCGCGCACCCCGCCCGGCTGGGACGTGCTGCGGTACTACGCCCCGCTGGCCGCCTGGGGCCCCCTGGTGATTGCCGTGGCCGCCGACTACGGCCGCCGCGCCCGGCTCCGATCCCCCCAACCCGCCACCGGTGATCAAGAGGTTCGGGTCAGGAACGGGTCCTGACATGACGCGAACCTCTTGATCACCGCGCGGGTCGGCGGGGGTGGGAGTGGGGGGACCGGCGGGCCTGGTGCAGGGGGGAGGGGTGGACGGACCAGAGCAGGCGACGCCACCAGGGGCGGGCCGAGCGCAGGTTGGCGACGTAGGCCGTGGCCACCTCGGCGGCGCGGGCCGCCTGATCGGCCGCCGCGGCCTCGGGGGCGAAGCCCACCTGATTGAGCAGCGTCGCCAGTTCGTCGACCGCCGGCTCCGCACCGGGTGTGGCGCTGCCGGTCGGGCCGCTGCCAGGTGCGCTGCCACCGCTGGGCGTGCCTGCTCGGGCTTCGGCAAGGGCCTGACGGGCCTGCGCGGCCACCTCGGTCGCCGCCAGGTCGTCACCGACCGGACGGCCGGCCAGTCGCAACGCGTCGGTGACCTCCCGCCAGGCGCCGGCGATGCGCTGGCCGGGGTCACCACCCGCCAGCCGCTTGCGGGTGAGGGAGCGGCGCATCGCCACCAGGGTGAGCAGCAGCGCCCCCACCAGGAGCAGCAGCGCACCGCTGCCTCCCGCGACCAGCACCGGCGTGGACGCGCCACCCCGTGCGGGCGGGCCCTCGGCGGCGGCCACCGGCTCCGGCGACGCGGTCGGCTCCACAGTGGGCGCCGGCGCCTCCGACTGCGGCGGGTCCTCCGGGGTCGGACGGAAATCCTCCTCCACCGGCCTCGGCTCGTTCTCCGGGCGGGGCAGCGGGTTGAACGCCACCCAGCCCAGCCCGTCGAAGAGCACCTCCGGCCAGGCGTACGCGTCACCGGCCCGCACCGGGCCCTGACCACTGCAGGAGAAGCCGACCACCACCCTCGTCGGCAGACCGGAGAGCCGGCCGAGCACCGCGAACGAGGCCGCGAACTGCTCCGACGTCCCGCGCTGCCCGCCGCCGTTGCGCGGACCGAAGAGGAAGAACGCCAGATTCGGGTACGCGTGCCCGCTCGGCGCGTCGGCCACCACCCGGTAGTGCTCGGCCAGGAACTGCTCGATCGCCACCGCCCGCTCGTAGGGGGCGCCGTTCTCCTCGGCGAGCTGTGTCGCCAACCGGCGCATCGGGTCGGGCACCCCGTCGGCGACCCGCAGCACCCGGGCCACCTCCTCGCCGGCCGGTACGTTCGCGGTGGCCAGCAGGTTGTTGTCCGGGCGTTCCCGGGCCGACGTCACCGTGTACCGCAGCCCCGGCGTCAGTCCCTCCGGCCTGATCAGCGTGCCCGTCGCCGGGTCGTACGCCACCCGCGCCCCGCTGACCTCGCGCGGCGTCGCCACGGCCGGCAGCAGCCGACCGCTCAGCTCCGCCACGGTGATCTCCTGCCGAACACTGTCCACCGTGCTGTCCCGGGCCGGCGCGGTGGCCGGCAGGATCCGCCCCGCGTTGCGGTACGTCGCGCCGACCCGCCAGGTGATCCCGTCGTAGTCGCTGAGCACCGCCAACCGGATCTGTACGCTGCGACCCGCCTTGGAATCGTCCGCGCCGCCGGTCGCCTTCGGGTCGTTCGCTTCGCCGGCCGGCGGGGTGGCACCCACCGTGTTCACGTCGAGGAGCTTCTGCTCCGGGCGCAGCGCCCACCCGGAGATCCGGATCAGGGGGTTCTCGTCGAGCGTCTGCACCTGCGGTGGCTCCACGTACCGGCGCGGATCCACCGGACGCCCGTCGACCTGACCGGCGACCACCGGTCCGAGCAGCGCGACCAGGCCGATCACCAGCGCGACGCCGAGCGCCGCCGAGGCCGCGAGCCGAAGCCGTACCGCCGCGCGCGTCCCCGGGGCGAGACCGGCCGTCGGGTCACCGCCGGCCGACGGCGTACCCGAAGGCGCGGCCAGCCCGACCGCCGCGACCGCGACGAAGGCGACAGTCGTCCCGATCGCCGGTTCGGCGTTCGGGCCGACCACGTAGAGGGCCGCCGCGTAGAGCCCCGCCGCCGGCAGGTAGCCGAGCAGCACCCGGCCGGTGCGCAGCGCCACCTCCGCCCCGGCCAGACCGGCCAGCCAGGCCGCCACCACCGGGACCAGCACCGTGTCCGGTGTGGGCTCCACGGGAATCATCGCGGTGAGCAGCCGGGGAATGCCGTTGCGGGCGGCGTCCGCGCTCACCTCCAGCAGGCTGCCCGGCAGGTCGGCGTGGGTGGCGGCCAGCCGCAACGCCCACAGCGTCCATCCGGCCATCGCCGCCATCGACACCGGTGCGACAAGCCAGGACGGCAGCCGTCGGCTCGCGACGCTCACCAGCACCGAGCCCACCGCCGCGCCGATCACCAGCCGGGTCAGCAGGTCGCCCGCGTACACCCGACCGAGCACCACCCCGGCGAGCGCGGTGAGCGTGATCAGCGCCAGCGGCACGACGGCCGCCCGCAGCGCGCGTACCACCCGCGCCGCGGCGCTCGGGCCGCCGCCCGCCGGCGGCGCCTGTCGAGGGGCCGCCGTCTCCTCCTGCGGCGCGATGCCCGTCACCACCGGCGTACCCCGTCCCACTCGGCGGCGAACTGCGCGCCGTCCGCCGCGTCGACCACCACCAGGCCGGCAGTGCCCGCCGGCGTCGGCTCGGCCGCGCCGAACACCCCGACCACCACCGACGGGTACGCGCCGCGCAGCGCGCCGACGTGTCCCAACCCGTCCCGACCACCGGGGCCGGTCAGGAAGACAAGTGTGTCGCCGAGCCGATCCTGGCGCAGCCGGGTGGTGACCGCGCGCAACGCGTCGGCCTCGTCGGACAGGTCGGCGGCGGCAAGCCGGTCCAGGGGCCCGAGCGCGGGGCCGTCCCCGCCGTCGCCCTGCTCCGGGCCGACCAGCAGCATCAACACCGGCAGGTCCGCGCGGTGCGCGGCGGTGACGACCGACGCCGCCGCCTCACACGCGGACTCGAACGACTCGGCCACCCCGCCGGACCGCTGCGGATGCGCGGCGGCCCGGTTGTCCAGGAGGACCACCAGGCGCGGCAGGCTGGTGTCCACGTTCTCGCGCACCATCAGCTCGCCGACCCGGGCACTCGTGCGCCAGTGCACCCGACGCAGTTCGTCACCCACCACGTACTCCCGCAGCGAGTCGAACGTGATCGACCCGTGCGGCACACCGTCCACCCGGCCGTCGAGGCTGCGCCCCGCGCCGCGGGGCACCGCCGTGAGCGGATGGATCCGGGGATGCACCCAGACCGGCGTCGTCCCGCCGTACGGGCGGGCCAGCGCCACCAGACCCAACGGGTCGCGCCGCGTCACCCGCAGCGGACCGACCGGCACCACCCCGCGGCGGTCGGTCGGCACGTCGTAGCTGACCTCGGTGTCCCGACCGGGCCGCAGGCGCAGCAGCGGCACCGGCACGGCACGGCTCCCGCACCGGTCCTCGGCCAGCAGGTTCGCCGAGCGCAGCCGGCCGGCGTTGCGCACGGTGAGCGTCATGCTCGCCGGCTCCCCGCGCGCCACCCGGTCCGGGTCCGCCTGGCGGTCGACCACCAGTCGGGGCCGCCAGGCCGCGGTCAGCGCCGCGTAGCCGACGGCCGCGCCGGCCGCCGCGCCGAGCAACGTCAACTCGGGGTACGCGAAGCGGAACCCCAGGCCGAGCAGGACGACGGCGGCGACGAGCAGCCCGACTCCGCGGGCGGTGATCCCCATGGCGCTGCTGCCGGTCAGCCCTGCACCGGGGCGGGCTGCCCCGACGGCAGCGGCACCGGCACCGAGGCGATGGCCTGGCGCAGCACCTCCGCAGGGGTCACCCCGCGCACCTGCGCGTCCGGGGTCAGCAGCAGCCGGTGCGCGAACACCGGCTCGGCGAGCGCCTTCAGGTCCTCCGGCATGATCCAGCCCCGACCGTCGATCAGGGCGTACGAGCACGCCGCCCGGGTCAACGCGATCACGCCCCGAGGGCTGACCCCGACGCGTACCTGCGGATGCGTGCGGGTGGCGGCGGCCAGCCGGACCGCGTACGCGTAGAGCGGCTCGGCGATGTGCACCCGGCGGGCCATCCGGACCATCTCCCCGACTGTCGCGGTGTCGGTGACCGGGGCGAGCGCCTCGGGGGAGCGGACCGTCGCGCCGCGCAGCACCTCCACCTCGACCGCCTCGTCCGGGTAGCCGACGGACAGCTTCACCAGGAAACGGTCGAGCTGCGCCTCGGGCAGCCGGTAGGTGCCGTCCATCTCGACCGGGTTCTGCGTGGCGACCACCAGGAACGGCGCGGGCACCGGGTGCCGGACGCCGTCCACAGTGACCGTGCGCTCCTCCATCACCTCCAGCAGCGCCGACTGGGTCTTCGGCGACGCCCGGTTGATCTCGTCGGCGATGACGATGTTGGCGAAGACCGGCCCCGGATGGAACTCGAAGTCACGGGTCGCCTGGTTGAAGATGGTCACGCCGGACACGTCCGAGGGGAGCAGGTCGGGCGTGAACTGGATGCGCCGCCACTCACCCTTCACCGTCGCGGCGATCGCCCGCGCCAGGGTCGTCTTACCGACCCCCGGCACGTCCTCCAGCAGCACATGACCCTGGGCGAAGAGCGCGGTCAACGCCAGCCGGACCACCTGCGGCTTGCCGAGCACCACCGCGTTGACGTTCTCGGCCAGCCGGGCGGCCAGGGCGGCGAAGCCCTGCACCTCCGGCTGGGTGAGCGGCTCGTGGGTGTTCACGATCGGTGGTGCTCCTCGGCTGGTGGTTCAGCAGGTGGGCAGGACGTTGATGTTGTCGCCGCCTTCCAGGTTGAGCCAGGCCCACGGGATGTAGTTCTTCCCGCTGTACTCGACCTGCACCCACCAGGTGCTGCGCTTCTGATCGTTGTAGATCCACGAGTCGACGTCCTCGCCGGACTTCTTGCAGTACGCCTTCAGCCGGGTGCCGGGCTTCGCCCAGCCCTCCTGCTTGTCGTTGTCCTGTCGGGGCACCGAGAAGATCTCGTTGCCGTTGCGGCCGTCGACCTCCCTGTTGCAGTACGTCCGCTGGTCGCCGTCGGGCCCGTTGTTGCACGTCGCGATCCCGTACAGCGGCTCGGTGCTGTCCGCCCGCTCCGCGGTGCCCTTACCGGCGGCGTTGCTCGCCGTCACGGTGAACGTGTACTTCGTGCCCGGCGTCAGACCCGTCATCGTGATGCTGGAACACGCCCCGGCCTTCGCCGGCTCACCCGACGTGCTCAGCGAGCAGGTGGCCTTACCGCCGCCCGCGTCCACGGTGAACGTGACGGTCGCCGACGTGGCGGTCGCCGACGAGCCGGTGACCGTGACCCGGGGCGCGGCGACCGTACGGGCCGTGGCGGTGGCCTCTGGACCGGGCCCGGCCTCGTTGACCGCCTTCACCTTCACCGTGACGTTCTGGCCGTTGCCCAGCCCGGTGACTGTCGTGCGGGTCTCGGTCACCTCGCTCGTCCTGCCACCGACGTCCACCTGGTACTTCGTCACCGGTCGGCCATTGGCCTCCGCCGGCGACCACTGCACGGTGACCGCGCCCGGCTGGTCGGCGACCGTCCCGGCCTGCAGGTCGAGCGGTCGACCCGGCGCCGCGAACGGCACCACCGTGTTGCTCACCGGCGACGCCGCCGAGCCCGCGCCCTTGTCGTTGACCGCCACGACGGTGAACGCGTACTGGGTGCCGAACTCCAGCTCACCGGCCGGCACCACCAGTTCCGTCTTCGTCGACTCGCCGGCCGGCGCGTTCGTCCCCGCCGACGTGGCCGTCACCGCGTACTTGGCGATCTTGTTGCCCTGCCCGTTCGCGGCCGGCCACTTCACCACCACCGTGCCGTCCGGCCGCTCCTGCGCCGTGACGCTGGCTGGTGGATCGGGCACCGCTGCGGTCGGGGTCACCGGATTGCTGCTGCGCGCCGGGCCGTCACCCTTGGCGTTCACGGCGTGCACCGCGAAACGGTACGTCTCGCCGTTGGTCAGCCCCTTGACCTCCACCGAACGCTGATTGGCGCCCACCTCCAGGCGTTGACCGGCACCCTGCACCACGTACCTGATGATCTCGGCGCCGTTCGCGGCGGCCGGCCGCCAACTCACCCGGGCCTGGGCGTTGCCCGCGGCGGCGGTGACGCTGCGCGGCGCGCTCGGCTTGCCCACCCGGGGCTTCTTCGGCGGGGGCGGCGGCGGGGGAGCCGGCGGCGGGTCACCGCCCAGCACGTCGTTGGCGTACTTGTCGACCTCGCGCACCTGGTGCTTGTCGTCCACCACCCGGGCCGTCGCCGAGTCGGGCGAGTTGATGAAGAGGTGGTTCTCCCGCACCTCCATCTCCAGCGGCCCGTTCGCCCTGCCCTTGATCGTGTCGACCAACTGGCCGCCCGCGTCGAAGGAGTAGATGGTGCCGGTCGCCTCGTCGGCGCAGTAGAACCGGTCCGCCCAGGCCACCGCCGGGCTCAGCCGGTCGCCGCTGCCCGGCACCGTGAACGCCCGCTCCTCACCGGCGTCACCCACGACCAACACCCGCCGCTCGGCGGGCACCGTCACCGGCACCCGCGGCCCGGAGGTGCGGGTCGGCATGGCCGCCGGGCCGGGCAGTGTCAACGGCGTCGGGCGGACCTCGCCGCGCTGCACCCGCACCAGCCGGGCGGCCGTACGGTCGAGCACCGCCACCCCGTCGTCCAGGGTGGAGACCACCAGCTCGTGGCTGGCGTCGGCCACGTCGTACGTCTCGACCCGCTCCGGGCTGAGCCCGCCACCTGCCGGCGCGGCCGAGGCCGGCGCGGACGGCAGCTTCGCGGCGGTGATCGCCGAGACCGTGCCCTCGCTGGGCACCGCGATCCAGAGCCGGCCCTCGCCGTCGAACGTGCCGCCGGTGATGCCCGGGGGATAGCGCACCGGCTCGCCGACCGGGCTCAACGACCGCGGGTCGAGCTGCCGCACGATGCCCTGCACGGCGTCGACGACGAACGCCGCGTCCTCGTGCAGGGCGACGCTCACACCCAGGCCGGGGGTGGTCGGCGTGGTCGCGGTGAGCTGCAGCGTGGCCAGGTCCAGCGAGCTGATCTGCCCGGTCTGCAGATCACGCAGGATCAGCAGCCGATCGGTCTGGGCGACCTGCATCGGGTGCCGGCGGGCACCGGGAACCTCGGTGCGGGTGTCCACCCGGGCGGTGACCCCGTTGACCCGGGCCAGCTCGCTGCGGACCGCGCTCCACAGCCAGGAACTCGCGTCGTAGTTGGCCACCGCGTTGTCCGCCGCCCCCAGCCCCAGGACGGTCAGCCCCATCGCGGCCAGCAGCGCGGTGACCGTGCCGACCGTCACCAGCCCGCCGCGCAGTCGGGACCGGGAACGGGGGGCGTCGGTCCGCTCGGCGTCGTCGATGCTGGCCACAGCCGGCTGCCTTCCCTGAGTCGTGGCAGGTGGCGTACGCCTCGCGGCGACCCCTCCCCTGAGCCGGGTGCCATCATATGGCTCGGCCGGGAACGGGGGAACCCGCACCGTCACCCCTGTGGATACCGAGCGTGCGCAGTGGACGCCCAGCTCAGCTCGACGATCGCGAACCCGACTGTGTCGACTCGGCGGCGCGGACCGCTCACGATCAGCTCGGCGGTGTGGACCGTTCCCGCTTGGTGCAGACCTGGCTCGAGGTGGCGAAGCTGTCCGTGGAGTAGACCGCGAGCACTGTGAAGCAGTAGTCCACCCGGGAGCTGAGACCGTTGATGGTGTGGCTGGTCCGCCCCGGTTCCACGGTGGCCATCACCCCCAGCGCCAGACCGGCCCGTCCACCGGCGACCATGAACGGCACCGCACCCCCGGACGGGTCCGTCCAGGTCAGAGTGATCGTCACGAGGTCGTCGCGCAGCTTCAGGTCACCGGGAGGGGGACCGCTCACCGCCGGCGCCGCCGTCACCGCGTCGCTGGCCGGGGGCGGCGCGTCGTCGCGGTTCAGCACCACCGCGCCCAGGCCGGCGACCGCGACCAGGGCAACCCCGGCCGCCACCGCCGCGCCGATCAGCGTCGCCCGGCTGCGACCCGTCGAAACACCCTCATCGGCGTACGCGGTCGAGTAGGGGTCCTGCTGGTACCGCTGCCCCGGATACACCTCGTGGCTCTGCTGGTAGGGCTGGCCCAGGTACTGCTGACCGGACGGGTACTGCGCGGCGGGCGGCGGCGTGACGGTGGCCGGCGGCCGGTAGGCCGCGGGCGCGAGGGGCGCAGCCGTCATGTCCTGGGGCCGGGCCGGCTCCGGCCCGACGGCCGGGAACACCTCCGTCGACGCGGACGCGAAGCCCGACGGCTCACCCTGCACGGTCGGCGACGGTGGTCTCGCGAGCGGCATGCTCTCGCCGCCCGCTGTGGACAGGCCGCCCAGGGTGGGCGCCCCGCCCGGGGTGGCGACGTTGCTCGGCGTGGGCACACCGCCCAGGGTGGTCGCGCTGTTGGGTGTGACCGCGCTGGTGGGTGTGACCGCGCCGCCCAGGGTGGCCGCGCTAGCGGGTGTGGTCTCTGCGGCGTCCGTCCGTGGCGGGTCCACGGGGTCCCCGGCAGTCGTGGGTAGCGGATGCGGGGGCGCACTGCTGCTCCAGGGGGGAGCGGTCAGTCCCCACGGTGGCGCGCTCACCGGTGGCGCGCTCACCGGTGGCGCGGAGACGGGCTGGCTGTAGCCGGGTGGTCCGGACACGGGGTAGGGGTGGGCTGGTGGTCCGGACACGGGGTAGGGCTGCGCTGGTGGTCCGGACACCGGGAACGGCTGCGCCGGTGGCCCCGACACGGGGTAGGTGTGGAGGGGCGGCGCGGACACCGGCGGTCCGTAGCCGGGTGGTCCGGACACGGGCTGGGTGTGGGCCGTCGGTGGGCCGGAGGCGGGGTGGGGCCGGTCGGGCGGTCCAGAGACGGGTTGGCCGTGCTCGGGCGGAGCCGACACCGGACGCGAAGGGCCCACGGCCGGTGCGGAGGTCGGGCCGACAGGCGGCGCGGAGACCGGCTGCGTCGCGCTGGCCGCGTGGTGCAGGGGTGGCCCGCTCACCGGGCGGGAGGGCGCCGGGTCTGGACTCGTCGGGATCGTCCCGGAAGGCCCCGGCCCGTCCGTCGTGCGGGTCGCCCCGCTCGGCCCGGCCGCTGCGACCCGGGCGGCCTCCTCGGCCAGCAGGGGCTCGATCTGCCGTACCTGAATGGTCGGGTCGGCCCACCGCGGAGCCGGCGCCGCCGGTGGGGGTGCCGAGGGCGCGGCGGAGGTCTGCGCGGCGACAGCCGGGGCCGGACTCGTCGGGTGGACCGGAGGGCGAGCCGGATCCGCGGCCGACGGCGTGGAGGGCGGCGCCTCGACGACCGGGTGGATCGGCTGGTCACTCGTTCGCTGACGCGGCGGTGCGGGTGGTAGCTGCTGCGGGACGTACGGCGTCGGCCGGCCGGCGGCCGGAGGCGGCGGCGTGACCGGTGGCCGGGGTGACGGCGGCGGCTGCTGCTCGGTCCGTTGGCGCGGCGGCACCGGCTGGACGGGGGTTGCCGGCGGTGACATGACGGGCGCGGGCGGAACCGGACGCGCGGGCGTGGCTGGCGCCGGTGACATGACGGGCGCGGGCGGGACCGGATGCGCGGGCGGTGCCGGCGTCGGCGACATGGGTGACGAGGTCGGCGCCGCATGGGTGGGGGCCGGGGGAGGCGGTGGGGCCCAGGGCGACGCAGGAGCCGGACCATCGCCCGCCGCCGGGCGCATCGCGGCCAGGGTCGCCAGGGACAGCGTCGGACCGGTCAACGCCGATCGGGCGTCGGAGTCCTTCGTCGTGGCAGCGGGGGCGGACGTCGGCGGTCCGGCGTCCGGCCGGGTCTGCCCAGGGCTGGCCTCGCCGAGGTAGTCGCGGGCGGCGCGTATCACCGGGTGGTGCTCACCGAGCACGGCGGGCCCGGCGCTGGCGACGCGCGTGTAGTTGCGGCGGGCCTCGTGCCTGTTGCCCAATTCCTCGGCGACCTCGGCCAGTTCGAAGGCGAGCGCGAGCATCGTCGGCTCGGAATGGTCCCAGCGCCGCTCGCCCGCCGCGAAGGCCTCCTCAAGCACCCGGCGGGCGGCAAGCGGGTCGTCCGCCTCGCGGTGCAGGCGGGCCAGCAGGTGCGCGGTGTGCAGCGTCTCGGGGTGGTCCTCGCCGTACGGCGGACGGGCGGACCCGACAGCGTCCGCAAGCAGCTGCCGGGCAGTGCCGAGGTCGCCCTCGGTGCGCAGTGCGAGGGCCCGTTGCTGGACGGCGGCCAGAGGAGAGGGATGGGACACAGGGCAATGCTGCCCGGCACGGGGCCGCCGACGCTACCCGGGCTCACACCCGATCCCGCTTCGGTGACCTCGCGTGACGGGTGTGAGCAGGGGCGGGAGGGCGACCGGGCAGGCGCCGGTGGGCGATGTGCATGATCCACGAGCGCCGTGTACAGTAACTCCCCGTGCGGCTCGCCGTGCCGACCTCGGATGGAAAGATCATCTGGGCGGCGAGGTAGGCTGAACGAGCAGGTCCGGGTGGCGGAATGGCAGACGCGCTAGCTTGAGGTGCTAGTGCCCGTATAGGGCGTGGGGGTTCAAGTCCCCCCTCGGACACAAACAATTGCCCCACGGTGCGCGCTGAGATCGGTTTCAGCGTGCACCGTTTGCGCTTCTGGGTGGTATGTCAGCCGTAGGCCCAGCTGGCGGTAGACCTCGGCTTTGTCCGCGGGGTCCGCGTCGCGGAGCACGGTGACGATGTTCCCAAGGGCCCGACCAGCGTGATGATCTCTGCCTGGGTCATTCGGCGTGGCGCGGCGGAGTTCCCTGCGTGCAGCTCCGTTTCGGCTCGGGTCCGTTCGGCCTGTGTCTGGGCTATCCACTTACTGACGACCGAGGGGTCGGCTCCGGCGTCGAGGGCCGCCCGGTAGCGCTGAAGTTGGCACCCTTGCAGCAGACCAGCGCGTGCTGGCGCCTGTCGGTCGCCTCCGTCATCACTTCCACACGGTCGCGTGGTTGCCGCCCGGTGTGTTCGTCCACCCGGCCAGCATTCCCCGATTGTTGAGTGCCGTCACGGCGGCGGCCGGATCGCCGGTGACCATCCGGCGGTTGCGCAACAGGAAGGCTCGTCGTGGGTCGCCTGCGGTGGTGCCAGCGATCCAGCCTCGTTCGTTGATGCGGGCGTCATACCCGGGAAACTCGGTGCGGACACCCTGGTACCAATGGAAGACCCGGGCCGCCCCGTCCGCCGAGTTGCTCCACCCGACGACCTGACCATGGTCGTTGATCGCGAGTGCCCCGCTGTTGCCGGACGGCGTGCCAAGGTCGATCATCCGGCCACGCTGCCAGAGGAATGCGTGCTGGACTCCGTCCGCCGTGGTGCTCGTCCCAACGATCTGCCCGCGTTCGTTGATGTCGGCTGGCACCGTCTCGTTGCCGCCGAGGGTTCCCAGGTCGGTCAGAGTGCCCCGCTCCCACAGGAAGGCCCGTTGTCCGTTGGACGAGTAGTGCACGCCGATCACCTGGCTGTGGTTGTTGATGCCAAAGGCGCTGCGGTCGCCGACGCCTCCCAGATCGGTCAGGACGCCGCGCCGCCAAAGGAAGGCGCGGGTCAGGCCACCACCGATGAACGTCTGATTGTCACCGACGACTTCGCCCTTGTCGTTCACCGCCAACGCGGTGCCCGTACCTCGTTCGTCGAGCGTGCCCAAGTCCTGCGGCCGGCCCTGCCGCCACAGGCACGGGCGTGCCGGGTGGACTGCGGACTGACAGAATCCGACGACCTCGCCGCGCTCGTTGACGTCCCGCGGGAGGCTGCCGTTGCCGCCGGGCAGCGGACGCAGCACCGTGTGTTTCCCGGCCTGCCAGAGGAATCCGAGCGGCGGTTGGATCTCTCCGTTGACCGTGTTCGTCGCGGTGACGATCACTTCGCCGTGGCTATTGATGTCCGACGCAGAACTCGACATCCATCCCGCCGGGTGGATGTCGACCGCTGTCGGCCTCCTCGGCCCGGACGCCCACGCCGGCGCCGCCGTCAGCAGCGGAAACGCAATGAGCAGCGCGCAAACGAGCCGTCCGATCAGACGGGACATGGGTTCTCCCAACCACACCGCAGGAATGACCGAGGGTCCGGGGCCGAGATTCACCATTTCACCCGTACTCCGGCCAAGGCAAGACAGAGGGGGGCATGCAACCAGTATCTGATAGACGACCCCGTTCACCTGGCGTGGCTAACCAGGATTCGGTTTCGGTTGTCCACCGAATCCTTTGCCTTAAGGTCGCCGCGGCACTGCGGGCCGCCCGGTAGTTCAGGCGGCAGCGGCGAGAGATCGTCCGCCCCAGCGGATGCCTTTCTCGCTGCGGACGTGGCTCGCTCGCGCGTTGGGCTGCCAGGACATCGGCGTGGCGAGCGTGGGTGTTGCGCCAGCGCAGGTAGGCGTGCGGTTTGCGGGCCAGGACGGGGTGGTTCGAGCCGGCGATCACGAACGTGCGGAGCGGCCCGAACAGAGCGCGCCGTGCGTACACAACACTTTCGTCGCTCCAAAGACACGGCAAGGTCCTGTGCTGACGTGTGACTGTTCCTCACGGCCTCGCCGAGCAGGGTTCAACAGTTGCTGGCATCGTCGAGGAGGCGGACGGCCTACCACTTGTCGTGGTGCCCTTGCGCGAGTCGCTCGTGGTTGAGGTTGAGGTTGAGGTTGAGGTTGAGGCACCTTACTGCTTGGGCGAGCGACGCGATAGGCCGGCCAGTGTCCTCCATGCTGACCACCGCGTGGGAAGCATCGGCCATCCCGCGTTTCTGCGCGTCGTCTGCTTGGCTGAGGTGGGTCACGAGTTGGCTGAGGTGGGTCACGAGGTCGGCGAGGTCGAGTTCGGAAGGTGCGACTGTACGCAGGTCTCTTCTCGGATGCCGAGGGTGGCGGCGGTGCTCGCCCCATCCGCCAGATCAACTCGTCAGCGATGGTTTCTCGCTGGAACCTACGGGCGGACCTTCGAGGTGTCGCGGCCGACGATGTACCGGGGTCCTGAAACGCGCTGGCGTGACGGCCGGGAGGTGAAGCCGCAGTCGGCGCTTTCGGCAGCTCTACTGCGGTTGGCTAGGGTCAGCGCCGGATGAGGCCGAGTTGGGTTGCGGTGGCGACGGCGGCGGTGCGTGAGTCGACGTCGAGTTTGGTGTAGATGCGGGCCAGGTGCGATTTGACGGTGCCTTCGGTGAGGTAAAGGCGCGCGCCGATGGCCTGGTTGGACAGACCGCCGGCAACGAGGGTGAGAACTTCGATCTCGCGGAGGGTCAGGGCGGCGTGGGGCTCGCGTAGCCGGTGCATGAGTCGGTCGCCGACTGCGGGTGCCAAGGTGGTGCGGCCGGTGGCGGCGGCGCGCACGGCGGCGGCGAGGTCTTCAGGTGGGGCGTCTTTGAGCAGGTAGCCGGTGGCGCCGGCTTCGATGGCGGGCAGAACGTCCGCGTCGGTGTCGTAGGTGGTGACGACCAGTACGTGAGGTGCGCCGGGTCGGGCGGTGATCGCGGCGGTGGCCTGAGCGCCGGTCATCCCTTGGCCGAACTGCAGGTCCATGAGAACGACATCGATGTCGCCTTGGGTGGCGCGGGTGACGGCGTCCTCGGCGGTGGCGGCTTCGGCCACGACTTCGAGGCCGGGTTCGGTTTCCAGTACGGCGCGCAGACCGGCCCGGACGACGGGGTGGTCATCGGCCAGGAGCAGGCGGATAGGGGTGTCGGTCACGGGCGCACCTCGGTGGTGTGCTCGGCGCGGGGGGTGAGCGGCAGGCGGGCGGCCAGAGCTGTGCCGTGGCCGGGGGCGGAATCGACGTCGAGGGTGCCGCCCAGGGACACGACTCGGGTGCGCATCGCGGCCAGGCCGAACCCGCCGTCATGCGCCTGTGGTGCGGGAAGCTGGTCGGGGTCGAAGCCGGATCCGTCGTCGGTGATGTCCACGGCGACGTGGTCGCCGAGGTAGCTGAGGGTGAGGTCGGCGTGGGTAGCCTCGGCGTGGCGCACGGTGTTCGCGAGGGCGGACTGGGCGATGCGCAGCAGGGCTGTCTCGTGCGCGGCTGGCAGCGGCCGGGGTTCGCCGGTGAGGTGGAAGCGCGCGGTGAGCCGGTGGCGGGCGCTGGTGGTGGCGCACAGCTGTTCCAGGGCGCCGGCCAAGGTGGTGTCGTCGAGGGCGGGTGGTGCGAGCGCGGCGACGAAGCGGCGGGCCTCGGCGAGGTTGTCGACGGCAGCCTGACGGGCCTGGCCGACGTAGTGGGCGGCTTTCGGTGCTGTGCTGGGAAGAGTTCGTTCGGCGGCGCGCAAGAGCAGCTGGATGCTGGAGAAGCCCTGAGCGAGGGTGTCATGAATTTCCCGGGCGAGGCGCTCACGCTCGGCGAGCACGCCGGCGGTGTGCTGTGCCGCAGCTAGGTCGGCGCGGGTTGTGGTGAGTTCATCGATCAGCTTCCGGCGGTGTTCGCTCTCGCGGTACAGCGCCTGATAACCCCACACCACCGCGATCGCCACAGCCGCACCCAGGGCCGGGCCGATCACCACCGCTACGCCGAAGGTGCCTTGGTGGGCAGCGAAACCAATGATGGCCGCCGCCGCCGTGATCACCACGGCCGTCAGGCCGGCACGGCGGGACAGCAGGTGTAGTTGCAGGAAGTACAGGGGAAAGGCCACCCACACGGCGTCCGCGGACAGAGCCAGCAGGATCAGCCACAGAGCGCCTACGGCGGTCAGCCACACGCTGGCGGCCCGCCGGGAACGGCTGAGAGGGGGCAGCAGTGGTCCGACCGCGTAGACCAGCCCACACGCTACGGCCACCGCAACGACCATCCCGGCCTGCGGCCGGCTGTCGGTTGCCGCCCGTGCGGCGGCCAAGACGAGCAGGCCGACGACGAGTAGGTGCAGACACCAGGTCAGGACTCGGGTGGCGGGCGTCAACGCCGCGTCGGTGGTGTTCACAGTTATTCCAGCCTAGGCAGCAATCCTGCGGGCCGGCCTCAATCGAAAGTTAGAACCGGCGGGCAGCCTTTCGACGCGCCGATTGCCGCCTTCGGCCAGAGGCAGACCCAGGGGGTCAGGGGCGACGGTGGAGGCCAGCCACGTTCGCCCTGATGAAGGCAGGTAGAAGCAGTGTTCGTCGCGTGGAGAGACCTGAAGTTCGCCAAAGGACGCTTTGCCCTGATGGGAACCGTCATCGTGTTGATCACCATGCTTGTCGGGCTGTTGTCCGGGTTGACCGCTGGCCTCGGTCAGCAGAACATCTCCGCAATCACCGGGCTGCCCGCCGACAAGATCGCGTTTGGCACGCCCGGCGAGGGTGAGAAGCTGTCGTTCTCGAACTCGACCGTCAGCGAGAAGCAGTGGCAGCAGTGGGCCCACACCCCGGGGGTGATCCGGGCCGAACCCTTGGGAATCACCACCACCAAGGCCACCTCCGATACCAGGAGCACCGGGGTGTCCGCCTTCGGCGTCGAGCCCGGCTCAACCCTCGCCCCGGCCAGCGGCAAGATCGGCACCCACGCGGCCGTCTTGTCCGACGCCGCCGCCAGGAATCTGGGTGTGACCGGGGGCGACACGTTGACCCTGGGCGGGCAGCAGGTGAGCGTCGCTGCCGTGAGCGGCGACGCCTCCTTCAGCCACATCCCCGTCATCTGGACCAGCCTGGACCTTTGGCAGAAGCTGGCACCCCCCGTCGGTGAGACCGACGGTCTCGCCGCCACCGTCATCGCCCTCGACACCAACGCCGGCGTCGACGTGCAAGGCACCGATGACGTCGCGGGCACCCGGACGGTAGCCACGGATGACTCGCTGTCCGCCATCGGCTCCTACACCTCCGAGAACGGCTCTCTACAGCTCATGCGCGGCTTCCTGTTCGCGATCTCCGCACTCGTCATCGGGGCGTTCTTCACCGTGTGGACCATCCAACGCAGCGGTGACGTAGCGGTGCTCAAGGCATTGGGTGCCTCCACCGCCAACCTGCTCAAGGACGCGCTCGGCCAGGCCGTCGTCCTGCTCAGCGGCGGCACCCTGCTCGGCACCGGCATCGCCGCCGGCCTCGGGGCCCTCGTTGCCGGCGCGGCCGTGCCGTTTCTCCTCACGCCCGCCACTGTCCTCGTCCCCGCCGCGGTGATGATCGCGCTCGGCGCGCTCGGGGCCGGCCTATCCATCCGCCGCATCACCTCCGTAGACCCACTGACCGCCTTGGGGAGCGCCCGATGAGCTTGCACCTGCACAACATCACCCTCACCTACCCCGACGGCGACGCCCGTCTGACCGCCCTCGACCAGGTCACCCTGAACGTGCCTAAGGGCAGCCTGACGGCCGTCGTCGGCCCCTCCGGCTCCGGCAAGTCCAGCCTCCTCGCCGTCGCCGCCACGCTCACCACCCCGGACGCCGGCACCGTCACCATCGACGGCACCACGACCACCGGCATGAACCTCAGCGACCTCGCCACCCTGCGCCGCAACAAGATCGGCATCGTGTTTCAGCAGCCCAACCTGCTTGCCTCTCTCACCGCCGCCGAACAGCTCCAGGTCATGGCACAGCTCGACGGACGCGCCCCAGCCAAGGCCCGCAGCCGCGCCATGGAGCTACTCGACGCCGTCGGCCTCGCCGCCCAGGCGCAACGGCGCCCCCATCAGCTATCCGGCGGACAGCGCCAACGAGTCAACATCGCCCGAGCACTGATGAACAACCCCACCGTGCTCCTGGTCGACGAACCCACCAGCGCCCTCGACCACGAACGCGGCGCCACCATCATCGACCTGATCACCCGCCTCACCCACCAGCAGGCCACCGCCACCGTACTGGTCACCCACGACCGCACCCACCTCACCACCGTCGACCAGATCACCGAAGTCCAGGACGGCCGGCTCACCGTGCCTGCCCATGCCTCCAGCCGCTGCTAGGCGGAAAGTTGTGCCGATCCAAAGGCACCGGCCGGGGCTGTGCTGGCACACGGCCCGGCCGCGTTGCTGCTGCCGGTAAGGGGCTGCCTCATTCGGCGGAATCGCGACGAAGGGCGGTCAGAACGGCTTGGGTGGCTGCAGCCTGCGGGGTCGACGTCCTCTGTCAGCGGCCCATAGATGCGCTCCTGCCGGGCCCCGGCGTCTCCTACACGGCAGTCGCGGCGCTGCCGACTACCGGCACCATCGACAGCGTTGGCGTGGCCAAGGCGCCGTACCGGGAAAGCTGTCACCCGGACCCGGACGCCGACGGTGGTCTTTTCTGGCACTGCGGCGCGGGTCGCGCCGAGCAGCTCGGTCACGACCGCGTCGGGACCGGACAACGCCCACGGGTGGATCCAAGTGACGCCCCACCGGTCAGGGTTGAGTCCCGCCACGATCGGCACGGAACGTTGACCCACCACGTGTTGCGGGCCTTGCGGGGCGCGGCCGCCGATGACGACGAGCGGGCCCGGCGTGGAGGACCACCCTCCACGCCGGGCCCGTCCGTAGCGCTCCTCATGCCGGTTCCGGCTCGGCGCCCACGATGGGTGGCAGGTGGTGGTCCGTCCGCGGCATCGTTGGTGGGTCTTGCTGTCGCTGGGTGGCCATCCTTCACGAATACGAATTTGCTGCGTGACCTGGGTGGACGAGGTTCTGCCAGGGTCAGGGTCAGGCGGGCCGGGCGCGGGCGTAGACGTCGCCCGAGTTGGCCTCGTGGGGCAGCGCCCGCAGGTACGCCGCCACCTCGTCCGCCGGCCGCCAGCCTTTGAGTGCGAACGTCATCTCGTCGCCGAGCGCCACGGTGAACCTGGTGAAGCCCAGGCGGGTGAGCCGGTCCAAGCAGTGCGCGGCCAGGCCCCGTTCGATGGTGGTGAACTCGAAGGACAGCGCCGGCAGGGGGCGGCTCAACCCGGCCAGCACGGCGTCCTCGAACCCCTCCACGTCGATCTTTACGAAGCCCGGCACCCCGTGGGCCGCGACCAGGGTGTCGAGTGTAGTTCCGGCCACCTCGATCTCGACGTCCCAGATCTCGTCCTCCCAGCCGCCGGCCCCCTCGGCGGCCTGCAGGAAATCCGCCGACGCCGTGGAGATCGTCGGGTTCGCCGAGTTGACGTGCAGACGCATCGGGCCGGTACACGCCCCGCACGCCGCCTCCACCACGGTCACCCGGTCGTCGTCCGCGTAAATGGCGCGCAGGGCCTGGGTGCAGAGCGGTTGCGGCTCGACGGCCACCACGCGAGCGCCCAGCCGCCGGAAGCTGCCGAGCCGGTCACCCACGTGCGCGCCGACGTCGAAGACCAGGTCCCCTGGGCGAACCAGGGGCGCGTAGAACGCGTCCATCGCCGCCTCGCGAGCCGGGTCGCCGTAGTACGCCTCCAGGGAGCGGCGCAACCCGGACAGGGTCGGATCCGCCTTGAGTGCCTCCACCGCTCTGGAGTCGTCTACCACTGGTCCAACCGTAGTCGCGTCCGGAGCAACGCGAGGAGGATTCGCATCCATACTCTGGGCAGCGCCGGGTATCAAGCCTCCAGGAGACGCGGGCCGTAGCCCCCGTTTGGCAACGGCTACGGTCGCCGTTGACGCCACGGGCGAGTGCGCGACGTCCAGCGCGCCGCGGTCGTAGGCCGGTGTCGTTACGAGCGGACGAGATCGTGGGCCGGGCCAGGTCGTCACTCCAGGGCATGGCGTGGTCACGCTCGAACGCCCGATGCAGCCGGTCGCGGACCGTTTCGCGGCGCAGCCGGGCGGCCAACCTGGTCGGCCTCCGGTCGGCAAAGTTGAGACCGTTCACCGTGTCGGCCAGGCGGTGATCTGCCGCCGAGTTGAGCGTGACGTCTGTCCCAGACGCCGAGGAACCGGTTGACGCTCTCGCCGCCGGTAACGACCGCGTCGCGGCGGTTCCAGCTAATTTGGCAGACCAGGATGGCTACCGCGGGTCAGCGCTGGTCGGGCCCGGCGTCGCGCCGCCGGTCACTGTCGGCCTGTCCAGCCGCGGAGAGAAAGGCGTTGTAGCGGGCGAGGTCGTCCTCTTCGCCGGTGGCTTCGGCCCGGTCGGCGGCCCGGTCCAGGCGGGCCTGCTCGCGCTGATCGGCGCGGATCCACTGGCTGATCAGGATGACCATGACGACGACGGCGGGTAGCTCTCCGAAGGCCCAGGCGATGCCGGCGCCGAGCTTCTGGTCGGTCAGCAGGGGCGACGCCCAGGTGGGGTGCACAGCGACATACCAGTCGGGGGCGATGACGGTTGTGGTCTGCATGAGGATCAGGCCGAAGAAGCCGTGCGCCATCATGGACGCCAGGTGGATGATCACCAGAAGGGGGTGGGGGAGGCGTCGGCGGCCGGGATCGACGCCGATGAGCACCCAGAACAGCAGATAGCCGGCGACCACGAAGTGGGTGAGCATCGCCACGTGACCGAGGTGGGAGCGCATCAGGACGCCGAGCAGGTTGCTGAAGTACAGGCCGAACAGGCTGGCGCTGTAGATGCCGAGCGCGACGAGCGGGTGCGTGAGCAGTTTCGTGACGCGGCTGTGGACCAGGATCAGCAGCCACTCCCGGGTGCCGCGTACCTGCGGAGCGGCTGGTCGGCGCAGGGCGCGCAGAGCGAGGGTGACCGGAGCGCCGCCGACCAGCAGGATCGGCACCAGCATCGACAGCACCATGTGCTGGGCCATGTGGGCGCTGAACAACACGTACGCGTAGCGGGCGACGCCGAGGTTGGTGGTCGCGGCGAGCAGCAGGATGCCCCCGAGCCAGCTCGCCGTTCGGGCGACGGGCCACCGGTGTCCCGCGACGTGCATCCGCCGTACGCCGGCCAGGTACCCGCCGATGCCGAGGGCACAGAGGGTCAGGAAGAACATGTCCGGCAGCGGCTGTCCGAGTAGGCCTTCCGCGCTGGGCGCCGCGGGCATCGGGAAGCCGAGCAGTTCGGTGATCGGGTCGGCGTCGATGCCGGCTTCGGCGACAGGGGTGGGGCTGCGCGACAGCGCCACTGCCAGCCCCACGGTGGCGGCGAACACGATCAGTTCCCCGGTGGCCAGTCGACCGAACGCCCACCGCCTCCCGGCGCGCATCGCCGGCAGGGTGTGGGAGCGGTGTACCGCGCCGAGCGCGCCGAGGATCAGTACGGCGGCCAGCTTGCCGAGGATCAGCCAGCCGTAGCGGGACTGCCAGAGTTCTTCGATCGTGCCGAGGCGTACGGCGGCGTTGGCCAGTCCGCTCACCGTCACGGCGACGAAGCAGCCCAGGGCAAGGCGGCTGTACCGGGCGGCGGCGTCGGCCAGCAGGCGGCTGCGCCGCACCATCAGCAGGGCGACGAGCCCACCGATCCACACTGCGGCCGCAAGGACGTGCAGGGCCAGGCTGGTCACCGCGATCTGGTGATTTCCCGCCCCGGCGGCGTGACCGGTGAAGGCCGGCGGAAGCACGGCGACCAGCGCCAGGATCGAGACCGTCGCGGTCAGCCCTCGGGACACCCCGACGCGCGCCAGCAGTGCCACGGTCAGGGCGAGCCCGGCCTGCAACATCAGCGACTGACCTTGCGAGATCGTGGTGGCGAAACTGACCACGGTCGCGGGCTTGAGCGTCCCCAGAGGCTGCCCGAGCAGGTCGGAGACCGTCAGCACCGTCAGCGTCAGTGCCGCGATCGTCCATCCGAGCGCGGCGAGGCTCGCTCGCCGCAGGAGCAGGTAGCCGTGGGGCGAGACGCTACGTCCGTCGCCGGGCAGCAGGAACGCGGCGGCCACCAGCATGCCGACGGTGAGGGTGCCCAGGCCGTTCGAGAGCAGCCGGATGACCGGTAGTGCCCACGCCGTTGCCGGGCCCGCGTCCGGCAGGCCGGGTATCGCGGCGGTGAGGGCACCGCCGACCCGCAGGCCGAGCAGCAGCAGCGCGAGGCCGGTGGCAGCGATGGCCGCAGGACCCAACCAGTTGTACGCCCCGGACGCCGCGCGTTGCGCGGTCCGGGGTTGTCCCGCGAAGGTCGCCGACGCTTCGATGGTGGCCCGGGTGCTACCAGGATCGTCGGAGGTAAGCCGCCGGGAATCTGTGTCGGACACGTGTTGACCTTGACCTCTGCAGTGATGAAGTGACACGACCGCACGAGAGCGGTGCGGTCATCGGCGCTTCGCCCGCCGCCACAGCAGGCCGACACCCACGACGACGAGCACGGCGAATACGGCGCCGGCGACGAGGATGCCGACAGTCAGGTCGTCGTCGGATTCCACCGACGAAGCGTCGGACGCGGCGTCGCTCGGCGTGCTGACGATCGGCGCGGCCGTGGAACTGGGGTCGGCCACGGTGAACGGGTACGAACCCTGGACCGGGTGCCCGTCGGTGGAGACGACCCGGTAGGCGACGGTGTACGTCCCGTTCGGCAGTGCCTCGGTGAGCTGAACCGACCCTCGTGCTCCACCGACGACCGGGTCGCCGGTGGGGATCTTTCGCTTGGCGGCGTCGGTGAGCACGATTGTGGTGAACGTGGGGTCGAGCCGTTCGGCGAATTCGAGCGCGATCTCGGTGGGCGCGCTGGACAGGGTCGACTCCTGGACCGGGGCGGCCGACCGCAGCGTGTTGTGCGCCCAGGCCGGGCCGGCCGGGATGAGGATCGCCACGACGACGGCGAGCACCGTCGCGCCGAGCCGTACGACGAGGGGCCGGGACGACGGTACGGTCATGACGAAACTCCGGTTGGCGTGGTCATCCGAGGACCTGCTCGCCGACCCATCCTCCCGGCGGACAACCGGGCGGGATGGCGAAGACGGCGGATCCGATCGGGGTGGTCCATTCGTTGAGCAGGTCCCGGTCGGCCAGTCGGCGTTGGATGGGCAGGTACTGCCGGGTGATGTCGGCCTGGTACGAGGTGAAGATCAGTCCGGCGTCGGCGTGGCCGTCGGCGTTGGGGACACCGTCGTAGTTGTAGGGCCGGCGCAGGATCTTGAATCGGTCGTCGGTGACGTGTGCGCGGGTCAGGTGGGAGAAGTCGGGGATAACGGTGAGCCCGTCGGGGCCGGTCGCGGCGAAGTCGGGTTCGTCGTGCTCGGCGCTCCCGGTCAGCGGTGCGCCGGTGTCGAGGCGCCGGCCGACGGCGAGTTCGCGGTCGGTGCGGCCCAGAAGATCCCAGGTCTCCAGGTTCATGCTGATGCGCCGGACGACGAGGGTGGTGCTGTCGCGCAGCCATGGCGGGCCGTCGGGTACGAAGACGGCCGAGTCCATCGGCGTGCCCGGGCGGGGGTTGGCGGTGCCGTCGAGTTGACCGAAGAGGTTGCGTTGGGTGTGGCCGCCCGGCTCGACGCCCGGACTGCGGCGGAAGCCCTGCTGGACCCACCGGACGGTGGCGAATGGCCTGCTGTCCTTGAGCAGCACCCGCTGGGCGTGCGCGACGGTGATCGCGTCGTCGGCGCAGATCTGGAGTAGCAGGTCGCCGCCGGACCAGGCCGGTTGGAGCCGGTCGATGCGGAACGCGGGCAGGTCGGCGACCGAGGCGGGACGCCGGTCGTCGACACCCGCGGCGCGGTAGAGGCCCGGGCCGAAGCCGAACGTCACGGTGAGGCGTGCGGGAAGGAGCCCGAGTTCGGCCTCGGTGTCGGCCAGGGCGGGCTGCCCCTGGGTGAGCCGGGCCGCGTCGTCGGTGAGCAGCCGCAACATCCGGCCCAACGCCGCCCGGTCGGTGCCGGCCCGCAGGCTGAGGGACACGAACGAGGCGTGTGCCTGCGGTTCGGTCGCCACCCCGGCCTGTCGGGGCCCGTGGAAAGGCTCGACCAGGCTCCCGACGCGCGCCACCGGCGTCGCGCCAGCGGCCCGCCGCCCGCCCCGGTCGGTACGCATCGCGGCGATGGCGGCTGCGCCCGTGAGCGCTCCTCCGGCGGCCAGGGTCCCACCGGTGAGCAGACGGCGCCGGCTCACCGGGCGGACAGGCGACGTGCCGGTCACGATGCCGGGCTCATGCTCATCTCCGGCGTGGCGCTCATACCCGGCATGGGCTCGCCGTGCCCCGGGGCGTAGCTCTCCTGAGCGCCGGTGAACGGCTTGGCCACGGCGGTGAACTGCTGGGTCCTGCCGTCGGCGAAGGTGAGGGTGAAGGTGAGTTCGTCGCCGGCCTGCACAGGCGTGGTGAGATCCATGAGCATCAGGTGGTCACCACCGGGCTCCAACGTGTGGGTGCTCCTGGCCTTGATGACGATGCCGCCCTGCTTCTGCTGCATGACCATCTTGCCGTCCTTCATGGTCATCTCGTGCAGCTCCATGGGGGAAGCCGAGGTCGCGGCGCTGGTCAGCGTCACATCGGTGTCCCCGTCGTTGACCAGGGTTCCGAAGGCCGCCGTCATGCCCTTGTCGGCCGCCTTCACCCACGGGTCACGGATCGTGACCACGCCGGCAGGGGACCCTGCCGACACCGACGGGCTCGGCTGCGCGGCCGACGACGGGTCTGACGATCCGCACCCGGTGGCACCGATCGCCACGAGCGCGGCGGCGACGGCGAGGGCGACGGACGAGCGTCGGTGTGAGCCGAAAGGGCTGGTGGTGCGCATGAATTCGCCTCCGATGGTTGCTGCTGCTCTGTTGGTCGGTCACTGCAGCACGAAAGTTCCAGGCAGGCGGGTAATCGCCGCCAAACGGTCAAAACGTCGCACGGCACGATGCGGCTCTTGCGGCGGTCGATGACGCGGCGGCCGATCGCGGCACGTCGGCCGTACACCTTGTCAAGGCCGCTCTCGTGCGGACGTGGCGGCAGTCATTGCCGTGGTCCTCGCGCTGACGCTGTTCGGCGCGGCGATGCGGCCGGCGCTCCTAGCTGCAATCCGCACGGTGAGTGATGAATACCGACCTGCCGCCACGACGACCGGCAAGGTCCCGCAAAGACTCGCGCTTTCCCGAACGCCGGTCCGGTAGGTGCAGCGATCGGATAATGAACCGTGAGGCCTGATTTAGCTGATTTGAGGGGAATTTATGAGTCGCCTACCATACGTGGACGCTGCCGACGCCCCAGTGGCGGTTCGCGAGGCGTTGCAGGCCGCGCGTCCCCTGAAGTTCTTCCGCATGATGGCGAACGCCGAGACGGCGTTTCCGGACTGGATGCGCTGGGGAGGCACGTTGCTCAAGGACTTGGCCCTCGACCCGCTGCTCCGCGAGATCGCGATCCTGCGAGTTGCCCAGCTGAGCGACGTCAGGTACGAGTGGGTTCAACACGAGCCGATCGCCCGCTCCGTCGGTGCCACAGACGAGATGATCCACGCGCTCGGACGCGACGAGATCGAGGCCGACTGTTTCTCGACAAACCAACGGCTTGTCCTGCGTTTCACGACCGAAGTCGTCCGCGACGTCCGTCCCTCCGACGACACCGCCGCCGCCGTGACAGGGCGATTCTCCCCACGCGAAGTGGTCGAACTCCTGATGGTGATCGGGCAATACATGATGATCGCCCGGGTCGCCGCGACAACGGACCTGGAGCTCGACGAGCCGATGGGCGCCGGCGTCTACGGCACCGCCGGCTGATGGCGCAGGCTCCCTAGCCTGCTCGGACGGGAGCGGCGGCGGGAACGCGGCAGCCCTATCGTCCCTCAGCGGCGACGAGTCCCGGCAACTGGCGAGGAGCATTGATGCCCACAGGGAACAGGACCGCCCGGAGGTCGTCGTCGGACTGGTGGCGACCCCGCCGGACCACCCGGCCCGGGTGGCCTCGGCTCACCGCCGAGTTGGCCGGCCGGCTAGCCGAGCGGGTGGACGCGGACGTGCGGTGGACCGTCCGGGAAGGCTGGGGTGCGGTAGCCCGCGCCGCGACGGTGGCGTTGAGGCGATGATCGAGGATCTTGCCCAACGGCGTGCCGACGGCCAGTGGGACGTCGCGATCTGTCTGACCGACCTGCCGCTGCACGCCGACCGGGCGCCGTTGGCGACCTGGTCCGTCTGGTCGCGAGCCCGGACAGGGTGGTGAGCATCGCCGACATCAACGCCCCGGCGTACGGTGTGCACCTGTCGCGCGGCTCTGGTCCCGGAGCGGACACACCGGCACTCGAAGGAATCGCCGCCGCCGGTGACCTCGCCGAGCGGGGCCGTTTCACGGTGCCGGTCGCTGCCGTGTTCGCCCTGCAAGAGGCGGCCGCCGCCCACGAAGTTGAGTGAGTCCCGCCACGCGCGGGGAAAGATCGTGCTGACGCCGTAGCGTACCCACCGGCCGTGAACGCGGATCAATGGCAATTCCGATTGGGCGCTCGACGTCGCTCTCGACGGTCGTCGTTCCCCAGCTCCGGGGCCGTTCAGTTGCTGTCGCCCCGGGCCCCTGCGCCAGGAATGCGATCGCGGGTGCGTGGGCGCAGTGTCATGCCCCGGCTGAGACTGTCAGAATCCTCTGTGAGGAGCCGGTTCGCGGAGGTGTGGAGAAGGTATGAGTGACTGGAACGACAAGATCATTGTTGAGTTTCGCGCTAACGGCGGGCAGGTGGGCGGTCAGTTCGCTGGAGCGCCGCTGTTGCTGTTGCACACGGTTGGCGCCAAGAGCGGCGAGCCGCGCGTGCACCCGATGATGTACCAGACGGTGGACGGCGGCTACGCCGTGTTCGCGTCCAAGGGCGGTGCGCCCACCAATCCCGACTGGTACCACAACCTGCTCGCTCACCCGCAGGTCAGAGCGGAGATCGGTACGGACAAGGTCGAGTTGGTCGCCAGAGTTGCCGCCGGGGACGAGCGGGATCGGATCTGGAGCGCGCAGAAGGCCGCGTATCCAGGCTTCGCCGACTACGAGCGGAAGACCAGCCGCCAGATCCCAGTCGTCGTACTGGAACCCGCGCCTTAGGCCGAGGCGGCCCAACCTCCGGTGACGGCGTACGGGCGGCCGGACCACGGTTTGTCGCGTTCGGGCGGGGTACACCGCCGCGAGTGGCGAGCAGCCCTGGCCGGGTCACCCGGCTTGGTCATCGAAATGCTCCGGAGGGGCCGATGTCGCGTGCGTCAGCGCCGTCAGGCGGGCTGGAGATGTCCGACGGCGTGGTGGAGTTGCGTGTCCATGGGGCTGCCAATGCAAACGCCGGCCAGGTTCTGGGCGTTTCGGACGTCGAGCAGGTCGCCGGCGACCATAGCGGCGGTTTTTACCGACCCCGTCGGCACTGTTCGTGCAGCAGTGGCGAACGGGTGACGTTGGAGGCGTACCGCTGGGCTGATCTGCCCTCCGGAACCGTGGTCCGCACACTCTCGCTGGTGTTCCTACTGCCGTTCATGCTGGCCAACCTGTCGATTTGGATGCGACCGGCGAACCCTGGCTCGGATGCGACAGTCAGATCCCTGTGCCGGCTACTCGCGCTCACTTTCACCGCGCTGTATGTTCTCGCCTTCGCCGGCGTCATGCTGGACCTGATCGCGTGGAAGTGCATGGGGTCGGCACACTGCCTGGCCGGGCGCACCTGGTTGTCCTGGTTGGGTGGGCAGCCGGTGGGCCTGCGCCTCGCGGTGCTCGCTGTGGTTCCGGCCACCGCCATCGGTTTGCTCTGGCGGGCCAGCACGCGGCCAGGGAAAATGTTCGACGCGTTCCGCGCTCCCGCGGGTGAGGTCTCCGAGCATCGGCTCAGCGGGATCGGTCAATGGGATGCCGGTCCGCTGGTGGGTCGGCTGCGCTCGATTCACGTCGCGGCGGCGTTCGCGACACTGGACGTCACTCTGCTCGCGGCCCGTGCCGCAACCGGCGCCTCGGCGAGCACTATCGCGCTGGCCGTGGCCGCCGGGACCGTGCTGGCCACGTGCGTGGTTCTGCTCTGCATTCCTGCGTTGATCGACCGGGCCGCCTCGAATCAGCGGTGGGACCGGATCACGCGCACGGTGCGGACGGTCGCCGTGGCTCTGACCATTGTGGTGACGGCCCACGTCCTGGATAGCCCGGAACCGTGGCACGAGGGAGGTGGGCTACCCGGCTACGGCGCCATTCTCACCTCGCTGTTCGTCGTGCAGACGACCCTGCTGGCCATCCTCGGGGCTGTGTTGCTCTGGGGTCGGGTCCGGCGGCGGGACGCCATTCCGCTGTTCGGTCTGGGCGCACTGGTGATCGCGGCCAGCGCGGTAAGTGTGGCGGTGGCGGTGTCCGCCGAGCTGGTCTACCGGGTGGCGGATTTCCTGGACCGCGACGCCCCGACCGGAGAGGGCCTCGCCTCCGGTCTGCCACCGGCACTCACCTGGGCGATCTTCGGCTTTTTCCGGACAGTGCTGTTCACGCTGGTGGTAGCGGTTCCGGTAATCCTCATCTCTCGACGCCGCCGGCTCCGTGCCGCGGCGGCGATTGTCGCCTGCGACTACCCGGGCCGCCCGCCCGGAGCGGCGACCCGACTGCGGCAGGTGCGCAAGGCGATAGCCAGGGCTCGCTTCACGGAGAGGCTGATCCCGTTGGCGGTGGTCTACGCCTGCCTGGCCGGGGTCGGCACTGCCACCACCACCCTCGGTCTGCTGGAGTTGCTTCCGAGCGAATCGGTGCAGCGGTACGCACGGCTGCCCGGCGACCTGATCACCTTCTCAATCGCATTCGGGAGCTGGGGGATCGCCGCGATCATCCTCGGCCTGACCGTCGGCGGAATCTTCGCCTACCGGACAGTCGAATTCAGGCGCCATGTTGGTGTCCTGTGGGACCTGGGCACGTTCTGGCCCCGGGCGGCCCACCCGTTCGCGCCACCCTGCTACGCCGAACGAGCCGTGCCGGAGCTGACCCGACGAATCACGTACCTGGTCGGACGCGGCAACCTCGTGCTGCTCACCGCGCACAGCCACGGTTCGGTTCTGGCGGCCGCGACAGTGCTCCAGTTACCGCCTCAGGTCAGCAGCCACGTCGCCCTCCTCACCCACGGGTCACCACTGAGCCGGCTCTACGCGCGACTGTTTCCCGCCTTCGTCGACGACGAGGTGCTGCACGAGATCGGCGCTCGCGTCCAGTGGCGGTGGGTGAACCTGTGGCGCGATACCGACTCGGTTGGCGGCTGGATATTCAGCGCCCACCGGACAGTCGCGCCGGTCACCGTCGGCCAGCCGGCGGCAACCGTGGACCGCCGGCTCCGAGACCCCGCCGATGTGGTGCCGCTACCCGGCGACAGTGTTCCGCCGCCGATCCAGGGACATCGGCCCAGCGGATCGGACCTGCGGTACGCCGAGGCCGCCCGCGAGTTGATCGAGCGTCTTCGCCAGCCGATGGGCTCCGGGTCGCGTCCGGGGGACCCGCCGACCGGGCAGTGACGGACCCGGGGGAGTGGCCGCGCCGAGGTCCTTGTTCATGAACACGACGACCACCTTCGCGCCGTCGGTCGAGGTCGCTCACAGGGTGGCGAATCCCTGCCGCCAGGACGGATAGGTCGGGGTCCAGCCGAACTGTGTGCGGACGTGGTGGTTGCTCGCTCCCCGCGCCCAGCCATGCCGCTCGCCGCCGGTCACCGCTGGTGACGGCACATCGACCGCCGCGCAGAACGCGGGCACCCACTGCGAGGCTGCGGCTGGCTCGTCGTCGCAGACGTTGACCACGCCGGCGGGCCACTCCAGGGCGGCGACCGCGGCGGCGACGGCGTCGTCGATGTGCAGCAGGCTGCTCACGTCCGCGTCGGCGGGGACCTTGCCGGCGGCGGCGAACTGCGCCATCAGACCGTCCCGGGCGTACCAGGTGTCGGGTCCGTAGAGGGTGCCGTACCTCAGCACGACGCCCTCGGGCGCCTCCTGAACGGCGGCTTCGAGCGCGGCGGCACCGGCCACACTGGTCTGTCGTGGCTCTGCGGCGTCGAGGTCGAGTGGGGTTTCCTCGGTCGCGGGCTCGGTGCCCGGTTCGTACGCCCAGGCGATGCTCTGTGCCACGATCCGGCGTACCCCGGCGGCGAGCGCCGCGTCGACCAGGTTGCGGGTCCCGGTCCGCCGGAGTCGCGAATTGGCGGCGAAGTCGCCAGTGCTCAGGTTGGTCAGCTGGTGCATCACCACGTCAGGTCGGGCGTCGCGAACGGCGGCCGCCACCGCGTCCCGGTCGAGCACGTCGACGGCGACCGGGCCGTTGCGGGCCAACCCGATGACCTCATGGCCCTGGGCGGTCAGGATCGGCTCGAGTCGGCGGCCGATGACGCCTGTCGAACCGGCGAGAACAATACGCATGATGTGCCTCTCCGTCAGTTCGGCCGGGATGAGCGGCGGTCCTGACGCTGTTCGAGCTCCTCGGAGCTCACCAGCACCAGCATTTCCTGGCCGGGCGCGCACACCATCACGACCAGGAATTTGCTCACCCGATCGGGCAGGTTGTTGGCGGACCGGTAGTGGATGACGTCGCCGCCGGGTTCCCAGAACGCCTCACCGGCCTTGATCACCCGTTCGGCCTCGCCCTCCAGCTCGAAGATCATTTCGCCCTCGAGCATGTAGCCGAAAACCGGGCCGGAGTGCCGGTGCGGCGGTGTGCCCGGGTCGCCCGGTGGCAGTTCGATCGTCGCTGTCATCACATGCGAGCCCTCCGGCAGTTCCGCCGGCATGGCCGTGCCCAGCAGCACGACCTCGTTGTTCCCGATCTTCATGGTCTGCATGAATCGAACGTATCCCCGACCGGACCAGCAGACTGGACCAGTTAACGGCCAGCCTGGTGGACCAGTTCGCACAGCCCGGACAGCGCCTCCTGCCAGGCATGAGCCGGTGGCGCCGCGTACCCGAGGACCACTGCCGCCTTCTGCCGCTGATCCGTCGGATCGTGCCAGTAGCCGTTGCTGTGCAGGCCGATCAGATGCAGCCCTCGGCGGCGGCCGGCCTGGATCAGCCAGCGCTCCTGGGCCACCGACGCCAGCGGCAGCAGTGCGTGCATGCCGGCCGCGATGCCCTCCAGTGGGGTCGCGGTCACCTCGGCCAAGCGCTCGGCCAGGTCGGTCCGGCGGCGCCGGTAGGTCAGGCGCATGCGGCGGATGTGGCGGTCGTAGTCGCCGCGCGTGAGTAGGTCGGCCATGGCGAGCTGGTCGATCGCGGACACCGCGGCACCGGCCTCCAGGATCGTCGTCGTCAGTTCGCGACGCAGAGGCTCGGGTACGACGAGCCAGCCCAGGCGTACGCCCGGCGCCAGCGACTTGCTCGTGCTGCCGGCGTACACGATCCGCTCTGGCGCCAACGCCTGCATTGAGCCCACCGGCCGCTGGTCGTAGCGGAACTCTCCGTCGTAGTCGTCCTCGATCAGGAGCGCGTCGCGCTCCCGTGCCCAGGCGATGAGCCGGTAACGGTGACCTGGTGCGAGCACCACGCCAGTCGGATGCTGGTGCGCCGGGGTGAGCAGCGCGGCCTGACCTGCCGCGTCATCGGGGTTGGCGCCGCCGGCGCCGACAGTGAGCGGGGTGACCGTCAGGCCCGCGGCGCGCAACACCGAGCGGTGCGGGGCCAAGCCGGGGTTCTCGGTGGCGATGGCGCGTGCGCCGCGCCGATGCAGCGTCCGTGCGAGCAGGGAGAGGCCCTGGGTGAAACCCGCCGTGATCACCACCGCGTCCGGGTGGCAGAGAACTCCACGGGTACGCGCGAGATAGCCAGCTACCGCCACCCGCAACCCGGGCAGTCCCGTCGGGTCGGGGTAGTCCAGCGTGCCCCGCGAAGCTGTTGTCAGCGCCCGGCGGACGCTGTCGGCCCAGGCCGTTCGAGGGAACGAGCCGAGATCGGGAATCCCCGGCCGCAGCTCGATCATCGGGCCGGCCGGGGCCGGGGCCGACGGCGGCGGCTGCCGGCGCGAGCCGGGCGGGTCATGGTGCACGTCCGCGACCCGGGTGCCCGAGCCGGGTGCTGTCAGCAGCCACCCTTCGGCCACCAGCTGCGCGTACGCCTGCACCACCGTGCCCCGGGCCAGGCCCAGGTCGCCGGCCAGGCTCCGGCTTCCAGGTAGACGCGACCCGGCCCGCAGCCGACCGGTCCGAATACTCTCCCGTAGTGCGCCCTCCAGCGAACGACCCGGGGAACCCGCACCCCGATCGAACTCCAGGTGGAGGTCAAGCGACTTCGACACGAAGCAACGATCTCACCCGTACGCGCCGCGCCGGCACGTTCGGCGACGAGCCACGCGCCGGTGCCCGACCTCGACGTACGCGACTTCGGCGAAGCACGGGATCACCAGGTGGCGCAGGGTCGATCGGGCGGCGGTTGGCGCTGGAACTGGGCCAGTTTCTGTGGGTTGAGGATGATGAGTAGTCGTTCGATTCCGGCGGGGGACGCCTCGATGCTGACCAACGCAACCGCCGTCCCGGGTCGTGCGGCGAGGATCGCGGCTCGGCCGTTGGATTCGACGATCTCCAGTGAGACACCGTTGCCGAACTTTCGCATCAGTCCCAGGACGTAACGCGCGACGGCGCCACGCCCGACGATGGGCACCCGGGCGGCCCGAACGATGCCGCCGCCATCGGCGTAGGAGGTTGCTGTCTCGGCGAGCAGTTCCTCGAGCCGGGTCAGCTCACCGGAGCGGGCGGCGGCGAGAACGGCATGCAGCAGGCGGTTGTGGTCGGCGCGCGCGACCGGAGCGCGCCGCTGCTGGACCAAGTGCGTGCGGGCGCGTCGACCGAGTTGCCGCGCGTACGCCTCGCTGATGTCGAGCACCTCGCCGATGTGCCGGAACGGGTAGTCGAACGCCTCGCGCAGCACATACACGGCTCGCTCGGCCGGGGTGAGCCGTTCCAACAGCAGCAGCACCGCGAGTTCGAGCGACTCGGTGCGCTCGGCCTGCAGCGTCGGGTCGGCGGCGGTGTCGACGGGCTCGGGTAGCCACGGTCCGGGATACAGCTCGCGTCGGGCGTGAGCCGACGTCGCAGCGTTCAGAGCGAGCCGAGAGGTCGTCGTGACGAGGAACCCGATCGGGTCCCGTACCTGGCTGCGATCGGTTTGCTGCCACCGAAGCCAGGCTTCCTGCACGACATCCTCGGCCTCCGCGACACTTCCGAGCATCCGGTACGCAATGCCGAAGAGCCGCGGACGGACCGCGCCGAAGACCTCTAACGCACCGACCAGCGTCCAGTCTGTCTCTCGCCCCACCACGACCGCCCGCCCTCGTCACTTCTATCCCTGATCATGCAGGTGACCTCGAACTGATCCCGCCATCGCTGCTGCCCGTCGGGCACCGGCGCGTACGGATACCCCTGCGCCGCCGTACTACAGCACCGGCGCAGCACGCCAGGGCCCCCACCGCTGAGGCGGAGGGTCCGCGACATGGGGGCGACCCGTTGGATCGGCGGTCTGGCCACCGGCTCGAGGCGGCGACGATTCGAGCAGACCGATACAGATCCGAACGAGCGTGCCGACGAGCCAGGTGAAAGGGCTCTCGATGCGGTCCTGCTGGATCGCCGGCATCGTGTACCAGCCGGTATACGTCTCTATCACCACCTGTTCGGCGACGCCGACCGAACCGACCAGGTGGTACGCGAGGTTCTTGAGGAGACGCCGTTCGGCGACGACGACGCAGAACGCATTAGGTAGCACGTCTGACTGAAATGGGCGGCGAGTTTCGGAAACCACTGGTTCCTCCAAGAGGTTGACGCGCAAGGTTCGGTGACGGGCCGAGTGCGCTCTGCCGGCTCGTTTCACCAGTACGGACCAGGCAGGTCTCCGATTCGTGACAGGTGGCTCAGCGGCCAGCTCCGCTGTCACGAATCAGGCGGCCGTTCGGTCCAGTACGCAGATGCCACGGTGGTTCGTTTCGGAGGGGAGCACGCATGAAGAGAAGCGCTGCGGCGCGCGTGACCGGCGAATCGGACCACACGGAAAAGGTCTGGTTTCTGGCCCTTCAGGGCTTTCCACCCAGTTTTACCCCCCCAATCGGAGAGGCAGAACCACAGTGACAGAACAGCGCGGCGTTGCGGGGCACGCGAATCGGGAGGCAGTTCAGTGCGCATCGCGGTAGCCGGGGGGACCGGCTGGGTCGGACGTCTCGTCGTCAACGCCGTACGGGCTGCCGGCCACGAGCCGGTCGTGCTGGCCCGCTCCACAGGTGTGGACCTGATCCGCGGTTCCGGGCTGGACGAGGCGCTGACCGGCGTGCCGGTCATGATCGACGTCAGCAACATGTCGACGATCAACCGGAAGAAGTCGGAGAACTTCTTTGGCACGGCGACAGGTAACCTGCTCGCCGCAGGCCAGCGCGGCGGGGTGCGGCACCACGTGGCGCTGTCGGTTGTCGGCGCCGACCGGGTGAATTGGGGCTACTACGCGGGCAAACGACGCCAGGAGGCGCTCGTCCTGGACGGTGCGGTACCCGCGACGGTGCTCCGCTCGACGCAGTTCTACGAGTTGGCCGCGCAGATGATCGCCACCATTCCCGGCCCGATCGCAGTGGTGCCCCAGATGCTCATTCAGCCGATCGCGGCCCACGAAGTCGCCAACTGTCTCGTCGAACTCGCCCTAGCAGACCCGGCCGGCCGGGCGCCCGACATCGCCGGTCCACAACAGCTGCGCATGTCGGACATGGTCCGCGGCCTGCTCCGCGCCCGCGGAAGCCACCGCCTTGTCCTGCCCGTCCGCCTTCCGGGAGCGACCGGTCGCGCCATGGCCGGACACGGCCTGCTGCCCACCGGCCCCGGTCCCCGGGGCACACAAACCTTCGACCAGTGGCTAGCCAGCCCGGCGGCGCAGAACACCAACGGGCGGACCCAATGAACGAAGGCCAGTCACCCATCCCCGCCGCACCGCGGGCAACGTCACCTGACGGACGAGAGTCCGCGCTGACCGCGCTGATCCGGATCGCCCTCGCCGTCCTCTTTCTCGACGAACTCGTTGTCGGTTTCTGGAACCAGGTCTTCCCCGAAAGCTTCTACAACCACTTCCCGACCGTCACTCTCACCCCGCCCTTCAGCGAGCACTACGCGCGAGACTTCGGCGGCGCCAGCCTCGGCCTGGCCGTCGTCCTCGGCATAGCGCTCGTCGCACCTCGAGCCGCATTCACCATCCCCGCGGCGGCGGCCTTCTCCACCTTCGCCATACCCCACTTCTTCTTCCACCTGACCCATCTCCATCACGCCAGCCACGGCGAGGCGGTGTACCTCACGACGGCCAATGCCGTCGTCGCCCTGCTCGGCCTCCTCGTCATCGCGCTGACGCTCATCCGTGACGCCAGACATCGCTCAACTCAGGGCGACGCCGCCAGCGGATAACCACAGCTGACTGGACGACGCGGTCGGCTGCGACGGGCCGTCCGGCGTCGAGCACGGGATTCTGCCGACAAGCGGAGCTTGGCGCGCTCCGAATTCCACCGTCAGGACAGCACAATGGAACAGGTGATGGGGGACGAGCAACCAGGCGGGTTACTCAGGGCGCCCCGGGAACGACATCCGGTAGCGCTCCTGGAGCTGTTCTTCGACCTGGCATTCGTCTTCGCCCTCACCCAACTGTCCGGAAGCTGGTCGATGATCTGACCTGGACAGGGGCCTACCAGACCGGCGTGCTGCTCCTCGCGAGGTCGTGGGTCTGGACCCTGATGGCGTGGCTGACCAACCGGCTGGACCCTCACCGCCAGACAGTTCGCGATCTGACCTCCGGCACCGTCCAGTTGCATCGCACCGGAACACGCAAATCCGGTATCCAGCGCCGGCCGATCATGACCTTCGCTGGATACCGGATCTACTTAGCGTCGCTAGACTTGCGCAAGCCTCAGAGTTGCCCTGAGTAGCATCGGCGGTGGGGCAACGGGTCGTGTCGCCCTCGGACACAAACCATTGCCCCACGGTGCGCGCTGAGGTCGATTCCAGCGCGCACCGTTTGCGTTTCAGGCTGGTAGTTCAGCCGGAGATCGAGTTGCTGGTAGACCTCGGCTTTGTCGGCGGGGTGCGCGTCGCGCAGCACGGTGGCGATGTCCCCTAGGGCGTGAACCAGCGCGGTGATCTCTGCCTGGGTCATCCGGCGTGGTGCGGCCGACTCCGGTGGGTGCAGATCGGTTTCGGCCCGTGCCCGTTCAGCCTGCGTCTGAGCGATCCAGCTGGCGACGACCGAGGGATCCGCTCCGGCGTCGAGGGCTGCCCGGTTGCGCTCAAGTTTCGCGTCGCACTCGGCGATGGTTGCGCGAGCGGCGGCAATGGCGGGGGAGGGCTGGTTCCCCGACTGGGCGTTGACCATCGCGGTGATCGTCTTCTCAAGGCGGTCGGGATCAAACGCGGTAGCGAGCCGGGCGTCCAGGGGGTTGGTGAGGGCGTCCTCACGGAGGTTGACGTTGCGGGGATGCTCAACTTCGTTGGGTCGCCGACTTGACCTACGTGTGCACCAGTGTGGGCTGGGTGTACGCCGCGTTCGTCCTCGACGTGTTCTCCCGCATGATCGTCGGCTGGCAGGTCTCCACGTCGCACTAACCGGATCTGGCTTTCGACGCGTTGAAGATGGCTATCTGGCGGGCCGCGAGAGTCAGGGAGCTGTCCTGCGTAGACTCGTCCACCACTCGGACCGAGGAGTCCAGTATCGAGCGATCCGCTACACCCAACGGCTCGCCGAGGCCGGCGCCGTCCGCCTCGGTCGGGTCCAAGGGCGACTCCTATGACAACGCGGTGGCCGAGGCGTTCAACTCGCTCTACAAGACCGAACTCGTCCGCACCCAAGGTCCCTGGCGCGGCCTCGACGACCTGGAGATGGCCACCGTCGAGTACATCGACTGGTACAACGACCGCGGCTACACGGCGAACTCGCACACATCCCACCCGCCGAACACGAGGCCCTACACGCGATGACCCAACCGGTCACCGCACCCCTGAAAACCAGCTAACCAACTCTCCAGCAAACCCGGGGCTTGACAGGTCAGATAGGTCGCCCGGTCTCGGCTGCGTTCCCTTAACTGTAGCGGGAGCGTCTGGCAACCAATGATCCGTTGCCTTGTGGCGGCGCAGCAGCGGATAGCAGGCGGCGATTTGCCGGCGGTAATCAGTTAGCCACAACGGGCCGCCGGACTGCCGGCGGCCCGTTCCGCTTCAGGACCGGTGCGCGGGGTCAGCCCTCCCAGGTGACGGGGGCGGTGTAGCAGCGCTGCCAGCCGGACGAGGTCGATCCGTTGTAGTACAGGTCTACGCAGACCCGCCCCTGGGCGCCGTCGGCGCTGGTGTATCCCGCCCAGTTGTCCCACCACAACCCGATTCCTGTCCCGGCCTTGGTCAGAGCGCCTTCGCAGGTGAAGGTGTTGCGAGGGCCCTCCCACGTCGAGGTCGAGTTCCAGTACTGCAGGATCAGCCAGCCTGTGATCTTGCAGCCGGTGGCGGACGTCGCGTTGGCGCCGAACATGACGTTCGTGCTGAGGGAGGCGTGGTCGTCGTAGAGAGAGACTCTCGTGGCGAGGCTGATCATGGTCGGCCCGTTTATTGTGCCGCCCGCCAGGTACTGGTCCTCGCGAGACTGGGCGAGCGCCGGGGCGTTCTGGGTCAGGATCACTGACCCAGCGACGAGGACGGCAACGGCGGTCCTGGCAAACCACGTTTTAAGCATACGAAGGCCTCTCCGGGTGACGGATCGGGCGGATGACACTGATCAACCTAGCCGCTCGGGCTCCCGGCGATCCGTCCACGAGGGAGCACAGCGAGTGAACTTCAGGTAGCCGGTGAGTACCAGGAGTGGCGTGGAGCTGATGGCTCGCCCGCCGGGTAGCCATCGGCGCACCGGCCGACGAGCGATCAGCAAGAGCCGCTTCCACCACGCGTGGGTGTGCACCCGGCGGACCTCGGTCAGCGGATCCACGCTGGAGGTGAAGCGTCGCGGTGAGCTTGCTGGGAGTCCCCGCGGCTCCGTCGTTTGAGACGCCGATTCCACGGGCAACGCCGTGACTAGGCCCTTCAGGCTGGTGACCTCTTCGGCGACAGCGAAGTGCACATCGTGTGCTGATCTACGCGGGGCTCGGCTCGACAGGGCTGGCCCC
>NZ_MUZA01000005.1 GCF_021442385.1 Micromonospora sp. MH99
GCCACAGTCGCCGCGAGGGTGGCGATGCGCGCGTCCACGGCCCGCTCGGCGTCGTCGGCGGCCAGGAACGCCGGGTCGGCGGCCCGCCGGTCGGCGGCGGCGGCCAGGTCGTCGGTCTCGTCGGCGGCGAGCAGCCGCTCCTCGGTGGCGGCGCGCACCACACCGGGGGCGCTCCACCGCATGCCCAGATCGCCCTCGACGGTGCGGGCCCGCCACAGACTGCCCGCGACCTCCCGGCCCGGCCCGGTGGCCCGCTCGTCGGGCGTGAGCACCGAGTACACGTCGGTGGTGGCCCCACCCACGTCGACGACGGCGAGGTCCCCGCCGATGGTGTCGGCGAGCACCTCCACGCCGGTGAGGACGGCGTCGGGGGTGGCCGCGCGCACCAGCCGCGCGAACCGGGTCCCCCTGGACAGGCGTTTACCGCCGATGACGTGACGCAGGAACACCGCGCGGATCGCCGCGCGCGCCGACGCCGGGGCGAGCACCCCGATGCGCGGCAGCACATTGTCCGCACCCGTCACCGGCACGCCGGCGGCCTCCAACAGCCCGGTCAGCTCCCCCCGGACGTCGGCGTTGCCGGCCAGGACGACCGGCACCCGCCAGCGGGCCCGGGCCAGGCGGGTGGCGTTGTGGGTGATCGTGTCGGCGTCGCCGCCGTCGGTGCCACCCACGAGCAGCACCACGTCCGGCCGGGCCGCCCGCAACGCCGTCAGGTCGGCGGCGCCGAGCCGACCGGCCGCCACGTGCACCACGTGCGCGCCGGCCGACAGCCCGACCCGCCGGCCCGCCTGCGCGGTCACCAACGCCTCGTAGCCGAGCACGGCGAGGCGCAACCCACCACCTGCCGACGAGCAGACGTACCACGGCACGTCACGAGCCCCGAGCCCGGCGGTGGCCGCCGCGACGGCGGCGTCCAGGCCGTGCAGCACGTCGCTGCCCACCGTGGTGGGCGCGGCCGCCGCGCCCACCAGGACACCCGCGGCCAGGTCCACCACGGCCGCCTTGGTGTACGTCGAGCCGACGTCCGCGCAGACCGCCAGGGTCATGACCCGGCGGGTACGACCACGGTGCCGGTCGCCGTGACCGCGACGATCGGCGGGTCCAGGACCTCGGCGGCGGACGCGGAGCGGTCCGGGCGGCCCCGACACACCACCGCGCAGCTCAACTCCAGGGTGCGGCTGCGACTGCCCACCCGGGACACCTGGGCGGTCACCTCCACCACGTCACCGGCGTGGATCGGCGCGGTGAACCGCACGTCGGAGTACCCGGCGAACAGGCCCTCGTCGCCGTCCGTGCGGATACACACCTCCGTGGCGACGTCGCCGAACAACCCGAGGGCGTACGCCCCGTCGACGAGGTTGCCCGCGTAGTGGGCGTGCGCGTACGGCACGTACCGCCGGTGCGTCACCGTCAACCCGAGCCTTGCGTCGGTCATGCCATCGCCTTTCGCTGCGTGATCAGGGCGTGCACGAGGTAGCTGGCCACCTCGCCGGGCGTGGTCCCCCGACCGAAGATCCGGTCCACGCCCAACTCGTCGGTCATCGACTCGTCGAACCGGGGACCGCCGACGATCAACAGGGGCCGCCTACCCGCCGGCATGGCCTCGCGGAACGCCGCCGACATCTCCCGCGTGTTGTGCAGGTGCGCGTCGCGTTGGGTGACGACCTGCGACACGAGCACCGCGTCGGCCTTCTCCACCCGGGCGGCCTCCACCAACTCCGGCACGCTGACCTGCGCGCCCATGTTGGTGACCTTCAACTCCCGGTAGTACTCCAGGCCCTTCTCCCCCGCGATGCCCTTGACGTTGAGGATCGCGTCGATGCCCACGGTGTGCGCATCGGTGCCGATGCACGCCCCGACCACCGACAGCTTGCGGCGCAGCCGCTGCTTGACGACGGTGTTGACCTCCTTGGCCGACAGCAGCGGAAAGTCCCGTTCCACCACCTGCACCGCGTCGACGTCGACCAGGTGGTTGACCCGCCCGTACACGACGAAGAACGTGAACCCGTCACCCATCGGCTTGGCGTGCACCACCATCGCCGGGTCGATGCCCATCTTGTTGGCCAACTGCACCGCCGCGCCCTCGGCCCGCTTGTCGTGGGCCACCGGCAGGGTGAACGACACCTGCACCATCCCGTCGCCGGTGGTGTCCCCGTACGGACGCACGATCTGCGCGCTCACGCCGCCGCCTCCAGGATGTCGGTGGCCGGGTTGCAGTAGTCGGCCTCGTGCGCGGCGACCCCGTCCAGGCCCTTGCCCCGGTCCGCCGGCCGCTTCATGATCCCGAACGTGCCCTCGGCGATCGCCGTGAGCAGCGTCTGCTCCCCGATGCGCTCCAACAGGTCCAGAGCCTCACCGAGGACCTGGTTGGCGCGGCGTCGGATGAACCCGTCCGGCGCCGGCACGAAGTCCTCGTGCAGCCCACCGGCGGCGCCGAGGACGTACCGCACGTTCTGCAGCGCGATGTCCCGGTCCGACAGCCACGGCGTCACCACCGCCTCGGTCATCATCCCCACCAGCAGGATCCCCTGACCGGTCAGCGCGCCCGCCAGGTTGAAAAACCCGTCGAGCAGGTTGCCCCGGAACACGTCACCGGTCATGTGCTTGGTCGGCGGCATCCACTTGAGCGGCGCGTCGGGGAACAACTCCCGGGCCAGCAGCGCGTGCGCCAGCTCCAGGCGGAACGACTCCGGCACCTCCGGGTTGATCTCGAACGCGTGCCCCAGGCCCAACTGCCAGTCCGCGAGGCCCGCCTCGTGCGCGAAGAACTCGTTGAGCAGCTGCGATACCGTCACCGTGTGCGCCTCGTCGACCGCGTCGGCGGTGGTGAGGTAGTTGTCCTCACCGGTGTTGATGATGATCCCGGCGCGGGCGTGGACCTGCCGCGAGAACCGCTGGTCGACGAACGTACGGACCGGGTTGATGTCGCGGAACAGGATGCCGTACATCGAGTCGTTGAGCATCATGTCGAGCCGTTCCAACCCGGCCAGCGTCGCTATCTCCGGCATGCACAGGCCCGACGCGTAGTTCGTCAACCGCACGTAACGGCCCAACTCCTTGGACGACTCGTCCAGCGCCGCGCGCATCAACCGGAAGTTCTCCTGTGTGGCGTACGTGCCGGCGAAGCCCTCCCGGGTCGCGCCCTCGGGCACGTAGTCCAGCAGCGACTGCCCCGTCGACCGGATCACCGCGATGACGTCCGCGCCGGCGCGCGCCGCGGCCTGCGCCTGCGGGATGTCCTCGTAGATGTCCCCGGTCGCCACGATCAGGTAGATCCACGGCCGCTGCTTCGGGTCCCCGTGCCGCTTGATCAGCCGGTCCCGCTCCGCGCGCCGCCGGTCGATCCGCCGGATACCCGCGCCCACCGCCTTGCGCGCCGCCGACCGGGCCGCCGTCGCCGACCGCCCGGTGGGCACCGTGAACCGCACCGACCCGGCCGCGGCCTTCTGCGCCAGCAACGTCACATCCGTGGTGCCCTCGCGGGCGAGGGCGTCGAACACCGGCACCGCCACCCCGTGACCCAACCCCACGTCCGCGACGACCGCGTCCACGAGCCGGTTCACCCACGGAATGCCGTCCGGGTCGGCGCCGCTCACCCCGGCCAGCCGCAGCACCGCCCGCTCCACCGACACCGTCGTGTGGCTGCGGGCCAGGTCGACCACCGGCTGCCCGGCCCGCCGCGCCAACTCCCGCGCCCGCGCCACCAACACCGGATCAAGGTCAAGTTTCCCGGTCACGACGACCCTTCCTCATAGATGACCTCACCGCGCAACACCAGCCGCCGGCACACCGGCAGCGGCGTCGGATCGTCCGGACCCCGCACCTCCGGGTCCTCCGCCACCAGCACCGGCAAACCCCGCTCCACACCCGCCGGCGTCGACCACACCGCGAACGTCGCCGGCGCACCCAGCGCCAGCACACCCTCGACGTCCAGGTGCACCGCCCGCCACCCACCACGGGTGTGCGCCGCGAACGCCGCCCGCACACTCATCCGCTGCGCCGGACTGTGGTGCGCCACCGCCGCCCGCACCGACCCCCACGGGTCCAGCGGCGTCACCGGCGAATCCGACCCGAACGCCAACGCCACACCCACCGAGTGCATCGCACCCATCGGATTCGACTCCAACGACCGCGCAAGGCCCAATCGCGCCTCGTACATCCGGCCCGCGCCACCCCACAACCTGTCGAACGCCGGCTGCATGCTCGCCACGATCCCGTACTCCACGAACCGCGCGATCATCGACTTGCTCATGATCTCCGCGTGCTCGACGCGGTGCCGGGCTGCGCGCAGCCGCTCCACACCCAGCGTCGCCGCCGCCGCCGCGAACCCGTCCAGGACGGTGCCGATCGCCGCGTCCCCGATCGCGTGGAACCCGCCCTGCAGGCCATGCGCCGCGCAGTCCAACAGGTGATCACGCACCTGCTCCGCGCTCAGATACCCGTGCCCGCAGCCCTCACCATCGCCGTACGGCTGCGACACGTGCGCCGTGCGCGACCCCAACGCCCCGTCCGCGAACAGGTCACCGCCGGCGCCCACCGCGCCCAACTCCCGGGCCCGCGCGGCGCCACCCAGCTCACCCCAGTACCCGTACACCTCCGGCAACCCCGCCCCGGAGATCCCCAGCAGACCCGTGAAGTCCTCCTCGTCGGAGATCTCCGGACCACCGCACTCGTGCACCGCCGCGATCCCCAACGACGCCGCGTGCGCGAGCGCCACCCGCTGCGCGGCGACCCGCTGCGAGCGCGTCACCGACCCCTGCGCCGCCGCCCGCACCACATGGTGCGCGTCGCGCCGCAACCAGCCCGACGCGTCGTACCCGGGCGCCTGCGCCGCCTCCGGACACGCCGCCAGCAACGCCGACGACACCAGGGCCGAATGGATCGACGCCTGCGACAGGTACACCCGCCGGCCACCGGCCGCCCGATCCAGGGCCACCGCGTCCGGCAACGCCGTGTCCGACCAGCCGGACTCGTCCCAGCCGTGCCCCAGCACCACCGCGTCCGCCGGCAACCCCGCCGCGAACACCGCCACCGCGTCGAGCAACTGCCCCGCCGAGCGCACCCCGGACAACTCCAGCCCGGACAACGCCAACCCGGTGTCCGTGGCGTGCACGTGCGCGTCCACGAACGCCGGCGTCACCAGAGCCCCGTCCAGGTCCACCACCCGGTCGGCCGGCGGCGCGTCACCGTCGGTGCCCAACCAGGCAATCCGCCCACCGGACACCAACAGCGCGGTCGCGCTCGGGTCGGCGGGGCAGTGCAGTACGCCGCCGCGGTACAACGTCGAGGGGTTCGTCATGACCTCAGTCTGCCGCGATCCGCGCCGCGAACAGCCGACGCACCCCCGGCTCGGCGCGTAGCAGCCCCAACGCCAACTCCGCGTGCCCCGGCACGTACCCGTTGCCCACCAGCATCGTCACGTCCGCCGCCAACCCCTCCGCGCCCAACGCGGCCGCGGAGAAGCTCGTCGCCATCGAGAAGAAGATCACCGTGCCGCCGTCCGCGGTGGCCAGGACCGCCCCGTGCTCACACCCCGGCACGTCCACGCAGACCACAGTCACATCCGCCGGAGCGCCCAGCGCGGTGGTCACCGCCGTGGACAACCCCACCGGGTCACGCGCGTCGGCCAACGCCACCACCGACGCCAGCCCGGCGGCCGTCAGCGCGTCCCGCTCCGCCGCCACCGGAACCACCCCGACGGTACGCGCGGCGCCCGCACGTCGCGCCGCGGCGAGGGACAGCGAGCCGCTCTTGCCGGCCCCACCGATCACCGCGACCCGCACCGGCGTCGGATCACCACCGCGCCGACGATCCTCCACGTAGCGCGACACCACCCGGGCGGTCAGCGCGGGCGCCCCGCACACGTCCAGCACGGCCAGGGACAACTGCGGATCCTCGTCATCGGGCAGCACCGCCGCGATGGACCGCGCGAACAGGATCGCCCACCCGTCACACGGCACCTGCTCACTGCGCCCGTCCCAGCGGGCCAGCCCGTCGGTGATCACCAGGGGCGTCAACGTCAACGACACCAGCGTGGCGACCCGCTCACCGGCCCTGAGCCCCAGCGGGGACCGCCGACCGGCCTCCTCGACAGTGCCGATCAGCATCCCGCCGGAGCCGGTCACCGGGTTCTGCATCTTCCCCCGCGTGGAGATGATCTCCAGCACCTCGGCGCGCACGGCATCCCCGTCGCCGCCGTGCTTCTCCGACAGCTGCCGGAAACTCGCCGCGTCCAGGTTCAACCGCTCCACCCGGATCCGCACCTCGTTCGCAGCGATCGCGGCGGACGCGTCCAGCCGCCAGGCCGCCTGCGGCAACACCCCCGACGGTTCCACGACGCGGTGCAGTCCCACCGGTGACGTCACGCCGACCTCCCCTGCCCAGCCGCTCGAAGCCCCGATCAAGGCTCGCGTAGCGGGAAAACTTACGGCAGACTAGTTTCTGTACCGAATATTTTCCAGTAGCCTTCGGGTTTCGATGATCCACCGCACCACCGAGGAGGGGCCGTGACCCAAACCATCCCGCAACCCCGTCACGCCCCGGTCGCCGTACCGACCGCCGGGCAGCCGTACGAATACCACCGCCGCCCCCTGGTCGAACCCGACTGGACCCGCTTCCCCGGCTGGCGCACCGTCACCCGCGACCAGTGGGAATCCGCCCAGTGGCAGCGCGTCAACTGCGTCAAGAACATCAAGCAGCTCCGCGCCGTCTTCGGTGACCTGATCGACGAAACCTTCTACGCCGACCTCGAGGCCGACCAGAAGGCCCTGGCCACCATGTCCATGCTGGTGCCGCCACAAATGATCAACACGATGGTGCCGTTCGCGCCGCTCACCACCGAGGCGCTGCTCGCCGACCCCATCCGCCGCTACATGATCCCGGTCGCCTCCGACCGACGCACCGACTGGCCGTCACACCCCTACGCCAGCCGCGACAGCCTGCACGAGCACGACATGTGGGTCGCCGAAGGGCTCACCCACCGCTACCCCACCAAGGTCCTCGCCGAACTGCTCTCCACCTGCCCGCAGTACTGCGGCCACTGCACCCGCATGGACCTGGTCGGCAACTCCACCCCCGCCGTCGACAAGCTCAAGCTCACCCTCAAGCCCGTCGACCGCTACGACGCCCACATCGCCTACCTCAAGGCCCACCCCGGCGTCCGCGACGTCGTCGTCTCCGGCGGAGACGTCGCCAACGTCCCGTGGCGCAACCTCGAGTCGTACCTCATGCGCCTGCTGGAACTGGAGACGGTCCGCGACGTCCGCCTCGCCACCAAGGCCCTCATGGGCCTGCCCCAGCACTGGCTGCAACCCGACGTCGTCGAGGGCCTGGAACGCGTCGCCCGCACCGCCGCCCGACGCGGCGTCAACCTCGCCATCCACACCCACGTCAACCACGCCCAGTCGCTCACCCCACTGGTCGCCAAGGCCGCCCAGACCGCCCTCGACGTCGGCGTCCGCGACGTCCGCAACCAGGGCGTCCTCATGCGCGGCGTCAACGCCACCACACCCGAGCTGCTCGACCTCTGCTTCGCGCTCCAAGGCGAAGCCGGCATCCTGCCGTACTACTTCTACATGTGCGACATGATCCCCAACGCCGAACACTGGCGCGTCCCGGTCTGGCACGCCCAGCAACTCCAGCACGACATCATGGGCTACCTGCCCGGCTACGCCACCCCACGGATCGTCTGCGACGTGCCCTTCGTCGGCAAGCGCTGGGTGCACATGCTCACCGACTACGACCGTGAGCGCGGCATCTCCTACTGGACCAAGAACTACCGCACCTCCATCGAGTCCGCCGACCTGGAGGCGCTCAACAAGCGCTACGCCTACTACGACCCGATCGACACCCTCCCCGAGGGCGGCCAGCAGTGGTGGAACGACCACCGCGACGACTGACGCACCGCAGGTGCTGGCCGCCGACTCAACCGGCGGCCAGCACCTCGGACAGCGGCGCCGGCACCAGCCCCCGCTCGGCCAACCCGGCCAGGATGTGCGGCAACGCCTCATCGGTCATCGCCGCGTTCGCCTCGGTCACATGCATGATCACCACCGAACCCGGGCGTACGTGGTCCAGCACCGCGCGCACCAGCGGCTTCCACGCCTTCGCGAACGGATCACCGCTCACCACGTCCCCGTCGACGACAGTCACGCCCAGCGGCGCCAACGCGTCCAGCGCCGCCGCGTCGTGGCAGAGCCCCGGGAACCGGAAGTACCGGGTCTGCCGGCCGCCGTACGGCGCGATCACCTCGAACGTCCTCGCCACATCGGCAGCCAACGTGTCGACCGACTGGCGCGGCAGGTCGTAACAGTCGGCGGTGAACGCCGCGTGCCCGTACGTGTGATTCGCCAGCTCGAAACGCGGATTACCGGCGATCCGCCGGGTGACCTCCGGATACCGCTGCACCCACTTGCCGGTCAGGAAGAACGTCGCCGGCACCTGCTCCCGCTCCAGCAGGTCCAGGATGCGCAGGTTGGCGTACGACCGGACCTTTCCGCTGCGCAGGTTGGCCAGCATCCCGTCGGTCATGTCCGCGTCGAAGGTCAACGCGACCCGGTTACCGACCTGCGGCCCGTGGTCGACCACCGGCGCCCGGGTCCCGACCCGCGTCGCCCCCGGCACAGCCGGAAGCATCGTCGCCGTCGGCGTCGGGACGGCCTGCGGTACGGCGGGACCTGCCGACGTCGCCGCAGGGCTGCCCACGGGTACGCCGGGAGTGGCCGACGTCGCGGCGGGACCGGCCGAGGGCACGGCCGCAGCCGACGACGAGCCGACGAAGACCGGCTGATCCGGCGGCGGCACCCGCGACGCCGTGCACCCGGCACCGCCCACCACAGCCACCGCAACGAGTAAGCCACACCAGAACGGCCGAAGCCGAGCGCCAGTCACGCCGCTGATCATCCCAAACGCAAGCCCCTCTCACAGCCCCGCGGCCCCGCCGCGTCGATCATGGACTTGTGGTGCCGGGTTTGCCGCACCGCGACCACTTCGTCCCCCGCCACAACTCCATGATCGACGTGGCGGGGCGGGCGGGGCGGCGGGGCCGGGGTGGGGTGGGTGGGGTTAGGGGGGCGGGGTGCGGGGGGCGTACATGATGACTGCTACGCCGAGCAGGCACAGCGCCGCGCCGGTCAGGTCCCAACGGTCCGGGCGGAAGCCGTCGACCACCATCGCCCAGCCCAGCGAGCCGGCCACGAACACCCCGCCGTACGCGGCCAGGATGCGGCCGAAGTTGGCGTCCGGCTGGAACGTGGCCACGAAGCCGTAACAGCCCAATGCGACCACGCCGGCGGCGATCCACCACAGGCCGCGCTGCTCCCGCCAACCCTGCCAGACCAGCCAGGCGCCACCGATCTCGGCCAGCGCGGCCAGCATGAACAACACCAGGGAACGGAGCACTGTCACCCCACGACCCTAACCGTGCACACGACGGGTCCCCGGGCGACGGCGCACCCGGGGACCCGCGGACCGCTCAGGTCACTTCGTGAAGGAGTCCTTCACGTTGCGACCGGCGTCCTTGACGTTCTGACCGGCCTGCTTGGCGCGCGCGTCGCTCTGCTGGCTGGCGCCCTCGCCACGCATCCGCTCGTTGTCGGTCATGTCGCCGACGCGCTCCCTCGCGGCGCCGGCCATCTGCTCAACCTTGTTCTTTGCCTTCTCGGTGAAGCTCATCGCGCCTCCTCGGTCTGGCGGTTGTCGAGGCTCGCATGCCCTCTCTCCCGGTGCTGAAACCGGTGGTGCCGGTCGGCACACCGCGTAGGGCGTCCTAGGAAGATAGGTCGAGGGAGGGCGGCAGTCGCTGCCCCACCGCGATGGTTAACTGACGGCATGGGAGAGCTCCTGCTGATCCGGCACGGCGAGACCACCTGGAGCGCCAGCCTGCGGCACACCTCGTACACCGATCTGGAGCTGACCCCCGACGGCGAGCGACAGGCCCGCACCCTCGCCGCGTTCCTGGCCGGCCGGCAGTTCGTGCGCGTGCTGGCCAGCCCCCGCTCCCGGGCGCTGCGCACCGCGCAGCTGGCCGGGCTGACCGTCGACGCGGTCGACGAGGACCTCAGCGAGTGGAACTACGGCGAGTACGAGGGCCGCACCACAGTCGACATCCACGACGACGACCCGCACTGGAACATCTGGACCGACGGCTGCCCCGGCGGGGAGTCACCAGGCGAGGTGGGCGAACGCGTCGACCGCGTGCTCGCTCGCGTCACCCCGCTGCTGGACCGGGGCACCGTGGCGCTCGTCGGCCACGCGCACAGCCTGCGGGTGCTCGGCGCCCGCTGGATCGGCCTGCCACCGTCCGCCGGCGGACGGCTGCGCCTGGAGACCGCCACGGTCAGCGCGCTCGGTCACGAGCACGGCCGGCAGGTCATCCTGCGGTGGAACCAGCCGGCTCCTCCGGCGCCCGGGACCGCGACCGACTCGGCGCCCCGGCACTGATCTTCGGCGGGCGGTTCTCGTACGGGGTGGACAGCACCACTGTCGTGCGCGTCGTCACGTTCGCCGAGGTGCGGATCTCCTGCAGCACCCGTTCCAGGTCAGCCGGGCTGGCCACCCGCACCAGCAGCAGGTAGAAGTCCTCCCCCGCCACCGAGTAGCACGAGTCGATCTCCGGCAGGTGGGCCAGTCGCTCCGGTGCGTCGTCCGGCTGCGACGGGTCGAACGGCCGGATCGCCACGAACGCGGTCAACGGCAGGTCGAGCGCCTCGAACGACACCCGGGCGGCGTACCCCTTGAGCACCCCGCGCTGCTCCAGCCGGCGCACCCGCTGGTGCACGGCGGACACCGACAGCCCCACCTTCTCGGCCAGGTCGGTGTACGACAGACGGCCGTCAGCGGTCAGCGCGGCGACGATGGCGCGGTCGATCTCCTCCACGGCGAGCAACCTACCGGGAAATCGGCGCGACGGCGACGGCGAACGCCGCGCTGACCCGCCGTCTCAGCTCCTGGCGAGCGCCCGGGAGATCACCAACCGCTGGATCTGGTTGGTGCCCTCCACGATCTGGAGCACCTTCGCCTCGCGCATGTACCGCTCGACCGGGTGGTCGGCCACGTAGCCGGCGCCGCCGAGCACCTGCACGGCGTCGGTGGTCACCCGCATCGCCATGTCGGTGGCGAAGAGCTTCGCCTTCGCCGCCTCGATCGAGTACGGGCGCCCCGCGTCGCGCAGCCGGGCCGCCGCCAGGGTGAGCGCGCGGGCGGCGGAGATCTGGGTGGCCGCGTCGGCGAGCAGGAAGCCCAGGCCCTGGAAGTCGATGATCGACCTGCCGAACTGCTGGCGTTCCCGGGCGTAGCCGACGGCGTAGTCGAGCGCGGCCTGGGCCAGCCCGACCGCGCAGGCGGCGATGCCCAGCCGACCCGAGTCCAGCGCGGACATCGCGATGGTGAAGCCCGCCCCCTCGCCGCCGACCAGCCGGTCGGCCGGCACCCGCGCCTCCTCGAAGGCGATCTGCGCCACCGGGGAGGACCGCAGCCCCATGGTCCGCTCGGCGGCCTGCGGTGCGATGCCGGCGGTGCCCGCATCGGCGACCAGGCAGGAGATGCCCTTCGGGCCGGGCCCGCCGGTGCGGCAGAAGACGTTGTAGAAGTCGGCCACCTGGGCGTGCGTGATCCACGCCTTGGTGCCGGAGACGACGTACGCGTCGCCGTCGCGGACCGCCCGGGTGCTCAGCGCCGCCGCGTCGGAGCCGCCCTGCGGCTCGGAGAGGCAGTACGCGCCGAGCAGTTCGCCGCCGAGCATGTCCGGCAGGAGCTTGCGCTGCTCGGCGCTGCCGAACGCGGCGACCGGGTAGCAGCTCAGGGTGTGCACGCTTACCGCCTCGGCGACCGCCAGCCACCGGCTGGCCAGGATCTCCAGCACCTGCAGGTACACCTCGTACGGCTGCGCCGCGCCGCCGTGTTCCTCGGCGTAGGGCAGGCCGAGCAGGCCGGCGCGGCCGATGGTGCGCAGCACCTCGCGGGGGAACTCGGCGCGTTCCTCGAAGCCCGCGGCCTTCGGCGCGAGCTCGCGGTCGGCCAGCTCGGTGGCGAGGTCCAGCAGGTCGTGGGCCTCGTCGGTGGGGAGGATCCGGTCGACAGTCATAGCGCGATGAGCTCCGTGGGGGTGGTGTTGAGCCGCTGCACGCCGTCCGTCGTGCAGACGACGATGTCCTCGATGCGGGCGCCGTGCCGGCCCGCGAGGTAGATGCCGGGTTCGATGGAGAACGCCATGCCGGCCTCCAGGGGCCGGTCGTTGCCGGCCACCAGGTAGGGCTCCTCGTGACCGTCCAGGCCGATGCCGTGCCCGGTGCGGTGCAGGAACGCGTCGCCGTAACCGGCGGCGGCGATCGGCTCCCGGGCGGCCGCGTCGGCCGCCGCGCCGGTGATCCCGGGACGTACCGCCGCCACCGCGGCGCGCTGGGCGGCGTGCAGCACGGCGTAGTAGTCCACGAAGTCGGCAGGCGCGGGTCCGCCCGCCACGTAGGTGCGGGTGCAGTCCGAGCGGTAGCCCGACGGCATCGTGCCGCCGATGTCCACCACCACCGGCTCACCGGCGCCGATCGGCCGATCCGAGGTGCCGTGGTGCGGGCTGGCCGCGTTCGGGCCGGCGGCAACGATGACGAAGTCGACGCTGACGTGCCCGGCGTCGCGGATCGCCGCCGCGATGTCGGCCGCCACCTCGGCCTCGGTGCGGCCGGGGCGTAGCCACCGGCCCATGCGCAGGTGCACCTCGTCGATGGCCGCGCCCGCCTCGGCCAGCGCCGCGACCTCCGCCGGGGACTTGCGGACGCGCAGCTCACGCAGCACCTCGCCGGCGAGCCGCTGCGCGGCGCCGGGCAGCGCCGCGCGCAGGGCGAGGACCTGCTCGGCCCACATCCGGTCGGCGAGCCCGACGGCCGCCGGCGGGCCGTCGAGGGCGGCGACGACCAGGGGGTACGGGTCGACGCCGTCGGGATGGTCGACGATGCGCACGCCGGTGGTCGGCGCCGCCTCCGCGGCCGGACGTTCCAGTCTGGGCACGATGAGCGTGGGCACGCCCTCGGCGGGCAGCACCAGGCAGGTCAGCCGCTCCCCCACGTGGGCGTCGTACCCGGTCAGGTAGCGCAGGTCGGAGCCGGGGGTGAGCAGCAGCGCGTCCAGGCCGGCGGCGGCGGTGGCGCGCTGGGCGGCGATCAGCCGGTCCGGCGGGTACAACTCATCGGTTCCCACCCCGTGAGCTTAACGGTCGTTTGGGCATCCTCAGAAGCCCACATCCGCCCGGGCGAGGAAATCCACCGGCGTTGATTGACGACGACAGTTAACACTCTTTAAGATTTGGCTGCCTCGAGGCCCACCCGTTCCTGCGTACCGCATTTCCCGCCCGCGACAACCCTGCGCGGGCGGGCGTCGTCCCCCGCCCACGGGAAGGCCCCCGATGTCCTCACCACTGCGCCGCGCCCTCAGCGCCGGCCTGCTCGCCCTGGCCACCGCCGCCGCCACCGTCACCCTCGTCCCCATCGCCGCGCAGGCAGTGGTGCTGCCGAACAACTTCAAGAGCGTCGGCTACATGCCCTCGTGGGCTGGCAACGTCAACACCATCCAGTACAACAAGCTCACCCACATCAACTACGCGTTCGTGCTGCCCAACAACGACGGCAGCCTGCGCGCGGTGGAGAACCCGAGCAAGCTCTCCTCACTGGTCTCGCAGGCGCACGCCAACAACGTCAAGGTCTCGATCGCCGTGGGCGGCTGGAACGACGGCAACGACTCGGCCTTCGAGGCCCTCGCCGCCAACTCCGGCAGCCGGGGCGCCTTCGTCAACAACCTGGTCAACTTCGTCAACCAGTACAACCTCGACGGCGTCGACATCGACTGGGAGTACCCGGACCCGGGCGCCTCGGCGAACAACTACAGCCAGCTCATGACGCAGCTCGGCAGCGCCATGCACAGCCGCGGCAAGCTGCTCACCGCGGCGGTCGTCTCCGAGGGCTACTACCTCGACGGCGTGCCGACGGCCGTGTTCGGCCAGGTCGACTGGCTGAACATCATGGCGTACGACGGCGGCAGCCCGCACTCCAACTACGACTGGTCGATCAACAGCATCAACCTGTGGAAGTCCCGCGGCCTGCCGGCCAGCAAGGCCGTCCTCGGCATCCCGTTCTACAGCCGCCCCGGCTACTACACGTATTCGGCGCTCGTCGCCCTGGACCCGGCCAACGCCAACCGGGACTGCACCACGGCCGGCGGCGCGCAGCAGTGCTACAACGGCATCCCGACCGTCAAGCGCAAGACGCAGTGGGCCCTCGCGAACGCCGGCGGCGTCATGAACTGGGAGCTGTCGCAGGACACCACCGGCTCCACCTCGCTGGTCAGCGCCATGTACGACACCATCATGGGCGGCACCACCCCGCCGCCGTCGGGTCGTACCGGCCGGATCACCGGCCTCGGCGGCAAGTGCGTGGACGTGGCCTCGGCGAGCACCGCCAACGGCACCGCCATCCAGCTCTGGACCTGCAACGGCACCAACGCGCAGACCTGGACCGTGGCCAGCGACGGCACGCTGCGCTCCCTCGGCAAGTGCGCCGACATCGCCAGCGGCTCCACCGCCAACGGCGCCAAGGTGCAGCTGTACGACTGCAACGGCAGCGGCGCCCAGGTCTGGCAGGCGCAGTCCAACGGCACGCTGCGCAACCCGCAGTCCAACAAGTGCCTGGACGTCACCGACAACAGCTCGACCGACGGCGCCCGGTTGCAGATCTGGGACTGCTTCGCCGGCGCCAACCAGCGCTGGACCCTCCCGGCCTGACCCTGAGCCAGACGCCGCGATCCCCGGTCGACGCCCCCGCGTCAGCCGGGGATCGTCGCGTGGTCGCGGGCCAGCGCCAGCATCTCGTCGACCGAACCGGCCGGATCGGTGACCGGGAACTGCACCGCCCGCACCACCGACGTCGGGTCGACGAGCATCGTCAGTCGCTTGAACCGGGTCGCCCCGCCGGCGGAGAAGACCGGCAGCAGCAGGCCCGCGGCGAGTCGACAGTCCTGGTCGGACAGCAGCGGGAACGGCAGCCCGGCGTACGCGGCGAACTCGGCGAGTTCGTCGGGCCGCTGGGTGCTGATCCCGCGCACCCGTACCCCGGCCGCCGCGAACGCCGGGTGCCGGTCGGCGTAGGTGGTCGATTCGAGGGTGCAGCCCCGGGCGCCGGGGATCTGGGCCCAGCCCGGCGGGTAGGCGTTCGTTCCCGGCGCGTACGCCCCGGGAAAGAGGTAGAGGACGCTCCAGACATCCGGCTCGGTCACCGCGACCGGCCGGCCGTCGGCGCCGGGCAGGGCGACCTCCGGCAGTCGTCGGCCCACCAACGCGTGTGCCCGTCGTGCCTCGGCCGAGGCGTCGTCGGCGGTCGCGGTCAGCTCTCCGTCACCCATCAGGTGCCTCGTTCCCCAGTCCTGCAGGGCGATCAGGACCGGCAGCAGGCCCTCGCCCTTGCTGGTGAGCAGATAGTCGTGCCGGGGCGGGTGCGCCGAGTACCTGCGGCGTTCCAGCACGCCGTGCTCGACCAGCGCGGCGAGGCGTTCGGTGAGCGCCCGCCGGCTGACGCCCAGTTCGCGCTGGAGCGCGTCGAAGCGGGTCGTGCCGCCGGCGACGTCGCGCACGATGAGGAACGTCCACCAGTCCCCCAGTACGCCGAGCGCCTGCGCGATGCCGCAGTCCGCGTCCGCGAGATCCTCTCGTCGCACCCGCTTCCTCCCTCGTCCCGGCCCGACTATAGTCCGTTCCAGAATGGAACGTACTTCCCTCGGCAGCCACTGCCCACGGCACGCACCGCCAACGGCAGCGCACCGACACCGGGAACGCAGCGGCGCGACGGACGGGGGCCGACGACATGCACGTCGACGAACGGGCCGGTGTGTTCTGGCGCTGGTGGACCGCCGGCACGACCAGTCTGGTCGGGTCGGCGGTCGGCGCGGTGGCCCTGCCGCTGACCGCGCTCACCGTCCTGGACGCCTCCGCGTGGCAGATGGGTCTGATCGCCGCGGCCAGCTACGTCGCCTGGATCGTGATCGGCCTGCCCGCCGGCGTGATCGTGCAGCGCCTGCCGCTGCGCGGCACCCAGGTCGGCGCGGACCTGGCCCGCGCCCTCGCCGTCGCGTCGATCCCGCTGACCTGGTGGTGGGGGCAGCTCACCGTGACCCACCTGGTGGTCACCGCGCTCGTCGTCAGCTTCGCCAACGTGCTGTTCGACGTGGCCAACTCGACCTTCCTGCCCAGCATCGTCGAGCGCGAGCAGTTGCAGTCGCGCAACAGCCTCACCTCGGCCACCCACGCCGCGACCCTGCTCAGCGGCCCGTCGCTCGGTGGGCTCGCCGTGCAGGCGCTCGGCGCGGTGCCCACCCTGCTCGTCGACTCGGCCAGCTACCTCGTGTCGGCGGCTCTGCTGCGCACCCTGCCCGCGCGCCGCGTCGACGCGCCCGAGCAGTGGCCGCCGGTCGGTGAGCTGATCCGCGAGGGCTGGCGCTACGTGGCGTACCACCAGGTCATGGCCCCGTGCATGTGGGCCGCGACGGCCATGAACTTCGTCTGCGGCGCGCAGTTCGCGCTGCACCCGCTCTACCTCGTCCGCGACCTGCACGCGCCGGCCGGCCTGGTCGGCGTCCTGCTCGCCGTCGAGGGCGTCGGCGCGCTTGTGGGGGCCGCCCTCACCACGTGGATCACCACGCGGCTCGGCAGCGCCCGCGCGCTGGTCGCCGCCGGGTTCACGACTGTCGCCGGAGCGTTCCTGATCCCCGGCGGCACCGGGTGGCCGGCTTACGTCGCCTTCGCCGCCGGCAGCATCGTCTTCTCCCTCGGCACGGTCGTGCTCAGCGTGACCACCCGGACGTACCGGCAGATCGCCAGCCCGCCCGAACTCCTCTCGCGGGTGATGGCGACCGTGCGGTTCGTCTCCTGGGGCGCCATCCCGGTCGGCGGGCTGGTCGCCGGCGCGCTCGCCGGCCCGCTCGGCGCCCGCGCCACCCTGTTCATCTTCGCGGCGACCCTGATCTGCGCGCCAGTGGTGCTGCTGCTGTCCCCCGTCCGACGCCTGCGCGACCTCACCGACCACGACCGCGACGAGGGCCGACGTCCGGCCGTCACCATCGGTCGGTGACCACACCCGGGAACAGGCCGTCGGCCACCCGCCGCGCCCGGCTCGCGTCGCTGAGCACATCGACGCTGTGCACGTACTGGTCGACCGCCCCCAGCAGCGGTCGGTCGCGCAGCGCCGGGTCGGTCACCGCGGCGCGTAGGGCGGCGGCGACGCGCTCGGCCCGCAGCACCAGGAACGGCCGGTCGTGAAACGGGCCGGCCCGGGCGCGTACCGGGGCCGCCAGAGCGGTGTCGTCGGTCCACCGGGCCATGGTCTCCAGCGCCTCGACCAGACCGGCCTGGCGCCGGGTCCAGTCGCCCGGGCCGGTCGCCTCGGCCAGCGCCGCGACCGCCGGGGCCGCGCCCGGCAGCCGGCCGAAGGCCGTGCCGAGCCATTTGTCGTACGGTGGCCAGCGTCGGCGCAGCAGCAGACCGAGCCGGAGCACGTCACGGGCGATGCCTCCGGTGACAACCCGGCTGCCCAGCTCGTCGCCGACCTCGGCGCACCGGCCGGGCAGGTGCTCAGCCTGCGCGATCCGCGTCCACACGGCGGCCAGGACGTACCGCCACACGTCCGGCGGATACCACCGCAGCGCCGCCCGTCGAGCGGTCAGCGCCCCGTCGAGGCCGTCATGGAACACCTCGCCACCTGTCACCTCCGCCAACCGCTGGGTCGGGCTCGCCAGCCAGTCCGCCGTGCCGACCCCGTCCATCGGGTCGAAGCCGAGCCGGCGGCGCCACCAGTCGGCCATCTCGTCGACGGTGACCCCGTGGCGCGTTCCGGCCGCGTCGGGGACGCCCAGTCGTCCGTCGCCAGCGAAGCGGGTGGGCCAGCCGAGGAATTCCGCCGGCAGGTCGGCGTCCAGCGCGGCGCGTATCCGCGGGATCGCGGCGACGTCAGCCGGCCCGACGAACACCTGCAGGCGCGGGCCCCAGTCGTGGTCGGTCGACCGGGCCGTGTCCAGGCCGAGCACCTCCGAGCCACCGTCGAGCAGTCCCGCCGCGTACGCCAGGGAGGAAAAGCGACCGCGCAGGATCGGCGCGACCACCTCGTCGTGGTACCGGCGGGCCAGCACCAGGCCGGGAAGGAACGACACACCGGCAGTCTGCGCCGTCGCGGGGCCTGTCCGCACTGTGGTTTGCCGGGTAGGACGGGGGCGGGGGCCATAGCCTGGGCTCGGGACGTCCGCAGGGGGCCGCGACCGAAAGGGCCGACGTGACAGCGAACGACGCGAACCGGGCGGCGACCCGCCGTCGCCGGCAACTGTGGGCCGGGGTGCTCGCGCTCGTCGGCCTGGTCCTGCTGGTCATCGGGCTCACCGTGGCTGACGGCGTCGCCGCCTGGGTCGAGGTGCTGGTCGCGATCCTGCTGCTGGTGACCAGCTACGTCGTGCAGCATCTCGCCCGACGCGACACCGTCTACCGGCACGACGAGCGGCACTGACCCCGCCGGGCGGCCGGGCGTACCGCTGATCGTCGCAGGGCTGTGCCAGGCTGTCGGGCGTGGCACACCGATCCCCGATCCTGCTGATCGACGCACCCAGCCTCTACTTCCGGGCCTACTTCGGCATCCCGGAGTCCGCCGCGCGCGCCGAGGACGGCACGCCGGTCAACGCGGTGCGCGGTTTCCTCGACATGCTCGCCACGCTCATCCGCGGCCGGGGCGCCGACCGGATGGTGTGCGCTCTGGACTACGACTGGCGGCCGGCGTGGCGGGTCGAGCTGCTGCCGTCGTACAAGGCGCACCGGGTGGCCCCGCAGGGCGGCGAGGTCGTCCCCGACACGCTCTCCCCGCAGGTGCCGATGATCCTTGAGGTCCTCGACGCGGTAGGCATCACCGCCGTCGGCGCGACCGGTTACGAGGCCGACGACGTGCTCGGCACGCTGTCGGTGACCCAGCCGGGCCCGGTCGAGGTGGTCTCCGGCGACCGGGACCTGTTCCAGCTCATCGACGATTCCCGGGCCGTGCGGCTGCTCTACGTCGGGCGCGGCGTCGCCAAGCTCGACGACTGCGACGACGCGGCGGTGCGCACCCGCTACGGGGTGCCCGCCGACCGGTACGCCGACTTCGCCGCCCTGCGCGGCGACCCCAGCGACGGACTGCCCGGGGTGCCGGGCGTCGGCGAGAAGACCGCCGCGCGACTCATCGAGCGGTACGGCAGCATCGACGGCATCCTGGCCGCGCTGGACGACTCCGACTCGTCGTTCGCGCCGGGCCTGCGCACCAAGCTGGCGGGCGCCCGCGACTACCTGGCCGTCGCGCCGACGGTGGTCCGGGTCGCCCTGGACGTGGCCCTGCCGGAGCTGCCCACCGCGCTGCCGACCGCCCCCGCCGACCCGGAGCGACTTCTCGAGCTGGCCGCCCGGTGGAACCTGGCCGGCTCCGCCCGCCGCCTCGTGGACGCCCTGGCCGCCCGCGCCGACGCCTGACCGGGCGGGCGCCCTCCCCGCAAACGGGGCGCCCCCTGGTGAGGGCGCCGGTGCCTCACGCGCGCAGGTTGGCCGCCAGGTCACCGATCGCGGCCATCGCGTAGCGCTGCAGGCCCGGGCCGAACGTGATGCGGGTGGCGCCGTGTCGGGCCAGCTCGGTCACGGACTCCCGGTTCGGCGCGGCGGCCATGTTGATGGGGCCGGTGATGCCCTCGCGCAGCAGCGGAAGGACCTCGGTCGGGGCCCGCAGCGGGTACACGCAGTCGGCACCCGCCGCGACGTACAGCTTCGCGCGGGCGACGGCGTCGGCCGGGTCACCCGAGCCGAACAGGAACGTGTCGACGCGCGCGTTGATGACGAGCGCGTCGCCTGCCGCCGCCCGCACCTCGGCCAGCCAGTCCGCGTGCCGCTGCGGATCCTTGAGCGTGGCGTGCCCCTCGGAGTCCTCCAGGTTGCAGCCGACGACGCCCGCCTCCAGCAGCCGCTCGACAAGCTCGACGGGGGCGAGCCCGTAGCCGTCCTCCACGTCCGCGGACACCGGGACGGAGACGGCCCGGACGACCCTCGCCACGGCGGCGAACATCTCGGCGGGCGGGGTGGAGCCGTCCTCGTAGCCGAGGGAGGCGGCGATCCCGGCGCTCGGCGTGGCGAGCGCTTCGAAGCCGGCGTCGGCGAAGACCCGGGCGCTGCCCGCGTCCCAGGCGTTCGGCAGCACGAGCGGGTCACCGGCGGGCCGGTCGTGGTGCAGGGCACGGAAGGTGGCGGCTGTCATCGTTCAGGTCTCCCGATGGTGGTGTGAAGGGACGACGGCGAAGGCGGGGTGGCTCCCCACCATGGACCGTACCGTCATCGCCCGGCCCGCCCGTCGTGCCGTACCCGGGGCCAATACGCAACCATCGGTTGCGCGAGACGCCAGGAGCGCGATAACCTGACGCAACCAAAGGTTGCGAAAGGGTGGTACGCATGGAGTACGGAGTCATCGAACGCGACATCGACGTCGACGCCTCGCCGGAGGTGGTCTTCGAGGTGATCAGCCAATCCGAGCACGTGCGGGAGTGGTGGCCCGACGACGCCCGGTTCGAACCGGTCGCGGGTGCGCCGGGCGAGTTGGTGTGGCGCGACGCGCAGACCGGCGAGACGACAACCGTCGACCTCGCCGTCGTGGACGTCGACCCGCCGAAGCGGTTCTCCTTCCGGTGGTGCTTCGCCGAGCCCGGCCGGGACGGCCAGTCGCTGCTGGTCACCTTCGACCTCGTCCCGATCGCGACGGGGACCCGCGTCCGCATGACGGAGACCGGTTTTCGCGAGATGGGTTGGGAGATCGCCCTGCTCGAGAAGCAGTACCAGGACCACGTCAGCGGGTGGAACCACTACATCCCCGCGCTCGGCACGTACGTCGCACGGCTGGTCGCCACGTCATGACCACCGCCGTCGACGACGCCCTCTGGTCGGCGATCGGCGACCCGATCCGGCGCAGCATGATCGACCTGCTGCTCGCCGGCGGGCCCGGCACCCCCACGTCGCTGAGCGAGCGACTGCCCGTCACCCGCCAGGCCGTCTCGAAGCACCTGGCGGTCCTGGACCGGGTCGGCCTGATCCACTCCGCGCCGGCCGGCCGTGAACGTCACTACCAGGTCGACGAGGCGCAGCTCGCGCGCGCGGTCGCCCAACTGACCGCCGTCGGCGCCACCTGGGATGCCCGACTCCGCCGGATCAAGCGGATCGCCGAGACGATCGAACGTCACCGCACCGACAACCAGGGAGACTGAGATGGTCGACATCCTGCACCGGGTCGGCGTCGTCGCCCCGCTCGACGACGTCTATCGCGCGGTGGCCACCCCGGAGGGCCTCGCCGCCTGGTGGACGACCGACACGGTGGGCACGAGCGAGGTCGGCGGGCAGTTGGCCTTCCGGTTCGGCGACGCCGGGGGCTTCGACATGGAGGTCCTGGAGCGGGACCCCACCGGCCACGTCCGCTGGCGGGTCACCGACGGCCCCCAGGAATGGGTCGGCACCGAGATCGACTGGCGCCTCGACAGGCGGGGCGACTACACGATCGTCCTGTTCAGCCACGAAGGGTGGCGCGAGCCGGGCGAGTTCATGCACCACTGCGGCACCAAGTGGGCGACGTTCCTGATGAGCCTCAAGGAGCTGGTGGAGACCGGGCGCGGCAGGCCGGCGCCGGACGACGTCCGGATCAGCGACTGGCACTGAGCCCGCGCGTCACTTCACCTTCCGGGTGGACCGCACCACGATGTCCTCGTACTCCGGGTGCTTGACCAGCCACTCGGCGAGGAACGGGCAGATCGGCACCACGGTGCGACCCCTGGCCCGCGCGTCGTCCATGACGGCACGGGCCAGGGTCGAGCCGACGCCCCGGCCCTCGTACGCCGGATCGACCTCGGTGTGGGTGTAGGCGATGATGGCGCCGGTCAGCTGGTAGGTGACGACCCCGGCGACCGCGCCCGTCTCGTCGCGCGCCTCGAAGCGCTCCCGCGTCGGCGCGTCTGTCACGGTGAACTGCACCGGACCATCCAAGCACAGCGCCCGTGGCGGCCTCACCGGGTCGCCGCCACGATGCGCGGGCGGGCCCGCCCCCACCGGGAGCGGGCCCGCCCGGGAACGTCAGACGCGCCGGCGGCCGTACACGGCGGCGGTGACGGCCACGCCGATCGCCGCGAACACCACCTGCAGGAGCAGTTCGATCCAGTCGATGCCGGCGGTGTCGTCGACGCCGAGCCCACCGGCCACGAGGGTGCCGAGGATCGCGGCGAGCACGCCGATCGCCAGGGTGAGCACGATCGAGATGTTCTGCTTGCCGGGCACCACGAGCCGACCGAGGGCGCCGATGACCAGGCCGATGATGATCGCTGTGAAGAAGCCCTGGATTTCCACGGGGGCCGTCCCTTCCGAAAATGTTGTCGTCAGCGACGCTCTTCTGCCCCGTATCGGGCACCGCCGAAACCACCGTCCGGGTGGGGACGTGCGCTGGTCCCGGCCGCAGCCGACCGGGACCAGCGGTGTGCCGGCCGTCAGGAGGCGGCGATGCCCTCCATGCCGATGCCGTCGGTGAACTTCGGCAGGCCCTCGACTGTGGTGACGAGGCGCAGCGAGCCGTCGTCGTTCACCTCGTAGCCCTGCACGTTGCCGGCGGCGGCGTTCTGGACGTACAGGAAGCCGTCGCTGGTGGTCATGTCGATCGACCCCCCGCCGGTGTCGGCGGCGACGGCGTGCACGAGTTCCAGCGTGCCGTCGTCGTCGACCCGGTAGGCGCTGATGGTGGAGCTGCCAGCGTTGGCGACGTAGAAGTAGTCGCCGACCCGCTGGATCCAGCAGGGCGCCTGCTGACCGTTCGGCACCGACGGCCCGACCTGGTCGAGGGCACCGTCCTCGTCGAGGTCGAACCGGCCGACCTCGTTGCTGCCGGACTCGGTGACCAGCACCGAGTCCTCCGTGTCGAACGTGAAGCCGAACGGCACGGAACCGGCGTCGCTGATGACCGGGTGGCGGGCCAGTTCGCCGTCGCGACCGATCTCGAAGCTGAACATGACGTTGGCGGCCTTGGTCGACACCAGCACGAACTCACCGTCCGGGTCGATCTCGACCTGCGCGGGGGCGGTCATGAACGCGGGCGGGTTGCCGTTCTGCAGGCCGAGCGACCGGTTGGCGCCGTGGATCGGCGACAGGCGGCCCTTGTGCAGCTCGAAACCCTGGACCGAGCCCTCGCCGCCGGCGTTGAGCACGTAGACGAGGTCACCGCGGACCGTGACGCTGACCGGGAGCAGACCCCCGGACCAGATCACCTGCTCCTTGTGCAGCCGGGTGCCGTCGACGCGGAAGACGGTCAGGGTGTTGCTGCCGGCGTTCACGGCGAACAGCAGCCCCCGGTGGTAGGTCAACGACCCCTGCGACGCCAGCGCGTCGACCGGGGCGCCGATCGTGAAGCCGCCCAGCCCGCCGGTCTCGTACTCACCCGCCTTGCTGAGGCGGCCGTCCTCGTCGCGGTCGTACACCTTGATGGTGTTGCCCTCGGCCTTGTTGGTCTGGACGAAGACCGCGCCCTCGCCGTCGTGGTGGTGTCCACCTCCCCCGCGGTCGTCGTGGTTGCCGGACGGGCCGCCGCCGTCGGCCCAGGCAGGTCCGGGAAGCGTTCCGACGCTGGTCAGACCCGCCAGGAGGGCCGCCGCTAGCGCTACGCTGCGCTTCATTACTGACTCCTTAGCCGCATCGTGGGACGAAATACGAGGTTTCCTCTCATTGGCACGCTATCGGAGGATGACGGCGGTTAGGCGGGCTTTACCCGTAAGTGGCATCGCCGGGCGCAACGGTGGATTCGTGGTAGGGAGGCACGTGCGGTCCCCGAACGCACCCGTGCGCCCTCCCGGCCTCGCTGACCAGGCGTTGCCGGTGCGGTAACGGGAAATCGCCAGGTCGCCAGCAGCTCGGGGAGGAGACGGCCATGACGAACCCAGCGCCGCACGGGTCGGACCCCGCCCGTCAGCCGGATCGGCAGTCCCTCACGCCGGGCGACGGCGTCGCCGTCGTGGAACTGTTCAGCTCCCAGGGCTGCAACAGCTGCCCTCCCGCGGAGGAACTGCTGACCGAGATCGACCACGACTCCCGGACGCGAGGCGAGCCCGTCTTCGCCCTCGGCTTCCACGTCGACTACTGGGACGATCTGGGCTGGCCCGACCAGTTCGCGGACGCGGCCCACACGGCGCGGCAGGAGGCGTACGCCCGCGGCTTCGGCTCGGGGCGTCTCTACACCCCGCAGATGATCGTCAACGGCACCGTGGAGTTCGTCGGCTCCGACCGTGGCCGGGCGGCGAGGGCCGTCGCGTCCGCCCTGATGTCGCCCGCCGCCGCGCCCCTGACCCTGTCCGTCGCGGAGGTCGCCGACGGCGGACGGCGGATGGTGGTGGGCTACCGGAGTGAGCGGCTGTCGCAGCACGCGGTGGTGAACGTGGCGCTCGTGCAACGCGGCCTGCTCAGCCAGATCGCCCGCGGCGAGAACGCCGGCCGGACGCTGCGGCAGGACAACGTGGTACGCGCCTTCGCCTCGGTGCCCCTGGACGCCGAGCAGGGGCAGGTGGAACTGACCACGCCGCCGGATCTCGACCCCGACCGGTCCAAGGTGATCGGCTACGTCCAGCGCGAGAGCGACCGGGCGGTCGTCGGCGCCACCGCCGTCGACCTGTCCGCCGGCTGACGCCGCCGGTGGGGCGGCCCGCCCGCGAGGTGTCGGTCCCGGTGCGTAATCTCGGCGCATGCGGATGGCACGCGCGGTGCGAGGTCCCGGTGGCTGACGCCGACGACGTACGCCGCCTGGCCCTGGCCCTGCCCCACACGGTCGAGATCCAGAGCGAGGGTTTCGACTTCCGGGTGGCCGACAAGGGTTTCGTCTGGTCCTATCCCGAGCGCAGGCCGGGCAAGCCGCGGGTGATCCGGCGCGACATCGCGGTGCTGTTCGTCGGGGACGAGGCCGAGAAGCAGGCTCTCCTGCTCGGCGAACCCGAGGTCTTCTTCACCACGTCCGGTTACGACGGCCTGCCGCTGGTGATGCTGCGTCTGGCGGCTGTCGACGTCGAGCGCCTCAGTGAACTCGTGACAGACGCGTGGCGGATGCGCGCGCCGACCGCGCTGCACGCCGACCTGGACGGGATCGGCGTGGCGGAGAGCTGACGCCGCGCCGGCGCGGCGGGCGATCAGTTCGCGACATCAGCACGCAACCGGACTGACACATTGACGGGGATCTCGGGGGTCGATTACCGTGCCGCCTGAGAGAGCGCTCTCTCGATCGACGTTTTCCACAATTCAGACGCTACGCGCCCGGGCCGGCACGGTCCGTACCGGGACGCGCGATGGAGGCACCATGAAACCTCCCGTCCCCCACCGCCGCTGGGCCCTGGCAGCCGCCGCAGTCCTGGCCCTGGTCGTCGGTGGCCTCACGATCCCCGTCACCCGCGCCGCCGAGGCCGCACCCGTGGGCGCCGGCAGCTACACCACCACCCCGGTCGGCGCGCTCCCCACCGGCTGCGGCGCGATGTCCACCAACCCCCGGCAGTTCGCCACCGCCAACGCGCCCGCCGGTGCCGTACCCACCAACGACTGGTGGTCGTCGCTGCTGTTCAAGCGCACCGACTGCGCCTTCAGCGAGCCCCTGCACGCCCACCCGACCTCCTACGACACGTTCACCGACGGCCTGGGCTTCTCCGCCAACTCCACACCCGCCATCAGCGGCACGGCCAACGGCGTCGGTGAGTACCACTACCCGTACGTGCAGGACATCCGCGTCGGCGTCGCCGGGCTCGCCGCGCCCCAGGTCAAGGTGGACGGCTGGACCGACTGGACGGTCAGCCCGTACTGGAGCGACGGAAGCCGCACCCTGCGCGCCACCATCGGCCACGGCCTGCCGTTCGCGTACTTCCAGGCCAGCGGCGGCGACGCGGTGATCGGCACGTCCGGCACCGCCGACGTCTGGTCCAACGGCGGCGCCACCATCGGCTTCCGGGTCAACGGCCACGACTACGTGGCGTACGCCCCCAGCGGCGCGACCTGGACCGTCAGCGGTGGCCGCATCTCCTCCACGCTGGCCGGTCGGGGCTACTTCTCGGTGGCCCTGCTGCCTCCGACGGCCAGCGCCACCGAACGCGCCGACCTGGCCACCACCTACGGCCGTTACGCGCACGCCCACGTCACCGGCACCCGGGTCTCGTACGCCTACGACCCGGCGACCAACGGCCTGAGCACGACGTACGCGTTCACCACCACCGCACGGGAGGGGACCGCCACGCAGACGGTGGTCAGCCTCTACCCGCACCAGTGGAAGTCGCTTGCCGGCTCGACGCCGATCACGCCGACCTACCCGTCGGCGCGCGGCCGGATGAAGGTCCTCACCGGGGTCAACCAGTTCCGGACCGCCATGGCGTTCCAGGGTGTCCTGCCCGAACTGCCGGCCGTCGGCGACGGCAGCGGCGCGGACCTGGCCACGCTCACCGGCCACCTGGCCGCCGCGCGGAGCAACCCCATGGACCAGCGGGGCAACGACACGTACTGGACCGGCAAGGGCCTCGGCCGGGCCGCCCGGCTCGCCGAGATCGCCGACCTGGTCAACGACACGGCCACCCGCGACAGCGCCCTGAACGCGATCCGCAGCACCCTCACCGACTGGTTCACCGCGTCCAGCGGCAAGACCCAGAAGCTCTTCTACTACGACGCCAACTGGGGCACCCTGATCGGCTACCCGGCGTCGTACGGCTCCGACCAGGAACTCAACGACCACCACTTCCACTACGGCTACTTCATCGCCGCGGCCGCGACACTTGCCAAGTTCGACCCGTCCTGGGCCGCCACCAGCCGCTACGGCGGCATGGTGGACCTGCTGATCCGCGACGCCAACAACTACCGCCGCGACGACACCCGCTTTCCCTACCTGCGCGACTTCGACATCTACGCCGGCCACGACTGGGCGTCCGGGCACGGCTCGTTCGGCTCCGGCAACAACCAGGAGTCGTCCTCGGAGGGGATGAACTTCGCCAACGCCCTCATCCAGTGGGGGCAGGTCACCGGCGACACCACAGTGCGCGACGCCGGCATCTTCCTCTACACGACACAGGCAGCGGCCATCCAGGAGTACTGGTTCGACGTCAGCGACCAGAACTTCCCCGCCGCCTTCGGGCACTCCACCGTCGGCATGGTCTGGGGCGACGGCGGCGCGTACGCCACCTGGTTCAGCGCCGATCCGGAGATGATCCAGGGCATCAACCTGCTGCCGGTCACCGGCGGGCACCTCTACCTCGGCAACAACCCGGCGTACGTGCGCACCAACTACGCCGAGTTGGTCCGCAACAACGGCGGACCGCCGACGGTGTGGCAGGACATCCTCTGGCAGTTCCAGGCCCTCGGCGACCCCGACGCGGCCCTGGCGAACCTGCGCGCCAACCCGGGCTACACCCCCGAGGAGGGCGAGAGCCGGGCGCACACCTTCCACTGGATCCGTAACCTCGCGGCGCTGGGCACCGTCGACACGTCGGTCACCGCCAACCACCCGCTGAGCGCTGTCTTCTCCCGCAACGGGACGCGCACCTACGTGGCATCGAACCCGTCGGCGAACCCGATCACCGTCACGTTCTCCACCGGCACCCGGCTCACCGTGGCGGCCGGAAAGACGGCCACCACCGGGGCGTACACCTGGAGCGGGGGCAACGCCTCCGGCGGCGTGCCGCCGAGCACGAACCCGCCGACCACCGCGCCGCCGACCACGGCACCGCCGACCACGGCGCCGCCGACGACCGCGCCGCCGACCACGCCGCCGCCGAGTTCGGGCTCGCCCACGCGGTACCTGTTGGCCGGTGGCGGGCTGGGCGCCGCCGGCAGCGCGGGCACGACAACTGTCGCGGCCGCCAACGGAAACCACGACGGTACGCCGACCAACCCGCAGGTCTTCACGGCGACCGGGCTCAACCTCGCCTACTCCGGGGCGCAGACCGCGTTCGACCTGTTCCTGGACGCCGGCACCGCCGTCGGCAACGGGGTGCAGGTGCGCGTCTCCTACGACCTGACCGGAAACGGCAGCTGGGACCGGACGGAGACCTGGCGCTACTTCGCCACCGACCCGGTTCCCGGCTACGAGCACTACACCCAGAACGCCGGCCTGGCCTCGGCCACCGGCACGTTGGGCACGTTGAGCAACGGCACCGTGCGGGTGGAGGTCTGGTCCGCCATCGGCAACAACCCCACCACGCTGGGCCTCGGCAACCAGTCGGTGCTACGCCTGCCGTACTCCTGATCCGTACACCCGCGCTCGCCGTCGGCCGCACCCCGGCCGGCGGCGAGCCCTCGCCGCGACTGGCGACCGGGTGCGAGGCTGGCGGCATGTCGTCCGTACGCGAACCGCAGCCCTGCCCGCCGCGGACCGGGACCGCGCGGTGGCGGCTGCGGTTGGTCGGGTGGCTCGGCCCGGCGGGCTCGGCCGTGGCCCTGAACCAGCTGGCCACCGTCCTCCCGCCGGTGGCCGTCGGCGCGGTGATCCTGGTGGTGGCGGTGGTGTACGGCCACAATCGACTCGACGAACGGGCCCCGCTGGCCGAGGCGCTGCCCCGGATCCTGCTCTACGTCGCGGTCGCCGGTGTCGCGCTGGCCGTGACGACGCCGTCGTCGTGGGCCGGGCCGCTCACCCTGGTGGCGGTCGTGGCGATCGCCTGCGCCGCGTTGGTCGCCCGGGACCGGGCGACAGCCCTGACCTCGCTGGCCGGAATCAGCGTCTGCACCGCGGGTCTGTTCGTCGTCACCGACGCCGTCCACGTCGAGCGGGCCGGCGCCCGGTTCGTCGGGGTGACCCTGGGCAGCTTCGCCGTGGCGTTGGGCCTCCTCGTCCTCTATGACCGCCGGCACCTCTTCGGCGCGGGCAGCACCGGCCTCGCGCTGCTGCGCGAGGCCCGTGTGTCGTGGTCCCGGGCCGGCGCGCTGGGTGTGCTGAGCGTTCCCGCCAGCGTGGGTCTGGCTCGCGAGGGATCCCTGGTGACCGCCGCCCTGGTCGCGGTGGCCGGTCTGTGCTGGCTGGGCGTGACGCTCGTCTTCGTGTTCGCCGAGCAGCGGGACGCCCTGGCCGGTGCGCTGCTGGCTCTCAGCGGGGCGGCGGTCACCGTGCTGGGCCTGCTGGCGTTCCACGCCCGGGAGTATCCGGTCGGGATGATCGCCGCCACGGCGGGTGTGGCAATGGTGGGCGGCGGAATGTCGTTGCTCGAATCGACTGGCGTGCTGGGGCGCCTGGGCGGTTGGCTGGCCCACCTGACCAAGCCGGTGGCTCAACGCGCCGACGGCTGAGCGCCCTGCCCGAGTTCGCCTTTCGCCGCGGCGTCACCTCCCTCCGTGCGGAATCGTTGCCGGGAATGAGGATTTGCACAATCCGGCAATCCCGTCGACCATCGTGGAGGGCTGAGTCGCGATCGGGCTCGCGCCCGGGGATGGAAGCTGGCAAACACCGGAGTGCAAGGTGCAGCCGGCCAGCTCCACAATGGTTCCGCGAGGAACGATTAGCACGCTATCAAATAGATGCCTACCAATCTTGACTTGCGCATCGAGCCGGCGCACCGTGAAGAGCGCGCGGCAGACGCGCACCATTGTCGGCCCCCCATCGGCGGCGTGCGGAATGCGAGCGTCGTTGGTTTCGCGCGGCGCGTCAGGAGGCGTTCGATGCAGTTGAATCCGTTTTCCGGTGTCTATCTCACCGATCCCGCAAGCGCCTGGCGACGCATTCTCGACGATCCCGACCGGGTGCCCTACGCCGAGGATCTGGGCCTGTGGCTGATCAGCCGGCACGCGGACGTCCGACAAGGCCTCGCCGACGCCGCGACGTTCGGCAACGCCCTCACCCTCGCCCCGATCTACGAGGTCTGCCCGGAGGCGATGAGCGTCATCATGCGGATCGACGCGCCACCCACGACGGCCGCCGCCGACCCGCCGACGCACCCCCGCACCCGCCGCGCCCTGCGGGCCACCTTCGCCAACACCGCGGACCGGGCCGAGGCCGAGTACGGCGCGATCGTCCGTCGCCGCGTCGACGACCTGGTGGCCCGACTCGTGGTCCGGGCCGGCCGGCGGGCGGATCTCGTCGGTGAGTTCACCACCGAGCTTCCGCTGCTGGTCATCCTGGACATCCTCGGGGTGCCCGACGCCGACGTCGACCAGATCCGGCGGTGGGCGGACGGTCAGCTCGCCCTGATCTGGGGGCAGCCGGACCCGGACGAGCAGGTACGTCTGGCCCGGGGGCTGCTGGAGTTCTGGCACTACTGCCAGGATCTGGTACGGCGGCGACTCGACAGTGGACCCGAGGGCGCCGACTTCATCAGCCGGGCGCTGGCCTACCGCGACGACGACGACACGGTGCTGACGGTGACCGAGGTGGCGAGCCTCGCCTTCAACCTGCTGGTCGCCGGGCACGAGACGACCGCCGGCCTGCTCGCCCACGCGCTCGACGGGGCCCTGTCCGACCGGCGGCGATGGCAGGCGCTGGTCGCCGACCCACGATCCGTGCCCGACTTCGTGACCGAGACCCTCCGGTTCGCGCCCGCCATCGACGGTTGGCTGCGGGTGACCCGCCGCGACGTCACCCTGGGCGGGGTCACCATTCCGGCGGGCGCGCGGTGCCTGCTGATGATCGGGGCGGCGAACCGGGACCCGGCGGTCTTCGCCCACCCGGACCGGTTCGACCCACGTCGCCTCGACGCCGCCGACCACCTGTCGTTCGGCCACGGCCCGCATTTCTGCATCGGCGCCGCATTGGCGCGACTGGAGGCCGGTGTGGCTCTCACCCGACTCGCGGCCGCCATTCCCGGCCTCCGACTGGCACCCGAGCACCGCCGCTCATTCAAGCCCAATGTGTCTTTTCGCGCGCACCACGCACTGGTCGCGACAATCGATATTCTCGCGCCCGCCGACCGCCCGACGGCAGCTCCGGCCGCCACCACCGAGGCACACGCCGCCTGACGACGATGAGACCGGCGGCGCTGACCTGCGGGCCCGCCTGACGCGGCCGGGTCCGACCGGCAGGACACTCCTCGGCGGTCGGGCGCGTGGGCTCGTACGGTATGCGCGGCGATCCATCTCGGCGCACGTCTTCACACCCATCGTGTCCAGGGTTAAGAATTGCCCCCTATGAATGTTCAGCCCATCGGCCAATCTCGATCTGACACCTGCTGCTGATTCGCGGGTGCCACGAAGGTGAGCGCATGGAGCACACGCCCCCGCCGAGCGCCGCTCACTCCGCGGCCAGCCAACAGTTCCGCTGGGAGCTGCGCAGCTGCCGGGTCCGACGGGGACTGACCCAGCGGGCCCTGGCGGACCTGGTGCGGTTCAGCCGGGAGACGGTGGCCGCGGTGGAGTCGGGCCGCCGCTTCGGCAGCCACGAGTTCGCGGTGCGCTGCGACGACGTGCTCGACACCGGCGGCCTGCTGGCCTCCCTGTGGCCGCAGGTCGCGGCCGAGCAGTTGGCGGCCGACGGCCGGCGGGGCCCACGGACCCCCGAGCAGGCGCGACTCGATCCGCCCGTACCGCGCCAGCGGAGTCGGCGCGACGCGCGCGACCCGGGCGCCGTGGTGGACGCCATCGACGAGCTGCGTGAGCTGATCGGCCAGGTGCTCAGCAGCCAACCGGAAGCGGACGACCCCGGGCCGCGCCGCGCGCCCGAGCACCTCGACGACCAGCGCTGAGCGCGGGCACCGGCTAACGACAGCTGCGCGCCACCGGCCGCTGACTCTGGGTACAGATGCTGGTACGGCCAGTTTGTACCACCGCCAGGTCTGGCCTCCGAGCGCGGGTTCCGGCGGAATGGGACTTGCATTCGGCAAGGTGCGTATAGACCGTCATCGACGAGTCGTGGGAGTCAATCTTGGCGTCGAGCACGAGGTCCCACGCGGCCCGACCCTACCCGAGGAGTCGACGCGCCTGGAAGATCGCCGGTCGGATGCGCCTCATCGTGGCGGCACCACTGGTGGCCGTGATCGGGTTCGCCGGCCTCGCGCTGACCGAGAGCGCGCGCCAGACGACCCGCGCCAGCGACCTCGAGGTCGTGGCACGCCTCGGCGCCGAGGCCGGCGACCTGGCGTACCGGCTGCAACGCGAACGGGCCGCCGCCGCCGACCTGCTCACCCACCCCGACGCAGAGCAGCAGGACGCCTTCGGCGTGGAGCTGGGCGCCACCGACGCCGCCGTCGAGCGGTACCGCCGACAACGCGACAAGGTGCCCACCGACGCCGACGCGGCACTCCTGCGCCGCATCGACGCGGCGTTGGACGGTCTGGCTCCGCTGCGCACCCAGGTCCGCACGGCCGAGCACGCCTCGGTGTCCGCGATGACCTTCAGCTACCGCATCGCCATCGCCGACCTGATCACCTTCCGGGAGAACGTCTCGCACGGCGTCGTCAACGCCCGGCTCGCCGACGGGATCCGAGCCTCGGCCGCCCTGTCGAAGACCGCCGAGGCGATCGGCCAACAACAGGTCGCCGTGCTCCGCGCCGTCGCGGCCGGCGAGCTGACCCCCGCCACCCAGCAGGACATCACCGCCGCCCGCACCAGCTACACCGAGTCCAGCCTGTCGTTCCTGGCCCTCGCCCCGACCGAGTGGAGCATCTGGTGGGAGCAGGCCGGCACCGGAAAGGAGGCGCTCGCCCTGCAACGGATGCAGGACGAGGTGTCCCGCGCCCAGCCGGGCACGCCACTGCGCCTGAAGACCGCCGACTGGGTGACCACGACACAGCAGCGCGCCGCCCGCCTCGCCGACCTGCGGGGGCGCGTCGACGTCGCGGTGCTCGACGACGTCCGGGCCGCCCACGCCGACCAGCGTCGCAGGGCCGTGGCCGAGGCGATCGGCGTCCTGCTGGCGCTGCTGCTGACCGCGCTCGTGACCTGGGCCGTCGCCCGGCAGATCACCCGCCGGCTGCGACGGCTGCGCGACGCGGCCAACGCCCTCGCGTTCGAACAGCTCCCCGCCGTGGTGGCCCGGCTGCAGCGCCCCGACAGCGCGAGCGTCGACCCCGACGAGCTGGCCCGTCAACAGTCCACCGCGGCCCTGGAACCCTCCAGCGACGACGAGATCGGCGAGCTGGGTCAGGCGTTCACCGCCGTGCACCAGGCAGCCGTGCGGACCGCCGCCGAACAGGCCGTGATGCGCGCCAACACCGCCGACATCTTCATCCACCTGAGCCGACGCGAACAGCGGCTTGTCGACGCCGTCCTGGCCCAGGTCGACCGGGTCGAACGGGACGAGACCGACCCCGACCGCCTGGACCAGCTCTACACCCTGGACAACCTGGCGACCCGGATGGGCCGCATCAACGCCAGCCTGCTCGTGCTCGGCGGCGTCGGCGTGGGCCGGGTACGTCGACACGACGTCCCGCTGCAACAGGTGCTCCAGGCGGCGCTGTCCCAGATCGAGCACTACGCGCGCATCCGGCTCGGCATGATCGACGGCGACGTCGCCGTGGCCGCCAAGTCCGTCGACGAGGTCGTGCACCTGCTCGCCGAACTCATGGACAACGCGACCGCGTACTCGCCGCCGGGCAGCGAGACCTGGGTGAGCGGCCGCAGCCTCGGCGACCGGGTCATCATCCAGATCAGCGACGAGGGCGTGGGTCTGCCCCCACAACGGTTGCAGCAGCTCAACGAGCTGCTGGCCCGGCCGCCCGCCATCGACGTCGCCGCCGTACGGGCCATGGGGCTCGTCGTCGTGGGCCAACTCGCCGCCCGCCTCGGCGCCAGCGTCCAACTGCGTCGCGGCCCCCGCCGCGGCACCCTCGCCGAGGCGACACTGCCCGCGGCGATGATCCGGTCGTTGCCGCCGGAGGAGTACCTGCTCGCGCCCGGCCGGCTGTCGCGGCGGGCCGCCCGCACATCCGCACCCCCGCCGTACCGGCCGCGGCCCGAGCCCACCGCCGGGCACGCCCCCGCCGCGCGGACCCTCCCGGCGGCGCCCGTGTTCCGCCCGACGCCCAGCGTGGACCCCGGCGACGCGCCGACCGAGGAGCTGCTCATCTTCGAACAGGTCAACCACTGGTTCCACGCCGATGTCGTCGACTCCTCCGACGGCCGGCAGTGGTCCAGCCCCGCCGACGACGCCTGGCGTACCGCCGCGCAGGCGCACACCCCCGACGTGGCCACGACCACCAACTCCGGCCTGCCCAAACGGCAGCCGCAACGACACCTGGTGCCCGGCGGCGTCACCGTGGCGCCGCAACAACAACGCTCCGAATACCGGGACCCGGCCCAGGTCGCCAGCGCGATGGCCGCGTACGCGCGCGGAGTGGCGGCCCGCCGACGCACCCCGATCAACAGCGGCAATTCATGACCGACAGGGAGAGCACGTGACCGACCACCAGGACCTCGGCTGGCTGCTGGACAGCTTCGCCGAGCGCGCGACCGAGGTCAGCCATGCGATAGCCATCTCCAGTGACGGCCTGATGGTGGCCGCCACCCGCGACCTGCCGCCGGACCGGGCCGACCAGCTCGCCGCGACGGGCAGCGGCCTGGTCAGCCTGCTGCGCGGCGCGGCTGCCTTCTTCGACGCGGGGGCGGTGATCTCCAACGTCACCCAGCTCGAAGGCGGATTCATGTTCTCGATGGCCTTCAACGACGGGGCGTCGCTGCTGGTGCTCGCCGCGCCCGAGTGCGACGTGGGCAAGGTCTCCTACGAGATGACGGAGCTGGCCAACCGGATCGGCGACGCGCTGACCCCCGCGGCCCGTGCGGCGCTCGCCCGCAGCCGCTGACCCCACCGACAGACCCCTCCCCTTCCCCTGGAGACGACATGTCCCTCACCACCCCTGCGCGCAGCCGTGCCCTCACCGCCGCGCTGCTCGCGCTCGTGCTGACCGCCAGCACAGCCTGCGCCGACGATGAGCCCGGCACGACCGGCGGCGGATCCATCAAGATCGGTCTGCTCGCCTCGCTGTCCGGCACGTACCAGTCCGTCGGCAAGGAGATCCGCGACGGCTTCGAGCTGTACCTGGACACGCACGACGGCAAGCTCGGCGGCCGGCAAGTCGACCTCGTCGTCGCCGACGAGGGCAACGGCGCCGCGACCGCCGTGCCCGCCGCGACCAAGCTGCTCAAGCAGGACCGCGTGGCCGCGCTCACCGGCATCGTCGGCGGCGGTTCGGTGGCCGGCGTCTACCCGCTGCTGCAGGAGACCAAGGTCCCGCTCGTCGGCTCCAACGGCCGACCCGAGATCAAGGACGTCTCCCGGGTCTGGCACACCTCGTACCTCTCCGACGAGCCGGGCGCCGCGATCGCCCAGCACGTCAAGGACAACGTCAAGGGCTCGGTGTACGCCATCGGCCCCGACTACCAGGGCGGCTGGGACGAGCTGCGCGGCTTCACCGAGGCATTCGCGAAGGCCGGCGGAACGCTCGCCAACCCCGACGGCAAGACCACCTTCACCCCGTTCCCGGCCACCACCAACTTCACGCCGTACTTCGCGCGGATCAAGGCGTCCGGCGCGCAGGCGGTCTACACCTTCTACGCCGGCAGCGCGGCCGTCGACTTCGTCAAGCAGTACGCGCAGTCCGAGATCAAGGACATTCCGCTGTACGCGGCCGGCTTCCTCACCGAGGGCGGCGTGCTCAACGCGCAGGGCGAGGCGGCCCGGGACATCTTCTCGGTGCTCAACTACTCCCCCGACCTCGACAACGCCGAGAACCGGGGCTTCGTCGCAGCGTGGAAGGCCAAGCACGACGGGTCGCCGACGACGTACGCCCTGGCGTCGTACGACGCGGCGGCGGTGCTCGACCGGGCCATCGGGGCGGCCGGCGACGACCCGACACCGGAGGCCATCAACGCGCAGATCGGCAAGCTCGGGCAGATCGCCAGCCCGCGCGGCGCGTGGCAGTTCTCCACCGTCACGCACTCGCCGGTGCAGAAGTGGTACCTGCGTCAGGTCCGCCAGGACGGTCGGGCGCTGTCCAACACCGTCGTGGGTGACCTCGCGACCATCGGCCGGTGATCGCGGTGGCGGCCGGCCCGAACCGGATCGACCCGTACGTCATCCCGGCGCTGGACGGTGTCGCCTACGGGCTGCTCGTCTTCGTGGCGGCGGCGGGCCTGGTCTTCTGTTTCGGCGTCGCCAACATCCTCAACCTGGCGCACGGCATGCTGTACGCGATCGGCGGCTACACGGCCGCGGCGCTGCTCGACGGCGGTTGGGCGAGTCTGGCCCTGGCGCTGGGTGTCGGCGTGCTGGCCGCCGCCGCGGCGGGTGTGCTGCTCGCCGGCCTGCTCACACCTGTCGCCACCGGCAACCATCTCACCCAGGCGCTGCTGACCTTCGGGGTGGCGCTGGCCGGCGGCAGCCTGCTCGTCGCCGGCTTCGGGCCCGACGATCCGCAGGTGCTGGTGCCCGCCGCCCTCGACGGGTCGGTGGCGGTCGCCGGGCACCGCTACGCCGCGTACCGGCTGGTGTTCATCGTCGTGGCCGCGGCGCTCGCGGCCGGGCTCTACCTGACGGTGCGGCGGACCCGGGCCGGGATGCTGGTCCGCGCCGCCGTGGACGACCCGGAGATGGTCGCCTGCCTGGGCGTGAGCCCCACGCGGATCCGGGTCGGTGTGCTCGCCGCCGGTGGCGCGCTGGCCGGCGCGGCCGGGGTTCTGGGCGCCCCGATCATCGGCCCCGGGGCCGACACCGCCGACACGGTGCTGCTGCTCTCGCTCGTGGTCGTCGTCCTCGGCGGCCTCGGATCCATGGGAGGCACCCTGCTCGCGGCGCTGGCGATCGGGGAGATCCAGACCCTGGGCGTGGCGCTGCTGCCGTCGGCCGCCCCGTTCCTGCTGTTCGCCGCCATGGCCGCCGTGCTCGCCGTGCGGGCACGGGGCCTGGCCCCACGGTGGGCGGCGGCGTGAGGGACGAGGTGATCCGCCGGGTACGTCTCGCCGTCGCGACGGTCGTCCTGGCCGGCCTGGTCGTGGTGCCGTGGGTGGTGGACGACTACACCGCGGCGATCCTCGCCCGGACGCTCGCGCTGGGCCTGGTCGGGGTGAGCGTGGCGCTGCTCACCGGTGTCGCCGGCATGCCCACCCTGGGCCAGACCGCGCCGTACGCCGCCGGCGCGTACGCCAGCGCCGTGCTCGGCAGCCAGGTCTCCGACGTCGGCGTCGTGCAGGTCGCCGTGGCGGCGCTGGCCGGGGCGACGCTCGCCGCCGTGACCCTGCCGCTGATCGTCCCGGCCCGGGGAGTCATCGTCCTGATGATCACCCTGGCGATCGGCGAACTCGCCGTGACCGTCCTCGGGCGCTGGCGGTCGGTGACCGGTGGCACGGACGGCCTGGCCGGCATCACCCCGGTCCGTCCACTGTGGGGGCTGCCGGTCCTGGCCACCGACCAGGCCCGCTATCTCTACACGCTGGCCGTCGTGGCGACACTCGTCGGCGCGGTGCTCCTGCTGCTGCGGACCCGGGTCGGGCCGCTGCTGCGCGCCGGCCGGGACGACGAGATGCGGCTGCGGGCCAGCGGGCACCGGGTGGGGCTGTACCTGTCCGGCGCACACGTCGCCGCCGGGGCGATCGCCGGCGCCGCCGGCTCCCTGCTCGTCGTCGCCCAGCAGTACATCTCCCCCGCCGACTTCGGCTTCGACACCTCCGCGCTGCTCCTGCTCGGGGTCGTCATCGGCGGCACCGCGTCGATCGGCGGCGCGCTGGTCGGGGCGGCGCTCGTCATCGCCGTACGGGACTGGTTGTTCGGGGTGCTGCCCGGTCACGCGCCGCTGGTGCTGGGCGCCCTGTTCGTGGCGACGGTCTACCTGCTGCCCACCGGCGTCACCCGGGTCCGCCGACCGCGCGGCGGATCCCGGCCACCGATCCCCGCGCCGCGCCAGCCGGCTGCGACACCCACCCGCGACCGCGGCCCGACGCCGGAGCTGCGGGTATGAACTGCCTGCTGAGCGCCGAGAAGATCAGCGTGCGGTACGGCTCGCTGGCCGCGCTCACCGACGTCGACCTGTGCGTGCACGACGGCCAGCGACACGCAGTGATCGGGCCGAACGGGGCCGGCAAGACGACCCTGCTCAACGTGCTCGGCGCCACGACACGGCCGCAGCGCGGCACGGTGCGCTTCGCCGGCCGCGACGTCAGCCGGCTCGGTCCGGCGGCGCGGGCCCGCCGCGGCATCAACCGGACCCATCAGCGCCCCGCGGTCTTCGCGACCCTCACCACGATCGAGAACATCGAGGTCGCCGCCCTGCCGCGAACCATCCGACGTCGCAGGTGGTGGCCCGGTGGGACCCGGGGCACGGCCCGCCGGCTCGCCGCCGGCCTGCTCGACCAGCTGGGCCTGTCCGATCTCGCGACGGTGCCGGCCGGTCACCTCGCGCACGGCCAGCGCCGGCAGGTGGAGATCGCGATGGCCCTCGCCGGCCGTCCGCGCCTGCTGCTGCTCGACGAGCCGGCGGCCGGGCTGTCGGCCACCGAGGTCGACCGGCTGGCCGAGCTGCTGGCGGCGCTGCCCCGGGAGGTCGCCGTGCTGCTGGTCGAACACCATCTGGACCTGGTGTACGCCCTCTGCGACACCGTCACCGTGCTGCGCGACGGCCGGACACTGGCCGCCGGCACACCTGACGAGATCCGTACCTCGCCGCTGGTGCGGCAGGCCTACGCCGACGGGATGTCCTGATGCTGTACGTGGAGCGGCTCTGCGCCGGCTACGCCGGGGGGATCGTGCTGCACGAGGTGGACCTCCGGGTGCACCCGGGCAGCATCCAGGCAGTGGTGGGCCGCAACGGGGCGGGCAAGAGCACCCTCGTGCACACCATCGCCGGGTTGGTGCGCGCCTCCAGCGGACGCATCGAGATCGGCGGCGTCCACGTGGCCGGGCGGCAGCCCCACCGGGTCGCCCAGTCCGGCGTCGGCCTCGTGCCGCAGGGCCGGCGGGTCTTCTCCCGGTTGACGGTGGCCGAGCACCTCGTCCTGGCGGCGTCGCCGTGGCGGGCCGCGACACCGGGCGGCGAGGGCTGGACGGTGCCCCGGATCCTCGAACTGCTGCCCCGGCTGGCGGCACGGCTGCGCCACCGCGGCTGCGAGCTCTCCGGCGGCGAGCAGCAGATGCTGGCCATCGCTCGCGCGCTGCTCGGTCAGCCACGGGTGCTGCTGCTCGACGAGCCCTGCGAGGGGCTCTCCCCCGACCTGGCCGCCCGGGTCCGCGACCTCATCGGCCACCTGGCCGCCGGAGGTCTGACCGTGCTGCTCGTCGAACAGCAGCTCCGCCACGCGATCGAGGTCGCCGACCGGGTCGCGGTGCTGGAGTACGGCCGGGTCGTCTACGACCGGCCGACAACCGAGGCGCGCAGCGACCCGGGTCCGCTGGAGGCGATCGTCGGCATCGCCCCCACCGCGTCGCCCCCGGTGACCCGATCGACCCCTCGGCTCTGGGCCGACACCCCGTAGGTCACCCGATCCGTCGGCCCACCGGCCGACACCCCGCTAGTCACCCGATCCCTCTCGGAGAGGCAGAAGACGATGGCGACCCCCACCAGTGATGGCGCGTACACCTTCGACAACGGCGCACCGGACGCGGTCCCGCAGATGCGGGCGCTGGAGTCCTTCCTGGACCCGATCACGATGCGCCGCCTGGCCCGCCCGGTGCTACGCCTCGGCTCGACCTGCTGGGAGGTCGGGGCCGGTGGCGGCTCGATGGCCCGGCGGATCGCCCGCGCGGTCGGCACGGACGGGCACGTGCTGGCCACCGACATCGACCCCACGCACCTCGTGGCGGAGGGCAACCTGCGCGTACGCCGGCACGACGTGCGCGCGGACCTCCCGCCCGGGGACACGTTCGACCTGGTCCACGCCCGTCTCGTGCTGCTGCACCTGCCCGAGCGCCGACGGGTCCTGCGCACCCTCGCGGGCGCGCTGGCGCCCGACGGCTGGCTGCTCGTCGAGGAGTTCGACTGCACGACGCCGGTGCGGGTGCTGAACGCGCCGAGCGACGACGCCGCGAAGCTGTTCGCGCAGGTGATGGACACCATGATGGGTGTGTTGCAGGACCACGGCGCCGACCTGGGGTGGGCGCAGGACGTGCACACCGAGATGGTCCTCGCGGGCCTCGTCGACGTGGACACCATCACCCACTCGCAGAGCTGGGCGGGCGGGTCGAGCGGCACGTCGCTCTACGAGACGAACTCCCGGCAGTTGGAGCCGGACCTGCTGGCGGCGGGTCTGTCGCCCCAGCAGCTCACCGCCTTTCGTCGACTGACGCGCGACCCCGCGTTCGCCGTCATGTCGTACCACTTCGTCTCCACGCGCGGCCGTCTGGCCGGTTAGACCCCCCGGTGCGGCCCGCCTCGCGTGGCGGGCCGCACACCCCCTCAAGCGTCCTAGGAAAGAACTGTGGCGCGGGCGGTGCGCCAACCCGGACAGCTCGGTCAGTGACGGCCGACGAAGATTCCGACGCCGTTGGCGACCGCGCGCTCCGTACCGTCGGAGGGGCTGTTGCGGGCGGTGGCCGCCGCCTGGCCCGGCTCGCGGACGGCGACAGTGGTCGAGCCGCCGCCGTCCAGGTTGACCGCCGCGTGCGCGCCGAGTGAGCGCAGCACGTCGGCCAGCTCGGCGATGGTGAGGCCGGCGCTGGCCGGGGCACGGCCGGCGAGCGCGACGAGATACACCGTCCTGCCGTCCGGGCTGACGCCGGCCGCGCTGCGCACGGCTGCGGTCCTGGTATCGAGGCCGGCCAGCGGCACGCCGTCGCGCAGGATCGGCGCACCGCCGACCGCGAACGTCAGCTTGGGAGCGCCGGCGGAGGCGAGCTTCTCGTGGACCGCCACCCGGTCGCCGACGGCGAGGTCGTCGAGCGCGTCGGCGCCACCCTCACGGCCCACCAGCACCTGGCTGTCGGCGGGGATCGCGCCCGCACCGGGCGTCCGACCCACCGCGCTCACCACTCCACGGCGGACGGTCACCTCGTACGTGCGGGTGCTGCACGGGTCGTTGCGGCTGGTGTCGCTGCCGCAGGTCGACCGCACCCGGGAGGCCGTGCCCCAGGCGGAGGTGAAGAGGCCGACACCGCCGACCGGAAGCGCGTACTGGTTGAGGCCACTGAGGGCGATCGCGTGCGGTCCGCTGCGGACCTCGCCGGTGAGGCTCAGGGTGTCGACACGCGCCTCGCCGTTCACGCCGACGCCGAACACGTCGCGGGTCGAGGTGCCCGGGGCGAGGCCGGGCCCGAAGCGCTGGGCGGTCGGCACGGCGAACTTGAGCTGCTCGCCGTCGGCGATCTCCGGGCCGGAGGACGAGCCGGTCGGTGCGACGCCGGCGTGTGTCTCGCTGATGTTGAAGAAGTCCCCGTTCACGCCGGCGATCGCGCCCTGCGCGTTGGTCATCGCCGAGACGACCTGGCGCTGCGCCACGGTGTCCGGGTGCAGCAGGTCCACCGACACCCTGTTCCTGCGCAGGTCGGCGGTGAGCAGGTAACCGACGGCCGCGCCGCGCGGGGTGTCCACCTGGAACGAGCCGTACGTAACACCCGGGGCGAGCTGCTCGCTCGACGTGACGGTGACCGGGGCCACGGACGACGACGTCGTCGCGATCCCGGCGGCGTCGGCCGCCGTCGCGGACGTGCTCAGCCCCGCGGCGAGCAGCAGCGCCAGACCCGGGCGTACGAGCTTCGATGGCCTCATCGCCGTTCCTTCCTTCGGTGCGGTTGCGGGCCGATGCCCGCAGGTTCCCGCCGGACGGGCGACTGGCCCGGGCCGGCGATGATCTTCCTGGTCAGCGGATCACCCGCCGATGAACGACGGGGACGTCCGGGGTGAACCACCCACACCTTTTTGATCAACTGCCGACGACTGCGGTACATCTGAATATGGGACAGACGGCTGCCGTACCGGAGGTGGCCTCTTCGTGGCGGCCAGTCCGGCCCCGCAACCGTCGAAATGACGGCAAACACCCGCTCAACGGACATCTGGGCATCCACGTTGAGGATCGGGCGAAGATCCGACGCCAACGCCCCGACAGCCAAAAAGTTTTGTTGGGTTCCTACAACAGAGCGACTGTTGGTTCGGCGGTTGCGCCATGGCGCTGCCCGTCCGGAGCCGGAAAAGTGACCACTGCCGGGAGCCGTCGACTTCCGGCACGCACATCATGGTCTACCAAAGGGGTCAGTCGGGTGTTCAACCGTGTCGCCATCGTCAACCGTGGTGAAGCCGCCATGCGGCTCATCCACGCGGTCCGGGAACTGGCCGCGGAGACGGGCAGCCGGATCGAGACGGTCGCCCTCCACACCGACGTCGACCGCACGGCCACCTTCGTGCGCGAGGCGGACATCGCGTACGACCTCGGGCCGGCCTCCGCGCGCCCGTACCTGAACCTGGCGACGCTGGAACGCGCCCTGACCGAGACCGGCGCCGACGCCGCGTGGGTCGGTTGGGGCTTCGTGGCCGAGGATCCGGCGTTCGCCGAGCTGTGCGAGAAGATCGGGGTCACGTTCGTCGGGCCGAGCCCGGAGGCCATGCGCCAGCTCGGCGACAAGATCGGCGCGAAGCTGATCGCCGAGGAGGTCGGCGTACCGGTCGCGCCGTGGAGCCGCGGCGCCGTCGAGACCCTGGACGCCGCCCGGACGGCGGCGGCCGAGATCGGCTACCCGCTCATGCTGAAGGCGACGGCCGGCGGCGGCGGGCGCGGCATCCGCGTGGTCACCAACGAGGCCGAACTCGTCGACGCGTACGAGCGCACCAGCCAGGAGGCGGCGCGGGCGTTCGGCAGCGGCATCGTGTTCCTGGAGCGCCTGGTCACCGGCGCCCGGCACGTCGAGGTCCAGGTGATCGCCGACGGCCAGGGCACCGCGTGGGCGCTCGGCGTCCGCGACTGCTCGGTGCAGCGACGCAACCAGAAGGTCATCGAGGAGTCGGCCTCGCCGGTGCTCGACGCGTCCCAGGCGGCCGAGCTGAAGACCTCGGCGGAGCGGCTCGCCGTGGCGGTCGGCTACCGGGGCGCGGCGACCGTCGAGTTCCTCTACCACCCCGGCGACCGGCTGTTCGCGTTCCTGGAGGTCAACACCCGCCTCCAGGTCGAGCACCCGATCACCGAGCTGACCACCGGATTCGACCTGGTCAAGGCGCAGCTGCACGTCGCGTCCGGCGGCCGGCTCGTCGGCGAGCCGCCGGCCGAGCGGGGGCACGCCATCGAGGCCCGGCTCAACGCCGAGGACCCCGACCGGGACTTCGCGCCGTCACCGGGGCGCATCGCGCGGCTGGACCTGCCCGCCGGCCCGGGCATCCGGGTGGACACCGGTGTGAGCGAGGGCGACACCATCCCGGCCGACTTCGACTCGATGATCGCGAAGATCATCGCGTACGGGCGCGACCGCGACGAGGCGCTCGGCAAGCTGCGCCGGGCGATGGCCAACACCACGGTGATCATCGAGGGCGGCGCGACGAACAAGAGCTTCGTGCTCGACCTGCTCGACCAGCCCGAGATCATCGACGCCAGCGCCGACACCGGCTGGATCGACCGGGTCCGGGGCGAAGGCCGACTCGTCACGCACCGGCACTCCGCGGTCGCCCTGGCCGCCGCCGCCATCGAGTCGTACGAGGAGGAGGAGCGCGCCGAGCGGCAACGGCTGCTGTCGACCGCCGCCGGTGGCCGCCCGCAGGTGCAGCACGCCAGCGGCCGGCCGCTGGACCTCAAGCTGCGTGGGGTCACCTACCGGATGCGGGTGGCGCGGATCGGCGCACACCGGTTCCGCGTCGGCATCGAAGCGGGCGACGCCGTGCGCACCGCCGACGTCGAGCTGGACCGCTTCGACCGGCACACCGGCCAGATCGTCGTCAACGGCATCCGGTACCGCCTGCTCGCCGGCACGCACGGCCCGACCCACCTGGTCGAGGTCGACGGTGTGACGCACCGGGTCAGCCGCGACGAGGGTGGCGTCCTGCGCTCGCCCATGCCCGCGCTTGTCGTCGCCACCCCGCTGGAGGTCGGCGCCGAGGTCGAGGCGGGGGCGCCGGTGCTGGTGCTGGAGGCCATGAAGATGGAGACGGTGCTGCGCGCGCCGTTCAGGGCCCGGCTCAAGGAGTGCGCCGTCTCGGTCGGCAGCCAGGTGGAGGCCGGGGCGCCGCTGCTGCGGCTGGAGCCGCTCGCCGACGACGCGGGCGAGGCCGCGGCCGGCCCGAGCGTCGCCAGCGTCGAGCTGGACCTGCCCGCCGCCGACGACAACGCGGGGGCGTACGAGCGCAGCCGGCGCGGTCAGGAGGATCTGCGCGGCCTGCTGCTCGGTTTCGACGTCGACCCGCACGACGACCGCCGGGTGCTCGACGACTACCTCGTGGTGCGGCGGATGGCCGCCGAGGACGGGCACCGACCGCTGGCCGCGGAGGTGGACCTCGTCGACGTGTTCGCCGACCTGGCCGAGCTGAGCCGCAACCGGCCGACCGGCGAGGACGGCGGCGCCCACGTCCGCAGCGCCCGGGAGTACTTCCACACCTACCTGCAGAGCCTCGACGTGGAGCGGGCCGGGCTGCCCGACGCCTTCCAGGCGCGGCTCGCCAAGGCGCTGAGCCACTACGGCGTCACCGACCTGGAGCGCTCCCCCGGCCTGGAAGCCGCCGTGTTCCGGATCTTCCTGGCCCAGCAGCGCGCGTCCGCCGACGCCACGGTCGTGGCGTCGCTGCTGCGCGAGTGGCTGCGGGAGACCCCGCCGGACGAGTCGCTGCGCGAGCCGGCCGGTCTGGCGCTGGAGCGGCTGATCGCCGCGACGCAGGTCCGCTTCCCCGCCATCGCCGACCTGGCCCGGGGCGTGGTGTTCGCCTGGTTCGCGCAGCCCCTGCTGCGCCGCAACCGGGCCCGCGTCTACGCCCAGATCCGGGCGCACCTGCGACACCTGGACGCGCACCCCGCCGCCCCCGACCGCGCCGAGCGCATCGCCGAGATGGTCCGCAGCACCGAGCCGCTGGTGCGTCTGCTCGGCCAGCGGCTGGTCCGTGACCACCTGGACAACACGGTCATGCTGGAGGTGCTCACCCGCCGCTACTACGGCAACAAGGCCCTCACCCGGGTACGGACCCGCGAGGTCGCCGACTGCGCCTTCGTGGTCGCCGAACGCGCGGACTCCAGTGTGGTCTCCACGGCGGTGAGCTTTGACGCGCTGGGCGGGGCGCTGCGGGGGCTCGCCGAGCTGGCCGGCGACGAGGACTCCGTCGACGCCGACATCTACCTCGGCTGGGAGAACCAGCCGGAGGACTTCGACGCGATGGCCGCCGCGCTGCTTGAGGTGATCACCGCGCATCCGCTGCCGGCGCGGGTCCGCAGGCTCACCGCCACCGTCGCGGGTCGCGGCGGGGCGGTCATGCACCACCACTTCACCTTCCGCCCGTCGGACGGCGCAATGGTCGAGGACCGGCTGATCCGCGGTCTGCACCCGTACATCGCGCAGCGGATGCAGCTGGAGCGGCTGCACAAGTTCGACCTGACCCGGCTGCCGTCGTCCGACGAGGAGGTCTACCTCTTCCAGTGCGTGGCGCGGGAGAACCAGGCCGACGAGCGTCTCGTGGCGTTCGCCCAGGTCCGCGACCTGACCGAGCTGCGCGAGCAGGACGGCCGGCTGGTGGCGCTGCCGACCGCCGAGGACGCGGTCGCGGCGTGCCTCGACTCGATCCGCCGGGCCCAGTCGCGGCGGCCGTCCAAGACGCGCTTCACCACCAACCGGATCGTCATCTACGTCTGGCCGCCGAGCGAGCTGACCCGCGAGGAGATGGAGATGATCGCCGGGCGCGTGCGCCCGACGACAGTGGGCGCCGGGCTGGAGGAGATCCTGTTCATCGCGCGCCAGCGCGACCGTCGCACCGGCGAGCTGTCCAAGATCGCGGTACGGATCTCGTTCGACGCCGCGGGCGGCGCGGAGCTGACCGTCGGTACGCCGCCGGTCGAGCCGCTCGAGCCGCTCGACGAGTACCGGCTGAAGGTGCTGCGGGCCAGCAGCCGCAACACGGTGTACCCGTACGAGTTGACCAGCCGACTCGGTGACTTCGTCGAGCACGACCTCGACGAGGCGCACGCGCTGGTGCCGGTGGACCGGCCGAAGGGGCGCAACCGCGCCGCGATCGTCGCCGGTGTCGTCACCACGCCGGCCGCGCTGCATCCCGAGGGTGTCACCCGGGTCGTGCTGCTCGGCGACCCGACGAAGTCGCTGGGCGCGCTGTCCGAGCCGGAGTGCCGGCGGGTGATCGCCGCACTGGACCTGGCGGAGCGGATGCGGGTGCCGCTGGAGTGGTGGGCGCTGTCCGCAGGCGCCCGGATCTCGATGACCTCGGGCACGGAGAACATGGACTGGGTCGCCGCCGCCCTCAAGCGGATCGTCGAGTTCACCCAGGCCGGCGGCGAGATCAACATTGTCGTGGCGGGCATCAACGTCGGCGCGCAGCCGTACTGGAACGCCGAGGCCACGATGCTCATGCACACCAAGGGCGTCCTGGTGATGACGCCGGACTCGGCGATGGTGCTCACCGGCAAGCAGTCGCTCGACTTCTCCGGCGGCGTGTCCGCCGAGGACAACTTCGGCATCGGCGGCTACGACCGGGTGATGGGTCCGAACGGGCAGGCGCAGTACTGGGCGCCGAACCTGACCGCCGCGCGGGACGTGCTGATGGCCCACTACGAGCACACGTACGTCGCTCCCGGCGAGGACGCGCCGCGGCGGGCGGTCACCACCGACCCGGTGGACCGTGACGTCTCGACGTTCCCGCACGACGTGGTGGGCAGTCCCTTCCGCACGGTGGGTGAGATCTTCTCCGCCGAGGCCAACCCGGACCGCAAGAAGCCGTTCGACATCCGGACGGTGCTGCGGGCCCTCGCCGACCAGGACCACCCGGTGCTGGAGCGGTGGGCGGGCATGGCCGACGCCGACACGGCTGTCGTGCAGGACGCCCACCTCGGCGGCATCCCGGTGTGCCTGCTCGGCATCGAGTCCCGGTCGGTGCCGCGGCGCGGGTTCCCGCCCACCGACGGCCCGGACACCTACACGGCGGGCACGTTGTTCCCCCGCTCGTCGAAGAAGGCCGCGCGGGCCATCAACGCGGCCAGCGGCAACCGGCCCCTGGTCGTGCTGGCGAACCTGTCCGGCTTCGACGGCTCGCCCGAGTCGATGCGCAAGCTGCAACTGGAGTACGGCGCGGAGATCGGCCGGGCGATCGTGAACTTCCAGGGCCCGATCGTCTTCTGCGTGATCTCGCGCTATCACGGCGGCGCGTTCGTGGTGTTCTCGAAGGCGCTGAACCCGAGCATGACGGTGCTGGCGCTGGAGGGGTCGTTCGCCTCGGTGCTCGGCGGCGCTCCCGCCGCGGCGGTGGTGTTCTCCGCCGACGTCAACGCCCGTACCGCCGCCGACGAGCGGGTGCGAGCCCTGGAGGCTCGCGTCGCCGCCGCGGCCGGCACCGAGCGCGCCGCGCTCGCCGCCGAGCTCGACGAGCTGCGCTCGTCGGTGCGGGCGGAGAAGCTCGGCGAGGTGGCAACGGAGTTCGACCGGGTGCACAACATCCAACGCGCCGTCGAGGTGGGCTCGGTGGACGCCGTCATCCGCGCCGCCGAGCTGCGTCCGCGCATCATCGAGGCCATCGAGGCGCGTCTGCGCGGCTGATCCGCTGCCGATCCCGCACTGTGGGGACGGCGCCGACCCATCGCGGTCGGTGCCGTCCCCGCTGTCGTTGGCCCGCCGGCCGGGCCGCGCACCGTCGAAACTTTCATCCGATGACTGTCCACAGTCGCGCAGCTCACCCGACTTTTTTCCGGAAGTTTTCAGAGTTGACGAGGCCCATCGACGGCCATAATGTTTCGAACGAGTTTCCGGTGCTTCGGGGAGCGCCACCGAGCCCGAGACCGCACCCCGCCCACTCATCCCCGGGCCGCACCCTCCCTTCAAAGATCGACATTTGTCGATCATCGCCGAAAGGAAGGCAGATGAAGCCAAGACGGTGGATCAGCGCCGGCCTCGTCGCCGCCGCGACCGCTGCGGCGTTGAACACGATGCCGGCCACCGCGAGCCGGCCGTACGACCCGACCACACAGAGCCTCGCGACCCTCGGCCAGCGCCACGGTCTGAAGATCGGCACCGCGGTGAACGCGGAAGCTCTCAACGACGCCAGCGACCCGCAGTACCGCCGGCTGGCCTCCTCCGAGTTCTCCTCGGTCACGGCCGAGAACGCGATGAAGTGGGAGAGCCTGGAGCCCACCCGGGGCACCTACGACTGGACGGCCGCCGACCAGCTCGTCGAGTTCGCCCAGCGCAACAGGCAGGCCGTGCGCGGCCACGTGCTGGTCTGGCACAACCAACTGCCCGCCTGGCTGACCAGCGGCGTTGCCGACGGCAGCATCTCCAAGCAGGAGCTGCGCGAGCTGCTGCGCAAGCACATCACCACAGTCGTCAACCACTACCGGGGCAAGATCTGGCAGTGGGACGTCGTCAACGAGGCGGTCAGCGACCCCTGGGACACCCCGTCGACGTTGCACTACAAGGGCTTCTGGGCGCAGAACCTCGGCCCGGACTACATCGCCGACGCGTTCCGCTGGGCCCGCGCCGCCGATCCCAAGGCGCTGCTGTTCTACAACGACTACAACATCGAGGCGTTCGGCTCGGGCAACCCGGCCGACGACAAGACGCAGTTCGTCTACGACATGGCCAAGCGGCTGCGCGCGCAGGGCGTCCCGATCGACGGCGTTGGCTCGCAGGGCCACCTGGGCACCCAGTACGGCAACTTCGACACCCTGCAGGTGACCGCCGCCCTGAAGCGGTTCGCCGCGCTCGGTCTGGCCACCGCGTTCACCGAGGTCGACGTCCGCAGCCAGATGACCGCCGGCGTCCAGGCCGGCAACTCCGAGGAGATCAACCCCCGGTTGCAGGCGTCGGCGGCCAACTTCAGCGTGCTGATGAAGGCGTGCCTCGCGGTGCGCACCTGCCTGTCGTACACCGTCTGGGGTTTCAGCGACAAGTACTCGTGGGTGCCGGACTGGTTCAACGACCCGCCCGAGGGTCTGGCCACCATCTACGACGAGAACTACCAGCCCAAGCGGGCGTACCAGGAGCTGAAGTCGGACCTGATCTTCGCCGGTCCGCCGTACGTCCTGCCGCGCATCGCGCCCAGGCCGCACCGCTGAACCGACACGGGTCGTGCGGGGTCCACCCTCCCCGCACGGCCCGTGTCAGCGCGGCGCGGCCAGGTCGTCGCCGGGCAGCAGCGGGCGCATGAACGTCCGCTCGTAGCGCACCACACAACCGGACTCGTCGCGGATGGCGTCGGCCGCGACGAACTCCGGGTCGTGGCCGAACCGTGCGCGATACCGCTCGTACGCCGCCAGGCTCTCGAAACTGAACAGCGCCTCGGCCCGGTCGCTGGCGCCCTCGGCGGGCAGGAAGTAGCCGTGGTGCACGCCGCCGTGCCGCGCCACGAGCCGCATCCATGCGCGGGCGAACCGTTCGAACGCCTCGATCTGCGCGGGGTCGATGGTGTAGTGCACGACGCACGTGATCATTGATCCACCATAGGGCTCGCGCCGGACCCTGCCGCGCGACGGCCGGCAGTAGGATCACGGGCACCTCGGCGACGACTGTCGCCTCCCCCTGCCGGAGCCCGCATGTCGACAGATCGGCGCGGCGACACCGCCCGCCGTCGAGGCAGACCCCTCGGCCCGTACCGCGCGCTCCGCCGAGCCCTCGCCGTCGGCTGCCTCATCGCCGTCGCCGGGGTGCCGGCCGGATCGCCGGTTGCCGGGGCGTCCGCGCCCACGACGGTGCGGGTGCTGCAGATGAACCTGTGCAACAGCGGTCGCGCCGGCTGTTACACCGGGCGGGCGCTGACCAGGGCTGCCGAGGTGATCAGGGCCGAGCGACCCGCAGTGGTCACCCTCAACGAGATCTGCCGGGACGACGTGCCCACCCTGGAGGCGGTGTTCGCGGCCACCCACCCCGACACGGCTGTCGTGTCCGCCTTTAAGGCCGCCGGCGACCGTCCCAGCGGCGCCGACACCCGGTGCCGCAACGGCCAGGCGTACGGCATCGGGTTGTTGGCCCGGCTGGCGACGGCCGAGGGCCGGTACGCCGTACACAGTGGAATCCACCCGACCCAGGACCTCGCCGACCCGGAGGAACGGCCCTGGCTCTGCGTCGACGTCGGTGGCGCCCTCAACGCCTGCACCACCCACCTGGCGGCCACCAGCCGCGCCGTCGCCCTCAGCCAGTGCGGCCATCTGCTCGACGAGATCCTGCCCGCCGTCCGGCGAAGCAGCGGGTACGCGCCCACCGTGCTCAGCGGCGACCTCAACCTCCGCCTCGGCGACGACCCCGACGTACGGTCCTGCCCGCCGGCCGGATACCCGCGCGTCGACGACGGAGCGGTGCAGCACATCCTGGCGAGCGCCGACGTCATGCTCTGCTGCGCCCGCTCGGTGGGCATGGTCGGGGTGACCGACCACCCCGCCCTGCTGGCCACCCTCGTCATCGACGACCCACGCGGCTGACGTGACGTGCTGGGGACCTTCCGCAGCGTCCTCGCCGGGTGCGAGGCCGCTTTTCGTCGGACTGTCGTGCCATGCTGCCGCCCATCGCACAGCAGGGAGCACAGGGCATGGTCACGGTGATCGTTCGGGATGAGACAGCGACCGGCAGAGCCATCGAGAGCTGGCCGTTGGCGGGCCTGCCGGAGCGCATCTCGGCACGGGAGCTGGTCCGGCTGCGCGTGCGCGAGGAGGTGGCGCGGTTCAACGCCCAGCAGCCGCGGCACTTTCGGGGCCTGGTCCAGCCGACCGACACGGAGGCGACGCTGAACGGCTACCGGGTCACCCCGGGCAGGCGACTGGACTGGGTGGCGCAGGCCGATCGCGCCTGCGCCGCGTTCGCCCGTAACGGTTTCCTGCTGTTGGTCGGCGACCGCCAGATCGAGGACCTCGACGAGGAGATCGACCTGCGCACCGACCCGGACGTGGCGTTCGTCCGGCTCGTCGCCCTGGTCGGTGGCTGACATGGGCGACTGGACGGCACTCCTGCCGCGCCTGAGCGACGCGGACCGGCGGCAGGTGGAGGCCGGTGTCGCCGAGGCCGACGAGCGGATCCGGGCGGTGCTGCGGATCGCGGGCACGTACTTCTGGGGTTCCTCGGTGACCAGTGTGCCGGAGTGGGCCGCCGTCGAGTCGTGGCCGGCCGAGGAGCGTCGCCGCGCCGCCCTGGCCATGCACCGCGAGTCGGCGGACGGCTCGACCCCCACCGCGCTGAACGACGTGGTGCGCAGCCTCGCCACCGAGGACGTCCCGTTCACGCGGGCGGACCTGGTGTGGTGCCTGGAGGTCGTCGCGGACGGTGACGGCTTCGACAACGGCGCCCACTTGGAGCTGCCCGCCCTGATCGCGCCGCGCCTGCCGGCCGCCGAGCTGGCCGGCCTGGTGCCGGCGCTGTCGGCCCTGGTCAGTGAGCTGGTCGACGACTACTTCATCGCGGCCGGGCCCCGCCGACGTGCCGTCACGCTGTTCGGCCGGGCCATCGACCGCGCCACCGGCAACCGCCTGCCGTCGTCGCTGCTGCACGACGGAGACAGCTTCGGGCCCGCCGTACGCGCCGACCTGGGGGCCGCCCTCGTCGCGCCCGGCGTTGCGGAGCTGCTGGAGCACTGCGCCGCGCTGGACAAACCGGCGGCGACCGCGAAGTGGCTACGCCGCCTCGACGAACTGCTCGCGGCCGCGCCCGATGTCCGGCAGGTCGTCCGCCGGCTTCTCGACGCGTTCACCGCCCACGGGCGGACCGTCCACGACGACTCGGACCGCCTCCTGCGCGGGCTGGTCTGGGCGTTGTCGCGCGAGCGCGACGAAAGGGCGACGGACCTGTTGGCGCGGGTCACCTCCAGCGCGGCGGCGGCGCCGCGCCAGGCCGCCGGATACCCACACGCCCCGCGCACGGCGATCACGGCGGTCCGACTGCTGGCCGACCGCGACGGCGACGTGCCGCTGCGCACCCTGGCCCGCCTCGCCGTGACGGTTCGCAACAAGGCCGTGCGAAGCCGGGTCCAGGCCGCGCTGACCCAACTCGGCGCGCGGCGCGGATGGTCGCTCAGCGAGGTCATGGAGCTGACCGTCGACGACCACGGGCTCGGGCCCGACGGGCGCCTCCCCACAGCAGTCGGCCCGTACGAGGCGACGGTCGAGATCGTGGGCGACCGGGCACGCCTGGTCTTCGCCCGCGACGGCGTCGCGCTCAAGGGCGTCCCGGCCGCGGTGAAGCAGTCCCACGAGGACGACCTCGCGCACCTGCGGGGCCTGGTCAAGCAGGTCGGCGCGACACTCGTCAGCGAACGCCAGCGGGTCGAGGGACTGCTGTCGGAGGAGCGCACCTGGTCGTACCCGGACTGGTCGTCGCGATTCCTCGACCACCCGGTCACGGCGACCTACGGGCGGCGGCTGCTGTGGGAGACCAGCACCGACGGCCAGCGCTGGACGGCCGGCCTGCCCCGCCGGGACGGCGACGGCTGGACGATCGTCGACCGGGACGGCCGGGCCCTCGCGCCCGGGTCGGTCCGGTTGTGGCATCCCGTCCGCGCGAGCACCGCCGACGTGTTGGCCTGGCGCGGCCACCTGGTCTCCGCCGGCCTGACGCAGCCGTTCAAGCAGGTCTTCCGGGAGGTCTACCCGCGCACACCGGCCGAGGAGAGGACGCACACCTACTCCAACCGGTTCGCCGGGCACATCCTGCGCTACCGGCAGGCCAACGCCCTGCTGCGCGCCCGTGGCTGGCAGGCCGGCTACCTCGGCACCTGGGACGGCGGGTACGACAGCGAGGCCACCAAGGTCCTCGGCGGCGGGGCGTGGCGGGCGTCCTTTGACCACGCGCTCGTCGACAACCCGGATCCACACCACTACGACGTCGAGTACTGCTCGACCGACCAGGTGCGCTTCGCCCGGCTCGACGGGACGACGTGGGTGCCCGCACCGGTCATCGACGTGCCACCGCTGGTGTTCAGCGAGGCCATGCGCGACGTGGACCTGTTCGTCGGCGTCACCTCGATCGCCACCGACCCGCAGTGGGCCGATCGCGGCGAGGACCGGTTCTCGGCCTACTGGCAGCGCACGGCCGTCGCGGAGCTGACCCCGTCGGCGCAGGTACGCCGGGACGCGCTCGCGCGGCTGCTGCCCCGGATGGCCATCGCCGACCGGGTGGACCTCACGGACCGGTACCTGCGGGTGCGCGGCAACCTGGGCGCGTACCGGATCCACCTCGGGTCGGGCAACGTCATGATGGAGCCCGACGACGCGTACCTGTGCATCGTCGCCGCGCGTGCACAGACCGGGCGGCTGCACCTGCCGTTCGACGACGACCCCATGCTCTCCACGATCCTGTCCAAGGCGATCATGCTCGCCGCCGACGACCGGATCACCGACCCCACCGTGCTGAGCCAACTGCCCAGTGTCAGGGCACGTCGATGACGATCTTGCCCGCACTGGTGCCGGCCTCCACGACGGCGTGGGCGTCCGCGACGGTGTCCAGCGTGAACCGTCGGGGATCGACAAGCGGGCGCAGCGCTCCCGCGTCGGCAAGCGCGCTGGCCTCGCGCAGGATCTCGCCGTGCGCGTCACGCCCCTGACCGGTCAGCAGCGGCAACAGGGTGAACACCCCGGAGTAGCTGGCGCCCCGGAACGACAGCGGCGCCAGGCTGTGCGTACCCCAACCGAGGGCGCTCACGACGCGGCCGGTGTAGGTGCGCACGGCGGTGAAGGACTTGTCGAGGGTGGCGCCGCCGACGGTGTCGAAGACGACGTCGAAGCCGTCGCCGCCGGTGTGCGCCGCCACGTAGTCCGCCACCTCGGTGGCGTTGTAGTCGATAGGCGTCGCGCCGAGCCGCGCGATGGTCTCCAGGTTCCGGGATGAACCGGTGGCGAAGACCTCCGCGCCGCGGGCTCGGGCGATCTGGATCGCGACCTGCCCGACGCCGCCGGCCCCGCCGTGCACCAGGACCCGCTGGCCCGCCCGCACCTGCGCCCGGTGCACCAGCGCCTCCCAACTGGTGATGACGGCCAGCGGCAGAGCCGCCGCCTCGCGCAGACTCAACGATTCCGCCGTCCGGGCCAGCAGCCGGGCGTCGACCGCCGCGTACTCGGCGAGCGACCCCTGGACATCACCGACCCCGCCGGTGAGCCCGTACACCTCGTCACCCGGGGCGAAGCCGACGACACCGGGCCCGACCTCCGCCACGACTCCCGCCAGGTCCAGACCGAGGACGATCGGCGGATTGTTGCGGGCGTGCGGGGCCTTCCCCTGGCGGATCTTCGTGTCCAACGGGTTGACGCCGCTGGCCGCGATGCGGACGAGCACCTGCCCCGCGCCGGGGACCGGCGTGTCGACCTCCCGGACGACCAGCGGGCCGCCGAATTCGCTGAGCACTACCGCGCGCATGGCGCTACCTCGCCTTTCCGTTCCTGGTGAATACGTTGTCGGGTTCATGCCGTCTGGTGGGCGACGAGCGACCGGGCGGCGTTCTTCGCCTCGTGCACGACCGCCCGGTCCTGCAGCAGCCGGCCCGAGGCCAGCGCGCCGTCGATCAGGAGCCCGATCTGGCGGGCGAGCCCGTCCGGATCGCTCGCACCGGCCCGCCCGGTCAGCTCCGTGAGCCACGTCTGCCGCCGCTCGGTGTGCCGCAGGGTGATCGCCCGGGCCTCCGAGTCCAACGATGCCTCCACGGCGGCGCTGACGAAGGGGCATCCAAAGAAGCCGTGCCTGTCGAATGCGTCCAGGAGCGCGTCGAAGAGCCCGATCAACTGGTCCGCCGGTCGGTCACCGGCGCGCTCGGCGGCCCGCTGTAGCTGCGCCATCCACGAGTCGTCGGTGCGCCGCAGGTAGGCGGCCACGAGTTCGTCCTTGGTACGGAAGTGGACGTACAGGGTCGACTTGGCCACCCCGCTCTCGGCGATGACCTGCTCGATGCCGACGCCGCGCAGACCGTGGGCGTAGAACAGCTCGGCGGCGGTGGCGAGGATCCGTTCCTCGGTGGTGGTCTTCCGGGTCTTCGGCGGCATGATCCCTCCCTTAATCGAACAGACTAGTCCGTTCGATTAAGGGTGCCCACATGATCGCTGTCACGCCGCGGCCGGCGCGGGTCAGGGCAGCAGGACGACGTGCAGGTGGCGGGGCCCGTGCACCCCTTCGACGCGGATCAACTCGATGTCGCTGGTGGCCGACGGGCCACTGATCCAGGTCAGCGGGCGGTGCGGCGTCAGCCGCGCCAGGGCCTCGGGCACGGTGGCCACCACCTGCTCGGCACGCAGGACGCACACGTGCCGGTCCGGCAGGAGGCTCAGCACCCGGCGGCCCTGATCGGGCGAGCCGTCCAGGACGATCGTTCCGGTCTGCGCGATGGCGACGGCGGCGGCGGTGACGACGGCGTCCGCGGCCCCGATCCGCCCGTGGTCGAGGCCGTCGTCGGTCAGCGCGGTCACCGTCGACGGCAGCCAGGCGGGCGGCAGACCCGGCGGTACGACGACGGTGGCCCCCGCCGGCAGGAGGTCGGCGATCGTGTCGGCGACGGCCGCCTCGGTGGCCCGGTGCACGTGCGCCCGGTAGTCGGTCAGCCGCTGCGCCAACTGGTCCACGTCGACGGTGTCGGCCTGGACGTAGTCGCGGGACACCGGTGCCGGCGCGGGGCCGCCGGTGGCGAGCGCGGCCCGCAGCCGGCCGAGGACGAGATCCCGGGAGGTCACCGCCCGGCCCACCATTCGCGGAACGTCTGCGCCGGCGGCTCGGGCAGGTCCCGGCTGGCGGTCCAGCCGTTCAGCGGTGGGGGCAGCCCGCGGCCACGCCGACCGGCGAGCCGGCTCAGCCGCGCGGCGCGCTGCCCGGCCGCGTACAGCCGGGGTCGGTCCATCGTGTACGCGGCCGCGGCCATCGCGATCGACTCGGCGGTGGGCCGCGGTCGCGACTCGACGGCCTCGGCGCGCAGGTGCACCAGCAGCTCCGGGATGTTGATTTTGACGGGGCACGCGTCGTAACAGGCGCCGCAGAGCGTCGACGCGTACGGCAGGGAGGCGTTGTCCTCGATGCCGGTGAGCTGGGGTGACAGCACCGCCCCGATGGGCCCCGGGTACACCGACCCGTAGGCGTGGCCGCCGGCGCGCTCGTAGACCGGGCACACGTTGAGGCACGCCGAGCAGCGGATACACCGCAGCGCCTGCCGGCCGACCTCGTCAGCGAGCACCGCGCTGCGCCCGTTGTCGAGCAGGACCAGGTGGAACGCCTGCGGTCCGTCGCCCGGGGTCACGCCCGTCCACATCGAGGTGTACGGGTTCATCCGCTCCCCCGTCGACGCCCGCGGCAGCAGCTGGAGGAAGACCTCCAGGTCCCGCCAGGTCGGCACCACCTTCTCCACGCCCATCACGGTGATGAGGGTGTCCGGCACGGTCAGGCACATCCGCCCGTTGCCCTCGGACTCGACCACGGCCAGGGTGCCCGTCTCGGCGACGGCGAAGTTCGCGCCGGACACCGCCACCGGCGTACTCAGGAAGGTCTCGCGCAGGAACCGGCGCGCGGCGGCCGCGAGGGCCGTCGGGTCGTCGGCGAGCGCCGGGTCGACGCCGGGCATCTCGCGCAGGAAGATCTCCCGGATCTCGGCCCGGTTGCGGTGGATCGCGGGCACCAGGATGTGGCTCGGCCGGTCGTCGCCGAGCTGCACGATCAGCTCCGCCAGGTCCGTCTCCACGGGGGTGATCCCGGCCGCTTCGAGGGCCTCGTTGAGGCCGATCTCCTGGGTCGCCATGGACTTGACCTTGATGACCCGGTCCGCGCCGGCCGCGCGGACGAGGTCGGTGACGATGCGGTTGGCCTCGATGGCGTCCGCCGCCCAGTGCACCACGCCGCCGGCCCCGGTGACCTTCTCCTCGAGCTGTTCCAGCAGGTCGGGCAGGCGGTGCAGGGTGTCGGCCTTGATCGCCGCGCCCGCCGCGCGCAACTGCTCCCAGTCCGCCTGTTCGTCGATCACACCCGCGGACTTGGCCCGGATCGTCGTCGTGGCGTGGCGCAGGTTGCGCCGCAGTTGCGGGTCGGCAAGGCTCCGCCGCGCGGCGTCCGGGAACGACTCGTCGCCGCGCAGGTGCCCCACGCCGGCCGGCGCGGTCACCGGTGGCGCGGTCGCCGGCATGCCGAGGAACGTCCGGCGGGTCACGACCGGACCGCCGATCGGGCACTGGGCGTGCCGCTCTGCTCGGTCGAGGCCAGGATCTCGGCGAGGTGCACGGTGCGCACCCCGGTCCGCAGCCGCGACAGACCGCCGCCGATGTGCATGAGACACGAGACGTCCCCGGCGGCGCACACGTCGGCGCCGGTGGCGAGCACGTGGCGCATCTTGTCCGCAAGCATCGCCGTGGACGTCTCCGGGTTCTTCACGGCGAACGTGCCGCCGAACCCGCAGCACTGCTCCGCCGCCGGCAACTCCACCAGGTCGAGGCCGCGCACCGCGCGCAGCAACTGTCGCGGCCGGTCGCCCACCCGTAGCATCCGCAGGGAGTGGCAGGTCGGATGGTAGGTGACCCGGTGCGGATAGTACGCGCCCACGTCGGTCACCCCGAGCACGTCGACGAGCAGCTCCGACAGCTCGTACGTCCGCCCGGCCACCGACTCGGCCCGGCTGGCCAGCCGTACGTCGCCGGCCCGCCGGGCCACCATCGCGTGCTGGTGCCGCACCGACCCGACGCAGGAGCCCGACGGCGCGACGATCACGTCGTACGGGTCGAAGACCCGCACGTGCCGGCGTACCAGGGGAACGGCCTCGCGCGGGTAGCCGGTGTTCACGTGCATCTGCCCGCAGCAGGTCTGCTCGGTCGGGAAGACCACGTCGTGGCCGAGCCGCTCCAGCAGACGCACCGTCGCGGTGGCCGCCTGCGGGAACATGGTGTCGGCCAGGCAGGTCACGAACAGCGCGATCCGCACGGCACACCCCCGCCCATCGTCACGGCCGGACCCGCAGGTGGGTGACCCCACCGTCGACGTCCAACACCGTACCCGTGGTCGACGCCGACAGCGGCGACGCGAGGTAGACGATCGCGTTCGCGACCTCCGCCGGCGTCACCAGTCGTCCGATGGGCTGGCGGGCCTGCAGCGCCACGCGCTCGGCGGCCGGGTCGTCCGCCTGCGCCAGCAGCCGTCCCACCCAGGGTGTGTCGGCGGTGCCGGGGCAGACGCAGTTGAACCGGATGCCCTCGCGGACGTGGTCGGTGGCCATGGCGAGGGTCAGCGACAGCACGGCGCCCTTGCTCGCCGAGTAGAGCGCCCGGCCGGGCAGGCCGTTGAGCGCGGCGATGGACGAGAGGTTGACTACCGATGCGTGCTCCGAGCGGCGCAGCCAGGGCAGGGCCGCGCTGACGACGCGCGCCATCCCGACCACGTTGACGTCGAGCACGCGGTGCCACTCGTCGTCGGTCTGGTCGGCGACGGTCCCGGTCGCGCCGATCCCGGCGTTGTTGACCACCACATCGATGCCGCCGAGCGCGTCGGCCGCCGCGGCGACCGCCTGCTGCACCGACGGTCGGCTCGACACGTCGGCGGCGATGCCGACGATGCCCTCCGGCAGGCCGCTCGGGTCGAGGTCGAGGACGGCCACCCGGGCGCCCCGCTCGCGCAGCTCCACGGCGGTGGCGCGGCCGATGCCGGAGGAGCCGCCCGTGACCAGCGCCGCCAGCCCGGCGAACTCCGCGCTCATGCCGCCACCAACGTCTGGCGTGCCCGCCCCAGCCCGGCGACCTCCAGCTCCACCACGTCGCCGGCGCGCAGGTACGGGTGGTCCGGGAGACCCAGCGCCACCCCGGCGGGCGTACCGGTGTTGATGACGTCGCCGGGGTACAGGACCATGAACTGGCTCAGATACCAGACGACGTGTGCGACGGGGAAGATCATGTCCTTGGTGGACCCGTCCTGGCGGAGAACCCCGTTGACCCACAACCGCAGCGCCAGCGACTGCGGGTCGTCGATCTCGTCGGCCGGCACCAGGCTCGGCCCCAGCGGGTTGAAGGTCTCGCAGCTCTTGCCCTTGTCCCACTGGCCCCCGCGCTCCAACTGGAACGCCCGCTCGGAGACGTCGTGCGACACCGCGTAACCCGCGATGTGCCGCATGGCCTCCTGCGGCGAGTCGGCGTAGCGGATGGTCGAGCCGACGACGACCGCGAGTTCGACCTCCCAGTCGGTCTTCGTCGAGCCGCGCGGAACGAGAACATCGTCGTACGGCCCGACAATGGTCATCGGGTCCTTCATGAAGACCACCGGCTCGGCCGGCAGCGCCGCACCCGTCTCCGCCGCGTGATCGCGGTAGTTGAGCCCGATGCAGACGACCTTGTGGGGTCGGGCGACCGGAGCTCCCACCCGCAGGCTGTCCGCGTCGGGCAGCTCGGCCAGCTCGCCACGATCGAGCGCGACCCGCGTCCGCGCGATCCCGTCCGACGCCCAGAACGCCCCGTCCAGGTCGGCGGTGAGCGGCCGCAGGTCGAAGGTCGTACCGTCGCGCTGGACGACAGGGATCTCCTGGCCGCTCGGGCCGAGGCGCTGGAAGTTCATCTCACTCTCCTCTGTGTCCGGACGGACCGGCGGGTGGCGGACACCCCCGCATTCAACACCGCCACTCCCCGCGGCCGGCACGGCGGGATCACCTCGGTCAGCTCCGTGGGACGTCGCCGTCGCCCCGTACGCCCAGGGCACGCAGCGTCGCCGCGTCGGCGGGGAAGAACGACTCGACGGCCAGCCCGGCGACCGTGACATCCAGCGGGGTGCCGAACACGGTGGTGGTGCTGAGGAAGGACAGGTCCCGGCCGTGGTGGCGGTACCGGAGCCCGACCGCGACCCGCGAGACCGGGTCGTCCATGGCCGGAGGACGGCAGTTGTCGCCGGGATAGCCGCGCAGTTCCTCGTGCAGGTCGTGCAGAGCCGCGTCGCCGGTGGCGACGGCCGTCTGGCGCAGCCGGGTGAGCAGGTGCGTCCGCCACTCGGGCAGGTTGCCGATCCGCGGGGCCATCCCGTCGGGGTGCAGGCTGAGCCGCAGGACGTTGACCGGAGGGACGAGCAGGTGCGGCGCCGCGCCCTCGGTGAACAACGCCACGGCGGAGTTGGCCTCCACGAGCTGCCAGTGCCTGTCGATGAGCACCGCCGGGTACGGGCCGTGGCCGTCGAGGATCCGCCGTACGGCGGCGCGCACCGGCGCCAGTTCCGGGTCGTCCAGCTCGTGGCGGGGGTAGGCGGGCGCGTACCCGCCGGCGAGCAGGATGGTGTTGCGGTCCGCCAGCGGTACGTCGAGCTGCTCGGCCAGCCGCAGGATCAGCTCGGGGCTCGGCCGGGACCGTCCGGTCTCCACGAAGCTCAGATGTCGGGCCGAGATCCCCGTCTCGATCGACAGGTCCAGTTGGCTCATCCGGCGGCTCTGGCGCCAGTCGCGCAGCAGCTCTCCGACCCGTCGTACCGGCCTGGTCATCGTCGTCACGCGACCGACCCTAGTGAGCGCGCCGGTGCGCGGACCATTACCTCCGACGTAATCGACAGCGCCCCGGGCCGGCCGCAACCATCTGTCCCGAGAGCGGCGCCCACCGCCGCCCGTCACCCGACAATGAGGAGAGAAGCCATGGGTACGAGCTTCGACGCGCTGGCCGAGCGGTACATCGCGATCTGGAACGAGACCGACCCGGCCCGCCGCCGCACCGAGATCGCCGACGTCTGGGCCCCCGACGCCCGTTACGTCGACCCGCTCACCGTCGCCGAGGGTCGGGACGCGATCGACGCGACGATCGCGGCCGTGCAGGGCCAGTTTCCGGGCATGACGTTCCGGCTGGCCGGTCCGGTCGACGGCCACCACGACCAGCTCCGGTTCACCTGGGAGCTGGGACCCGACGGGGTCGAGGCGCCCGTCGTGGGCTTCGACGTCGCAGTGCTGGACGGCAACGGGCAGCTCCGCCAGGTGCTCGGCTTCCTGGACCGGGTCCCGGTGGCCTGAACGTCCCGCGTGCCGGGGGTCAGCGCGGCGGGGTGTCCCGGCGCGACGGGAACGGGGTGCCGGGCTGCCCGAGGGTGGAGCGGGCACGCAGCCCGACCGGGTCCGGAGCGGTCACCGGCGCGGCCGGGGCCGGCTCCGGTACCCGGCGCGCGTCGAGGTACGCGGCGGCGGCCCGGTCGTCGTCGGTGGGCGCGGCGAGCAGGGCGTAGAGCAGCCCGACCACCCCGAAGATCACCGCCACGACGATCGGCACCAGCAACGTGCTCACCCCGGTGCCGGTCACCCCACCCGCGCGTTCGTGCAGGTGCACCGAGAGCGCGCTCATGCCGGTGAAGTGCATGCCGTTCACGGCGACGCCCATGACCAGCGCGGACGCGAAGATCGCCAGTCCGCGCCGGACGGTCATCGCGAGCCACAGCGCGACGGTCGCGGCGACGACGGCGATGACCACGGAGAGGATGACGCGGGTGCTGTCGTAGCCGAGGCTGCCGTTGAGGCGCATCGCCGCCATGCCCGTGTAGTGCATGGCGGCGACGCCGGCGCCGGTGAAGACACCACCGGCGATGAGGCGTACCGGATTCAGCCGGCCGGTGCCGACGATGGCCAGGCCGATACCGACGGCCACCACCGCGATGACGGTGCTGGCGGCGGTGAGGGGCACGTCGTACCGGATGCGGGTGCCGTCGACGGCGAAGCCGAGCATGGCCATGAAGTGCATCGCCCAGATGGCGGTGCCGCCGAGCGCCCAGGCGGCCAGCAGGCCCCACCAGGCGCGCTGACCGGCGGTGCGGGCGGTACGGATGCGACCGGCGCAGACGAGCCCGAGGATCGAGCCGAGCACGGACAGCGCGTAGCTCAGCGCGGGTGTGATCCACCCGTACTCAAAGTGATTGATGTCCGCCACGGCGGTTCTCTCCCCATTCGTTACCGGCGCGTAAGCACGGCGCTCGGGCAATGATCGGGGGTGCTCCGACCAGGCGCAACAGCGCCCCCCGGGCTGTTCGGGGGGTGCTGTCGCGGTGACCGTCCGATGCGTCGGTTCGAGAACGACGCTGACCGAAAATGATTATCAGGCGGAGGTGTGGTACGCCAGCACGCCCCGGTTGATGGCCGCTATCGCCTGCCGGGCGGTGGAGCGCAGCTCCGGCGAGGCGCCGCCGGAGTCGGCAAGTTGACCGAGCAGGTCGACCACCTGCCGCGCCCACCTGACGAAGTCGCCGGCGGGCATGTCCCCGTCGATCTCGTGCCCGCTGCCGAGCACCTTGGCCAGCGCCTCGCCCCGCGCCCACCGGTAGACCGGCCAGGCGAAGCCCAGATCCGGCTCCCGGGTCGCGGCCAGACCGCGCGCCGCCTCGTCGGCCTCGATCTCGCCCCACAGCTTCAGCGTCTCGTCGACGGCGTCGGCCACCGGGCCGCGCGGCAGCGACGCCCGCTCGTCGACGTCGCGACGCGCCTCGAAGACCACCACGGACACCGCGGCGGCCAGCTCGGCCGGGGAGAGCCCGTCCCACACCCGTCGGCGCAGGCACTCGGCGACCAGCAGATCCGCTTCCGTCCAGATCCGGCCGAGCATCCGACCGGCGTCGGTGACCGCGCCGTCGCGGGCGAGGTAACCACGGTCGGTCAGCAGCGCGACGATCCGGTCGAAGGTCCGCGCGAGGGACCCCGTGCGCCCGGACACCCGCTCGCGCAGCTCCTCGGTGTCCCGCTCCAGGCGGCGACGCCGCTCCGCCCAGCGTGCGTGCTCCTCGCGCTCCGGGCAGGCGTGGCAGGGGTGGTTACGCAGCTCGGTGCGGAGCTGGGTGAGCCGGTGGTCCTCGCCGGGCGTCTGCCGGGAGCGGCCACCGCGCCGGCCGCCGTGCCGGTCCAGGCCGGTGCCGCTGACCTCGGCGGCCAGATCCCGCCGGGCGCCCGGCGAGCGGTGGTTGAAGTGCTTGGGCACCCGGATGCGGGCCAGCACCTCGGCGGGGGTGGTGAAGTCGCCGGGGCTGACCCGCCCCGCCCAGCGGTCCTGGGTGAGCACCAGCGGACGGGGTTCGCCGAACCCGCCGGTCGCCGGGTCCAGTACGACGGCCAGGCCGGCCCGCCGGCCGGACGGCACCCGGATGACGTCACCGATCCGCAGGCGCTCCAGCGACGCCACGGCGGCGGCCTTGCGCTGGGTCTGCCCCTGCCGGGCGATGGCCTTCTCCCGGTCGGCGATCGCCACCCGCAGCGCGAAGTACTCGTCGAAGTCGCCGTGGTGGCAGGCGGCCTCCGCGCCGTACGCCTCGATGGTCTCGGTGTTGCGCTGCACCTGCCGAGCCAGGCCGACCACCGACCGGTCCGCCTGGAACTGGGCGAACGAGGACTCCAGCAGCGCCCGGGCCGGCTCCGCGCCGACCGTGCCGACCAGGTTCACCGCCATGTTGTACGAGGGCCGGAAGCTGGACCGCAGCGGATAGGTGCGGGTGGAGGCGAGCCCGGCCACGTGCCGCGGGTCGGTCTCCGGGGACCACACCACGACGGCGTGCCCCTCGACGTCGATGCCGCGCCGACCGGCGCGGCCGGTGAGCTGGGTGTACTCCCCCGGGGTCAGGTCGACGTGCGCCTCGCCGTTGTACTTGACCAGGCGTTCCAGGACCACGCAGCGGGCCGGCATGTTGATGCCCAACGCCAGGGTCTCGGTGGCGAAGACCGCCTTGACCAGGCCCCGGACGAACAGCTCCTCGACGATCTCCTTGAACACCGGCAACATCCCGGCGTGGTGGGCCGCGAGGCCGCGCTCCAGGCCGTCGAGCCACTCCCAGTAGCCCAGCACCGTCAGGTCCTCGCCGGGAATGGCGGTGACCCGGGACTCGACCACCCGGCGGATCTCGGCGCGTTCGTCGGGCGAGGTGAGCCGCAGCCCGGCGGCGAGGCACTGCTGCACGGCGGCGGCGCAGCCGGCCCGGCTGAAGATGAACAGGATCGCCGGCAGCAGCCCCTCACGGTCCAGCCGGTCGACGATGTCCGGGCGCATCGGCCCACGCCAGCGGGGGCCACGCCGACCGGCGCCCGGCCCGGCGCTGCGCCCCTCCCCCAGCTCCAGCCGGCGCATCTGGTCCCGGGTGTAGCGCAGCAGCTCCGGGTGCACGTCGTGCTTGCGGGCGGCGTCGGCGTCGTGGAACAGGTCGAACATCCGCTTGCCGACAAGCATGTGCTGCCACAGCGGCACCGGCCGGTGCTCGCTGACCACCACCGCGGTCTCGCCGCGCACGGTGACCAGCCAGTCGGCGAACTCCTCGGCGTTGGACACGGTCGCCGACAGCGAGACCAGGGTGACCGAGGCGGGCAGGTGGATGATCACCTCTTCCCACACGCCACCGCGGAACCGGTCTGCGAGGTAGTGCACCTCGTCCATCACCACGTACGCCAGCCCCTGCAGGGTGCTGGACCCCGCGTAGAGCATGTTGCGCAGCACCTCGGTGGTCATCACCACCACCGGCGCGTCGCCGTTGATCGCGTTGTCGCCGGTGAGCAGGCCGACCTGCTCGGCGCCGTACCGGGCGACCAGATCGTGGTACTTCTGGTTGGACAGCGCCTTGATCGGCGTGGTGTAGAAGCACTTGCGCCGGGTGGGTGGCGTCGCGGCGTCGTCGGCCACCGCCGGGTCGTCGGGCCGCCCGCGCAGCGCCAGGTGTACGGCGAACTCGCCGACCACCGTCTTACCGGCGCCGGTGGGGGCGCAGACCAGCACGCCGCTGCCCCGCTCCAACGACTGACACGCCTCACGCTGGAAGTCGTCGAGATCGAACCCCAGGTCCAGGGCGAACTCGTCCAGTGCCGGGAACTGCGCGGTCTGCGCGGCCCGGCGGCGCGCCGCTGCGTACCGCTCGGCGGGGCTCGACATGGCACCAAGATTAGTGCGTGCCGGGACACGACACCCGACAAGGCCGTGCGCGGGGGCCGTCGGCGGCGGTCGGTAGGGTGCACGGCGTGCCGGACCATGCCGAACCGCCCCAGACCAGTCCGCCGGGCAGCGTCGCGGATCCCACCGTCCCCCGGGCGTCCCGACGGCCCGTCAAGGCGGTGCTCTTCGACTTCCACGGCACCCTGGCCCAGGTCGAGGAGCCCCGGCAGTGGGTCACCCAGGCCGCCGCCGCGTGCGGGGTCACTCTGGACCGGGTCCGCGCCACCTCGCTGGCCGACCGGCTGCTCACCGCCGGCCGCGCGGGCGGCCCCCTGCCCGCCCGGGTGCCGCCCCGGCTGGCCGAGCTGTGGGCCGACCGGGACCTCTACGCGCACGCGCACCGGGGGGCGTACACGGGGCTGGCCGAAACCGTGGACGCGGGCATCGAAGGGTTCGCCGACGCGCTCTACGAGCGGCTGCTCGTCGCCGAGGGCTGGCTGCCGTACCCGGACACCGCCCCCACGCTGGCCGCGCTGCGCGACGCCGGTGTGCGGGTGGCGGTGGTCAGCAACATCGGCTTTGACCTGCGACCGCACTTCGACGCCTGGGGGTTGACCCACCTCGTCGACGCGTTCGTGCTGTCGTACGAGGTGGGGCGCTGCAAGCCCGACCCGGCGATCTTCTGGCGGGCGTGCGGGATGCTCGGCGTCGACCCCGAGCAGACGCTGATGGTCGGCGACACCCCGGCGGACGCGGGTGCGGTCGCCGCCGGCTGCGCGGTGCTGGTGCTCCCGGCCGCCGACCCGGGTCGGGAGAACGGCCTCGGCGCGGTCCTGGACCTGGCCCTGCCGACCTGAACCGCGCTGCGGAAACCGTCAGGTCGGAATGTGGATGATCGGTAGCTCGCCGTCACCGTACCGGTCCTCCCCGGTCAGGATCGAGGCGTCATGGTCGAGTACGGCCAGCACGGTGGTGGCGAGATCGGCCCGACCCGTCACCGTCCGCCAGTAGCTGAGTTCGTGCCAGGAGTGCCCCTCGGTGGAGAGCACCGCACAGGCGTCCAGGATCAGCAGCCGGTGCAGGGTCGCCCGTTCCTTCGGGTCACTGACGATCGCCAGGGCCTCCGCCGCGGTCACGGCGGTGACACCGAACCTGTTGCGGTCCTGGATCACCTCGTGCAGCGGTTCCCCGACATGCACCGACCCCGCCAGATAAGCCAGCAGCGCCGACCGATCCAGCACGAGCCGGACCGGCCGGTCGTCCGCGGCGCTCACGCGGCCGGCTGGTCGGCGGTGTCCCGCATGTGTTGGCGTGCCCGCTCGCGCAGCGCATGCCGGCGCTCCGGCGACCAGTCGGCCTCAACGGCGGCACGACGGGCACGCGCCTCGGCCACACCCTGCTCGGTGATCTGGATGCCCTGGTGGGCCAGCTCCGCGTCCAGGGCGTCCAGACGCATCCGGTCCCGGACGGCCTGGGTGATGTACGCGCTGGCGTTGGACTCGTGCTCCAGGCGCTCCGCCACGTCGGGTGGGACGGAGATGGACAGCTTCCGCATCGCGCTGGTCATACCCGAGACCATACGCCGGTAGCACCGCCTCGGCGAACACCCACGGCCGCGTCCGGCGCTCGGGTGCCTGCGGCGTCGGAAGATCGCGCCGAGGCGCCCGGCCCCGAACGGCGGAACCCGCCGTCGTTCGGGGCCGGGCGCTCAGGCGACCGCCTCCCGCAGGGGCCGCCAGGCGATGGCGGCGATCGCCGCCATCGCGACGGCGGCGATCCAGAACGGCGTGGTGATCTCCCAGGCGCTGGCGAACAGGCCGCCGAGGAGCGAGCCCACCGCGGCGCCGCCGAGATCCAGCACTGCGTACACGCTGCCGACCCGGCCGCGCAGGTGCGCAGGCACGACCCGTTGCCGGACCGAGGTGACGGTGATGCCCCACACCATGGCATGGATGCTGAACACGACCAGGACGACGGCGGCGATCCAGGGTGTCATCGTGGTCGCGAGGCACACGTGCGTCACGACCTCGATCACCAGGCCGGCACGCAACAGGGTGGCGCTGCCGAACGCGCGCGTCAGCCTCGCGGCGACAGCGCTGCCGACCAGACCGCCGACCGCGAACGCGGACAACAGGAAGCCGTAGCCGACGGTGGACACACCCAGGCGCTCCCGGCAGTAGAGCACGAACACGGCGAACGCGGCACCGAACGCGATGTTGCCCAGTCCCATGCTCACGGCGAGGGTCCGCAGCAGTCGGTGCCGCCACAACCACCGCACACCGGCGGCGACCTCGGCACGCAGCGAGGCCCGCCGAGGCGGGTCGCCACTGACGGGGACTCGCCGGATGCCCGCGATCAGCGCCGCGGACGTCGCGAAGGTGAGCGCGTCGACCCCGAACGGCACGGCCGCCGAGACGACGAACAACCACGCGCCCAGCGGCTTCGCGACGAACTGGTTGCCGATGGTGAAGCTCGCGTAGAGCCGAGCGTTGGCGCGCGGCAGGTCCACCGGGGCGACGACCGCCGGGAGCAGGGCACCCAACGCGGTGTCCGCGAGGGTCTCCCCCGTACCCAGAAGGAAGAGCACCGCGTAGACGACGGCCACCGAGACGGTTCCGGTCGCGATGGTCGTCGACAACGCCGCCAGAGCCGCGGCGCGGGCCAGGTTGACGGCCACGACCAGCCGGCGACGGTCGAGCCGATCGACGTAGGCACCGCTGGCCAGGGCGAACAGCAGCCAGGACAGCTGCTGGGCGAAGACGGCGCCGGCGATGAGGGCCGGGTCGTCGCTGACGGAGGCGACCAGCAGCGGGCCGGCGGCCATCGTGACGCCGTCGCCGACGTTGGACACCGCCGCAGCGGTCCACAGTTTGGTGAAGTCCGCGCCGAGACGCGCGGATACAGGGGCACGCACAAGAACTCCTCGAGCCAGGAAAGGAAACGGTCGTCGTGGGACCGCTCCGCGGCGAGGAGCACCGGACCACCGGAGGTGAACTCCGGCGGCGCACGATCAGTGCCGGGCGTGCCCTCGCGGCGAGGCGGAGACCGTGACCATGGCGAGGCGCATGTCAGCTCCCAACTGTCGATCAATACCGGTCCGAGCAGAATAGCCGGCCATCGACGTTCTCGTATCCCCCAAGCGCGACCCGCTCGCCACCTGCCGGGCGACGCGCCTCGCGTTGTTCCGGAGGTGGACACCGCCGCAGATCCCCGCGGGCCGACCGCCTAGCGTCGTGCTCGTGACGGAGACCCTGCTGCCCGACCCGCGCCCGACCGACGCGCCCCCACAGCGGCGCGGCGGCGTGCTCGCCGTGGGGCTGGTGCTCGGCGGGGCGCTGTCGGTGCAGTTCGGCTCCGCCCTGGCCGCGCTGCTCTTTCCGCGTACCGGGGTGGCCGGGGCGGTCACCCTGCGGCTGACGATCTCGGCCGTGCTGCTGCTCATCGTGTGCCGGCCCCGGCTGCGCGGGCACGACCGCTCGGCCTGGCTCGCGGCCGGCGCGTTCGGGCTGGCCCTGGCCGGCATGAACTCGCTGTTCTACCAGGCCATCGAGCGGATCCCGCTCGGCCCGACGGTGACCCTGGAGGTGCTCGGCCCCCTCGCTCTGTCGGTGTTCACCGCCCGTCGGCTGGCGAGCTGGTGCTGGGCGGGGCTCGCGCTGGCCGGGGTGGCGCTGCTCGGGCAGGGCGGCTTCGACCGGCTCAACCCGGCGGGGGTGGCCTTCGCGTTCGGCGCGGGCGCCATGTGGGCGGCGTACATCGTGCTCAGCGCGCGGGTCGGCGACCGGTTCCCGGGCGCGGACGGGCTGGCCCTCGCGCTGACCCTCGCCGCGCTGGTCACCCTGCCCCTGGGCATCGTCGACGGCGGCGCCGCCCTGCTCGACCCGCAGGTGCTGGCGCTGGGCACCGCCCTCGCGGTCCTCGCCTCCGGACTGCCGTACACCCTGGAACTGCTGGCGCTGCGCCGGATGCCCACCGCCACCTTTGCGGTGCTGATGAGCCTCGGCCCGGCCATCGCCACCCTCGCCGGATGGCTGGTGCTGCGGCAGGCGCTGACGCTCCTGGAATGCGCCGCCATCGTGCTGGTCATCGCCGCCAGCATCGGCGCGGTACGGGTCAGAGCAGCAGTCGTAGAGCCCCCGGCACAGCGGTGATCGTCACCGGCAGGCGCAGCGAGCGTTCCCCGTCGGCGTACGTGACGATGTCGTCGGCGGCCAACTCCACGGTGCGGGCCCGGTAGCTGCTCACCAGCGGGTGGCTCACGTGGGTGCCCTGGTAGATGCGCGGCTTGACCCGGATCAGGGTTCGCCGGTCGACGCGACCGGCCACCACCACGTCGAGCAGCCCGTCGGTCGGGTCGGCGTCGGGACAGATCCGCATCCCCCCGCCGTACGTCGGGCAGTTGCCCACCGCCACCAGCACCGCGTCCAGCTCGTGCGGCACCCCGTCGAGGCGCAGCGTGTAGCGGCGCGGCCGGAGCCGGGCCAGCTCGACCACGATCGCCAGGTCGTACCGGCGGGGGCCGCGCGGCCAGCGCATCCGGTTGGCGCGCTCGTTGACGATCGCGTCGAAGCCCGCCGCGAGGACCGCCCCGTACCAACGCTCGGCCCCGTCGACGCCGGCCATCCGGGCCAGGTCGACGACGCGGGCCCGACCGGCGCGCAGCGCCTCGGCGATCACCGCCACGGCGGCGACGGGATCGGCCGGGAAGCCGGTGTCGAGGGCGAAGTCGTTGCCGGTGCCGGCCGGCACCGGCCCGAACGGCACGTCGGTGCCGGCGACGGCCTGCATGGCCCGGTGCACGGTGCCGTCCCCGCCGATAGCGACAAGCGCGTCGACACCGTCGGCGACCGCGGTACGACACGCCGCCTCCGCCTCGTCCGGGTCGGACGCCGACAGCTTCCGGACCGGCCGGCCGGCGGCGGCCAGCCCGTCCAGCAGCCGGGGCAGCAGCGCCCGGTGCCGTCCCCGGCCGGCCGTCGGGTTGACGAGCACGGCCACCGGGCCACCCTCATCCCGGGCGCGCTCGACCGGGTCGCCGGCGGAAGGGGTGCGCTCGCCCGGGCCGTCGGTGGGCGGGCCGGACAGGTGATCGTCTGCGGTCACGGGCAGCACCGTACCGGTCGGACACCCGCTGTTCACCCGGGGCGGCCGACGTCACGATCAGTCTCGCCGCCGGCGCGTCGGGTGAGCGCCCTGCGGGGCCGCTGACACGACGACGCCGCCCCCGGCAGGCGGGGACGGCGTCGGTGCAGTCCGGCGGCGCGGGGCCGTCAGGTCATGTCGTCGTAGCGGCGTTCGATGGGCGCCGGCTTCGCGATCGGTTCGGGCGCACCGATCGGCGCTGTCGCGTCGACCCGCTGCCCGGCCACGACCGGGTCCGTGTCGAACTCCAGCGGCGAGACCTCGTCGTCGTCGAGACCGGCGTAGACCTCCTTGCCCCGCCCACGCCGCCGGTCGTTGATGAACGCCACGCCGACCGCCCCGAAGTAGAGCGCGGAGAGGCAGACCGCCAGGGCGGTCATCCCGAACGGGTCCGGCGTGGGGGTGACCACGGCGGAGAACGCGAAGAACACGAAGATCGCCACCCGCCACCAGCTGAGCAGCCGCTTCGCGCTGGCGAGGCCCACGAAGTTGAGCATCAGCACGATCAGCGGGAACTCGAACGCCACCCCGAACAGCAGGATCAGGTTGGTGACGAACGAGATGTAGCGGGTGACTTCCAGGGTCGTCGAGATGTCATCGCCGGACACGTTCATCAGGAACTCGAGGCCCTTGGCGGTGACGAAGAACGCCAGCACCGCACCGGCGGCGAAGAGCGGTGCCGCCAGGGCCGTGAACGCGTACGCGTAGCGCCGCTCGTGCCGGTGCAGACCGGGCGCGATGAACGCCCAGAGCTGGTAGAGCCAGATCGGCGCCGCGATGATCAGGCCCACCCAGAGGCCGATCTTCAGGTTCAGCAGGAAGAGGTCCGCCGGGCCGAGCTGGACGAACAGGCACTTGCCGGACGCGTCCTTCGACCCCGGCAGGTCGCAGTACGGCTGCGACAGCAGGTGCCGCACCGGCTCGGCCAGCCAGATGCCGAAACCGAAGCCGACAAGGATCGCCAGCGAGGCGCGGAACAGACGGTTGCGCAGCTCACGGACGTGCTCGATGAGCGTCATCGAGCCGTCGGCGGCCCGTTCGAAGGTGCTCGGGCCGCGCTTACGCAGGGCGAAGGCCACTGTGGTGGGGCCCTTCGGTCAGTTGTCGCGGACGCGGTGCACCGGGTCGACGACCGGCTGCTGCGGCGGCGCCTGCTGGTACGGCGCCTGCTGCGGCTGCCCGGCGTACGGCGCCTGCTGGCCGGCGTGCGGCGGCAGCGGCTGGTAGCCGGCCTGCGCGTCGGCCTTCTCGGCCAGGTCGCGGTCGTCGTCCTGCAGGCTCTTGGTCTCGGCCTTGATGATCCGCAGCGAGCGACCCAGCGAGCGGGCCGCGTCGGGAAGCCGCTTCGCACCGAAGAGCAGGATCAGCACAACCACGAGAACTGCGATGTGCCACGGCTTGAGGGCACCCATGAGAAGCTCCAGTCGCTCTGTGTCCGGGGGGTGATACGCAGCCCATCGTACGTGCGGATGGACCGAATGCCACAGGCCGGGGATGATGATCAGGGCCCGGCCGGTGAAGTCTTGACCAACCGCGATGATCAGTCAACCATCGCCACCCGACCGGGTGACGGCGGTGGCCGGCAGAGGTCGGTCAGCCGCGCTTGGCCTTGATCACGGCGAGTCGCTGCTGGGCGGTGTCGAGCTGGCGCTGGACACCCTCGGCGCGCTGCTGCAACGCCTCGGCGGTCTCCCGTAGCGCCTCCGCCTCGGTGGCCCGCCGCTGCAACGCCACCGCGGCGCGGCGCAGCTGGGGCAGCCGGCTCACCACCGGGCGTACGGCCAGCGCGAGCGCCACGAGCGGGAGCAGCACCACCGCGAGCACGATCCAGATCAGCACGCCGGTCAGCCTACTGGGTGCGGGCAGGCACCGCCGGATCGCCCGACGGCACGCCGACCGGCACGGAATCGGCCGGCGCGCGCCGGGGAACGGCCGCCGGCACGGCGTACGCGTCGAGCGCGGCGGCCGCGGTCGCCCGGACCTGCTCGGCCAGCTCGACCGGGGCGACCACTGTGACGTCCGGGCCCAGGCCCAGCACGAACCGCCGCGCCCACCCCAGGTCGGTCACCCGCAGCGAGACGAGCCACTGGTCGCCGTCGCCGGCCTCCACCCGCTCGCACGGGTAGTACTCGGTGATCCACCGCTCGCCCCGCCCGATCCGCAGGGTGATCAGCGGCAGGTCCGGCGACGGCCGGAACACACCCTCGGTGAGGTCGTGCGGGACGGCCTGCGGCGGGACGGTGGCCGGCTCGTCCAGCTCGGTGATCGCGTCGATCCGGTCGGCCCGGAACAGCCGGACGGCCTCCGCGCGCCGGCACCACGCCTCCACGTACGCCCGGCCGCCGACCATCAGCATCCGCAGCGGGTCGACGACGCGCTCGGTGGTCTCGTCCCGGGCCGCCGTGTAGTAGGTGATCCGCAGCGCCTTTCCGCCCTCGACGGCGGCGCGCAGCGCCTCGACCCGCCGGGTGTCCCCGGGCAGCCGGACCGCGACCGGTGCGCCCACCAGGTCACCGGCGGCGTCCTCGATCTTCGCGAGGGCGCGTTCGATGGCCTCCCGGTTGGCCACGCCGGGGGTCTCGGCGAGCATGCGCAGCGCCACCACGAGCGCGAGGGCCTCGTCGGGGGTGAGCCGCAGCGGCCGGTCGATGCCGGCGTCGTAGGTGATGGTCACCCGGTCGCCGTCGAACGCCATGTCGATCAGGTCACCGGGGCCGTAACCGGGCAGCCCACACACCCACAGGAGCTCCAGGTCCTCCCGGAGCTGCCGTTCGGTGACGCCCAGGTCACCGGCCGCCTCGGCGATCTCGATGCCAGGCCGGGCCAGCAGGTAGGGAACCAGGTTGAGCAGCCGCGCCAGTCGGTCTGCGGAGGCGCGGGAACCGCCGCGGGCGGCCGGACGCGTCATCGGGCACCCCCGGTGACGGTCAGCTCGTCGTGCCGGACGGCGATCTCCTTGAGTCGCTGGATGACCGCTTCGCGGACCTCCGGCGGGTCGAGCACCCGCACGTCCGGGCCGTACCCGACGAGTTGGCCGGCCAGAGAGTCCGGGTCGGCGTACGGCAGGACGAGGTGGTCGCCGTCCGGCCCGGCGGTCACCTCCACCGCCCAGCGGCGCAGACCGGCGGCCCGCCCGGACGCCGCCAGCACGGTGGCCCGGCCGGTGCGCTCCACCGGCCCGGACCAACGGGCCACGTGGCTGATCAGGTCGACGCCGGCCGGTGGCTCGTACGCGCCGGATGCGCCGGTGACCCGGACAGCGCCGACCACCCGGGACAGGCGGAAGCAGCGGGTCGCCGCGCGGTCCAGGTCGTGGCCCACCACGTACCACCGCCCGCGCCAGCAGACCACGCCCCACGGCTGGAGGCGGCGGCGGGTGGGCGCGTCCTGGTCGGGCACCCGGTAGTCGAATCCGACCTCGCGGCGGTCCCGCGCGGCGGCCGTCAGCGGCGCGAACGCCGGATCGACGGTGACCATCGGCTCCAGGCCGAGGGTGGCCTGCGGGTCGACGTCCACCCCGGCGGCACGCAGCTTGGCCAGCCCGGACGACGCGGCGGCGGCCAGCCCGGCGTGCTGCCACAGACGGGCGGCGATGCCGACCGCGGCGGCCTCGTCGGGTTCCAGGGGGATGTCGGGCAGCGCGTACTCACGGTGGGCGATGCGGTAGCCGGGCTCGGCGTCGAAGACACTGGCCGTGCCGGTCTCCAGCGGCACGCCCAGCTCGCGCAGCTCGGCCTTGTCCCGCTCGAACTTGCGCTGGAACGCCTCATGGTCGCGCGCGTCGTCGGGGTCGTGCTCGTAGCCGGGCACGGTCGCGGCGATCTGCGCGGCGGTCAGGAACCGTCGCGTGGACAGGAGGCAGATCACCAGGTTGACCAGGCGTTCGGTGCGGGTCCGCGACACGCGGTAGACGCTAGCAGCCGACACGCCAAGGACGTGCACCCACGCGGGCGTGCCGCACACTTGTTCGGATCGAGCCCCTCCCCCGGCGAGCCGCCGCCCGCCGCCATAGTGTTGCCCTCATGTCGCAGGGCGAGATGAAGACCGAGAGCGAAAGCGTCGGCACGGTGGTCGTCGCGGGCGCCGCCAACCTCGCCATCGCGATCGCCAAGCTGATCGCCGGGCTGATCTCCGGGTCGGCCGCGATGCTCTCCGAGGCGGCGCACTCGGTCGCCGACACGACCACCGAGGTGCTGCTGTTCCAGGCGCTGCGCCGCGGGGCCCGCCCGGCCGACCGACGACACCCCTTCGGGTACGGCAAGGAGAGCTACGTCTGGGCGTTCTTCGCCGCCATGTTCACCTTCGTGGCCGGCGCCGGCTTCGCCGTCACCCACGGCGTCACCACGATCCTCGTGCACGAGCACAGCGGCGACTATCTGATCTCGTACATCGTGCTGGCGGTGTCGTTCGTCATCGAGTCGATCTCGCTGGCCCGGGCCGTGCGGCAGGTCCGCCGCGAGTCTGCGCGCTGGCAGACGACACCTCGGCGGTTCCTGCGACTGACCGCCGACACCACGGTCAAGGCGGTCTTCCTGGAGGACAGCGCGGCCCTGATCGGCCTGCTGCTGGCCGCGCTGGGCGTCGGCCTGTCCGAGGCCACCGGCGACGAGGTGTGGGACGGCGTCGCGTCGATCCTGATCGGGTTGCTGCTGCTGACCGTCGCCGGGATCCTGGCCAGCAACAACCTGTCGCTGCTGGTCGGCCGGGCCGTTCCGGAGCGGCTGCGCCGCGAGATCGAACGCGACCTGGCCGGGCTGCCCGAGGTGGAACGCATCGACACCCTGCTGACGATGCAGCTCGGCCCGGACGACATCCTCGTCGCCGCGAAGGTCGACTTCCGCGACGAGGCCACCGGCGCGGCCATCGAGGCCACCGCCGACGAGGCCGAGCGGCGGCTCACCGGGCGGTACCCGGAGATCCGTTTCGTCTTCCTCGACCCCACCCGCTCGCAGCCGGGCGTCACCGGCACCGCCCGGCACACCCAGGCCGCGCCGCCCACGCCCACCGGCGACGAACCGACCTGAGGCCGGGGTCGCACCCGGTCGCGGTCCGCCGCGCCCGCGCGGCTAGCGTGCCCGTCATGGTGCGATGGCGGGCGGGGACGGTGGCGGCGTTGCGGCGGCAGTGGACCGGGGCGGTGGAACTCGACGTCGACCTGCCCGACGGCACGCGCATGCGGGCGCTGGCCTATCCCGAGCTGGTCGGCACGCCCGAGCCGGGTGACCGGGTGCTGCTCAACGCGGGCGCGCTGCTGATGGGGTTGGGCACCGGTGGCTACGCCCTCGTGGTGGCCCTGCCGGACCGGCTGCCGCCGGACCCGCCGGACGCCGGTGACACCCGCGACGCCGGGCACCTGGTCAAGGCCCGCTACACCCCGTTGCAGCCGATCCTGCTCGGCGTCGACGAGGAGGCCAGCCCGCACCGGGCCCTGCTGGCCGACACCGACGACCTGGGTGGAATGCCGGTGGTCACCGCCGACCTGCACTCGGCCCTGCCGGCGATCCTGGCCGGCATCCGGGCCGAGGCCCCGCAGGCCCGGGTGGCGTACCTGCTCACCGACGGCGGGGCGTTGCCGGCCTGGTTCTCCCGCACGCTCGCCGGGCTGCGCGCCGAACTGGCCGGGACGATCACCGTCGGGCAGGCGTTCGGCGGCGACCTGGAGGCCACCACCCTGCACGGCGGTCTGCTCGCCGCCCGCCACGTGCTGCACGCGGACGTGGCCATCGTGGCCCAGGGGCCCGGCAACCTGGGCACCGGCACCCGGTGGGGTTTCTCCGGCGTCGCCGTCGGCGAGGCCGTCAACGCGATCGCCACGCTCGGCGGCCGCCCGATCGGCTCACTGCGCATCTCCGACGCCGACCCCCGCCCCCGACACCGGGGCGTGTCGCACCACAGCCTCACCGCGTACGGCCGGGTCGCCCTCGCCCCGGCGGAGCTGGTGGTGCCCGACGACCTGGACCCGGCCCTCGCGGCCGAGGTCGACGCGGCGCTGGCGCCGCTGACGGCCCGACACCGGATCGTCCGGGTGCCCACCGCCGGCCTCGACGCCGCGCTGCGCGCCAGCGCCGTGCCGCTGTCCACGATGGGCCGCAACCTGGACGCCGACCACGCCTACTTCCTGACGGCCGCCGCCGCCGGCCGCCACGCCACCACCCACCTCCCCTAACCCACCCGGGGTCAGCGGATCACCGGGCGTTGGTCTCTTGGTAGGGCTTCGATCAGCTCTCGGGGAAGGTTGAGGGTGTCGGCGCTGACCTGGGCCGGGGTGTTCGCCATCCACTGGGTCAGCGAGACGGACTCGAACCGGGGCTTGCGGAACATCTCCAGGAAGACCAGCGGTTCGGTGCCGAGGTTCTCGATGTAGTGGCCGTAGGCGAACGGCACGTACCCGACGTCACCCGAGCGCATGTCGAAGGTGCCCGCCACGCCCTGAGAGGCGAACACGCCCATCCGGCCGTGGCCGGAGAGGTAGTACTGCCACTCGTCGTCGGTGGGGTGCCAGTGCAGCTCGCGCATCCCACCCGGGTCGACCTCGACCAGCGCGGCGCAGATCGTGGTGGCCGCCGGGAACTGGGTGACGTCGGCGATGCGGACCTGGCCGCCGGCGAACCGTTGTGGCTGCTGCGCGAGCAGCCGGTGGCTCAGGCTGCGGGGCAGGTCCCCGCTCGGGCTGACCACCTTGTCGCGGTCCAGCGGCGGCGGCACCTGCCCCGCGAAGATGTACCTCTCCCGCTCCGGGATCGAGTCGAGCTGCTCGGGTCGCCAGCCGAAGTTCTTGGCCAGCACATCCTTCGGGGTGTGCGCGAAGAAGTCGCTGATCAGGAACGTGCTGTTCTCGGTGAACGCGCCGTCGTCGAAGACGAGCAGGAACTCCACGCCCTCATCGAGCGCCTGGATGTGGTGTGGCACCCCCTGCGGGAAGAACCACAGGTCCCCGGCGCGTACGTCGTCGAGGAAGTTGCGGCCCTCCTGGTCGACGGCACTGATCCGGGCGCTGCCGCGCGACACGTACGCCCACTCGGACTGCTTGTGCCAGTGCATCTCCCGGTAGCCGCCCGGTTCCAGCGCCATGTCCACGCCGCTGAGCTCGGTGGCAATTGGCAGCTCCCGTACGGTCACCTCGCGGGTCCAGCCGCCGCGTTGCACGCGGGTGTGCGCGTCGGAGAACGAGAACCGCAGGTTGGGCAGCGTCCCCGCATCCGTGCTCGGCGGGGTCAGCAGATCGGGATTCTGCCGGTCCCGGACCACGTCGCGCGGACCGGGGTCCTGCCAGCCTCCCCCACCGCGTTCCGGCTGCGGCACCGTCCGGTCGTCGTCCATGATCGCCTCCCGCGTCGTCGCGTCCGGGTGTCGTCGGCGCGGTGGGCGGGCGGGCCCCCCGCGGCGGCGGCATCGGCGGGTACCCGTCGACGCGACCCGGCCGGGCCAACCTCTGGCCCCGGTGGGTCACCGCTCGCGCGACAGCGCGGAGGGATCAGGAGAGGAAGATCAGGGCGAGCCAGCCGCCCACGATGAGCACCAGCGCCAGGGCCAGCACCCACGTCGGCACGGTGTACTCACCGCGCCGGTTGCGGTCGACCTCGGCGCGGATCTTCTCCCGCCGGCGTTCGACCCAGTTCTGCCGTTCGGTGCCGCGCTCGGAGCGCTCGGAACGGTCGGATGGTCCAGAAGTCGTCATGGCGGGCCCAGCCTACCGGGCCGGCCGACCCCGTCGGCGGCACACCACCGCCGGGGCCGGCACACCCGTCACATGCTGGCGATCAACCGCTCCACGCGCTCGTCGTACGCCCGGAAGGGGTCCTTGCAGAGCACGGTGCGCTGCGCCTGGTCGTTGAGCTTCAGGTGCACCCAGTCGACGGTGAAGTCGCGCCGCTTCTCCTGGGCGTGCCGGATGAACTCGCCGCGCAGCCGCGCCCGCGTGGTCTGCGGCGGGGTCTCCTTGGCCTCGAAGATCTCCGGGTCGGTGGCCACCCGGTCCACCTCGCCGCGACGCTCCAGCAGCCCGTAGAGGCCACGCCCACGGCGCACGTCGTGGTACGCCAGGTCCATCTGCGCGACCCGGGGGTGGGACAGCGGCAGGTCGTGCTTGCGCTGGTAGCGCTCGATCAGCCGCAGCTTGCTGACCCAGTCGATCTCGCGCGAGACCGGCTCCAGATCGCCGCTCTCCACGGCGTTGAGCACCCGGCCCCACAGCTCGACGACCCGCTTGGCGGCCTGGTCGCCGCCGCGACGCTCGACGAACTCGGTGGCCTTGGCCAGGTACTCCTGCTGGATGTCCAGCGCGCTGACCTCCTTGCCGGAGGCCAGCCGCACCTTGCGCCGACCGGTGATGTCGTGCGACACCTCGCGGATCGCCCGGATCGGGTTCTCCAGCGACAGGTCCCGCATGACGACCCCGGCCTCGATCATCCGCAGCACGATGTCGGCGGTGCCGACCTTGAGCAGCGTGGTGACCTCGTTCATGTTCGAGTCGCCGACGATCACGTGCAGGCGCCGGTAGCGCTCGGCGTCGGCGTGCGGCTCGTCGCGCGTGTTGATGATCGGCCGGCTGCGGGTCGTCGCCGAGGAGACGCCCTCCCAGATGTGCTCGGCCCGCTGGGACAGGCAGTAGACCGCGCCACGCGGGGTCTGCAGGACCTTGCCGGCCCCACAGATCAACTGCCGGGTGACCAGGAACGGGATGAGCACGTCAGCGAGCCGGCCGAACTCGCCGTGCCGCGAGACCAGGTAGTTCTCGTGGCAGCCGTACGAGTTGCCGGCCGAGTCGGTGTTGTTCTTGAACAGGTAGATCTCACCTGCGATGCCCTCGTCGTGCAGCCGCTTCTCCGCATCGACGAGCAGCCCCTCCAGGATCCGCTCGCCGGCCCGGTCGTGGGCCACCAGGTCGGTCACCGAGTCGCACTCCGGTGTCGCGTACTCCGGATGCGACCCGACGTCCAGGTAGAGACGGGCTCCGTTGCGCAGGAACACGTTGCTCGACCGGCCCCAGGACACGACGCGCCGGAACAGATACCGCGCGACCTCGTCCGGGGACAGCCGCCGCTGCCCGCGATAGGTGCAGGTGACGCCGTACTCGGTCTCGAGGCCGAAGATTCGCCGCTCCATGATGAGACATTAGCCGCCCGGAGGCCCGGTTCGTCACTGTCACACCACAGGTCGTACTCCGGGGGTGTTCACATAACGGTTGAGTGCGACATTCCGTCCGGCCCGAGGCTCGCTCCCGGATCTTCATCGGGTCAACGGCGCGTTCTTCTCGGTCAGCAGACCGAACAGGTAGTCGCCGAAGCCGCTCTTGGTCAGCGGCTCGGCGAGCGCGGCCAGCTGGTCGTCGTCGATGAGGCCGGCCCGCCAGGCCACCTCCTCGACGCAACCGATCTTCAGGCCCTGCCGCTCCTCGATCACCCGGACGAACTCGCCGGCCTGCATCATCGAGGCGAACGTGCCGGTGTCCAGCCAGGCCGTGCCCCGGTCCAGCAGGGTGACGGTCAGCTCACCGGTCTCCCGGTACACCTCGTTGACCGCCGTGATCTCCAGCTCGCCCCGGGCGCTGGGCGTGATCTTGTGGGCGATGTCCACCACGCGGTTGTCGTAGAAGTACAGGCCGGGCACCGCGTAGCGCGACTTCGGCCGAGCCGGCTTCTCCTCGATCGAGAGCACCCGACCCTCGGCGTCGAAGTCCACCACGCCGTAATCCTGCGGGTTGGACACCGGGTACGCGAACACCCGGCCGCCGACGAGGTCGCTGTGGGTGGCCAACTGCCGACCCAGACCGACGCCGTGGAAGATGTTGTCGCCGAGGATCAGCCCCACCGAATCGTCGCCGATGAACTCCGCGCCGAGGATGAACGCCTGGGCGATGCCCTCCGGGCGGGCCTGCGTGACGTACTCCAGCCGCAGTCCGAACTGGCTGCCGTCGCCGAGCAACCGGCGGAACTGGTCCTGGTCCTCCGGTGTGGTGATCATCAGGATCTCCCGCACACCGGACATCACCAGCGTGGAGAGCGGGTAGTAGATCATCGGCTTGTCGAAGATCGGCATCAGCTGCTTGGACACTGCCCGCGTGATCGGCCAGAGCCGAGAGCCGGTGCCGCCAGCGAGTACGATTCCGCGCACCCGGGGGAGCTTAGCCGCAACCAACCAGCCCGTCGCATGTCGGTTTTTGCCGGACAGCCGGGCCCACCGCTTCGCGTACACTCCTGGACACGTGAGGTTCCTCGTCACCGGCGGCGCCGGATTCATCGGTTCAGAATTCGTCCGCATGCTGCTGGGCGAGCCTGGTGGCACCGCCTCGGGTGTGCCCGTGGTCGACCCCGCCGGCGTGACCGTGCTCGACAAGCTCACCTACTCGGGCAACCTGGCGAACCTCGACCCGGTGCGCGACGACCCGCGGCTGCGCTTCGTCCAGGGCGACATCTGCGACCCGACCGTCGTCGACGAGGTGGTCCCCGGGCACGACGTGATCGTGCACTTCGCGGCGGAATCGCACGTCGACCGCTCGATCGCCGGCCCCGCGCCGTTCGTCACCACCAACGTGCTCGGCACGCAGACCCTGCTGGACGCCGCGCTGCGCCACGGCACCGGCCGCTTCGTGCACGTCTCCACCGACGAGGTGTACGGGTCCATCGACGAGGGCTCCTGGACCGAGACCTGGCCGCTCGCACCGACCTCGCCGTACTCGGCCTCGAAGGCCGGCTCCGACCTGCTCGCCCTGGCCTACCACCGCACCCACGGCATGGACGTGGTGGTCACCCGCTGCTCCAACAACTACGGGCCGTACCAGTTCCCCGAGAAGGTCATCCCGCTGTTCGTCACCAACCTGCTCGACGGCGGCACCGTTCCCCTCTACGGCGATGGCGGCAACATCCGCGACTGGCTGCACGTGCACGACCACTGCCGGGGCATCGCGCTGGTTGCGCAGAAGGGCCGTGGCGGCGAGGTCTACCACATCGGCGGCGGCACGGAACTGACCAACAAGGAGCTGACCGGCCTGCTGCTGGATGCCTGCGGCGCCGACTGGGACCGGGTCGTCCCGGTCGCCGACCGCAAGGGCCACGACCGCCGCTACTCGCTGGACATCACCAAGATCAAACAAGAGTTGGGGTACGCCCCGAGCATCGACCTCGCCGACGGCCTGGCGCAGACCGTGCAGTGGTACCGCGAAAACCGGGCCTGGTGGGAGCCGTTGAAGGCCGCACCGGCCGCATGACCCGGTCGTCCGACGCCGACGATCGGGCCGCCGCGAGTCGGCCACTGCTTCCGGGCTGGCACACCACCGTTCGCCTCCGCCATTACCGGCGACCGAAACGGCTTCAACGGCCCCGTCGTCGGTCCATGCGACCACACGTACAAGCTCGGTGGAGCCGAGCCAGGACAGGGCGTTCAACGCCGTCGGCGGGCACCCCGTTCCTCCGGGCCGCCCGCCGACACGACGCGCGCTACTTGCCGTCCGCCGGCTTGTCCTCCAGATCGGCGGAGCCCGCCGACGTCGTCGGCTTGTGCGCCTCCGTGGTCGGCTGCGCCGGCGTGTCCGGCCCTCCCGCCTCGGCCGGCTGCTCGGCTGCCGCGACATCACCGTCCAGCAGCGCCGTCAGCGCCGCGCCCGTGATCCGACGGAACGTACGACCCACCCGCTGGCGGTCCAGCACCGCCACCTCGAGCTGGTTGGCGGCGATCGTGCGGGCCGCGCCGCCCTCACCACCGACGCTGCTCAACGCCTGCACCGCCACCCGGGCCGCCTCGCCGAGGGACATGTCCGCCCGGTGCTGGGACTTCAGCACACCGGTGATCGCCTCGGCCTGACCACCCATGGCCATCCGGCCGGGCTCGTCGTTGACCGACCCGTCATAGGTGAGCCGGTACAGCTCGTCGTCGTCCGGAGTCGCCCCGACCTCCGCGACACAGATCTCCACCTCGAACGGCTTCGACTGCTCGGTGAAGATCGCGCCGAGCGTCTGCGCGAACGCGTTGGCGAGCGCCCGCCCGGTGACGTCACGCCGGTCGTAGCTCAGGCCGTTCAGGTCGGCCATCCGCACGCCCGCCCGACGCAGATTCTCGAACTCGTTGTACCGACCGACAGCGGCGAAGCCGATCCGGTCGTAGATCTCGCTGACCTTGTGCAGGGCGCTGGAGAGGTTCTCCGCGACGAAGAGCACCCCGCCGGAGTAGCTCAGGACCACCGCGCTGCGACCCCGAGCGATGCCCTTGCGGGCCAGCTCGGAGCGGTCGCGCATGATCTGTTCGGGCGAGGCGTAGAACTGCATGGCCACGGCGGCGGTTCTCCTTACGGCGCTGTGCTGACGACTGCGGACTGGTGGGGGTGGACGGGGCTCATCCGCCCGGGTTCTCCATCCGGCCGGCGACCACACCCTCGGCGATCGCCGCCGTCTCGGTGTCGGTCAACCGGCGGGTGCCCTCGGCGGTAGCGGTCATCACCACCGGATAGATCCGGCGGGTCAGGTCCGGTCCACCGGTCGCGGTGTCGTCGTCGGCCGCGTCGTAGAGCGCCTCGACCGCGAGCCGGGTCGCGTCGTCCACGGACAGGCCGGCCCGGAAGCGCTTCTTCAACGCCGACTTCGCAAACAGCGAGCCCGAGCCGATCGCGTCGTACCCGGTCTCCTCGTAGGGGCCACCGGTCACGTCGAAGCTGAAGATCCGCCCCGCCCGCGCCGGGTCGGCGGCGGCCAGGTCGAAGCCGGCGAACAGCGGCACCACCGCCAGGCCCTGCATGGCCGCGCCCAGGTTGCCCCGGATCATCGACGCCAGCCGGTTGGCCTTGCCGTCGAGCGAGAGCATCGCGCCCTCGATCTTCTCGTAGTGCTCCAGCTCCACCTGGAACAGTCGCATCAGCTCGATGCCGATGCCCGCGGTGCCCGCGATGCCGACCAGCGAGTACGCGTCGGCGGGGTGCACCTTCTCGATGTCGCGCTGGGCGATCAGGTTGCCCATGGTGGCCCGTCGGTCGCCGGCCATCACCACACCGCCGGCGGCCGAGATCGCCACGATGGTGGTCGCGTGCGGCGCCAGGTCGGCGGCCATGCCCGGCGGCAGCGGCCGACGACCGGGCAGCATCTCGGGCGCCACCCGGCTCAGAAACGTGGTGAAGGAGGACGTCCCCGCGTTGGTGAACACATCTGGTAGACGCCCGGATGGATCAAAGCCCGCTGCCACGTGGTTCCTCTCAGGTACGTGATCGCCCTGGCCAGCCTCGTAGGACTGTCACGGAACTGGCCAAGACCACCGTTGCAGTTGAAGCAGAGTATCCCGCGCACCCATCCGGTGCGATGATCGTGGTCCAGATGTTGCGGGTCCGCGCCGCCGCAGATCGCGCAGACCCCGCCCTGCTCGGCCAGGAGCTCCTGAAACTCCTTCTCCCCGATGCCGTAGCGCTGCCGTAGGTGGTATTCGCGGTTACCCCCGTACAGCCTTTCTTTCGTCTCTCTGGTCCTGGTGTTGTGGCAGGGCTTGCAGTAGCTGGCATACCCGGAGCTGTCCGCCCGGTTCCGGGGAAAGGCATCGAACGGCTTGGCCACCTCGCATGCCGGGCAGTACCTGTGTCCCTCTGGCACGACCCGCCCTGCCCGCACCTCACGATCGAACTTGGCCTTTACCCGACGCGCGTAACTTGCCTTGGACCGCACGTTGAAGCAGGGCTTGCAGTAGCTGCCCCGCCCATCTGGCCGCTTCGAACTGGCGCAGAAATCATCGAGCGACTTCCATTCGCCGCAGTCTCGACAGCGGCGAAGTCCGTCGTGATCATCACTCACGTAAGGCATGTCCGAATTAACCCTATATGTTCACTGACCTCCTTTTTGTACATAACCCCTGACGAACTCCTCTGCGTTCTCTTCCAGGACGGAGTCGATTTCGTCGAGGAGGTCGTCGACGTCCTCGGTGATCTCGGCGTGCCGCTCGGCCACCTCGGGGTTGGCCTCCGTGGTGACGTCCTCGATCTCCTCGCCCTGACGGGACTTGCCGGACTGCGACTGGCCGCCGCTGTCATGAGTGGCCATTGCTGCCTCCTCCACGATCGTCTGCGATGAACTTACCTCGCTCGGACGACGAAAAGCCCGCCGCGCGCCGGCTTGCGACGCACAGCGGGCATTCGGCGGCGCGTTCAGCCGCCGGTCAACGTCTCCAACAGGTCCTTGGCGCTGGCGCAGCGGTCGAACAGGGCGCCGACGTGGGCGCGGGTGCCCCGCTCCGGCTCCATCATCGGCACCCGGACGAGCGACTCGCGACCCACGTCGAAGATCACCGAGTCCCAGCTCGCGGCGACCACCTCGGAGGCGTACTGGGCGAGGCAGCGGCCACGGAAGTAGGCCCGGGTGTCCTCCGGGGGCTCGGTCATGGCGCTGCGGGTCTCCTCGTCGGTGAGCAGCGTCTTCATCGCCCCTCGGGAGACCAGCCGGTTGTAGAGGCCCTTGTCCGGGCGTACGTCGGAGTACTGCAGGTCGACGAGTTGGAGCTTGTGCGAGCCCCAGCCGAGCTTCTCCCGCTCGCGGTAGCCCTCCAGCAGCCGCAGCTTGGCCACCCAGTCCAGCTCGTCGGCGCAGAGCATCGGGTCGCGGCCGAGCCGGTCCAGCACGTCCTCCCAGCGGTCCAGCACGTCGGCGGTCTGCTCGTCGACGTCGGTGCCGTAGCGGTCGTCGACAAAGGACCGCACCCGCTCCAGGTACGCCCACTGCACGTCCAGGGCGGTCAGCCGGCGGCCGTCGCGCAGCCTCATGAGGTGCGTGAGCGAGGGGTCGTGGCTGACCGCGCGCAGTTCGCTGACCGGGTCGGCGATGCCGAGGTCGGCGCCGAGCGCCTTCTCCTCGATCATGGTGAGGATCAGCGCGGTGGTGCCGACCTTGAGGTAGGTGGAGATCTCGGAGAGGTTGGCGTCGCCGATGATGACGTGCAGCCGGCGGTACTTGTCGGCGTCGGCGTGCGGCTCGTCGCGGGTGTTGATGATCGGCCGCTTGAGGGTGGTCTCCAGGCCGACCTCGACCTCGAAGAAGTCGGCGCGCTGGGAGATCTGGAAGCCGCTCTGCCCGCCGTCCTGCCCGATGCCGACGCGGCCGGCGCCGCAGACGATCTGTCGGGTCACGAAGAACGGCGTCAGGTACGCCACGATGTCGGCGAACGGGGTCTGCCGGCGCATCAGGTAGTTCTCGTGAGCGCCGTAGCTGGCGCCCTTGTTGTCGGTGTTGTTCTTGTAGAGGTGGATCGGCTGGCTGCCGGGGATGGTGGCGGCCCGGCGCGACGCCTCGGCCATGACCCGCTCGCCGGCCTTGTCCCAGCGCACGATGTCGCGGGGCGTGGTGACCTCGGGGGTGGAGTATTCGGGGTGGGCGTGGTCCACGTAGAGGCGTGCGCCGTTGGTGAGTATCACGTTGGCCAGGCCGAGGTCCTCGTCGGCGAGCGCCTCGGCGGGGTCGTAGGCGGCCCCGGAGTAGGTGAAGCCGCGGGCGTCGCGCAGCGGCGATTCCTCCTCGTAGTCCCAGCGGGCACGTCCGCCCCGGTTGAGCTCGGGCCGGGCCCCGTAGGCGTTGACCACCTGGGACGAGGTGACCATCGGGTTGGCTCCGGCCTGGCCGGGCACGGAGATGCCGTACTCGACCTCGGTGCCCATGATCCGTCTTACGCTCATCGACCTACCCGCTTCGCTCGCCCGACCCGGTCCCCCGTCATGTCGAGCGTAGTCCGACTGTTCGGGGACGGGGGCACGCCGGTGCGGGCGGGTCACCGGGTGTCGGCCCGTGGCGGCGCGCTCAGTACTTGATGATCATTGGCACGGTGGTGACCCGCGGGCGTCAGCCCGCAGAGGGTCACGACGGTTGGCCGTCGGGGTCCCCGGCTCGGCCGCGGCGCGTGGGGCCGGCCGGCGCGACGGGTAGGGGCCCGGGACGCGTCGCGTCCCGGGCCCCTACCGTCACCGTTTGTTCAGAGGTACTGGCCGGTGTTGCTGGCGGTCTCGATGGACCGGCCGGCCTCGGCGCCCTTGCCGCCGGAGACGAGCGTGCGGATGTAGACGATCCGCTCGCCCTTCTTGCCGGAGATGCGGGCCCAGTCGTCGGGGTTGGTGGTGTTGGGCAGGTCCTCGTTCTCGCGGAACTCGTCGACGCAGGCGTCGAGCAGGTGCTGCAGGCGCATGCCCTTGCGACCGGAGGTGAGGAATTCCTTGATGGCCATCTTCTTGCTCCGGTCGACGATGTTCTGGATCATCGCGCCGGAGTTGAAGTCCTTGAAGTAGAGGACTTCCTTGTCGCCGTTGGCGTAGGTGACCTCGAGGAAGCGGTTCTCCTCGGTTTCGGAGTACATCCGCAGCACCACGGCGTCGATCATCGCGGCGACGGTGGCCTGGGGGTCGGCTCCGTGTTCGGCGAGGTCGTCCGGGTGCAGCGGGAGCCCGGAGAGGATGTACTTGGAGAAGATGTCCTTCGCCGCCTCGGCGTCCGGTCGCTCGATCTTGATTTTCACGTCGAGCCGACCGGGGCGCAGGATCGCCGGGTCGATCATGTCTTCCCGGTTGGAGGCGCCGATGACGATGACGTTCTCCAGACCCTCCACGCCGTCGATCTCACTGAGCAGCTGCGGAACGATCGTGTTCTCCACGTCGGAGGAGACGCCGGAGCCGCGGGTCCGGAAGATCGAGTCCATCTCGTCGAAGAACACGATCACCGGGGTGCCCTCGCCGGCCTTCTCCCGAGCCCGCTGGAAGATCAGCCGGATGTGCCGCTCGGTCTCGCCGACGTACTTGTTGAGCAGCTCCGGGCCCTTGATGTTCAGGAAGAAGCTGGTGTGCTTCTCCTTGCCCTGGCGCTCGGCGATCTTCTTGGCCAGCGAGTTGGCCACCGCCTTGGCGATGAGCGTCTTGCCGCAGCCGGGCGGCCCGTAGAGCAGGATGCCCTTGGGCGGGCGGAGCTGGTGCTCGCGGAACAGGTCCGCGTGCAGGAACGGCAACTCCACCGCGTCGCGGATCTGCTCGATCTGCGACTGGAGGCCACCGATGTCGCCGTAGTCGACGTCGGGCACCTCCTCCAGGACCAACTCCTCGACCTCGCTCTTCGGGATCCGCTCGTACGCGTACGCCGAGCGGGGCTCGATCATGAGCGAGTCGCCGGCCCGGATCGCCGAGCCGATGAGCGTCTCGGCGAGGTGCACGATGCGCTCCTCGTCGGAGTGGGAGACCACCAGCGCCCGGTCGCCCGGCCCGCCGTTCGGTCCCTCCAGGATCTCCTTGAGCATCACGACCTCACCGACCCGCTCGTACCCGAACGCGTCGACGATGTTGAGCGCGTCGTTGAGCAGGACCTCCTGACCGCGGCGCAACTCGTCCACGTCCAGTGAGGGCGAGACGGCCACCCGCAGCTTGCGGCCGCCGGTGAAGACGTCCACCGTCCCGTCGTCGTGTTTGGCCAGGAAGACTCCGTAGCCACTCGGCGGCTGCGCGAGCCGGTCGATCTCCTCCTTGAGCGTGACGATCTGCGTGCGAGCCTCCTTGAGGGTGCTCACCAGCCGGTCGTTGTTCTCGGTCAGCCGCGCCAACTGTGCCTGGGTGGCCGCCAGCCGCTCTTCGAGCTGCCGGACGTGTCGGGGGCTTTCGGTCAACTTCCGCCGCACCAGGGCGAGTTCCTCCTGAAGGAACGCGACCTGCGTGGAGAGATCGTGGGCTTCCTTCTCCCACCGTGCGGCGCGCGAGTCCGCGTCGTCGCTGCGTGCTGCCACGTCCCACCTCCCCGGGGGGCTTGAACGTTCTGAGCTAACACTAGCCGCTATGAGCCCGATTCGGTCCCACGCAACACCCTCGTCACCGAACCTTGATCGCCAAGGGTGGCCTGCCGGGCCGGTACGGGCGTTCGGGTACCGTCGGAGGCTGGTACGGGAGAACATGGGGGGTGCACCGGTGGCCGAGGTCGCGACCGACCAGTTGCAGGTCTGGGTGGACCAGGATCTCTGCACGGGTGACGGGCTCTGCGTGCAGTACGCGCCGGAGGTGTTCGAGTTCGACATCGACGGCCTGGCGTACGTCAAGGGCGTCGACGGTGAGCTGCGGATGGCGCCGGGCAGCCGGGTGGACGTGCCCGCGCACCTGCGCCTCGAAGTGATCGACTCCGCGAAGGAGTGTCCGGGCGACTGCATCCACGTGGTGCGTGGCGACGGCGTCGAGGTCGCCGGCCCGGACGCCGAGGACGACTGAGCCGAACGGGCGCCGGCGTCGCGCGGACCGCGCGACGCCGGCTCGACCCGAACAGGGGTTGACTCAGAGCATCGGGCGGCCGACCACCGACGCCACCAGCCGGGCGAACTCCTCCAGCCGGGCGATCTGCCCGGCGCCACCGTCGTCGAGTGTCTTGCCGAAGCGCAGCGCGTCGTGCCGGGGCGTACCCGCCATGTCCTCGCTCGGCGGCGCCTCGTCCAACGAGGTGAGCAGCAGGTAGACGTCGATGCTGTCGACTCGGATCTCGCCGCTGTCGGAGCGGTTGAGCCGCCGCCGACAGCCCACCTCGGTGACCGTGGAGACCGGTACGACCCGCAGGGACGACGTCATCGATCCCGGCGGCCCCTCCCCCGGCGGCACGTCCTCGCCGTGCCAGAGGATCAGCCGGCTGCCGTCGCAGACGACGACCTCCTGCCACACGCCGTTGACCTCGTTGACGAAGCGTTCCAGGGTGAAGCCGAGCACCGAGGCGCCGCGCAGCACTCCGCCGAGCGCTTCCAGGGCGACGTCCGGGTCGCGCAGATAGGCCCGCGCCGCCGACTCCAGGTCCTGATAGGGCGACCAGTCCGGAAACACGGCGGGCAGGTCGCCGCCGCCGTAACCCGGTCGGCTCATGCCGCCGCCTCCCCCCGCACGCCGATGGTCACGGCCTGTCCATCTCCCCCGTCGCGTCGGGCTGCGCGTCGGCGGCCCTGGCGGCGGCCGCCTGCCGGGCCGCCTCGGCCTCGCGCAGGTCCTGCCGGCGCTGCGCGTACGCCTCGGTGCCCTTGCTGGGCTTGCGGCGGCGCGGCGGCGCGGTGACGCCCGGGGCGAGCTTGCGCGCGGAGACCAGGAACGCGGTGTGCGCGATCATCCGGTGGTCGGGGCGGACGGCGAGGCCCTCGGCATGCCAGTCGCGCACCAGCGACTCCCAGGCGCGGGGCTCGGTCCAGCCGCCGCGCTCGCGCAGCGCCTCGACGAGTTCGGAGAGCTGGGGCGTGGTGGCCACGTAGCCGATGAACACGCCGCCGGGCACCAGCGCCCGCTCGACCATGTCGAGGGTCTCCCAGGGGGTGAGCATGTCCAGGATGATCCGGTCGAAGCCGGTCTCCTGGCACTGTGCGACGTCGCCGACGTGCAGGTTCCAGGAGGGGTGCGGCCCGTTGAAGAACGCCTCGACATTGCGCTTGGCGATCTGGGCGAAGTCGTCGCGCAGCTCGAACGAGTGCAGCTCCCCCTCGGTGCCTACCGCGCGCAGCAGCGAGCAGCTGAGCGCGCCGGAGCCGGCCCCGGCCTCGAGGACCTTCGCGCCGGGGAAGATGTCGCCCATCGCGACGATCTGCGCCGAGTCCTTCGGGTAGATCACCTGGGCGCCGCGGGGCATGGACAGCACGTAGTCCGAGAGCAGCGGGCGCAGCGCCAAAAAGGCGGTGCCGCCGCCGGAGGTGGTCACCACGCTGCCGTCGGGCAGCCCGATCAGCGCGTCGTGGGCCAGGATGCCGCGGTGGGTGTGGAACTCCTTGCCGGGCTCCAGCGTCACGGTGTGCATCCGCCCCTTGGGGTCGGTCAGCTGCACCCGGTCGCCGGGCCGGAACGGGCCACGGTGCACGGGTGTCAGCGCCGGGTTGGCGGGGTCGGCGGCGACGGTGGAGGGAGTTGCGGTCACGATGTCATCTTCCGGTTGGGTTCGAGGAGCTGTGCCAGGTCCCCGATGTGCAGAATGCCGACGACATCTTCGCCTGACGTCACCACGTACTGCGCGCCCGGGTGGGTCTGCACGGCCTCCATCACCCGTTCGCCGTCCAGCCCGACCGCAAGGGTGGGTAGCGCGGCCAGCGCGCGGGCGACGGCGTCCACCGCCAGCCAGGGTCGGCGCTCGGCGGGGACGGCCGCGGCGGCGGCCGGGTCGACCAGCGCCACGGGGCGGCCGGTGGAGTCGGTGACCAGCAGCGCGGCGGTGGGCTGCCCGCCCTCGGCGCGGCGGCGCTGGGCCTCGGACAGCGGTGTGCCGGTGGGTACCGGCCAGATCGGCCGCGCCAGTCGGGACAGGTCGATGAGCGGGAACCGCCTGCTGACCCGCGCGGCCCGGATCGACTGGCCGGCGCCGCGCCAGAGCGTGACGGCCACCAGCAGCATCAGTGGCAGTGCCACCGGTACGAGGTAGTCGGTCACGGTCAGCAGGCCGACCAGGGCGGCGGTGCCGACGGCGATGACGCGGCCCGCCCAGCCGGCGACCTCGGTGCCGCGGTGCCGGTCGCGGGTCAGGCCCCACACGGCGGCGCGCAGGGCACGCCCGCCGTCCAGCGGCAGCCCGGGGAGGATGTTGAACAGCGCCACGATGACGTTGCTCAGGGCGAGCTGGAAGGCGAGCTGGTGGGCCACTGTGCCCTGGGGAAGGGCCACGGTGGCGGCGACCGCGAGGACGCCGAGCACTGCGGAGACCGCCGGGCCGGCCAGCGACACCAGCAGGTCGACCTTGGGCGTCGGGGCGTCCCGTTCCATCTCGGTGTACCCGCCGAGCAGTTCCAGGGTGATCCCGCGCACACCGATGCCGTAGCGGCGGGCGGTGAGCGCGTGACCCAGCTCGTGCAGCAGCACCGAGCCGAGCAGTGACACCACGAACCCGAAGCCGATCAGATAGCCGCTGACCTGCGGCAGGTCCAGTTGCCGGCGGGCGAACTCGGCGTAGAGCACGGCGACCAGCACGGCGAGCAGGAGCATCGAGGCGTTGAGGTGCAACGGCACCCCGAGCACACGACCCACGCTCAGACCGGATCGCCGGTCGGACCGACGTGGTGGCCGGGATCTCTGCTCCATCGCACCGATGCTACGGACCGGCCCGGCGTGGGGCGGGCGGCGGGCGGTGTCACACCGGTGCCCTAACCTTTGCGGACATGACGGCGGAACCGGTCACCACCCCCCAGTCCTTCACCCCGGCACAGACACCGCCGACGGTGCGGGCCTCGCTGTCCCCGTCGCGGGCGGCGGATTTCAAGACCTGCCCGCTGCTCTACCGGTTCCGCAGCATCGACCGGCTGCCGGAGCGCACGACCGTCGAGCAGGCCCGCGGCACGCTGGTGCACGCGGTGCTGGAGCGGCTGTTCGACCTGCCCGCGCAGGCCCGCACGCCGGCCGCGGCCGGCGACCTGGTGGCCCCCCAGTGGGACCGGCTGGTCACCGAGCAACCGGAGCTGGCCGGGATCTTCGACGGCGCCGAGCCGGCCGGCCCGGTGGAGTTCCTGCGCTCTGCGGCGGGGCTGCTGGAGGGCTACTTCGCGGTGGAGGATCCGACCCGGCTGGAGCCGGCCGAACGCGAGAGCCTGATCTCGGCGGTCGTCGACGAGGAGCTGCTCATCCGGGGCTATCTCGACCGGCTCGACGTCGCCCCGGACGGCGCGCTGCGGGTGGTCGACTACAAGACCGGCGGCGCACCCCGGGAGGCGTTCGAGGCGCGGGCGCTGTTCCAGCTGAAGTTCTACGCGCTGGTGCTGTGGCGCACCCGGGGGGTGGTGCCCCGGGTGCTGCGTCTGCTCTACCTGCGCGACGCCGAGGTGTTGGATTACACCCCCGACGCCGAGGAGCTGGTCCGCTTCGAGCGCACGGTGGTGGCGTTGTGGCGGGCGATCGAGCAGGCCACCGCCCGGCAGGATTTCCGACCCCGTCCGAGCAGGCTGTGCGACTGGTGCAGTCACCAGGCGATCTGCCCCACCTTCGGTGGCACTCCGCCGCCGTTCCCCGTCGCGGCGGCGAACGCCGATCCGCTGCGTGACGCCCGATCCGCCCCGGTGGTGCCCGGCGCCGACGAGTGACCGTCCGGCCCGGCGGTCCGACCGTCGCGACGGTGACACGCGCGGCGCGGACCCGACCGCAGCGGTGCGGGCTCGGTCGGGACAGGGCGCCCGGCCGACCTCTACCGTGGTCCGCGACGCGTCCGCCGGTGGACGCGAGGGTGACCGGCGACGCGGGACGGGAGACGACATGAGCGATCGGGTGGCCCCGGCACGACCGGTACGGATCCTGCTCGCCGACGACCAGCCGCTGCTGCGCACGGGCTTCCGGATGGTGCTGGGCGCCGCGGGTGACCTGGACGTGGTGGCGGAGGCCGGCGACGGTGTGGAGGCGGTGGAGCTGTCCCGGCGGCTCCTGCCCGACGTCGTGCTGATGGACATCCGGATGCCCCGCATGGACGGGGTGGCGGCGACCCGGGCGATCGTCGACTCCCGCCTGCCGGTGCGGGTGCTGGTGCTGACCACGTTCGACCTCGACGAGTACGTGGTGGGGGCGCTGCGCGCGGGCGCCAGCGGGTTCCTGGCCAAGGACGTACCCGCTGAGGAGCTGATCGCGGCGATCCGCACGGTGGCCGGCGGGGACGCGGTGGTCGCGCCGCGGATCCTGCGGCGGCTGCTGGAGCGCTTCGCCGACCTGCTGCCGGATCCGGCGGCGACGCCGTCGGCGGCGCTCAGCGCGCTCACCGACCGGGAGCGCGAGGTGCTGGTGCAGGTGGCCCGGGGGTTGTCCAACGCCGAGATCGCCGCGGTGCTGTCGGTGAGCGAGACCACCGTCAAGACCCACGTCGGGCATGTGCTGACCAAGCTGCGGCTGCGCGACCGGGTGCAGGCGGTCGTGCTGGCGTACGAGTCGGGTCTGGTCCGCCCCCGGGCGTAGCGGACACGCGGCGGCTACCCCACCCGGCGTACTCGAAGATCCCTCCGTGGGGGGACGGCGCTGTTGCCGTGCTCACCTACCGTGACCGTAGACGGCTCGGCGCGGTTGACCCTCCTGTGGCGTACGGGGGAAGTGTCGTGTCCGGCGGTGTTTCGTCGGTCGGGAAACCTGTCGATCGGCGGCCGGGTCAGGGGCAACCCTGATGCGGCATGGGGGTGCACCCGCAGCGAGAAATCCGCGCCGGGTCCCCCCAGGGGCGGACGGGGCGGGCGCGAGCAGCGCCGATGATTGAACGGTCACGCCGGACCATCGGGGGGCGGCGTGAGATTCGGACAGACGGAAGAGGTAGATGACGTGACCGCGACGGTAGGCCAGCAGGCGCAGGCCGCGGCCCGGGCGAACGACGTGTGGAAGGTGTACGGCAGCGGCGAGGCTCAGGTCATCGCGCTGCGGGGGGTCAGCGCGGAGTTCGAACGTGGCCGCTTCACCGCGATCATGGGCCCGTCGGGTTCCGGCAAGTCGACGCTGATGCACTGCCTGGCCGGTCTGGACTCGGTGACCCGGGGGACGGTGTCGATCGGTGCGACGACGGTCACCGGCCTCGGTGACTCGGGGCTGACGAAGCTGCGCCGGGACAAGGTGGGCTTCATCTTCCAGCAGTTCAACCTGCTGCCGACGCTCACCGCGAAGGAGAACATCCTGCTGCCGTTGTCGATCGCCGGTCGCAAGCCGGACCCGGCCTGGTACGACACGGTGATCAAGACGGTGGGCCTGCAGGACCGGTTGGACCACCGACCGGCGCAGCTCTCCGGCGGTCAGCAGCAGCGGGTGGCGTGTGCGCGGGCGCTGGTCTCCCGCCCCGACGTGATCTTCGCGGACGAGCCGACCGGCAACCTGGACTCGCGCTCCGGCGCGGAGGTGCTCGGCTTCCTGCGCAACTCCGTGCGTGAGCACGGCCAGACCATCGTCATGGTCACCCACGACCCGACCGCCGCGGCGTACGCCGATCGCGTGGTCTTCCTCGCCGACGGGCAGATCGTCTCGGAGTTGATCGAGCCGACCGCCGACACGGTGCTGGACACCATGAAGAAGCTGGACACCCCGGCTGAGGTGGGCAACTGATGTTCCGGGCGACACTCAAGAGTCTGCTGGCCCGCAAGGTCCGGCTGATCCTGTCCGGGCTGGCGGTGGTGCTCGGGGTCATGTTCGTCTCCGGCGCGTTCGTGCTGACCGACACGCTGGGCCGCTCCTTCGACTCGGTCTTCGCCGACGGTTTCTCCGAGATCGACGTGAACGTCGCGGCGAAGCCGAAGGTGCAGGTCGACGAGATGGAGGGCGAGCAGACCGCCGCTCCGCTGCCGGCCGCCGTGGTGGACCGGGTCAAGCAGGTGCCGGGCGTGGCCTCGGCGACCGGCATCGTCAACGCCGACGGGGCCCGGGTGATCGGCAGCAACGGCAAGGTGATCACCTCGTTCGGTCCGCCCCAGTTGGGCGAGAACTGGATCGGCGAGACCGACCTGATGCAGTTGCGGGAGGGGCGCGCGCCGCAGGCCGAGGACGAGATTGTTCTCAACAAGGCGCTGGCCACGGCCGCGAAGGTGCAGGTCGGCCAGAAGGTCGGGGTGCTCACCGCGTTCGAGTCGAAGAAGCGGGACTTCACCCTGGTCGGGATCATGGGTTACAGCGGTGACCGGGACTCGATCGGCGGGGTCAACGAGGTCTTCTTCACCACGCCGGTGGCGCAGCGGCTGATGCTGGGCGAGCCGGACACGTTCAGCAGCATCACGCTGCGCGCCGCCGACGGTGTCTCGGACGAGCGGCTGCGCGACGACCTGGCCCGGACCCTGGGCGCGGACTTCGAGGTCAAGACGGGCAAGCAGGTGGCCGCGGACGCCTCTGCCGGGCTGAAGGAGGGCCTGTCCTTCTTCAACAAGATCCTGCTCGGCTTCGCCGCGGTGGCGCTGCTGGTGGGCACGTTCCTGATCCTCAACACCTTCTCGATCATCGTGGCGCAGCGGACTCGGGAGCTGGCGCTGATGCGCGCGATCGGCGCCAGCGGCCGACAGATCATCGGTTCGGTGGTGCTGGAGGCCATCGCGGTCGGGTTGATCGCGTCGGTGCTCGGCCTGGCGGCCGGCATCGGTGTGGGGGCGCTGCTGGCGTTCCTGTTCGGCAAGTTGGCCGGTGGGCTGACCCTGGCCGGGATCGGCGTGCCGGCGGCAGCGGTGATCGGTTCCTTCGGCGTCGGTCTGGTGATCACCGTGGTGGCGGCGCTGCTGCCGGCGCTGCGGGCATCCCGGATCCCGCCGATCGCCGCCATGCAGGACGTGGCGACCCCGGACCGGCCGCTGACCAAGATCACGGTTGCCGGGTCGGTGGTCACCGGCATCGGCGCGCTGCTGCTTTTCCTTGGGCTCAGCGGCAACGCGGGTGGTCAGACTCTGTCCACCATCCTGGGTGGGGTGCTGTTCGCCTTCATCGGCGTGGCGCTGCTGACCCCGCTGATCAGTCGGCCGGTGGTGAGCCTGCTCGGCGCGATCTTCTCCTGGTCGGTGCCGGGCCAACTGGGCCGGCTGAACTCGGGGCGCAACCCGCGCCGCACCGCGATCACCGCGGCCGCGCTGATGGTCGGCATCGCGCTGGTCACCGGCGTCACGGTGATCCTCGATTCGGCCAAGGGCAGCATCAGCGCCCTCGCCCAGGACACCATCAAGGCCGAGCTGGTGATCTCCGGCCAGCAGGGCGGGCCGCGTCCGCCGAGCTTCGACCCGGGTGTCCTGGACCGGGCCAAGGCCCTGCCCGGCGTGCAGTTGGTCGACGGCGAGTACGGCGACATGGCCAGGATCAACGGCGAGGGCACCTGGGTGGCGGCGAGCAGCGACGTCGCGTCGCTGCGGCAGATCTTCGGCGCGAAGGCCACCGCCGGTGACATCGACCGGCTCGGACCGACCCAGATGCTCGCCAGCTCCGACACCGCCAAGTCCCGTGGCTGGTCGGTCGGCTCGACGGTGAACGTGCAGCTCACCCGGGGCGAGGCCCGGACGTACACGATCAGCGGCATCTACGAGTCGTCGCAGCTGACCAACCCGGTGACGTTGCCGGCGACCGCGGCGAAGGACTTCGCCATCCCGCAGCCCATCCAGGGCTTCATCCAGCTGGCGCCGGGCGCCCGGGTGGCCGACGTGCAGCCGCAGGTGGAGGCGCTGCTCGCGGACAGCCCCGAGGTGTCGGTGGCCGACCGGGACGCGTTCATCCAGCAGCAGATGAGCTCGCTCGACGGGCTGCTCACGATGATCCAGATCCTGCTGGCGCTGGCCATTGTGATCGCCGTCCTGGGCATCGTCAACACCCTCGCGCTGTCGGTGCTGGAGCGGACCCGGGAACTGGGGCTGCTGCGGGCCATCGGCCTGCGCCGCGGGCAGACCATGGGCATGATCACGGTCGAGGCGGTGGTGATCTCCGTGTTCGGCGCGCTGCTGGGCGTGGCGGTCGGCAGCGGCCTCGGCGCCGCAGTGGTCGAGGCGCTCAAGGACGAGGGCATCACCGACCTGATCCTGCCGTGGGGGCAGATGGGCGTCTTCCTCGGTCTCGCCGCGATCATCGGGGTGGTGGCGGCGGTGCTGCCCGCCGTGCGGGCGGCCCGGATCAACGTCCTGGGCGCGATCGCCCACGACTGACGTCGGGCAGGAAAAAGGGGGATCCCGCACTTGCGGGGTCCCCCTTTTTTCGCCTCAGGCCACGGCGCGGTCGGCCAGCAGGGCCGCGAGCACCTCCAGGTCCACGCCCGTCAGGCTCTCCACCTGGTGTACGCCGGTCCCGTCGGGCAACGGCACCTCGGCGGGTACGGCCAGCACGGCCGCGCCGGAGGCGAGCGCGCTGGCCACCCCGGTCGGCGAGTCCTCGATCGCCACACACCGCTCGATCGGCACGCCGAGCAGCCGCGCGGCGGTCAGGTAGGGCTCCGGGTGGGGCTTGGCCGCGACCACCTCGTCGCCGGCGACCACCACGTCGAAGGTGTCCCGCCCCAGGGTGTCCAGGGCGATCTCGACGAGGGCCCGCGGGCTGGACGTGACCAGCGCCGTGGGGATTCCCGCCGCGCGGACCGCGTGCACCAGGTCGAACGCCCCCGGCCGCCAGGGCAGACCGGCCCGGAACAGGTCCAGGATCCGGGCGTTGATCCACGCCGCGCTGACCTCGGGATCCCGTTCGGGCTGCCCCAGGTCGTCGTGCAGGATGCGCATCGACTCGGCCATGGCGGTGCCGACGATCGACCGGCGGGCGTCGGCGGAGAGGTCACCGCCGTACTCGCGCGCCAGTTCCTGCAGCGCGACGTCCCACAGCTTCTCGCTGTCCACCAGCGTGCCGTCCATGTCGAAGAGCACGGCGGCGGGGTGTTGGCTGCTCAGCGGATCCTCCAGGGTCGTGGGCGACACCGGCGATCCTGCCAGCACGGCCCGTGGCCGGTGGCGGCAACGGGCGTCGGGGTGATCCGGGCAACCCCGCTCAGCCCAGGCCGCACTCGGAGAGCGAACGCTCGTAGCCGCGGAAGAACATGTCGGTGCGCTGCTCGGCGGTGCCGTGCGCGCCCTCGGCGAACCACGGCTGGTCGGGGTCGTCGCCGACGGCCGCCACCCCCTCCCGGAACTCGTCCAGGTCGCCCTCGGCGAGGCTCAGGTCGCCGGAGCGCACCGAATCGCCGAGGTACGCCCCCGCCATGCAGTCGGCCTGCAACTCCTGCTGGATGGTGTAGCTGTAGTTGATGCCGAGGCGCACCTGGATGCCGTGGGCGTACTCGTGGCCGAGCAGGTAGAACACGAACGCGTCACCGACCTCGCGGAACGCCGCCACCGACCAGGCGACGTCGTACGCGATGAAGTCGCCCTGCGAGCAGTAGACCGCGTTGTTGCGGGGCAGCGGCTGCCCGCCGCAGGACACCTCGCCGGCCCGCTGGTACGGGGTGACCCGCCGGATGGGTTGGAAGCGCTTGCCGGACGCCTTGAACTGGCCCGCCCAGTAGCGCTCGGCGACCGCCTGCGCGTCGGCGACGTCCTGCTTGAACTCGGCCACGCTCGTGGTGCTGTCGGCGCGGGTGGTGCTCGGCCCCGGCGAGGCGGCCGACGGGTTCGCTCCCGGGCGTTCGCCCTCCGGCTCGGCCAGCCCACCGCCGGCGCAGGCGAGCGACACCAGCGCGGCGACCACCAGGCCCGCCAGGGGCCCCCGGGCGTCGCGTCCTGACCATGGCCCCACTGTGCCTCCCCAGACCTCGGCGCTCGCACGGCGCAGTACCCCGACGGTACGACCGCCACGCCCATCGGATCCCACGCACCACCGGGCCGGGCGGTTCACGGGCGGGCCGGCCGGGCGGCTCGACCCGCAGACCGGCCGGGCGGTTCACGTGGCCGGCGCTGGCCGCCACAATGGCCCGGGGCGGACGTGGCCGTCCTCGGGAGGAGGGCGACGTGCACGTGCTGGGCAGCCGTCGACGAAGCCAACCGGCCCCGGCGCATGTCGTGTGGCGGTCGCTGCGTGACCCGTACGAGGCCGGCAGTCGTCAGTGGTTGGAGTTGCGCGACGACGAGGTGCCGCCCCGGGTGGTGGCGGGCTACGCGCCGGTGCTGCTGGTGTGGTCGTCGCTGTGGCCACACCGGCCGCTGGACCGGATCCGCTTCGATGTGACGCACGGCCTGCCCGGCGGGGACTGCACGCTGCGCTGGACCCTGACCACCGAGGCGGACCTACCGAGCGAGAGCACCCTCGGCTACCTGCGGCACCGCCTCAACTACCTGATCAACAACCGCCTCCGCCTCTCCTACGGCCAGTAAGCCCCGTCGATCATGAAGTTGTTGCCCTCGGACGCGGCGTGTCGGGGCAACAACTTTCTGGTCAACGGGTCTGGTGGGGGCGGGAATGTCCGGGGAGCGGGGTTGGGTTCGACGTTTCCGGTGAGCGGTGCCGGGGCGGCACCGGAGACAGGAGGGCCACCGTGAAGTACATGATTCTGCTCTACGGGTCGCAGCAGGACTACGACGTGCTGTCGGGGCGGGCGTCCGACCGACCGGCCATGTCCGCCGAGCAGATCGCGGCCATGCACCAGCACATGGAGACGTTCCACCAGGCGCTCGCCGAATCCGGGGAACTCGTCGACGCGCGGGGCCTCAGCGAGCCGGTGCACGCCCGTCGCGTGCGGGTACGCGACGGGGCGTCCGTCATCACCGACGGCCCGTACCCGGAGACGCAGGAGGTGCTCGCGGGTTACACGATCGTGGAGTGCGCCAGCTTCGACCGGGCCACCGAGATCGCCGCCGGCCTGGTCGACCCGGACAGCCCCGGCGCGTACGTGGACGTGCGGCCGGTGCTGGACGGCGTCGAGGACCTGGCCGGCTGACCAGGTGCCGGCGACGCCCGTCGAGGATCTGCTGCGCGAGCTGGCGCCGCAGGTCCTCGGCGCGCTGGTCCGCCGCTACGGGCACTTCGACACCGCCGAGGACGCGGTGCAGGAGGCGCTGATCGCGGCGGCGGACGCGTGGCCGCGCGACGGCGTACCGGAGAATCCCCGCGCGTGGCTGATCACCGTCGCGTCCCGGCGGCTCACCGACCTGCTCCGGCGCGACCAGGCGCGGACGCGGCGGGAGGAGACGGCGGCGCGCTGGGTGCTGCCGGAGCAGTGGTGGGCGCCGCCCGCCGACCGGCCCCCGGCAGACGCCGACGACACGCTCATCCTGCTGTTCCTGTGCTGCCACCCGGCGCTGACGCCGGCATCGCAGATCGCGCTGACGCTGCGCGCGGTGGGCGGGTTGAGCACCGCCGAGGTGGCCCGCGCGTTCCTGGTGCCGGAGGCGACGATGAGCCGGCGGATCAGCCGGGGCAAGCAGCGCATCCGCGACAGCGGCCTGCGGTTCGCGCCACCGACCGGGGCCGAGCGCGCCGACCGGGTCGCCGCGGTGCTGCACGTGCTCTACCTGATCTTCACCGAGGGGTACGCGCGGACCGCCGGTCCGGGACTGCTGCGCGCCGACCTGACCGCCGAGGCGATCCGGCTGACACGGCTGGTGCACCGGCTGCTGCCCGACGACCCCGAGGTCGCAGGGCTGCTCGCGTTGATGCTGCTCACCGACGCCCGCGCACCGGCGCGGATCGGCGTCCACGGCGAGTTGGTGCCGATGGCCGAGCAGGATCGCGGCCGGTGGCGGGCCGACCAGATCGCCGAGGGGGTCGCCCTGATCACCAGCGCGCTGCCGCGCGGGGTGGTCGGGCCGTACCAGCTCCAGGCGGCGATCGCGGCCGTGCACGACGAGGCGCCGAGCGCGGCGGCCACCGACTGGACGCAGATCACCGCCCTGTACGAGGTGCTGCTCGGCCTGTCCGACAATCCGGTCGTGGCGCTCAACCACGCGGTGGCGGTGGCCATGAGCCGTGGAGCGCCGGCCGGCCTGACGCTGCTGGCCGACCTGGCCGACGACGTCCGGTTGGCCGACGATCCGCGGCTGCCTGCCGCTCGCGCCCACCTGTGGGAGCTGACCGGTGAGCGGGTCGCGGCGCGGGAGGCGTACCGGATGGCGGCGGCACGCTCGACGAACCTGGCGCAGCAGCGCTACCTGAACGCCCGCGCGGACCGGCTGGCGGACGACCCGCCGACCGCCGGCTGAGCCGACCGCCGGTGACGGATCGGCGCTGAGGGGCGCGACGCCGAGGAGGTCAGGGGCTGGCGGCCAGGAAGACGAACGCGGCCAGCAGCACCAGGTGCACGCCGCCCTGCAACACGTTGGCCCGCCCCGGCACCACGGTCAGCACCGCCGTCACCGCGGTGAGCGCGAGCAGCGCGAGCTGGGTGCCGCCGAGGCCGAGCAGCAGCGGGCCGTCCAGCCAGATCGAGGCGATGGCGATGGCCGGGATGGTCAGGCCGATGCTGGCCATCGCCGAGCCGAGGGCGAGATTGAGGCTGATCTGCACGCGGTCCCGGCGCGCGGCGCGGGCGGCGGCCAGGGTCTCCGGCAGCAGCACCAGCAGGGCGATGATCACGCCGACGAACGCGTGCGGCAGGTTCGCCGCGGCGACGCCGGCCTCGATGGTCGGTGAGACGGTCTTGGCGTCGCCGACCACCGCGACCAGCGCCACCAGCAGCAGCCCCAGGCTGACCAGCGCGGCGCGGGTCGTCGGCGGCTTGGCGTGCTCCTCCGCGTCGATCACCCGACCCTGGCTGTCGACCGGCAGGAAGTAGTCGCGGTGCCGGCCGGTCTGCACCAGCACGAACAACCCGTAGAGCGCCAGCGACGCGACGGCGGCGAAGGTGAGCTGGGCCGGGCTGAACTGCGGGCCGGGCCGGGCCGTGAACGTCGGGATGACCAGGCTCAGGGTGGCCAGGGTGATCACGGTGGCCAGCGCCCCGCCGGTGCCCTCGGGGTTGAACACCGCGACGCGACGACGCAGCGCCCCGAGCAGCAGGGACAGGCCGAGTATCCCGTTACAGGTGATCATGACGGCGGCGAAGACGGTGTCCCGGGCGAGCGACTGGGTCTTCTCCGGCCCGCTGATCATCAGCGTGACGATGAGGGCGACCTCGATCACGGTGACCGCGACGGCGAGCACCAGCGACCCGTACGGCTCCCCCACCCGGTGGGCGACCACCTCCGCGTGGTGCACGGCCGCGAGGACCGCGCCGCCCAGCAACGCGGCGACCACCACGACGATGGGGGCGGGAAGTTCTCGCCCCCAGGTCACGAGCAACACCAGCACCGCGAGTACGGGTACGGCGACGGTCCAATCGAGCAGGCGGGATCGAAGCTGGGCTGGCATGCCGTCAAGAGTGCCAGGTCACGTGATCATGTGCCCACCATCGACGCGACGCCGGGGGCGCAGACCCGTAACCTATGAGTTACGCTTTCGGCGTGGACGAGGTGGCCACCGCGATCGCGGACCCGGTGCGGCGGCGCATCCTGACCATGCTGCGCGACGCGCCGCTGGCCGCCGGTGAGATCGCCGAACGGTTCGCCATCAGCCGCCCTGCGGTCAGTCGCCACCTGCGGGTGCTGCGGGAGAGCGGGCTGGTCCGCGACGAGCTGGTCGGCCGCCGCAGGATCTACCGGCTCGACCCCGGCCCGCTCGCCGCGCTGATCGACTGGCTCGCCGGGTTCACCGCGGCGGAGCAGTGGGAGCAGCGCCTCGACGCCCTGGAGACCGAGGTCCATCGCACCCGCCGGGAACGCCGCGCCCGCGGCCCGGCGGCACACCGAACGGAGCACATCGCATGACCCGTACACCCGCTGGCCGCCTGTTCCGCACCGCCACCGGCCACGATCTCGTCCTGACCCGCACCTTCCGCGCCCCGGCGGCGGACGTGTGGGCCAGCCTGACCGAGTCGGAGCGCACGGCCCGCTGGTTCGGCCCGTGGGAGGGCGACGCCGGGCCCGGCCGGACCATCCGGGTCCAGATGGCGTACGAGGAGCAGCAGCCCTGGTGCGAGGTGCGCATCGAGGTGTGTGAGCCGCAGCGGCGTCTGAGCGTCTCGATGATCGACGGCTCGGGCAACTGGCTGCTGGAGTTCGCGCTGACCGAGACCGACGGCACCACCGAGCTGCGTTTCGCCCAGCGCCTCACCAGCCTGGACGGCATCGCGGAGGTGGGCGCCGGCTGGGAGTACTACCTGGACATGCTCGTTGCGTCGCGGGAGGGCTCCCGTCGACCGGAGTTCTACGAGTACCACCCCGCCATGACCCCCTACTACCGGGCGCTGGCCACCGACGGCGCCTAGGGACCCGCCTCCCGCCGCAGCGCCGCGAACTCGGCCGTCAGCGCCGGCAGCGGGAAGTGCGCGTTCAGGCCGCTGGGGTTGGGCAACACCCAGACCCGGGCGGGGCCCAGCCGCTCCGGCTGCGGGCCCAGCCCGGCCTTCGGCCGGACGAACGCGATCCGGTACGCGGTCACCCCGAGAATCGCCACCCACCTCGGCCGGTGCCGCTCGGCCTTGACCGCCAGCCCGGTCACCCCGGCCACCAGCTCCGCCGGGGTCAGCTCGTCGGCGCGGGCGGTGGCCCGGTTGCTCAGGCTGGTGATCCCCAGCCCCTGCGCGAGCAGCTCGGCGCGCTCCCACGGGCGCAGCTCCCGGTCGGTGAAGCCGGCGCCGTGCAGGGCCGGCCAGAAGCGACTGCCCCGGCGGGCGAAGTGCTCCCCCACCGCCGCCGAGTACAGGCCCGGGTTGAAGCCGCAGAACAGCACCCGCAGGCCCGGGCCGATCACGTCCACCAGGCCACGACCGGCCGCGGCCGCGACCTCGTGGCGGGTCGGCGGCCGCCAGGGCTGCGCCGCGCCCGCGTCCATCACACCGATCCTTGCGTACGCTCCGGCACCCGTCCCGACCTGCGCGCAACCCGAACGCACCCCACCCGGTGCGCGCCGGTGATCACGACTTGACACCCTGGACGGATGCACAGCACCGACCACCTCGCCGCCAGCCGGTACGCGCGGATGCTCTGGAACACGCCGCTCTCGGAGGAGCACGCCGCCCTGCTGCTGCGACGACTCGACGTACGCCCCGGCGCGCGCGTACTCGACCTGGGCTGCGGCTGGGGCGAGCTGCTGCTGCGCGCCGTCGCCGCCGGCGGCGTGGCGGGCCCCGTCGCGACGAGGGGCGTCGGCGTCGACACCGACGAGGCCGCTCTCGCCCGGGGGCGCCGGCTCGCCGCCGAGAAGTCGCTGAACCGGCACGTCGCCTTCGTGATGGGCGAGGCGGCAGCCTGGCACGAGCCGGCCGACCGGGTCCTGTGCATCGGCTCGGCGCACGTCTTCGGCGGCACCGGCGCGGCTCTCGACACGCTCGCCAGCGTGGTCCGCCCGGGCGGGCGGCTGCTGCTCGGCGAGGGGTACTGGCAGTCCGACCCCACCGCCGAGGCCACACGGATCTTCGGTGCGGACGTCACCGATCTCGCGGGCCTCGTCGAGGCCGCCCGCGCGCGGGGGTGGCGGCTGCTGCACCTGAGCGCCGCCGACCAGCGGGAGTGGGACGACTTCGAGTCCACCTGGCTCGCGGGCCGGCAGGAGTGGCTGCTGACGTACCCCGAGGATCCCCGCGCGGACCAGGTCCGCGCGGAACTCGACGACCGGCTGCGCCAGTACGTCGGCGGCTACCGGGGCGTCCTGGGCCTCGCGTACCTCGTCCTCGGTCGCTGACGCCACCGGCGCAAGCTGCCCGTTTCGCCCACCGACCGCGTCGCGATGAGGGAGAGTGCTGACGAGACCTGTCGTCGGCGGCCGGGCCGTGCCTCGGCGTCGTCGTGTGCGGAGGTGCGGATGAGCGGCACGACCCCGACCGGGCCCGTCAACAACGTGGTCCTGGTGCACGGCGCCTACGCCGACGGCTCCTCCTGGTCCGACGTCATTCCGCTCCTGCAGCGGGCCGGGTTGACGGTCACCGCGGTGCAGAACCCGCTGACCTCCCTGGCCGACGACGTGGCGGCCACCAACCGCGCCCTCGACCGGCAGGACGGGCCGACGGTGCTGGTGGGGCACTCCTGGGCGGGCACTGTCATCAGCGAGGGCGGCAACCACCCCAAGGTCACCGCCCTGGTGTACGTCGCCGCCCGCGTGCCGGACGCCGGAGAGGACTTCACGGCGCTCGCGGCGCGGTTCCCCACCCCACCGGCGAACGCCGGGCTCGTGCACAACGACGGCTTCGCGCAACTCAGCGAGAAGGCCTTCCTCGACGACTTCGCCGGCGGCGTCGACGAGACCCGTGCGCGTTCCCTCTTCGCGGCTCAGGGGCCGATCGCAGGGGACCTCTTCGCCGGCCGCACGACTGTCGCGGCCTGGCGGGACCGGCCCTGCTACTACTCCGTCTCCACGGCGGACCGGACCACCGCGCCCGAGCTGGAGCGGTTCCTGGCCGAGCGGATGAACGCGACGACGATCGAGGTCGACTCCTCGCACCTCGCCATGGTCACGCACCCCGAGGCGATCGCCGACCTCATCCTCATGGCGACCAGGGGCACTCGCGACCCGCAGCCGGACACCCGAGGCTGACCACCGCGACGCGGGCGCGCACCGTCAGGTCAGGGCGCACGCGGTGCCGCAGTACGGGCAGTGCGCGCGCTTGGCGTTCGAGGTGATTTCCACATCGCAGCGTGGACACCTGCCGTTCTCCCACAGGCCCTGATCCAGGCCGAGCTCGCCGCCGTAGTAGTCGCGGTCGGGCCAGGCGACCAGCTCGACGTCGAGGCCCGGCTCGACGTCGTCCTCGAACCAGGTGACGTTGGCCAGGGTCAGCACCGTTCGCATGCCGTACGCCTCCTGCGTGAACCCCGGCAGGGCACGCCGCAGGACGTCGACCAGCTCACGGACCGGCAGCGCCGCGAGCTGCCCGGCGAGGCGCTCGCGATCTTCGTCGGTGGACATACCGCCGACCCTACGTCCCGCCCCGGCTCCGGCGCTGCGGGTGCCGTGGTGCGTCCCAGGCCGGAGCGGGTGGGCTTGACGGGGCGCAGACATCGGAGGTTTACTGCGTCAGCGATGTGAGTCGATGCACTGTGACCGTCCACAGAGGTTGGTCGGAGTCATCGGCTGGCCAATCGCACGTCACCACCGCTCCACATCACCGCTCCACATCAGCCGAGCATCGGCGGCCCGGCTTCCGCACCACCGCCACCCTGGCCCCGGGCGTGCCCTCGCGCACCCCTCGGGGTCGACGCTCAGCTAAGGAGCAGGACCATGCGTTCCCGTCCCCGCCTGTTGGCATTCGTCACCGGCCTGGCCGTGTTGATGGCCGGCCTGATAACCCTTCCCACGACAGCCTCGGCCGCACCGCTGACCAAGGTGCTGGTGTTCAGCAAGACCGCCGGCTTCCGGCACTCGTCCATCCCGACCGGGGTCGCGGCCATCCAGCAGCTCGGCGCTGCCAACGGCTTCAGCGTGACCGCCACCGAGGACGCCGGCCAGTTCACCACCTCCAACCTGGCCCAGTACCAGGCAGTGGTCTTCATGTCGACGACCGGCGACGTCCTCAACTCCAGCCAGCAGACGGCCTTCGAGCAGTACATCGCCGCCGGCGGCGGGTACGTCGGCGTGCACGCCGCGGCCGACACCGAGTACAGCTGGCCGTGGTACGGCCAACTCGTCGGCGCGTGGTTCGACTCGCACCCGGCGATCCAGACCGCGACCGTGAAGATCGAGGACCGGACCAACCCGTCGACCGCGCACCTCGGCGCCACCTGGGTCCGCTCCGACGAGTGGTACAACTACCGCACCAACCCCCGGTCCAGCGCACGGGTCCTGGCCAGCCTCGACGAGTCGTCCTACAGCGGCGGCAACATGAACGGCGACCACCCGATCACCTGGTGCAAGGCGTACGGCGGCGGTCGGGCCTGGTACACGGGTCTCGGGCACACCGAGGCGTCGTACAGCGACCCGAACTTCACCCGGATGCTGCTCGGTGGCCTGCAGGTCGCCGCGGGTTCGGTGAGCGCCAACTGCTCGCCGGGCTCGACGAACCCGACCACCCCGCCGCCGACCACGGCGCCGCCGACCACCCCGCCGCCGACCACGGCGCCGCCGACCACCCCGCCGCCGACCACGGCCCCGCCGACCACCCCGCCGCCGGCCGCGACCGGCTCCACCCTGCGGGCCCGCGCCAACAACCAGTACGTCAGCGCCCCCAACGCCACCACGCCGTTGATCGCCAACAAGACCTCCGCCGGCACCAGTGAGCGGTTCGAGGTGGTCAACCTCGCCAACGGCAACGTCGCGCTGCGCGCCAAGAGCAACGGACAGTTCGTCGCGGCGGAGAACGCCGGGGCCTCGGCGCTGATTGCCAACCGGGCCACCGCCGGCGCGTGGGAGACGTTCCAGCTGATCCGTAACTCCGACGGCACGGTGAGTCTGCGGGCCACCGTGAACAGCCGGTACGTGGCCGCCGACAACGCTGGCGCGTCCCCGCTGATCGCCAACCGGACCTCCATCGGTCAGTGGGAGAAGTTCGACTTCGTCACCAACTGACCCGCTCCGCGGCTAGCTCCCCACCACCCTCACCTGGCCGTGGTGCGCCCCCGCACGCCCCGGCCCTGGTCGTCGAGGAAGGACGATCATGCTTTCGAAATCCCGGCGCTGGTCCCGGGCACTCGTCGCGGCGGTCACCACCGTCGCGAGTGTGACCCTGGCAGTAGTCGCGCCCTCCACCGCCGCGCAGGCGGTGGTGATCCCCGCCAGTGACTACCAGCAGGTCAAACTCGCCACCGGCTCGGCCGAGCTGGGCGAGGCCATGTCCCTGGCCGTTCTGCCCAACCGCTCGGTGCTGCACACCGCCCGCAACGGCGTCCTGCGGGTCACCGACGTGGCCGGCAACACCAAGGTCTCCGGCACCCTGTCCGTCTACACGCACGACGAGGAGGGGTTGCAGGGCGTCGCCGTCGACCCCAACTTCGCCACCAACCGGTGGATCTACCTGTACTACTCGCCCACGTTGAGCACCCCGTCCGGGGATGCCCCCACCACCGGCACGCAGTCGGACTGGGACCGGTGGAAGGGGCACCTGCGGCTGTCCCGGTTCACCCTCAACAGCGACGACACGGTCAACATGAGCAGCGAGAAGATCGTGCTCCAGGTCGCCAACGACCGTGGACAGTGCTGCCACGTCGGCGGTGACCTGGACTTCGACGCCGCCGGCAACCTGTACCTGACCACCGGCGACGACACCAACCCGTTCGAGTCGTCGGGCTACGCGCCGCTGGACGAGCGGACCAACCGCAACCCGCAGTTCGACGCCCAGCGCTCGGCGGGCAACACCAACGACCTGCGGGGCAAGGTGCTGCGGATCAAGCCGCAGGCGGACGGGACATACACGATCCCGTCGGGCAACCTGTTCGCGCCCGGCACGGCCAACACCCGTCCGGAGATCTACGCGATGGGTCTGCGCAACCCGTTCCGGATGAGCGTCGACAAGGCCACAGGCGTCGTCTACGTCGGCGACTACGGCCCGGACGCCGGGAGCACCAACTCCAGCCGCGGTCCGCAGGGTCAGGTGGAGTTCAACCGCATCACGGCGCCCGGCAACTTCGGCTGGCCGTACTGCACGGGCAGCAACACGAGCACCGAAACATACAATGAATACACCTTCCCGTCCGGGCCGTCGCAGTCGAAGTACAACTGCACGGGCGGGCCGACCAACAACTCGTTCCGCAACACGGGCCTGGGCACGCTGCCCGCGGCGAAGCCGGCCTGGATCAAGTACGCCGGCGACTCCGGGTCTCCGTCGGAGTTCGGCAGCGGCTCCGAGTCGCCGATGGCCGGGCCGGTGTACCGGTACGACGCCTCGCTCAACTCCAGCGTCAAGTTCCCGCAGTCGTTGAACGGCCTGTTCTTCGCGGGCGAGTACGGCCGCCGCTGGATCAAGCCCATCGCCATCAACTCCGACGGCTCCCGCGGCGAGATCTCCTCGTTCCCGTGGAGCGGCACGCAGGTCATGGACATGGCCTTCGGCCCGGACGGCGCGCTGTACGTGCTGGACTACGGCACGGGCTCGAACAACCAGGCGCTGTTCCGGATCGAGTACATCGGCGGCGGCAACCGCAACCCGATCGCGGTCGCCTCGGCGAACCCGACGTCGGGGGCCAACCCGTTGACCGTGAACTTCTCGTCGGCCGGCAGCTCCGACCCCGAGGGCGGGGCGCTGAGCTACCTGTGGACGTTCGGTGACGGCACCACGTCGACGGCGGCCAACCCCACCAAGACGTACACCACCAACGGTACCTACTCCCCCACGTTGAAGGTCACCGACCCGACCGGCCTGTCCGGCACGGCGAGCCTGGTCGTCACCGTGGGCAACACCGCGCCGACGGTGACGCTGACCTCGCCCGTCGACGGGCAGCTGTTCAGCTTCGGTGACACCGTGTCGTACCAGATCAGCGTGAGCGACCCACAGGACGGCACCATCGACTGTTCCAAGGTGAGCATGACGTACGCGCTGGGCCACGACAGCCACGCCCACCAGATCACCTCGAAGAACGGGTGCAGCGGCTCGATCACCGTCCCGACCGACGGTGAGCACGACGCGGCGGCCAACATCTACGGGGTCTTCGACGCCGCCTACACCGACAACGGCGGCCTGACCACGCACAGCATCAAGACGCTGCAGCCGAAGCACCGCCAGGGTGAGCACTTCGGCGCCCAGTCGGGTGTGCAGGCGACCGACCACACCAGCGCCGAGGGTGGTCGTACCGCCGGGTTCATCGAGAACAACGACTGGATCTCGTACCAGCCGTACAACCTGACCGGTGCGAACCGCATCACCGTGCGGGCGTCGTCGGCCGGGGCGGGTGGCACGATCGAGGTGCGGACCGGTTCGGCCACCGGCACCCTGCTGGGCACTGTCACGGTGCCGGTGACCGGCAACTGGGAGACCTTCACCGAGGTGTCCGGCACGATCAGCAACCCGCCCAGCGCGTCGACAACGCTGTACCTGGTGTTCAAGGGCGGGTCGGGCTACCTGTTCGACGTTGACGCGTTCACCTTCGCCACCGGCACCCCCAGCACGCCGGTGACCACGCTGCGGGCCCAAATCAACAACCAGTACGTGTCGGCGGTCGGCACCACCGCGTTGATCGCCAACAAGGCCAGCGTCGGTAGCACCGAGCAGTTCGACCGGGTGGACGCCGGCAACGGCAACATCGCGCTGCGGTCGCGCGCCAACGGGCTCTACGTCTCGGCCACGAACGCGGGCGCGGGAGCGCTGGTCGCCAGCGGCACGTCGATCGGGACGTCGGAGACGTTCCAGCTCATCACCAACTCGGATGGGACGGTGAGCCTGCGCGCCACGGTCAACAACCAGATCGTGTGCGCCGAGAACGCCGGGGCGAGCTCGTTGATCGCCAACCGCACGTCGGTGGGAGCCTGGGAGAAGTTCGTCCTGGGCAGTTAGGCGGCGGTACCCGGCCTGGTCGGCGGCCGGGCCGTTGAACGGCGGGAGTCCGGGGCGGGCGGTGCGAACCGTCCGCCCCGGCTCCTTTCCGGTCGTCGCCTCGGGCCGGCGTGGGTCGGCTCGCACCGTGGCTTGACAAGCACCCCGTTCCAGAGTGGACGATGCAGCGTGCGAATCCTCGTGGTGGGTGGCAGTGGCCTGATCGGCGCGCAGATCGTGGACGTGCTGCGCGAGCGCGGCCACACCACCACCTCGGTGGCGCGGACCGCCCAGCCGGGCGTCGACCACCTGCTCGATGTCGGGTCCGCCTCGATCGAGGAGCTGCGGCCGGTGCTCGCCGGTCACGACGGTGTCGTGTACGCCACCCGCACCGACGAGCAGCGACCGCTGCCCAAGCCGATCTATCCGCAGTTCCGCAGCGACAACGTCGATCCGGTGGTGCGCCTGTTCACCGCCGCCCGCGCCGAGGGCCTCACCCGCGGCGCCGTAATGGGCTCCTACTACACCTACTTCGACCGGCGGAATCCACAGTGGCGGCTCGCCGAGCGGCACACGTACATCAGGTGCCGGGTCGAGCAGGCCCGGGAGGGACGCGCGGCGGCCGGCCCGGACCTGCCGGTCGCCGTCCTCGAACTGCCGTTCGTCTTCGGTCGTTCCGGCGACCGGCTGCCGAACTGGGCCGGGCCGCTGGACCGGTGGGCACGGTCGCGTACCCCTCTGGTCGCCCCGACCGGCGGGAGCGCCGCAGCCTCGGCGCGCAGCGTCGCCGAGGTCACTGCGGACGCTCTGGAGCAGGCAAGCGGCGCGGACATCCCGGTCGCCGACGAGAACCTCACCTGGCACGACATGATCGGGCGCATCGCGGAGTCGGTGGGCCGACGCCGCCGGGTCGCCCGACTGCCGGCCGGCGCGGCGACTGTCGCCCTGCGACTCGGCGGCGCGATGCAGGGCCTCGGCGGCAAGGAGTCGGGCATCAACCCCACCTACCTCGCGGACCTGCTGCTCGCCGAACTGTTCGTCGAGCCGACGACCGGCCGGTCGCTGGACGCCGCGCTGCGCGAGACCTTCCCCGCCTAGCTCGTGGATCGGGGCGGACGGGCGAGGTACGCGGTCTTGACGTCCGCCGAGAACCCGCAGGCGCGGTAGAAGGCGTGCGTCGACGGGTCGCGCGAGCCCGTCATCAGCATCGCCTTGTAACAGCCGGCGTCCCACGCCGCCTGGAGCGTGCCGGCCATGATCTGCCGGCCCAGACCGGTGCCGCGCCGGGACTCCTCGACGACGACGTTCTCGATGACGGCGTAGGGCGACGCCGACCGGCTGATGTTGGGGATCACGTTGAGGTACGTCGTGGCGACGACGACCCCGTCCCGTTCCAGGACGAACAGGTGCAGCCCCGGTGAGCCCACGATCTGCGCAAAGGCCGCCTCGTCGGATCCGTCGTCCACCACCGGATCGTCCGGGTTCAGCTGCCGGTAGAGGCGGATGATCTGCGCGAAGTCATCGGGCCGGGCCGCACGGAACATGCCCCGAGCGTAGTCACCAGCCACCCTTGCCCGCGGACCCGCGGCCGGCCGCCTGCGCCTGCCGCGCGGCGAGGTCGACGAACTCCCGCACCAGCGGTGATCGATTGTCCTCGGCCCAGGCCAGGCACACCTGGTTGGGCCCGAGGTCGTCGACGGCCACGTGGGCGACGTCCGGTCGGGTGTAGAACGTCGCGATCGACAGCGGCAGGATCACCATTCCCGCGGCCGCGGCGACGTGTTCCAGCTTCTCCTCGACGGAGGACAGCACGGGCCGGGGGCGGGGATCGCTGTCGCTCGGACGGTTCGGCAGGTCCCGCCACTCGGGCACCACGTCCGGGTCCTGGAGAAGCCGTTCCTCGACCAGCTCGGCGAGGTCGACCGACTCCTTGCCGGCCAGACGGTGCTCGCGAGGCAGGACCACGACCCGCGGTTCGCTGAACAGGGGGCGCAGGCTCAGGCCGCGCTTGTCGACCGGAAGGCGTACGTAGCTGACGTCGGCGCGTCCCTCGCGTACCACGTCGGCCTGATCGCGCGGGGAGGTGCGCACCACATCGACGGACAGGTCGGGGTGCCGCTCGGCGATCGCGCGAGCCTCGGCGGTGACGATGATGCCGGGCATGAACGCGATGGTGAACGTCGACCTGCCGTGCGCGGCCCGTTGCACCCGTCGGTGCAGTGCCTCGGCCGAGGCGAGCAGCGGACGGGCGTCGGTCAACAGTTGACGACCGGCCTCGGTCAGTACGGTGGAGCGGCGGTCCCGGACGAACAGCTCGGCGCGAAGTTCCTGCTCGAACGCCCGGATCTGGCGCGACAGGACCGGCTGGGCGATGTGCAGCCGCGCCGCGGCCCGCCCGAAGTGCAGCTCCTCGGCGACCGCCACGAAGTAGCGGAGCTTGCGCAGATCGACATCCATCCGTTCCCCCGTCCGCCCCCGCATGCGACCTGTCCGACGATACCCTCCGGGCATCACAGCAGGTGAAAGAGGTCTTGGACGTGGGCGACGGAGTCGGCGCATGGTGGGAACCGTCCCCACCACAGATCCGAAAGGACACGATCATGAACCTCAGCGACAAGCGCGTCGTCGTACTCGGCGGAACATCGGGAATCGGGCTCTCCACCGCCGTCCGGGCCGCCAGCGAGGGCGCCCAGGTCGTGGTCGCCTCCCGCAACCAGAGCAGCGTGGACCGCGCCCTGGCGACCCTGCCGACCGGCGCCCAGGGGTACGTGGCCGACCTGACCGACCCCGCCGACGTGGCCCGACTGTTCCAGGACATCGGCCCGTTCGACCACCTCGTCTACACCGCCGGCGAGCCACTCGCGCTGATGTCCGTCGACGCCCTCGACCTCGCCGCCGCTCGTGCCGCCTTCGACCTGCGGTACTTCGGCGCCCTGTCCGCTGTCAACGCGGCGCTGCCGCACCTGCGGCCCGGTGGGTCGATCACCCTCACCACCGGCACCGCCAACCATCGGCCGAGTGCCGGCTGGACGGTCCCGTCCAGCATCACCGGGGCGATCGACGCCCTGGTCCGCGCGCTCGCCGTCGAACTCGCCCCGATCCGGGTCAACGCCGTCTCGGCCGGCGTGATCCGCTCGCCACTGTGGGACTCCCTGACGGAGGAGACCCGAGAGCAGATGTACGCCCAGCTCGGCGAGTCACTTCCGCTGGGTCGGGTGGGCGAGCCGGAGGAGGTTGCCGAGACGTTCGTCTATCTGCTGCGGGCGACCTACAGCACCGGCACGGTGGTGACCATCGACGGCGGCACCCTGGTCTCCTGAGCCCGACCCCGCAGAGTCGACAGTGGAGCGGCCCCGCACCACAGTGCCGGACCGTCGCCGGTCAGGAGCCCGACGGGCCCCGGTCGTCGAACTCGTAGGTGGTGGTCAGGGCCTCCGGCAGGTCGGGGACGAGGGCGTTCGTGCCGTCGACGACCTGCACGTAGCGCCTGCCCTGAAGGATCGAGTAGCTGCCGTCGGCGACCCGGTCGATGATGAAGAGCTGCGTCGCCGCGTCCGGGTCACAGGCGCGGGCACGGACGCTGCCCGGCGCGGCGTCGTGCACGACGGTCATGCAGACCTGGCCGGCTCCGGCCGGGGTGGCCGCCTCGATCCGGAACGCCTTTCCCGCCGGACGCAGGACCCACAGCGCCCGGTCGTCGACGCCCGCCCCGGCGGTGGCCCGTACGCGGTCGCCGTCCGGGTCGGTCGCCAGCGCCGCCCCGCCGAGGCCGGGAACCACGATCCGGACCTGTCGGCGACCGGCGAGGATGTCCTGCGGTCCCGCCGGTGCGGTCTGGCTCGGGGTGGTCTCGGCCGGGGTGGTCTCGCTCGGGGTGGGGGGCGACACCACGCCCGCCGGGCCACCGGTCGGCGTCGTGACGTCGGCGCGTACCCGCAGCACTGTGGTGCCGACGGTCGCGACCAGCACGGCCAGCCCCACGCCGGTGACGGCCGCGCGACGCCGCCGCCGGTCGCTGCGCCCCCGCAGCGTCGACGCCGGGGGCAGGGTGGTGACGCGTCGGACCTCGTCGACTATCGCCCGCAGGTCGTCGTGCGGATCAGCCATGGGAGGTTCCCTCCTGGTTCGCCTCGGTCAGCAACCCGGCCATCGCGCGGCGACCACGGGCGAGGTACGTCTTGACGGTCCCGACGGGCGCCCGCATCTCGGCTGCCACCTCGGCGACACTGAGGTCGTTCAGGTGGTGCAGCACGACGGCGCGGCGCTCGTTGGCGCTGAGCCGTTGCAACGCCTGGATCAGCGCCACGTGGTCCTCGCTGAGGCCGGGCACGCTCACCTCGACGGCGGCCCGGTGGTGGGCACGGATCCGGTTGAACGTCTTACGCCAGCTGCTCACCGCCGCCCGGGAGGCCACCGCGCGGACCCACGCCTCCGGGCTGTCCGCCTCCCGGACGGTGTGCCAGCGCTGCCAGGCCCGCATGAACGCCTCCGCGACGGCGTCCTCGGCCTCGCTGCGGTTGCCGGTCAGCGCGTAGACGTGACCCACGATCCGCCCGGCGCAGGCGGCGTAGAGGGCATCGAACTCCTCAGCATCACGCATCCGACCTGCGCCCCTCCGAAGCCTTGTCCCCCTGGTCACCGCGCATGGAACTCGCCGCGTCGATCCGGCCGCCCCTCGGCGGGGTCGGTTTGTGACCACGGTCACACCCGCGAAGATCAACCGGCGGGCGGGTCCAGGCGTCATCGTGCCGTCCCGGGAGACGCCCGTGGCGGAGAGGACGATGTGCGACGACGTCAACGACGCGCCCTGACGGCCGGGGTGCTCGCGACAGCACTGGTCGCGGCGGGCCTGACGGCCAACCCGGCGAGCGCGCAGGTGCGGCCGGCGGCCACCGTCTCCGGCACGCCCAGCAGGCCCGGCACGCCCGGCACCTTCACGTTGATCACCGGCGACCGGGTGTCCGTCGACGCGGCCGGCCGCCCGGCGATCGAGCGGGGAACGGGACGGGCCGCGATGCGGTTCGTGAGCAGCCGCGAGGGTGGCCACCAGTTCGTCATCCCGGTGGACGCCATGCCGCTCCTGCGCGACGGGCGGCTCGACCGGCGGCTGTTCGACCTCACCACGCTCGCCGAGTTCGGCTACGACGACCGGGCGGCCGAGTTGCCGCTGCTGGTGGCGTACCCCGGAAAGAGCGCCGCGGGGGCGCGGACCGCTACCGTCGGCGGCGACGGGCGTGTGCGGGCCGACCTGCCCGCCGCCCACGCCCTCGCGGTGCGGGCGGGCCGCGACGACCGGGTGACGCTGTGGTCGTCGCTCACCCGGGGCACGTCGATGGCGCGCACGCTCACCGACGGGGTCAGCGCCATTTGGCTCGACGGCAAGCGGCGGGTGACGCTGGACCGCAGCGTGCCGCAGATCGGCGCCCCGGCGGCCTGGCAGGCCGGCTTCGACGGCACCGGCGTCACCGTCGGCGTGCTGGACACCGGCATCGACGCCACCCACCCCGACTTCGCCGGGCACCTCACCGAGGTCCGGGACTTCACCGGCGGCGGCGACCCCGCCGACGCCGTCGGTCACGGCACCCACGTGGCGTCGACGATCGTGGGCAGCGGCGCCGCGTCCGGTGGCCGGTACCGGGGCGTCGCGCCGGGCGCGAAGCTGCTCGTCGGCAAGGTCTGCGCCACCACCGAGTGCCAGGACTCGGACATCATCACCGGCATGCAGTGGCTCGCCCCGCAGACCAGGGTGGTCAACCTGAGCGTGGGCGGCGACGACACGCCCGGCCTCGACCCCCTGGAGACGGCGGTGCAGGACCTCAGCCGCCAGTACGGCACGCTGTTCGTGGTCGCCGCCGGCAACGAGGGCAAGCCGAAGTCCGTGTCCTCGCCGGCGTCCGCCGACGACGCGCTCGCCGTGGCGGCCGTCGACGCCGACGACCAGCGGGCGTACTTCTCCAGCCGGGGCCCGCGCGTCGGCGACAATCACATCAAGCCCGAGATCAGCGCGCCGGGCGTCGACATCGTCGCGGCGGCCCCCGGCGGCGACTACGCCACCATGTCGGGCACGTCGATGGCCACCCCGCACGTGGCGGGCAGCGCCGCGATCCTCGCCGGCCAGCACCCGGACTGGACCGGCCCGCAGCTCAAGGCCGCGCTGATGGACTCGGCCAAACCGACCGGCGCGGACACCCTCTACGAGCAGGGCGCCGGCCGGGTCGACATCGCCCGCGCGGTCGCCCAGCCGGTCGCCGCCGACGTGGCCGCCATCGACTTTCCCGTCCAGCGCTGGCCACACGCCGACGACACCCCCGTCACCCGGGTCGTCGGCTACCGCAACACCGGCGCCGCGCCGGTCACCCTGTCGCTGACCGTCGCCCCCGCGCCGGCCGGCATGCTCAGCGTCAGCCCGACCACGCTCGTGGTGCCGGCCGGCGGACGGGCCGAGGCCACGATCACCGTGGACACCCGGGTCGACGCCGCCGACGGCGTCTACCAGGGCGCGGTGGTCGCCACCGGCGCCGGCGACCTGCGGGTACGCACGCCGTTCGCCCTCAACCGCGAGATCGAGAGTTACGACGTCGCGCTCCCCCACACGGGTCGGGACGGGAAACCGGCCACCGAGTACACGACAGTCGCGGCGAACCTCACCACCGGCGAGTTCAGCACCCTCACCGCCGAGCCGGGCGGCGGCACGCTGCGGCTGCCCGTCGGCCGCTACGCGCTCTACAGCACCATCCACGAGGGAAGCGCCTCGACGCTGCTCGTCCAGCCGGTCCTGGACGTCCACGGCCCGGTGACCGAGGCCGTCGACGCCCGTACCGCCAAGCCCGTCGCACTGACCGTGCCGCAACGCGACGCCGCGCCCACCGCGATCAACGTGAGCGCGAACTGGGACGACGGCTTGCGCTACCCGGGCGTCCAGCTCAGCGGGGTGTCATTCGCGGACGTGTTCTTCGGCCGGATCGGACCCGCCGTCGCCGCCCCCGAGTTCGCCGCGACGCTCGGCGTCGGGCTCGGCCGCCCCGGTCGGGACGGGACCTTCCGCAACAGCCCCTACACGTACGACCTCGCCTACGTCCGCCAGGGCGACATGTTCACCGGCCTGTCGACGAAGCTGACGCCGAAGAACCTCGCCACCGTCGACGTGACCTATCGCCGCCAGTCGACAACGGCGACGGCGGTCCGCTTCCACCGCGCGGCGGCGGCCGGTGGATCCGGCCCGATCGGGTCGCACACGCCCATCGACCTGCCCTTTCACGGCACGGAGTACTACAACACCGACGGCGGCCTCACCTGGACCTCCACGTTCGTCGAGGGCGACAACTCCACCATGCAGGAGTCGTCCCTCCAACCGGGACGGACGTACACCCAGACCTGGAACGCGGCACCGTTCGGCCCGTCGGTGACCCAGGCGCCGACCCTGAGCCCCCTGGGGTACGCGGGACGCGACGGCGACACCATCTCGATCGCGTCGCTGCCCCTGTTCGGTGACGCGACCGGCCGCCCCGCCAGCCGCGACGACCTGCCGGTCGAGGTGCGGCTGTTCCGCAACGGCACCCGGATCGGCACGTCGGACAGTCCGTGGGCGGAGTTCACGGTGCCCGCCGGCAAGGCCGACTACCGGCTGGAGGCGACCGCCCGGCGCGGCGCCCCGGACACGCTGTCGACGTCGGTCACGGTGGCCTGGACGTTCACCTCCGCGCACACCTCGGCGCCGCAGCGGCTGCCGCTGACCACGGCCCGCCCGACGCCGAAGCTCGACGACATCAACACCGCCCGCGCGGGGCGGGTCATGCCCGTCGCTGTCAGCCTGGACCGGCAGGCCGGCTCGTCGGCAGCGGCCAACCGGACGCTCGGCGTCGCCGCGTCCTTCGACGACGGCGCAACGTGGGTCGCGCTGCCGGTGCGGCACGGCGTCGCCCTCGTCACCCACCCCCGTCGGCCCGGTTTCGTCGCGCTGCGCGTGACGGCGACGGACACCGCCGGCAACACGGTGACGCAGACGGTGCTGCGGGCCTACCGCACCGCGTGACCGGTGGAGTCCGGGATGACCGCCGTCGCCCCGGACTCCCCCGCCGGCTGTGGGCGGCCCGCGGCCTTCAGGAGTCGGCCGGCACCCCCGCGTCGAGCTGGCCGATCATCGGGGCCAGAAGCTCGTTGAGCTCCCGGGCCAGCACCGTTACCGCCCTGCGCGCCGCGGCCGCCACCTGATCCTGCGGCCCGGCGGGCGCCGGCGGCAGATCACCGAGCGGGACCGGCGCCTCGACCTGGAGCAGCGCGCGCAGGTGCGGGTTGCGCGTCACGTCCTGCTCCGACGGGGTCGTGTACTGGCCGAACAGCTGCGGCCAGTCCTGCCAACCCCGGTCGCGCTGCCACTGTTTCGTCCAGGTCAGCTCCGCCGGCCAGCGGGAGATCACCGTCACCGCGCACACCATGCCCCCGTCCCACGGGCTGCGCGTGCAGGACGCCGACAGGATCCGCCGGTGCCAGCGGACGTAACCCGGCTCCAGCTCACCCGCGATCCGCCACGCGGTCGCCGCGAAACTCACCGGCGCGATGTCGTCCCAGCTGGGAGCGAACTCGTCGATCCGCCTCAGCACCTCGGCCTCGTAACGGCCGCGACCGTCGACGCCGTGCTCCCGGTCGAAGTTCTCGTCGAGCCAGAAAGCGCGCGGTTCCGGCATGGTCATCCCCGTTCACAGCGGCCACCTCTTCGGACATCGTAGGGACCGCACGCTCCGGCGTGGCGAATGTTCGCTCTCAGCGGCACGCTCCCGCCTCCCGACGCCGGCCGGCTCCGCCACGCGTTTGCTGCTAGCGTGACCCGGCTTCGACACCATGATCACGGGGGAACGACCAGGCATGAACTGTGCGCGGTGCGGACAAGCGCTCGATCATCCCGGGCAGGGACACAGCTGCGTCGGCGGCCCCGACCCCGTGGCCCGGCCGCCCGCGGGCTGGCGGGCAACCCTGTGGACGCTGGTCACGCTCGCCGGGGCGTTCGCCGCGCTCTCGCTGCTCCGGGCCGCGATCGACGCCGACGTGATCAAGTCGCCCGGCGCGGGTGCCCTCACCGCGCTCTCGATCGTCGTGCCGCTGGCGCTCTTCTTCGCCTTCCTCGCCTGGTCGAACCGCACGAAGAGCGCCGTCGAAGCCCACGGGGGCACGCTCGCCGCCGTCCGCAACTGGGCTGTCGCCGGGGGGTCCCTCCTGCTCTTCCTGTCGTACCTGCTGCCGATGAAGACGCCTGTGGCGTTCCATCTCGTCCGGGCGCTGGCCGCGCTCCTCGTCATCGTCGGCGCGTGGATCCTGCACCGCCGGGTGGAACGACTGCTCGCCGAACCGGCGGCCCCACCTGCCGCCGTCCGTCCCGACGGCCCGCAGGGCGCGGGCGAGCGCGGCCACCTGCCGCAGCAACGAGGCGTGTCGACCACCGGGATGCCGCTGTCCCCTGAGCCGCAGCCCGAGGACTGGAACGCCGCCCTCTGGGACCCGGAGGTGCAGCGGGACATCGAGGCGCGGCAACGCCGCAGCAGCCCGCCGGCCTGACCGGGGCACCAGACGCGACCTACGGACAAGCCCGACCGACGGCCACCCGCACGATCACGCCCAGGAGCAGACCATCGACACTCCCGAGACGATCACCCTGTGGCAGCCCACCGGACAGGCCGAACTCGACCTCGTGGCGGCGTCCGGGTGGCGTGCCTGGCCACCACGTCTTCCCGACCAGCCGATCTTCTACCCGGTGCTCAACCGCTGGTACGCCACGAAAATCGCGCGGGAGTGGAACGTTCCCGCCGGGGGCGTCGGATACGTGACCCGGTTCGACGTCCAGCGGTCGTACCTGGACCGTTACGACGTCCACCAGGTCGGCGGCCGGGACGTCCTGGAGTACTGGATCCCCGCCGAGGAGCTTGACGCCTTCAACGACCACATCGTCGGCGCGATCGTCGAGGAGGCCGACTACCGCGGCCCGGTGGACGACCAGGAGTTCACCGACGCCGAGGTGGCGCTGGGTCGTGCTCTGCCCGCCGCCTGGCGCAGCTATCTGCAGGGTGGGTCGTGGTTACGACGAGGCTGGATGACCACCGGCGCCTACGTCTGGCTCAACACGCCCCGCCAGACGATCGAGCTGGGGGACGTGTCCGGCGACGACACCCACCCGGGTATCGCGATCATCGGCGGTGACGGCGCCCGGGAACAGCTCGTGCTCGACCTGCGAAGCGAGACCATGCCGGTGCTGCTGGTGGACCTCACGAGCGGTGGCTGGGACAGCGCCATCCGGCAGGCCGACGACGTGAGCGAGTTCGTCAGTCGCGTCGAGGCGGGCACCTTCGAATTCACCTTCGCCGGGTAGCGGCGGAGTCGGACCGCGTCCTCAGCCGACGAACACACAGAAGGGGTGGCCGGCCAGGTCGGCGTACACCCGCAGTGGCTCGTCGGGGTCGTCGATGCGGTCGTACCGCAGGCGACCGCCGAGGCGCAGGACGCGTTCGTGCTGGACGAGCAGCTCCTCGACGGATCCCACGGTCAGGTCCAGGTGCAGTTGCTGGGGGACCTTGTTGTCCGGCCACGTCGTCTCGGGCAGGTGATCCACCTGCTGAAACGCCATCTGGGGAGCGCCCTCGGGAGTCCTGAGCACCAGCCACTCGCGTCCGCGCGGATCATCCTGCCCCGGCCCTGGCGGCTCGTCGCCGGGCCGGTAGACCAGACCCAGGAACTGCCGGTAGAACTCCGCCAGCGACCTGGCGTCGGTGCAGTCGAGCACCACCTGGTGCAGCTTCGGCACGCTCTCCTGGTCGACCATCCTCGATCACCTCCGGCGCCCATTCTGCTGGCGCCGTGCGACACCCGCATCCGGGAGCCGCACGATCGCCTGTGCGAGGCTTGCGCGGTGACCGACTTCGACATCCGCGCGGCCACCCCGGCCGACGCCGACTTCCTGGTGGACATGCTCGTCGAGGCCGTCAACTGGCTACCCGAGCGCGACTGGCCGCGCGAGCGGATCCTGGCCGATCCCGCGCTGGCCCACTACGTCACGGGGTGGATGCAGCCCACCGACGTCGGCGTGGTCGCGGTCGACCCCGCTGACCGGCCGCTCGGCGCCGCCTGGTTCCGCCACCTGAGCGCCGAAGATCCCGGCTACGGGTACGTCGCTGACGACGTGCCGGAGCTGACCATCGGAGTGCTCCGAGCCTGGCGAGGGCGGGGTGTCGGCCGGGCGCTGCTGCGCGCCGTCCTGGACGCCGCCCGGGACCGCGGCATCCGTACCGTGCCGCTGAGCGTGGAGCGGGCGAACGCGGCCGTCCGTCTCTACGCGTCCGAAGGGTTCCGCACGGTCGAGTCGTTCGAGAACGCGGACACCATGGTCGCCGAGGTCGGAACCTGACTCTCGCGGCTCAGTCGAGGTGTTCGGCCAGCCCGACGATGATGCCCTCCGGGCCACGCAGGTAACAGAGCAGGAAGATGTCCTCGTACCGCTCGACGTCGCCGACGAGTTCGGCCCCGTGGGCGCGCAGCCGGGCGATGACGTCCTCGATGTCGTCGACGGCGAACATGATCCGGCGAATCCCCAGCGTGTTCGCGGGCGCGTTCTCCGGTGCCTGGCTGATCGCCTTCGGCGTGTGGAACATCGCCAGCTCGACCTTGCCGTGACCGTCCGGGGTCCGCAGCATCGCCACCTCCTGCCGGACGTCGTCGATGCCGATCACACGCTCCACCCACCGCCCCTCGACCGGCCCCCTGCCCTCCAACTCCATGCCGAGTTCGACGAAGAACGCAATGACAGCGTCAAGGTCGTTGACAACAATGAGGACGTTGTCCATCCGCTGGATCGCCATGCTGAATCTCCTCGCTCTGGTGCGCCGCCGTGGTCGCATCCTCCCCTGAGACGAAGCCGCCAGGGCGTTCTCGACACGCAATGGCGGCCTGGCTGGCAGGTCGCATCCCCGGATCGACCTACCGAGGTGATCTCAGCCCGAGCGCGCTGTGTTCGACGACCCCCGCGGGCAGGTCGGCGCGTCCCGACTCCTGAGTGGTCAGCGCCACCAGCTCGGCGCGTAGGTCGACGGCAGGTTCACCGAGCACGATCCCGCTGAGCACCAGCTCCACCATCACGCGGTCGTACTGATCCGAGCGGCGGCGGTAACGCGACGGATCGGACTCCACCACCAGCGCGGAGATGCGCCAGCCCCCGCCGGGCACGGGCGAGAAGGACGCTTCGTAGATTCCATTACCGGTCCAGCTGCGGTGCAGGAACGCGACCTCGTCCTCGACGAACACGTTCCACTTCTCGTCCATGTCGCGAGCCTGGTAACCGAGCGCGATCCGCTTCCACTGCTCGTCGGACCAGGTCCGCTCAGGACGTGTCGCCACCGACATCGGCGCCACTATCGGCGAGACACGGCGCAGCGACGACCGGGTGACCGGGTCAGGTTCGATCATCAGCAGATCCTACGAGTCCCATCGATGATCGCCGCCAGGCGACCGGACTCCGGTTGCGGGCGTCCGATGTTACGTTCGCTGCCATGACGCGGCAGATCACGGCCAGCGAGTTCCACGCGGCCGAGGGTGTGCAGGACTGGCGCTCCCTGTACCACCTGGTTTCGGCCCACTTCCCCACCGGCTCGTTGACCGGGAGCATCGCTCTCGTCGAGGAGATCGGCCGGCTCACCGACGAGGCCGAGCAGAAGATTCTGACCATCGACGTACGCGGCGCCGGCGTCACCGTGTCCCTGTCCCGGCGCGATGCCGGGCTGGCCCGGCGGATCTCGGCCGCCGCCAGGGAGCGGGGCCTGTCCGCCGATCCGACCGCCGTGCAGGTCATCAACCTCACCCTCGACGCGCTCGTCGGCGCCGACGTGCTGCCGTTCTGGCGTGCGGTGCTCGGCTACTCCCAGATCGGCGACGACTACCTCTACGACCCGTCGCGCCGCGGCCCCGGCTTCGGCCTACAGCAGATGGACGAGCCCCGCCCGCAGCGCAACCGCATGCATCTCGACATCGCTGTTCCGCACGACCAGGCCGAGGCGCGCATCGCCGCCGCCCTGGCCGCCGGCGGCCACCTGGTCTCCGACGCGCACGCGCCGATGTGGTGGATTCTGGCCGACGCGGAGGGCAACGAGGTGTGCGTCGCCACCTGGGTCGGCCGCGACCGCACAACGCCCTGAGCTGCGGCCCGAAGGCACGGGCCCCACCCGCTTTTGGGTTCCCCATAGGGTCGGGGCATGACGCCAGCCCCTGCCGCCACCGCCTTCGACTCGCTCCGCCTCGACGCCGTGCCCGACCAGCAGACGCTGCGCCAGGCCTACGCCCTACCCAGCGAGGCTGCCGTACGGAAACAGATGACCGAACTCACCGCGCAGACCCGAGCGTTGATCGGCTGCGCATCGCTGGTCCTGGTCGCGAGCGTGGACACCGAGGGCAACTGCGACGTCTCCCCGCGCGGCGGCCCCGCCGGGTTCGTGGCCGTCCTGGACGCACGGACGCTGGCGATACCGGACGCGACCGGCAACAAGCGCCTGGACACTCTGCAGAACGTCATCGCCACCGGACGGGCCGGACTGCTGTTCATCATCCCGGGGCGCACCACGACGCTTCGGGTCAACGGCCGGGCCTGCGTCTCCACTCGCCCCGACCTGCTGTCACAGCTGACCGCCGTGGGCAAGCCGCCGGCCAGTGCGCTGGTGGTGGGAATCGACGAGGTCTACCCGCACTGCCCCAAGTCGCTCCTGCGCACCGACGTCTGGGAGCCCGACCGGTGGCTGCCAGCGGACGCGCAGCCGACCTCGGCCGAGGTGACGCTGGCCCAGCTACGGATGCCGGAGCTGACGATCGCCGACATCGAGCAGGCCGAGGCGGACGCGCTGAAGTACCGGTACGAGTGACAAGCCGTCCGACCGTTACCGTGCATTCCCCGCCCACGGCAAGAGGACAACGATGGACAACCGGACGGACCCGATCGGGATCATCGCCCGGGTCTCAGAGAACGACGGCAAGCAACGCGCCTTCGAGGTCTGGCTCTACAAGGCCCAGAAGGAAGGCTGGCCCGTCACGGTGGAGTCGACCGCCGTCGACCAGCCAGGCGACGGGTGCGGAGTCGTCGACATCGAGGGCCTGAAGTACCGGGTCCGCCACGCGAAGCGAGTCCGGCAGCGAGTCGCCATCGTGCCGGCAGGGCGACATCTGATCGCCGCCGCCGTCAACCTGACCACGGGCGACTCCGACGGCATCACCTGGACCTGGGAGTTCGGTCACGCGGCCTGGGCTGAGCCGATGATCGAGGAACACTAACGCGGGCAGCATCACCACCGAGCCGGTGGCACGCTCCATCCCCTTTGGCTCTGGCGAGTTTGTCCCATCCCTGTGCTCTACTCCCGCCATGCATGTCGTCGTCACGGGCGCACTCGTTGAAAACGGCTCGGTCCTGCTCGTACACCGCAGGCCTACCAAACGGGCCTACCCCGACGTCTGGGACCTGCCCGGCGGGCTGGTCGAAGCGGGTGAGTCGGAACTACAGGCCCTCGCGCGCGAGATGCACGAGGAACTCGGTGTGCACATCGTGACGGAGTCCGCCGCACGGGTGGGCGTCGTGCATGACGGCACTGGTGCGGACGCCCTTCACGCGGGCGTCTGGCACATCGGGGACTGGGCCGGCACTCCGACCAACCGCGCACCCGAGGAGCACGACGACATGGCGTGGTTCGCGATCAGCGAGCTGGCCGGCCTTCCGCTCGCGCATGGCGTCCTGGCGGCAATGGTCCATGCTTTGCCTGAGTTCGAGTGCGACCGCAGGCAGTCGGATGTCACCGACGGCGACCAGGACGACCGAGGAACAAGGTCCGCCTGTCGTGCCTGCGCTGGGACGGGTTCGTCAGAAACGCGGCAGGCCTAGGGTTTCCGGCGCCGCCGTAGCTGTCCCCGACGGCTTTCGAGGCGTACGCGTCAGCCCGGTCTATGAGTCGTCCCGGCCCTGCCAGGTCGTCACACACGCCTCGTTACCCTCGATATCGGCGAGAACCCAGAATGCGGGGGCATGGGACGCGGATACCAGTCGACCGCCGGCGGCCAGCGCGGCTTCGATCCGCCGTGGCGCCTCGTCGTGCGGGACACAGACGTCCAAGTGGATGCGATTCCGGTCCGGGCGTGGCTGATCCATGTGCTGAAACCAGATCGCCGGACCCTGCCCGACCGGGTCGACGATCGGATCCGTCGGACCGTCGGCTCCCGCCTCATCCGTGTAGCCCAGCACGGCCTTCCAGAACGGCCGGACCGCCGCGATGTCGAGCGCGTCGATAGCGATCTCCACCAGCTGGACCGACCGCGGCGCTCCCGTACCAATCTCAGGTTCCGTCCGGAGCCCGACGATCCGCATCGCGGCGGAAAGCCGATGCGCGAGGTCGACATCGCAAGCGGTAAGCGCCGCCTGATCCAACGACTGCAGAGTCAGGACCACCCGGTCCGGCCGGATGTCAGCGCGTAGGTGCCGATCGGCGTCGCTACCGCACGCCGCCACCGCGCGAGCCACCACCTCGGTTGCCTGGACCAATGAACCGACGGGAACCGAGGTGCGCAACGCGCCCAGCAAATACCGCCACCCCTGGTCGCCTACCGCGTCCGAGGCCGCCCGCCGCCCCAGTGCCCGTTCCATGTAGGCATCCTCACATGCGCGCCTGGAGGGGGAGTTCCGCACCGCTGGCAAGTGCGGCGCCAGGAAGAAGAACGGCCAGCGTTGCGGGAACGCCACGGGTGGCGGTCGCTGCGCGCCACCAGAACAGACGTGCGTGGCACGTAATGGGGAGGACGACCGTGAGCGCGCCTGGCAGGGTGAACTGGTGCCGGATATCGACCCCACTGACGCGGAGTACCTCCGCGAGATAGAGCTCCTTGCCAATGACGTCGTCGATCGGGCGCTGGACGAGGGCTGGCTGAGCTTTGATCCCGATCCTGACGATGCGACGCCTCTCCAGCGTGCCGTCAACGCGCTGGGACGCCAGCTGCGGCACTACCACTTCGAGGATGACGGCTGCGTCGATCCGGACGCCCCGCTGGTCGGTCTGGCCGGAGCACTCCTGGTTCGTCCCACGACCGTCCTGAGCGAGCAGGAGTACATCGACATCTGCGAGCGACTCGGCGTTGAGGCACGGCCGCAGGGGTGGGCGTTGTGGCACACCTGGGATCAGAAGGGCCGACGGATCACCATGGTCACGACGAGGATCAGCACCACTGAAGGAATGCTGCTGGTCTGGTCGAAAGGCCGCCATATGGTCCCGATCAAACCGCCACGTGCCGCGGTGGCAGCCACCGTCAGGGGTTGGCTTGGACCGGCGGTCGAATCTCCCGGATACGCGGCCGAGACGGGAGTAACGGAAGGGGCCGTCGCTGGTTCCGTGCCACCGCGCTCGACAGGTGGGTCTACAACGGCCCCGTCGAGCCACAGAGGACGACCGTAATTGCAGGTCAGCGAGGCTGCGGCCGTCACTTGGCGTTGTATTGACGAACGACGGGGGCGTAGTCGATCAAAGCGGACGACTAGACTCCTGAGCTGCTGTGACGCCTGGCATTGATAGTCAGCGTTGGGCACTGCGGGTTTCCCTCTGACGGCCTAGAAACGGCATGATCTTGGTCCTCGACTGCCCTAGCGGCGAGGTCCGGATCCCTCGCTTGTAAGTTCTGAATGCTCTGTCTCTGAGCGTCCGGGTGCATCCGTCACCTGGGACAGCCGTACGTCAACGATCAGGTACGGCTGCCCCCGTCATGTCCCGTTGCTGTCGCGAGCCTCCGAACCATCAAGCGCTTTCGCTCAGGCCAATGGTCACCCGCTGGCTACGCGGGCGCTACCAAAGCTGCTCACGGGCTTGCGCTTCCACTCGTCGTGGGCTGCAAGCTCGGCGCGTTGACCGGGGGCAGGCTGTTTGGCCGGTCCATGCAGCCGTTGATGAACGACAGGCGTCGTCGCTCCTGGAAGTCAACGTCATTGGCGCGGTTGTTGCTGGGTTTGTTCATGTCGTTCTCAGCGTCCTTGGCCCCGCTGGTGACCCATGAGCTGTCACAGGACGCCTCGTCAACGACGGTCCCAGTCTTCTCCATCGACTTCCGGCTGGTCTTGCCTTGCTCGTACACGGCGTCAATCGCCTCAGCCCGGTCTTCGAAGCTGTCCCCGCTGTCCACTATGTCGCCAATCGTCGAACATCCGACGAGAGCCGTCATGAGGGCAGCTGCGGCAAGTCCAGTCACCACGCGTCTCCACATGAGGACGGAGTGTATCGACATGACTCTGTCGAGCGCTTCCCCTGATTGAAGGTCAGTACTGGTGAGCTGACAGGCCAGACCACGGTCCAGACGGCCCGACCACGGCACGAACTCGGGGAGTTGAAGCGGAACATGGAGCCGCTGTCCCGCCACCAACGTGAACAGCCGGCGACACCTGCTCACAGGGCGTCTCGGGCTGCCATCGTTGGTGGCTGATTGACGACGTTTGACAGTGTCTTGTGCCCCCTGTGCGCCCCGACCTTCATGTCAGCATCGCCGCTGACGCCTTCCCGACAGGAGGCCGCCGTTGTCGGGGTGTCGGAGCATCGGCGCAGGAGACATCATGGCCTAATGCTTCTCGCCCTCATGGCTCCCCCTCCTTCCCCAGCTAGCACCGGTCCCCAGATCACCCCGGGGGACTGGCTCGGTGCAGCAATCGGCCTTGCTTCATTCCTTGCCACTGCTCTGCTTGCATTCCTGATATATCGGCTACAGAGGCGAGATATTGAGCGAGACAATGCCGAGAACCGACGCGTCGCTATGATAGAGCAGGAAGCGCAGGAGCGACGCGATGCACAAGAAAAAGCAGAACGCGAGCAGCAAAAGCGCAGGGACGAAGATGCGCAGAGGCGTGCCGAGGATCAGCGGCGAGCCGATGAAGCACAGCGCAGGGCCGATGAGGAGCAGCGAGAACTTCGGCGCGCTCGGCGGGAGAGACATCAGGCCGACTATCAGCTGGCGGCGAGCGCACTACACGACCTAGGGAAGGCGTTTGAAATTCCGGCAATGAATGACCCCTATGCGGGCGCATTGCTAACCAAGGGACACATGCAGGCGGCCAAGGTGCCGGCAGCCAAGGAAGCCCTCCACCAGGTCGCCGCTACAGTTACGACGCTTAAGGAGCCTTTGAAATCCCTGGCCCACCTTGCGGATAAGTTCCTCCACTGCGCCGTCAGAACAGACGAGGAAATTAAGCAATTACTGTCCCGGCCATCCGAGCAGCAGACCGATAAACCTCAAATTTGGCAGAACGTTTACGCGCAGGAGATTTTTCGAGGAATAATGCAGAGGGAGGTCGCGAATCGCGGTGAGGTAATGATACAGGCGGCCCGCAAAGCAATGGAGAAGGAGTGGGGCTCGTGATCTTGGCTCCGCCCAGCGTCATCCCGATGCTCCTATGGATGTCAAGCTGCGTCGACCGTCTCACCGGCGGAGCTTGACCCTTCGTCCCGAAGGAACGATCAACGGCCGTCGAGCTGAGGTTGCACACCCGGTTAGCTCCTCCCAGCGTCCACAGGCGTCCACGGCCGTCCACAGTCGCTCGCCGTCGTCGTCACCCAGATAGCCACTCAACAGCTCCGCACCGGCGGTCAGCGCTGCGAGGTCCATTTTGTGGGGTCAGTGGCGAGTCGGTTACTATGGGCGACGGCGCAATCTGCGGCTGACCTTCCGGACGGTTGGGGGCTAGGGGAGGACCCTAGCGCACAACCCCACGGAAGGAGGTTTTCATGATCGCGCCTGAGGAAGACCAGCGGTCGGGCTCCCTTGTGGTCCTGGCCCTGGTCTGCGAGGTGGTCGCCAACTTTAAGGAGGCGACCGGCAAGGACGAGTTCAATCTTTCTGAACTCGTCCTGCTCGTGCTGGTACTTGTCGTCAGCTTTGCCGGCGGTGACAAGAACTAGCGATCCACCTGTGGTCGGGGAGTTCGTGAACCTGCGGGCTCCCCGACTGCTGTCTGAACTTGATAGATGTAACCACTACTAAGACAACACAATAACACGGATGAGGTTACGCCATCCCGTCTGCCGCCGACCCGCCCTCCTGGGGAGCGGTCCGCCGACCGGTCCGCCACGTCAAGACGGCCTTGACGCACGTTCGGACGCTGGCGGGCCGGTTGGTGGTCTGCTCGGCTCGCCCGGGTCGTCGGCTGGCGGGATGGCCCTGTGCAACCACCCACGGACCGCGACGCGCCGACGAACCCCCGACCATCTCGGAGTCGTTGCGCCCCCGCCGGAGGCGCGGTAACCGCGACCAGCTCGCCGCCGCGACCGCCGCGCGGACCGGCGTGCCCTTCCCTGCGCCGCGCCGATCGGGCGCGGTGCCCGGCCGGCTGCCGGCCCACCAACATCAACCACCCTCGGCACCACCGTCAGCGGCGGCCCCCGGGCTTCCCGCTCTCCGCGCCAGCCGCCGGGCGTTCTGCGTGGCCGGAGTCGGAGCGCCAGCGGAGCGACGGACGCGCGCCCAGGCGGCGGCGCGTGCGGCCCGTCTCGGGCCGCCTTGAAGACGTACAGAAACTTTGAACCATATCGACGGCAGCCGGCTGCCCGGTCTGGGGACCTGCGTGACACGTCGGTATCAGGACCTACGTGACACTCCGGTCAGTGCTGACGCACACGAGCCGCTCTCGGTTAGGCGTTAGCGCGTCAGGAAGCGGCACAACTGCCGCACGGCGGAGTCAGATGATTACCCAGCTCGATCATCCGTCTCATGAGCAATGGGACATCGGTAGGAGAGTCGGACGCACAGCTGCCAGCCTGCTAAGTGGCTACGCCACGGGCAGCCCGAGGTCGACCAGGACCTTGACGAGTTGAGCGTCGGGTGCCTCGCCATCAGATCTCGGCTCGTCCGCTTGCTGCGGAAGTCGAAGACTCTCCGGTCGACCCGAATAGCTCCACGCCGGCTTCACCGAGGGGACCCGCTTCCGGCTGTGCTGTGCAGCCTCCTCGCATGCGGCGATCTCAGCTTCTCGCTGGTCCGTCAACCAAGGCGGCAGCGCTGGCTCAGCTGGCAGCAGGTCCAGCAATGCGGTCCGCGGATCGTTGAGCCGTCGATGAACGACGCAACCGCGCAGCCACAGCAGCGCCGCTCGGTCGTGCTTGCCAGGGAGCCAGAGGCCGATGGCCAGATCGATGGCATGGACAGCATCCCGGGCCTTACCGCTGAGGAGGGCGGAGGCGACGTAGATGAGCCAAGGCTCGATGTGGCTGCCTCCTCCGGATCCGACCCAGCCCTTCGCCCAGCTGTGGGCGCCGCGCCAGTCACCGGCCTGAAGACAAGCTACGGCTTGTTCGCGGAACTCTGATGCGGCTGGCGGCGTTGCTGCCTGCGGCTGGCGTGACACCTGCTCATTATCCCTCGGCGAAAAGGACTCTTGCCCCGGCGTCCAGACCCAGCCCGCCCATGAGCTCGTGCACTCCACCCGATCCGAACCTGGTCCGTGTGCGGCAGCCCGCCGCGAACCTTACCGGCCCCACGACCGCCGGCCGATCCCGAGCGCAGATCATCTAGCCGGATGTGTCACTCAGGTCCTGAGACCGATGTGTCACGTACGTCCTGAGACTCGACATCGACGGCAGCCGGCCGCTAGATCGTCTCCGCCATCTCATACGGGTGCGTGTCGGCTGGGTCGTACGGCCGGTTGGCCAGTTCCACGGCCTGTGAATGCTCCAACGCGTAGTAGACGTGCGCACACCTCGGCTGCACCGTCACCAGGTCCCCCGGCTCAAGCGTCATCGTCGCTCGCTCACCAGAGTCCAGGTCGTGGTACACCGCCCGGACTCGTCCGCTGATCAGATACAGCGTCTCTGTCTTGTGGGCGTGGTAGTGGTTGCCGCGAGGCTTCGTGGCGTCTGGCTGGAACTCCAGGTAGGCGAGGAACTGGTAGCTGTCACCGTTGACCACCTGGGCCAGCTCTCCGGCCGGGGACTGGATTCGTCCGCCTCCAGCGGGGATCGGTGGCGTCGTCACTGGAAGCCGCCGTAGCTGCACCTTGTCCACGCCCTGATGGTAGGCGGTCGACCCTCGGTCACCCCGTCAAGAGAGCCCCACGGTCGGTCGAGTCAGGCTGTTAGCTCCTTGGCCAAGTGGTCCAGGTCCACGTCATCGGAGCCTGCCCACAGTTGCTCAACTGCTGCGAGGTACTTGCGGATCAGGGGTGTCGGCTCGTCCGGGTCGAACTCGTACTCGTAGACGGGCGAATCGGCCGCGTCGACCAGCGGCAGGTAATGGATGAGGCGCAGCCACCCGTCGACCAACAGGATGTTGAGGCTCGGCGGCCCGGGGTAGGTCCGGGCCTGCACCTGCTCGGCCGCGAACCGGTGCTGCACGGCTCGTGATCGATGGCGGGCGCAGGCGTAAAGGACATCGTCGATCTCGCCCGACTGTCGGATGCTTGGGCAAAGGCGCCGGGTGAGTTCACGCTCCTTCATCAGCGGTCCCTCGGGGTCCGAGACGACAACCCGGAGGGTGGCCCCTTGAATGACTGCATCACGTACGGCTGACTGGTACTGGGAGACCATCGCGTTGTAGCCGGTATGCGCTGCGAAGAAGATGCTGCGTGCCGCTCTAATGCGCTGTGCAACAGATCGGTTGTCCTCCTCGGTCAGGTCTAGATGGATTCTCAGTCCCTGTGCCGTCAACCCCTCGTCGGCCGCCGTCTCCGCAGCGCTCGACGTAACGGCGGAGTCATTCACCTCTGGTCCCCACGGCTCGAAAAGCTGCTCGGCCGACCACTCCGGGAACATCGCCTCCAATACCCGGCAGTGATCCGGGTACGGCATTTTTTTCACGCTGCCAGACAGCCAGCGGTGTAGCTGGGCCCTGCTCGGCCACCGCCCGACTAGCCTCCGGTCGACCGTGCCGGCCGCTCGGTCGTACTCGTGGCAGAACGTCCTGTAGGTCTGCCAGTGCCGCTGCTGGATCAGCACTTTTAACCGTGTCTGCTCGCCCGTCGCAGGCTCAGCCCCAGTGACCTTCATGCATGGACGTTAGCACAGATGCGACAGAGATGAGACAGCACGAGAATCAGAAGTCTTAGATGTGATACCGATGCCGTACCGATGAAACACCCTCACGAGTGATGCTGACTTCAGCAAGAGAGCAGTCGTCCAAAGGGGACGCGCTCATGACCCTCGGAGGTATCTCGTGAAGTTGTACGTGGACACCCAGAGCAAGCAGGTCCAGGTGACGAAGGACCCGGAGCCGAAGAACGACCAGAACGGCAATCAGCGGTCGGAGAAGAACACTGGCCGGCTCATGTGGTCGACCCAGGTCTTCGTTCTCGACGAGACTGGCGGCGAGATCATCACCATCACCACGGCGGGTGAGAAGCCGAGCGTGACGGTGGGACAGCTCGTCGCTGTCGAGCAGTTGGAGGCCATTCCGTGGGCGACCAACGGGCGCAACGGCGTCGCGTTCCGTGCGATCACGCTGAAGCCGAAGGCTGGTAACTCGGCGGCCAAGTAGGTCCCTCGCTCACCGCGCTGTGTGAGCCCTGGTGTCTGACGCACGAAAGCGGCCTAACGGTCCGCTGATCTGAGATCCACAGGTCCGGGAGTGGTTCCGACTCCTATATTCCCGGCCCGTCACCACCAGCGGTGGTGGCATCCCCGCAAGAGCTGGCGCGGGGTCGGTCCGACTCCTACATCTGCCGACCCCGTGCCCAGCAACTCATCCAACCCAACTCGCGATTGGGAGGACTCGTCGTGTCCAAGTCTAGCCCCCGCCGCCCCTTCGGGCGGAACACCGCAACGGTGACGGTCATCGAGGCCAAGGTCCACCGTTCCTCCGCCCGTAACGCCCGGTTGGCGTTCGTCCTCACGGCGGTCATCGTCGGCCTGCTGTCGGCCGTGGTGGCCGCTTCCTCCATTCACCCGATCCTCGCCGTGTTCGTCGGCGCGCTCATCGGCGTACCGACCGGCGGCCTCGCCTGGGTGCTGGTGCGGATCTGGCCGGTGATCCGGCTGCTGTGGTGGTGGAGCACCGAGATCGTGCTCTCGGTCCTGCTGCTCACCTTCTGGGTCCAGCTCGCCAACCACACCCCAACCGTGGTGACCCTTACCGTGGTCGCCCTGGTCGTCGGCGTCCCCGCCGCCATCCCCGCCGCCCGCCGGCAGGCCATCGCCTGGACCTGGTGCTTGATCGTCAGGCACCGGCTGCGCGTGTGCTTCGCGCAGTTCATCATCGCCAACCAGTCCGGTTCGCTGCCGCTGATCCTGTGGGCACGCCCCACCCCGGTCGGTGAGCGGGTCTGGGTCTACCTGCGCCCCGGCCTGTCCATGGCCGACCTGGAAGGCCGCCTCGACAAGATCGCCGTCACCTGCCACGCCTCAACCGCCCTGGTCGAACGCGCCTCCGACGGTAACGCCGCCTACCTGCGGTTCGACATCAAACGCCGCGAAGTCCTCACCGCCCAGGTGAACTCGCCGCTGGTCGACGTCATCAACCCGGACACCCCCACCGCCGACCGGCCCACGCCGGTCATCCCCACGGCGCTGGACCTGCCCGACGTCGACGCACCCACCATCACCCTGCCGGCCCAGCCCAAGAAGCCGGCCACCACCGCCAACGGCAGCAAGCCCGCGGCTTCCTCGGCAACCGACGCCGAAGACGTCTCCGACTGGATCTAACCCACCCCGAACACCTGGACGCGGGGAGCCGCTTACGGCTCGTTCGTGTGGCTTCCCGCGCCCACTACCGCCCAAGGAGGGCACCCATGACCACCACGACACCCGCCGCCGTTGGCGCGGTTCCGGTGGGGCCTGGCCTGTCGATGTTCGACCCCATCTTCGTCGGCATCGACGAGTTCGGTCAGCCCGTCTACATCACCCTCGCCTACCGCAACCTCCTCGCCGGAGGCGAACCCGGCGGAGGCAAAAGCGGCCTCTTGAACTGCATCGCCGCACACGCCGCCCTCGCCATCGACAGCCGCCTCGTGCTGCTCGACGGCAAGCTCGTCGAACTCGGCCAATGGGAAGACTGCGCCGACGCCTTCATCGGCCCCGACATCACCGCCGCGCTGACCGTCCTGCGACGGCTCCAGCAGGTGATGAACAACCGCTACGCCTGGCTCCGCGCGCACGGGCGCCGCAAGCTCACCGCCGCCGACAACCTGTCGGTCATCACCGTCCTGGTCGACGAGATCGCGTTCTACTCCGCCACCGTCGGCAGCAAGCAGGAACAGGAAGAGTTCGTGGCGCTCCTGCGTGACCTGGTCGCCCGGGGCCGCGCCGCCGGCATCCCCGTCGTCGCCGCCACCCAACGGCCGTCCTTCGACATCATCCCCACGTCGCTGCGGGACCTGTTCGGCTACCGGGCCGCGTTCCGCTGCACCACCCCGAACAGCTCCAACATCGTCCTTGGTCACGGATGGGCCGAGCAGGGCTACTCCGCTACCGACATCTCACCCAGCAACCAGGGCGCGGCCTACCTCATCGCCGAAGGCGGCATACCCCGCCGCATCAAAGTCGCCTACCTCTCCGACGCCCAGATCGCGGGCATCGCGGACTACGCCGCCTGGATCCGCCGACCCGGCGGACTCGCCATCTCGGCCGGCTCCCCCTCCGGGTGGGAGGCCGTGGCATGACCACCCGCGAACGCGCCTACGCCAAGGCCAACAACCAGCGCGCCGCCCAGTTCACCGAACTGTGGATCGTCGGGCGTCCCGAGGACATCGCGGTGATGGTTCGCGCCGCCTCGGCCAGCGGCCGACTCGTCTACCTGTCCCCGCCGACCCCGATGGGCGGCGACGACACCCGCCACCGCCGCTACCTGCGGCTACGCACTCACTAATCGGCCGACAGGACCGGGATTTCGCCTGGCAGCAACTGCCGGTCCTGCCGACCTCCACCAACAACCTCGAAAGGACGTGGTTGCCATGAAGGCTACCCACAACCCACCCACCACCGTTGAGGTCACACCTGCTGACCTGCTGCGGATGGCCGCCCTCTACCTGCGCCGGCACGGCTGGCACCAGGGCACCTACTACGCCAAGAACCCCGACACCCTCACCCCGCCGGCCTGCGCCGCCGGGGCCATCGGCATCGCCTGCGCCGGACACCGCGTCGAGCACTTCTCCCAGCTCGACCCCGACGCCCTCGCCGACTACCTGACCGCCCTGGGCGTGTTCGTCGACTACCTCGACACCACCGCCCCGGTCTTCTTCATCGACGAGGACGGCTACCTGCTCGACGAGCACACCTCTCCCTACTCGTGGAACGACGACCCGACCCGCACCGCCGAGCAGGTCATCACCGCCCTCCAGGCGGCTGCCACCGAGTGGGACTCCCTCCGCGCCGCCGGAGGTGAGAACGCATGAACACCGTCAAGAAGCCCTTGACGCCCAACTTGCCCCGACAGCGACGTCGGGACGTCGTCGAGAACGACGCCTTCGGCGCGTTCGCGCGGCGCATCATCCGCGCCCACGGCCGCCGCGTCGCCACCGGCGACGTCGAAGCACTCCGCGACCTCATCGCCCTCTCATCGGTCATCGACGAGGCGATCGGGGAAGCCGTGATCGGCCTTCGGGCTTTCGGCTACTCCTGGGCCGAGATCGGCTCCCGCCTCGGCATCTCCCGCCAAGCCGCCCAACAGCGCTGGGGCGGTGACAAGCCATGACCAACCTGCGCAGCGTCGATTTGGACAACCTGGCCGAGCGCACCGGCATCCGGGTCGAGTTCTACGACCCCCTCGGCACCCGCTACGGGTTCCCCACCTTCCCCTACCACTGCGCACCCACCGGCCTGGCCACCCTGCGGCAACTCCGCGCCGCCGGCCTCCGACCTGGAGGGCATGACCCGGTCGCGCAGATCTATTGGCGGCACCACTCCAACCGGCGGGTCGCCTACCTCTACCGCCTTGACCTCGCCGCACCGAAGCGCACCGCCACGCCCGCCCAGCGGGAGGCCATCGCGAAAGCCCTGCTCGCCCGCCGGACCTGCCGGCACTGCGGACAGGTGAAGCCCTACTACATCCCCCGCCGCTACGGCTGCTGCCTCGACTGCCACGGAGGCCACTAATGCCCGCTAACGCTCCGGCCAGCGCCGGCACCCGTCTGGAGGGCCTGGTCCTGGTCCTCATCCTCATCGTCGTCGGCGGCTCCGCCGGGGCCGCCTCGTTCACCCACGTCCACGACTGGACCATGGCCAACAGCCCCGAGAACACCCCGGGATGGTTCGGCTGGGCCAACGCCGTCATCTCCGAACTCGTCCCCATCGCCGCCCTACTCACCATCCGCCGACGCCGCCGGACCGGCGCTCCCATCGGCTACCCGATGGTCCTGCTCATCGCCGCCGCCGGCCTCTCCCTCGCCGCGCAACTCGCCGTTGCCAAGCCCGGCCCGTCCGGGTGGCTCCTGTCCGCCGTTCCCGCGCTGGCGTTCATGGCCCTGGTCAAACTCGTCCTCGCCCCCGCAAAGGCGGGAACCACCGCCGCCGCACCGACCCCCGCGCCGGTCGAGCCGATCCGGGTCCAGGTGGCCGAGCAGGTCACCACCGAACCCCCGGCCGCCATCACCCACGCGCCGGCCGTCACGCCGGAACCCGTCACCGTGCCGGCCTCGGAGCCGGTCGACGTCCCCACCCACCTGCTGCCCACCGCCCGTTTCGCGGCCGTGCAGCACGAACAGGCCACCGGCCACCCCATCACGCCGGACGAACTGGCCGACCGGCTCGACATCACCCCGGCCGTCGCCGGACAACTCCTGACCACCATCAGCGGCGGTATCCGATGACCATCGTCTTGGTCGATATCGAGCAGGTCACCCACACCTGCCCCGCCTACCCCGGCCCGCACCCCTTCGACACTCGCCGGACCGTCGTCGACGTCATCCCCGGCGGACCCTGCCGGGCACCGGTCACCATCCGCTGCGGCGACACCACCGTCACAATTCCGTGCCGCCGGCACGAACCGGCCAAGCGCCAATGCGGCGCCTGCCGAGTCATCGTCACCGAACACACCATCACCACCCGCCACCTCGACGAGGTCGGCGGCTGATGGCCTCGACGCTGGACCTCACACCCCGAGCCTCGGCCCGGGGTGTGGGCTCGAACGCCGACACCATCGCGCCCGTCTACGACTACACCGCCGAAGGTTCCGCCTTTCACCGCGCCACTCAGCCGGACTACTTCGGGTGGCTGGAACACGTCCGCGCTGCCGCCGGCTGCACCCGCCCTATCCGCCTCGCCGGCAGCCTCTACACCGTCGAGCAGGGCACCGGACGGGTCCTGGACCAGCGGCACACCGACGCCATGCCCGACGCCGCGATCTACACCGCCTGCGGCAACCGCCGGTCAAGGGTCTGCCCCTCGTGCGCGCAGACCTACCAACGCGACGCCTTCCAACTGCTTCGCGCCGGACTCGTCGGCGGCAAGGGCATCCCCGACACGGTTGCCTCGCACCCCGCCGTGTTCGCCACGTTCACCGCACCATCGTTCGGGACCGTGCACGCACGGGTGGTCAAGCGCCACACCTGCCGCAACCGCCGCCGCTGCGACTGCCGCGCCGAACCCTGCCACGCCCGCCGCGACACCGGCCTCTGCCCCCACGGTCGTCCCGCCGTGTGCTGGGCACGCCACGAAGCCACAGACACCGCACTCGGGCATCCCCTGTGCCTGGACTGCTACGACCACGACCACCAGGTCGTCTGGAACATCTTCTCCGGCGAACTGTGGCACCGCACCAAACAAGCCGCGGAACGATGGCTCGCCACACTCGCCCGCCGCCGAGGCATTCCCCGCGTCGAGATAGTCACCGCCTCCGGCAACACCCGCAAGATCCCGCCGGTCCGGCTCTCACCCGGCAAGGTCGCCGAACTCCAAGCACGCGGAGCGGTCCACTTCCACGCCATTGCCCGCCTCGACGGCGTCGACGGCCAGGACCCCAACGCCGTCGTACCCCCACCCGCCGGATTCGGCGTCGACGAGCTGGTCGACACGCTCCGGCACGCCGCCCGACACGTCACCTTCCACACCCCCACCCACCCGGACCGGCCCGAGGGCTGGCCGATCACCTGGGGCGAGCAGGTCGACCTGGAACCCATCGCCGCCGACGGCACAGGCGAGGTCACTGACGGGATGGTCGCGGGTTACCTTGCCAAGTACGCCACCAAGAGCACCGAGGCCACCGGGCACACCTCAACCCGCCTGACCGCCGACACCATCGGCGACTACGCCAACCCCGACGGCGACCACACCGCCCGCCTCATCGACGCCTGCTGGCGCATCGGCCGACCCACCAGCACACCCATACCCCTGTCTGAGCGGCCCCGGGAACCACGGCCACGGCCCGGCTTCGTCGACCGCTGGGAATGCCCCGACTGCGGGACCCGCACCCGCTACCCCGCCTGCCCCGTCTGCATCGCACACCGTCAAGCCACCCTTGACGCCCAACCGGCCAGCAGACCACAAGCGACCAATCCCTACGCCCGGCTACGTCGATGGGCTCACATGCTCGGCTACGGCGGCCACTTCCTCACCAAAGGCCGCCGCTACTCAGTGACCTTCCAGTTCCTGCGCGACACCCGCGTTGCCTTCCGCCGCCACGAGCACCAGGACCATGCCGACGAGCAGCCCGGCACCCTCCGCGCCGTCGACCACCTCGACGACGACACCACGCTCGTGGTCGGCACCCTCACCTTCGCCGGCGTCGGCTGGCACACATCAGGTGACGCCCTGCTCGCCAACACCGCCGCCGCCCTCGCCCGCGAACGACGAACCACCGGCCGCGAAGAACTCGCCCACCAACTCAGCACCATCCCCGCCGACACCGTGCCGGCTGCTGCCTGACACCTCGCCTACGGGAGACGACATGACCACCGCGCAACCGCTCAAGCTTTGGACCGTCGAAGACGTGTCGGCATACCTCGGCGTCCCGATCCAGACTCTCTACACCTGGCGCAAGCGCCGCATCGGTCCGCCCGCCGGCCGCGTTGGTCGGCATCTGCGCTACGACCCTGACGTGGTGCGGGCGTGGTTCGCCGACCAGTCCAAGGCGGCCTGAGATGGCTCACATCGTCGACCGCTGGTACAAGACGGTTGTCGGCCCGAACGGCAAGTCCCGCCAGGAGCCAAGGCCGGAGTGCGGACAGGGGATGCGCTATCGCGTCCGGTACCTCGCTCCGGACGGCAAGGAGAAGTCGCACTCGTTCCCCGACAAGAAGAAGCGCGAGGCACAGGCGTTCCTTGCCAACGTCCAGGCCGACATCCTCAAGGGCACCTACGTCGACCCCGACGCCGGCCGCACCACCTTCAAGCAGTACGCCGACGAATGGCTTGCCGCCGCGACGACTGACCTACTGACTCGCGACCGGCTTGAGTACGAACTCCGGCTGCACGTGCATCCGGTGCTCGGGCATAGGCCGATCGCGTCGATCCAGCCGGCGACGATCCGAGCATGGGCGCGTGGGATGCAGGAGAAGGGACTGTCCGCCGGTTACCGCCGCGTTCTGTTCAGCGACGTGTCGATGATTCTAAACGCCGCTGTAGACGACAAGAAGATCGTCAGCAATCCGTTTGCCGCCAAGAGCATCCAAAGACCCCGGCATGTCCCCACTAAGGTCCAGCCGTGGTTAGTCGACAGGCTCACCGCGTTCCGCGCGAAACTGCCGGACCGCTACCGAGTCACCGTCGACCTGGGCGCAGGTTGCGGACTGCGGCAAGGAGAGATTTTCGGCGCAAGCCCTGAAGACCTGGACGCGACCCGGCCAATCTTGCGAGTCGTCCGTCAGATCAAGCTCGTGCGCGGCGTCCTCATCTTCGCCCCGCCCAAGGGCGGCAAGACGCGGGAGGTTCCCCTCCCAGCCTCCGTAGCTCGCCGCCTGGGCGACCACGCCCAGCGGTACCCGCCTGTAGAGGTCACCTTGCCATGGGGCTCCCCCACTGGCGACCCCATGACCGTCATGCTCTACCTGACGACTGCTGACGGCTTGCCGCTCAGCCGTTCGAAATTCAACCCCGGCGTCTGGAAGCCCGCAATCCGTGCCACGGGCGTTCCCGACGACCGCCACAACGGCATGCACGTTTTGCGACACACCTATGCCTCGGTGCTTCTGGACGCCGGAGAGAGCATCAAGGCCCTGTCGATGTACCTCGGTCACGCTGACCCGGGATTCACCCTGCGGATCTACACGCACCTTCTGCCGACCAGCGAGGACCGTACGCGCCGAGCCATCGATGCGGCCTTCGGTGAGGACCCATCAGATGCGGACGGCCCGGATGCCGTTGACGGCCTGGAGACGGCATGATCATGGTTCAGTGGCCCTCTAGGCGACCTGGGGCGCAGGTCAGGGCACCTGCGCCCGTCACTTGGCGTTGAAGTAGCTCGCTTCCGGGTGGTGGACCACGATGGCATCGGTGGCCTGCTCCGGCATCAGCTGGAACTCCTCGGACAGCTCCACGCCGATCCGCTCCGACCCCAGCAGCTCCACGATCTTCGCCCGGTCCTCCAGGTCGGGGCACGCCGGGTAGCCGAACGCGTACCGGCAGCCCCGGTAGTCGTTGCGCAGGATGCCGGCCAGGTCCGTCGGGTCGTCGTGGCCCAGCGGACGCCCGTCGGGCAGGGTCAGCTCGGCGCGGATGCGCCGGTGCCAGTACTCGGCCAGGGCCTCGGTGAGCTGCACGGACAGCCCGTGCACCTCCAGGTAGTCGCGGTACTCGTTGCGGGCGAACAGCTTCGCCGCGTACTCGCTGACGGGTTGCCCGACGGTGACCAGTTGCAGCGCGACCACATCGAGCTGGTCGCCCTTGGGCTTGAAGAAGTCGGCCAGGCAGAGCCGTCGCTCCTGGCGCTGGCGGGGGAAGGAGAACCGGGCGCGCTCCGCGTGCCCGTTCTCGTCGAGCACCACCAGGTCATTGCCTTCGGAGTACGCGGGGAAGTAGCCGTACACCACAGCCGCTTCGAGGATCTGGTCGGCGATCAGCCGGTCCAGCCAGTACCGCAGGCGCGGGCGACCCTCGGTCTCCACCAGCTCGTCGTACGACGGGCCGTTGCCGCCGCGGGCGCCGTTGAGCCCCCACTGCCCGCGGAACGTGGCCCGCTCGTCGAGCAGCGCCGCGTAGTCGGCCATCGGCACACCCTTGACCACCCGGGTGCCGAAGAACGGTGGGGCGGGCACCTCCACGTCCAGCGCCACATCGGAGCGGACCGACGAGTCGTGCAGCTCCGGCAGGGACTCGGTGACCATGGACCGCTGCCGTTCCCGGCGGGCACGACGGGCCGCCAGGGCCGCTTCGCGCTCCGGGTCGATGACCGGGGCGCCTCCGCGCTTGGCCGTCATCACCTTGTCCATCAGGGACAGACCTTCGAACGCGTCCCGCGCGTAGTGCACCTGCCCGGGGAACATCGACCGCAGGTCGTCCTCGACGTACGCGCGGGTCAGCGCCGCCCCGCCGAGCAGGACCGGCCAGCGCTCCGCGACCCCGCGCGTGGCCATCTCGGCCAGGTTTTCCTTCATGATGACTGTGCTCTTGACCAGCAGCCCGGACATGCCGATCGCGTCGGCGCGGTGCTGCTCGGCGGCGTCGAGGATGGCGCTGATCGGCTGCTTGATACCGATGTTGACGACCTCGTAGCCGTTGTTGGACAGGATGATGTCCACGAGGTTCTTGCCGATGTCGTGCACGTCGCCGCGCACGGTGGCCAGCACGATCCGGCCCTTGCCGCCGTCCTCGGTGGTTTCCATGTGCGGCTCCAGGTACGCCACAGCGGTCTTCATCACCTCGGCGGACTGGAGCACGAACGGCAGCTGCATCTGCCCGGAGCCGAACAGCTCACCGACGACCTTCATGCCGTCCAGCAGGATGTCGTTGATGATCGACAGCGGGGACCGGCCGCCGGCCATCGCCTCGTCCAAGTCGGCCTCCAGGCCGTTGCGCTCACCGTCGATGATGCGCCGCTTGAGCCGCTCGTCCAGCGGAAGCGCCGCCAGCTCCTGCGCCCGGGTGGCCCGCGCGCTGGTCACGTCGACGCCCTCGAAGAGCTCCAGGAAGCGCTGCACCGGGTCGTACCCCTCGCGACGCCTGTCGTAGACCAGGTCCAGCGCGACCTCGCGCTGCTCGTCGGGGATCTTCGACATCGGCAGGATCTTGCTGGCGTGCACGATTGCCGACGTCAGGCCGGCCTGCACGCACTCGTGCAGGAACACCGAGTTGAGCACCTGGCGGGCCGCCGGGTTGAGGCCGAAGGAGATGTTCGAGATGCCCAGGGTGAAGTTGACCCCCGGGTAGCGGGTGGAGATCTCCCGGATCGCCTCGATCGTCTCGAGGCCGTCGCGGCGGGTCTCCTCCTGACCGGTGGCGATGGGGAACGTCAGCGCGTCGATCAGGATGTCGGCGCGGTCCATGCCCCACCGGCCGGTCAGGTCGTCGATCAGCCGCGCCGCGACCCGGACCTTCCACTCCTTCGTACGCGCCTGGCCCTCCTCGTCGATGAGCAGCGCCACCACGGCGGCGCCGTGCTCGCGCACGACAGGCATCACCCGCGCGTAGCGGGAGTCGGGGCCGTCGCCGTCCTCGAAGTTCACCGAGTTGACCACGCAGCGGCCGCCGAGCATCTCCAACCCGGCCTCCACCACGTTCGGCTCGGTGGAGTCCAGCATGATCGGCAGGGTGGACGCGGTGGCGAACCGGCCGGCCAGCTCGCGCATGTCCTGGGTGCCGTCGCGGCCGACGTAGTCCACGCACAGGTCCAGCAGGTGCGAACCGTCGCGCGCCTGGCTGCGGGCGATCTCCACACAGGCCCGCCAGTCACCGGCGAGCATCGCCTCCCGGAACGCCTTGGAACCGTTGGCGTTGGTCCGCTCCCCCACCATCAGCACCGACGCGTCCTGAGCGAACGGCACCGGGTGGTAGACCGACGAGACACCCGCCTCGTGCTGGGGCTCGCGCGTCGGGGCGGTGACGCCGTGCAGACGCTCGGCCAGCACCCGGATGTGCTCCGGCGTGGTGCCGCAGCAGCCGCCGACGAGCCCCACGCCGTACTCGGTGATGAACCGTTCCAGGGCCTCGGCCATCTCCACGGGACTCAGCGGGAAGTGCGCGCCGTCGGCGGTCAGCACCGGCAGGCCGGCGTTCGGCATCACCGACACCGGGATGCGGGAGTGCTGCGACAGGTAGCGCAGGTGCTCACTCATCTCGGCCGGGCCGGTGGAGCAGTTGAGGCCGATCAGGTCCACCCCGAGCGGCTCGATCGCCGCCAGGGCCGCGCCGATCTCGCTGCCCACCAGCATCGTGCCGGTGGTCTCCACCGACACCTGACAGATGATCGGCACCTGCCGGCCCAGCTCGGCCATCGCCCGCTTCGACCCGACGACCGCCGCCTTGACCTGCAACAGGTCCTGGCAGGTCTCGATGATCAGAGCGTCCGCGCCGCCGACGATCAGACCGGCGGCGTTCTCCTGGTAGGCGTCGCGCAGGGTCGCGTAGCCGGCGTGCCCGAGGGTCGGCAACTTGGTGCCCGGCCCCATCGAACCCAGCACGAACCGGGGCCGGGCCGGGGTGCTGGCCGCGTCGGCCGCCTCCCGGGCGATCCGGGCGCCGGCCTCGGCCAGCTCCCGGATGCGGTGCGGGATGTCGTACTCACCGAGGTTGGCCAGGTTGGCGCCGAAGGTGTTGGTCTCCACGCAGTCCGCGCCGGCGGCCAGATAGGCGTCGTGCACCCCCCGCACCACGTCGGGACGGGTCACGTTGAGGATCTCGTTGCACCCTTCGAGCCCGTCGAAGTCGTCGAGCGTGAGGTCAGCGGCCTGCAACATCGTGCCCATCGCCCCGTCGGCGATGAGGATCCGATCGGCCAGCACATCAAGCAACGAAGTCCGCACCCGTTCAGGTTAGTGCGGTCCTGCGCGAACCCGAGCGCCGTCCGGGCCCGATCCCATATTGTGTCGGGCGGATCACGCTGTCCGGTTCGCCGCCGTATGCCCGGTCGTGGACCGGGCGGACCGGCGCGGCCGACGGGCCGCATCCCTGCCCGGCACGTAGGCTGGCGGACGTGAAGGACAACAGGGACGCCACCGTGCACCACGGCCCGACGACCGGGCGCGGTCCCGGTGTCGGCCGCGACGAGCAGGGTGAGGTGACGGCGTGACCGAGTTCGACGGACTGCCGGTACTGCGGTCCCCCGTGGCCATTGCCGCATTCGAGGGCTGGAACGACGCCGCCGACGCGTCCACCGCGGCCGTCGAGCACCTGGAACAGGTCTGGAACGCGCGGCAGATCGCCGAGCTGGACCCGGAGGACTTCTACGACTTCCAGGTCAGCCGGCCCACCATCACCATGGCCGACGGGGAGACCCGCCGGGTGGAGTGGCCGACGACCCGGTTCATGGTCGCGAGCCCCGAGGGCACCGAGCGCGACGTGGTGCTGATCCGGGGCATCGAGCCGAGCATGCGGTGGCGGACGTTCTGCGAGCAGGTTCTGGAGATCTGCCACAGCCTGGAGGTGGAACGGGTGGTGCTGCTCGGCGCGTTGCTGGCCGACGTGCCGTACACCCGGCCGTTGCCGATCAGCGGCAGCGCCTCCGACGCGCAGGCCGCGGAGCGCTACCAGCTCACCCCGACCCGCTACGACGGGCCGACCGGCATCGTCGGCGTGCTGCACGACGCCTGCGCCCGCGCCGAGGTCGACGCGGTGTCGTTCTGGGTGCACGTGCCGCACTACGCCAACAACCCGCCCTGCCCCAAGGCCACCCTCGCGCTGCTGCACCGGGTCGAGGAGGTCGTCGACCTGCCGGTGCCGATGGCCGACCTGGCCGAGGAGTCCGCCGAGTGGGAGCAGCGGGTGCGCAGCGCCGCCGAGCAGGACGCCGAGCTGGGCGAGTACGTCCGCGAGCTGGAGGAACGGGTCGGCGATGAGGGCATCACCCCGTTGACCGGCGACGAGATCGCGCAGGAGTTCGAGAAGTACCTGCGGCGTCGGGGCGGTTCGGCAGGCCCCACCGCCGGCTCCTGGTAGCACCGTTCACGGCGGGCCCTCGGACCTTTTGTGGTCCGGGGGCCCGTTTTGGCGTGTCCGGGGTGGCGTCGTCACACCCTCTAAGGCATCCTAGGAACCTAGATGTGATCAAGGAGGCGGGTGTGCAGATCAACCCCGGCGCGGCCGAGTTCCCCCACCGGCAGATCGCCGCGCAGCTCAAGGCCCAGGTCCGCCGCGGTGACTGGGCGCCTGGCGAACGCCTACCGTCCATCCCGGCCATCGCCGAGATGTTCGGCGTCGCCAAGCAGACCGTGCAACGCGCCGTCGACCAGCTGCGGGTCGAGGGCATCCTGATCACCAAACCCGGCTCCGGTACGTACGTCCGGGGCACCCGGCGCCGACTCAACCGGCTCTCCCGGGGCCGGTACGGCGGTTTCCGGGGCTATCACACGGACCTCGCCGCCCGGTATCGCCAACAACTCGTCTCCGTCGGCCGCGCCCCCGCGCCCGCCGAGGTCGCCGACGCGTTCGGCGTCTCCGACGGCACGGACCTGCTCTGCCGCCGCCACCTCGTGCGCACCGACGACTCCCCCGTCGAGGTGGGCGCCTCCTGGTTCCTGCCCGCCGACACCGCCGGCACCTCGCTGGAGCGCGCCGAGGCGTTCGGCCGGCCGCTCTACCAGGAGGCCGAGGAGGCCACCGGCCGGCGGTACGTCTCGGCCACCGACACGATCAGCGCCCGCCAGCCCAGCCGGGAAGAGGCCGAGACCCTCCAGATCCGGCCCGACACTCCGGTCCTGCACCTGCTGCACGTCGCGTACGACGCGAATCGCAAGCCCATCGAGGTGGCCCAGGCGACCTGGCCCGGCCCGATGACCACCCTCACCGAGGAGTACAAGATCCCCGGCCCAACCCCCGACCCGGAGCCCGACCCCGGCCTGGTCCTGGGCTGACCCTGCTCCCACCCCCCGCACCCGCACCGCCCCGCCCCGCCGATCTTGCACTTTCTGTCGCCACTTTGCCCCGATAGGCAACCTTCGTCACGACAGCAAGTGCAAGATCGACGCAGAGGTGTGGCGGTCGCGTCATCGATCATGGAGTTGTGGTGCCTCGCATAGCGGGCACAGCACCGCACACCGGCCACCACAACTCCATGATCGACGCCCGGTGGGCGTGCGAGGCGCCCCACGGGCGTGCGAGGCGCCCCACGGGCGTGCGAGGCGCCCCAAGGGCGTGCGAGGCGCCCCAAGGGCGTGCGAGGCGCCCCACGGGCGTGCGAGGGCTCGCGGGGGCGGGCTGCTGTTAGAGGTGGATGCCCAGGAGGGCATCGACCGTCTTGGCGAAGAGGGCCGGCGCTTCGGTGTCGTCCGTGGCGCCGGACAGGGTCGCGTCGGCCCAGCGGTCGGCAACGGCCAGGGCGCCCGGGGTGTCCAGGTCGTCGGCCAGGCGCTCGCGTACCCCGGCCAGCAGCTCGGCCCCGGACGGCCCGGCGGGCGCGGCGGCGGCCCGCCGCCAGCGGTCCAGGCGCTCCTGCGCGGCCGTGAGCAGCTCGTCGGTCCACGTGCGGTCGCCGCGGTAGTGCCCGGAGATCAACGCCAGCCGGATCGCCATCGGGTCGACCTTGTCGGCGCGCAGCCGGGACACGAAGACCAGGTTGCCGCGCGACTTGGACATCTTCTCGCCGTCCAGGCCGATCATCCCCGCGTGGACGTAGTGCTCGGCGAACGGCGCCTGGCCGGTGAGCCGCTCGGCGTGCGCGGCGGACGCCTCGTGGTGCGGGAACAGCAGGTCGTTGCCGCCGCCCTGCACGTCGATCCGGTCGCCGAGCAGGTTCAGCGCGATGACCGCGCACTCGATGTGCCAACCGGGGCGGCCCGGGCCCAGCTCCCCGCCCGGCCAGGACGGCTCACCCTCGCGGGCGCCACGCCACAGCAGCGGGTCGAGGGGGTCGCGCTTGCCGGCGCGGTCCGGGTCACCGCCGCGCTCGGGGAAGATCTCCAGCATCTGCTCGCGGGTCAGGTTGGACTCGTAGCCGAACCGGCCGGTGGCGGAGATGTCGAAGTAGACGTCGCCGGTGCCGTCGTCGAGCCGGTACGCGGCGCCGTCCTTGAGCAGCACCTCGACCTTGTCGGCGATGTCCGGGATCGACTCGACGGCGCCCACGTAGTGCTCCGGCGGGATGATCCGCAGCGCCTCCATGTCCTCGCGGAACAGCGCCGTCTCCCGCATCGCCAGGACCACCCAGTCCTCGCCGTCGCGGGCGGCCCGCTCCAGCAGCGGGTCGTCGATGTCGGTGACGTTCTGCACGTAGCGAACGGGGCGGCCGGCGTCCCGCCACATCCGCTGCACCAGGTCGAACGTGATCATGGTGGCGGCGTGGCCGAGGTGCGTCGCGTCGTACGGGGTGATGCCGCAGACGTACATGCTTCCCGCGTCGGCCGGCTCGCTCGGGTGGACACCCTGCCGCGCCGAGTCGTACAACGCCAGCGGCTCGCCCCTGCCCGGCAGCCGTGGCACCTCGTGTCCCGCCCAAGACTCCATGGCTTCAGCCTAACCAGCCCTCAGGCGGCACCGGGCCGCCCCACGGGTGATCAAGATGACAGCGGGTCACATGGGCGGCCAGGGCACCGCCGGCCAGTCCTCCGGCGGCTGCGGGAAGCGCCCGGTCTTGCGCAGGACGTCGATGCGAGAGGCCAACTCGGCGATCTCGCTGATCGTCAGGTGATCGGCCAACTCGTCGCCGAGCGCCCCGGCGACCTGCCCGGCGAGCCCGTCGAGCATTTCCACGGCGTCCGGCGGCAACTGCTTGCCCGCCCAGCCCCACAGCACCGTCCGCAGCTTGCCCTCGACGTGGAAGCTCACCCCGTGGTCCACGCCGTAGATCCGGTCGTCCGAGCCGACCAGCACGTGGCCGCCCTTGCGGTCCGCGTTGTTGATCACCGCGTCGAGCACCGCGAGACGGGCCAGCCGCGGGTCGTCGGCGTGGGCGAGGGCGTACGCGACGCCGTCGTCGTCCCGCGCCGCCGCGATGGGGTGCCAGCGGGGCGGCAACTCGTCGGCCGGCACGAACCCGACGAGCGGCTCGGCGTCGGCCGGCTCGTCGATCCAGAGCTGGCACGAGCCGGGGCCGAACGGCCCGTCGCGCAGCACGGTGGGCGGCACCAGGCCCCAGCCGGTGGCGTCGGAGACCAGGAACGCCGACACCTCCCGCCCGGCGAGGGTGCCGTCCGGGAAGTCCCACAGCGGCCGCTCGCCGCGCACGGGCTTGTAGACACAGCGGGCCGTGACGCCGTCGAGGGTCAGGATGCCCCGCAGGGTGGTGTTCGACGCGTCGACCAGCCGGCCCTCCAGGTCGAGCGTGCCGTCGCGCAGCAGCCGCAGCGCGGCGTCACCGTCGCGTAGGGGTTCGAGGCCGGACAAGGTCACCGGTGGTAACCGTTGTGCCGCGGGCACAGGTGCCCGGCGGGATCCAACGGCTGGCCGCACAGGGGGCACGGCGGCCGGCCCGCGTTGACCACGCGCCGGGCCCGCTCGATGAACTGGCGGGTGGCCTGGGGGGTGAGCCGGACCCGGAGCCGGTCCAGGTCCTCGTCCGGCTCCTCGTCCTCGTCCTCGTCGTCTTCGTCGTCCTCGTCGCCCAGCTCGACCTCGGGCTCCACCTCGCCGGCGGCGATCGCCTCGATCACCACGGTCGCGGTGTCCACGTCGAAGGCCAGCCCGAGGGTCCCGACCCGGAACTCCTCGTCGACCGGAGTGTCCAGCGGCTCGTTGTCGCCGATCACCGGCGCCAGCTCGGGCAGGTCCACCCCGAAGCGACGCTGCGCCTCGGTGAGCAGCTCCTCCAGCTTCTCGGCGAGCAGGGACACCTGGACCTTCTCCAGCGCGACGCTGACCAGCCTGCCGCCGCCGCGGGCCTGCAGGAAGAACGTGCGCTCCCCCGGCGGCCCGACGGTCCCGGCGACGAACCGCTCCGGCGGTTCGAAGGCGTGCACCTGGTGGGTCATACCCACGACCCTATCCGGCCCGCCATGGCATCGCGCACCCCACCGACCCTAATCACCGTGCGGCTCGCCACGCCCGGCGGACCACCCCTCGCACCCGGGCGTGGCGGACGTCGGCTCACCGGCCGGCCCCCGCGCCGCCGCCCACCGGCGCGTCGGAGTCGGCGGCGCTCGCCGCCGCCCGGGTCGCCCGGCGGCGCTTGCGGGGCGGCGGCGCCAGTGCGGCCAGGTCGCCACCGGTGTCGTTGAGCCGCAGCAGGAACGGCCGCAGCGGGGTGTACCGGATCGCCGTCACCGACGCCGGGTCGGCCACGATCCGCTGAAAAAGATCAAGGTGTACGCCGAGCGCGTCGGCCACGATCGCCTTGATCACGTCGCCGTGGCTGCACGCCAGCCAGACCGCCTCCGAGCCGTGCTCGGCAGTGATCCGGGCATCCCAGGTCCGCACCGCCGCGACCGCCCGTGCGGCCATCGCCGCCATCGCCTCACCCTCGGGGAAGACCGCGGCGCTCGGGTGCTGCTGGACGACCGGCCAGAGCGACTCCTTCGCCAGCTTCTTCAGTGGCTGCCCCTCCCAGGCTCCGTAGCCACACTCGATCAACCCGTCCTCCACGATCGGGGCGGCGTCGGGCAGCGCCAGCTCCAGGGTCTGCCGGCACCGGATGAGCGGGCTGGTCACCACCGCGGCCAGCGGCACCCGCCGCAGGCGCTCGCCGACCGCCGCCGCCTGGGCCCGGCCCGTCTCGTCCAACTCGACCGGCTGACGGCCGGCCAGGCCGCCGTCGGCGTTCGCGGTCGTCCGGCCGTGTCGCAGAAGCAGAAGGGTCGCCACGGGGACCACCCTATGACCTGCGCCCGACCGGACGTCGCCGGCGGCGGGGAGCGTGTCCGGGCCGCCGCTGTCGGGCTGGACGAAAAGGGGATGAAGCAGCAGCGTGGCCGTAAAATACGGTATGCCTGGTGTGTCCGGGTCCGCGCTACCGGAGGTGGGGAACGCGATGGGCGACTCGACCTCCGGACAGCAGTCGGACCCGCAGGACGCGTCCCGGGAGTTCCGGTACCCGCTGCTGGTCCTCGCCCTCACCACCGGGATCGCCGGCTTCGTGGACGCCTTCGCGTTCCTGCGCTACGGCGCGTTCGTCGCCAACCAGTCGGGCAACGCCGTCCTGCTCGGCATCGGCCTGGCCGGGCGGCACGCCGCCTGGCCCGAGTCGGCGGCGTCACTGATCGCGTTCGCCGCCGGGACGGGCGTGGTCTCCCAGGTACGGGCGGCGCGGAGCCGATGGTCGCCGTCCTACCGGGGCCTCGGCTGCGCCGTGGTCGCCCTGGCGCTCTGGGCGGTGCTGAACGTCCTGCTGCACTACGGCCGTCACGGCGGGTGGCCACGGATCGCGCTGGCCGCCGCCGGCGGTCTCGCCATGGGCGCCCTGGCGACCCTGTTCGTCCGCACCGCCGGGATCACCACCGCCATCACCTACCAGTCCGGCACGGTGGACAAGATCGGTGAACGCATCGGTCGTTGGTTGGCCGGACCGGACACCGGCAGGAGGCGGGCCCGCCACGGCACCTTCCTCGGGCTCCTGGCCCTGACCTGTTACGCCGCCGGTGGTGGCCTCGGCACGATGGCGCAGGAACAACCCCTCTGGGTGCCGGCGTGGGGAGCGCTGGGCCTGTCCGCCCTCGCGTTCCTGGTCCGCTCCGGACGGGCCCGCACCTGACCTCAGCGCACGTCGGTCGCGAGCTGGACGTCCTGCACGAAGCCGTCCGACCGCTCGGCGCCGTACCGACCCAGCACGTCCAGCACCGCGGCCACCGCCTCGCGCTCCACCACCACCTCGACCCGGGCCCGGCCCACGAGATCCTGGTCCTGCCAGTAGCCCCGGGGCAGCGAACGGGCTGTCGGTTCGGCGGTGGAGACCGTCGCGTCGGAGAGCACGATGGAGGTGGCTCCCGCGCCGACCAGGGCGTCGCGAAGCTCCCGGGTCGTCGGCAGCAGCGTCGGGTCGACCGTCGCGGTGACCAGCCGGGCGTTCTGGACCGGCCGGGTGGGCCGTTCGGTGGCGCGTCCCGCTCCCCGCTGGCGGCGTTGCGGCGCCCCGCTGCCGTTGAGACCCGCCACGCCGCCCAGGTGGTAGGCGTCGGCGTCCTGCTGGGCGTGGTCGAGGTTGTCCTGCACGTCGGCGGGGGCACGCAACCCGAGCACGGCCTGCACAGCGGCGGCGATCGCCCAACTGAGCACGAACGAGAACGCCACCACGGTGACCACGCCGACGATCTGGTGCCACAGCAGGGATCCGCCGCCGCCGAAGAAGAGCCCGTCCTTGCCGAGCGGGTTGATGCCGCTGTCGCCGAAGAAGCCGACCAGCAGCGAGCCGAGCATGCCGCCGACGAAGTGGACCGCGAGGACGTCCAGCGCGTCGTCGAGCCGCAGCAGGTACTTCAACCGCAGCGCGAAGTGGCAGACGAATCCGGCGATCGCGCCGATGGCGATGGCGGAGACCGTGTTGACGTACCCGGCGGCGGGGGTGACCGTCGCGAGCCCCGCGACCGCACCGGAGACGCCACCCACGACGGTGCTGTGGCCGTCCTTCACCCGCTCCGCGACCAGCCAGACGAGCATTCCGGCGGCGGCCGCGAGATGAGTGTTGATCAGCGCCTGGGCGGCCAGACCGTTGGCCTGGAGTCCGTCGCCGCCGTTGAAACCGAACCAGCCGAACCAGAGGATGCCCGCGCCGAGGATGGTCAGCGGGATCGAGTTGGGCGGGGAGGCGGTGCGTGGCCAACCGCGCCGGCGCCCGACGACCAGCAACGTGCCCAGCACGGCGGCGCCCGCCGAGGCGTGCACGACCATCCCACCGGCCCAGTCCTGGGTGCCGAACCTGGCCAGCCAACCGTCGGGGTGCCAGAGCCAGTGCGCGACCGGCGCGTAGACCACGATGGACCAGATCGCCAGGAACGCGACCCAGCCGGCGAACTTGAGCCGGCCCGCCGTCGCGCCGGTGACGAGCGCGGGGGTGATCACCGCGAACATCATCTGGTACGCGACGAACGCCAGGGTCGGAATGGTCACCTGACCGGCGATGACGTGCAGGTGGGGCGCGGGCGGCACCCGCAGGTCGGTCAGGCCGAAGAGTTCGAGGTTGCCGAAGAGGCCGGTGCCGGCGTCGTCACCGAAGGCGATGGTGTAGCCCACCAGGACCCAGGTCAGGCTGACCACGCCCAGCGCGATCATGTTCTGCTGGAGCATGGCGAGCACGTTGCGGGTGCGGACCATCCCGCCGTAGAAGGCGGCCAGGCCGGGAGTCATGAACAACACCAGGCCGGCGCAGACGAGCACCCAGGCGGTGTCGCCCGAGTTCACCGCTTCCTGAGCGAGCATGGGAGCTCACCTCTCCTTTCGGTACGTCAGACGGTGCGTCTCACCTCGGTGAGGATGGACTCCTTGACGCGTTCGTGGTTGGGTACCGGCGCGAAGTGCCGCCTGGGCAGCAGCAGCAGCCAGGTGGCGATGTTGAACGGCCCGGTCAGCACCGGAATGCCCAGCGGGGTGAGGACCGTCGCCAGGGCCAGTTGGACGAAGAGCGTCAGCGCGATGCCGAAGAGGGTGTAGAGGGTGACCATCGCTCCGGGACGGTGCAGCACCGCGCCCACGGCGATCGCCGTCAGCACCGCGTTGAAGCCGAACAGGCCCTTGTCCAGGGAGGACGCGTCGGCGCCGAACCAGAGCGCCAGCAGGGTCGCGCCGACGGCGCCGATCACCGCGAACAGCGCCGACCAGCGGGAGTTGACCAGCAACGCGACCAGGATGATCAGACCGGTGACCCAGCTGTCGATCAGGTAGACCTGGGACACACCGCGCAGGAAGGTGGGGATCAGGTCCCAGTCGAAGCGGCCCCCGGTCAGTTGCGCCGCACCGGGGAACATGGGCTTCAGCTTGGTGAGCACGGTGAACCTGTCGAACTGGTAGGCGGCCATCAGCAGGACCCAGGTGGTCAGCACGAACGGCATGGTGAACGCGGTCAGCCCCCAGGTCTTGAAGATCGCGTTCAGGGCCAGGGTGACCACCGTCGTGGCGATCGCGCCGAGCACCAGGTAGAGCCACATGAGCGGTCGGTCGTCGAGGAACGTCGGGACGGCGATGCCGGTCAGGAACGGGCTGAAACCGAACAGTCCCTTGCGTAACGAGGGCTCGTCGACCCGCAGGGCGACGGCCGTGGCGGTGCCGACGACGAGACCGAGGACCGCTCCTCCGAGGATCCGCGGTTGCCCGTTCTCGAAGGCCCCCCAGGCGACCGCCACGAGGACGAGCAGGCCGGTGAGCGGGTTGTTCTGCAGGACGACCTGCGCGGGCCCGCGCAGGCAGGCGTCGACGAACCCGATGAACGGGTTGCGGTCACTCAGCCTGTCCCAGCCCTGGGTCACGCTCGTCACGACATTCTCCTCGGATGCGTCATCGCCAGCTGAACGTCGGCGGGAAGGTGCGGCCGGTCACCTCTTCACGGGCGGCCACGCAGAAGGCGCGGACCGCGGCACGAACCGGCTCGGTCTCCTGCCCGAGGACCTTGAACATGAGGCCGGCGTCGTTCGGCAGCCGACTGACGGCGCTGGCCAGCGGCGTCTGCTCGTCCCAGACCGGCGTCGCGGTCCGTTCGAAGACGCGGGCGGCCCGCTCGGCGCTGGTGAGCAGCACGACGTTGCCGAAGATGTGGAAGCGGTCCAGGACCCCGAGCCGCGCCACCGGGAACCGGCCGGGGGCCGCCACGAACTTCTCCACGAACAACCGCCGGCCGTCCGGACGCTCGGCCCGCAGACAGGAGGAGAAGAGGTCGTACGCGAAGAGTTCGCCGTCGCGGTAGTACTTCCGGCCGGGTTGCAGGATCTCGCCGTAGAGCATGGTGGCGCTCTCCGGGAGCCGCACCTCGGTGTCGGTGACGAACCGGCTGCCCCGGTACGGGATCGTCGGCTCCGGGAGGTATTCGAGATAGGTGTCCTCGGCCAGGGTGAACCGCTGGATCTGCGAGCCGTAGTTCGCGTCCATCTCCTGGATCTTGGTGGCGGCCTGCGTGACCAGGTGCGCCTGGCTGCCCGGCGCCAGGTCGACGTCCAGGTGCAGGCGGTCGCCCTGCAGCACACCGCCGGAGGTGGTGAGGATCATGACGCAGGGCAGCTGCGGCATCTCCTCGTCCCAGTAGAGGGCCCGCTGGACGAGCAGGGGCGACTGCCGGTAGAGGTCGTGCAGGATCGTCCGCTCGCCGCGCCGCTCGAACCCGAGACGCAGGATGCCGACCTTGCCGTTGGACGCCGCGGGCAACTGGGCCGGTTGGTCCTGGTACGGCTCCAGTTCCCGCGCGCTGTCCAGTGTGATCATGCTACCACTTCGGCGTCGAAGAGCGCGTTGCGACGGATCAGCGACACGAGTTCGTCGATGCCCTCGCCGGTCTTGCAGTTGGTGAACACGACGGGCTTGCCGTTGCGCATCAGGTCCGCGTCGCGCGCCATGACGTCGAGGTCCGCCTCCACGTAGGGGGCGAGGTCGGTCTTGTTGATCACGAGGATGTCGGACTTGGAGATCCCCGGACCGTTCTTGCGCGGGATCTTGTCGCCGGCCGCCACGTCGATGACATAGATGAAGAAGTCGACAAGCGCGGGACTGAACGTCAGGGTGAGGTTGTCCCCGCCGCTCTCGATGAGCACCACGTCGCTGTCCGGGAAGCGGGACTCCATGTCCTCGACCGCGGCCAGGTTCATGCTCGGGTCCTCCCGCACTGCGGTGTGCGGGCAGGCACCGGTCTCCACCCCGAGGATCCGCTCCTCGACCAGGACCCCGGTCAGGGCGCGGCGTACGTGCTTCGCGTCCTCGGTGGTGACGACGTCGTTGGTGATCACCAGTACGCGCAGTCCGTTGTCCACGAAACGGGGCACGACAGCCTCGATGATCGCGGTCTTGCCGCTGCCCACCGGGCCGCCGACGCCGATACGACTTGCCGACTTCATGATGTGACCTGTCCTTCTCGAAGGCGTTTCTGGTGCGGGAGGATGCGGATGTTCGGCTCTCAGCTCATGAACATCCGCACGTGGACGTGCTGGTGCGCGGCGGCCAGGACGTCGAGGTGCGGCCCGAAGGTCTGCATGTCGTCGAGGTCGGCGGTGCGCACGTCGCGGTAGTCGTCGGTGACCTTCTCGTTGACCGCGAACAGGATCGACTGCGCGTCGAGATGGTCGACCCGCATCAACCGGATGGCGGCGCTGAGCACCGTCGAGGCCGCGCCGTACTGGTGGGCGGCGAACGCGTCCTCCTCGGGCACGCCGAGGTCGGCGAAGACCACCCCGAGCGCGACCGGGTAGGTGACCGGCACGCCGCCGGCCGACTCGCTGAGGCGCTTCTTGAGCAGGGTCTCCCCGACGATCCGGGTCGCGGCTTCGGCCAGCTTGCGTCCCATGCGTACGGACATGGTCCGCATCTCTTCGTTGATTTTGCGGAGGTAAACGGCCTCGTCGGCCCGCCGGATCCGGTCGAGGTCCCCCGCGCCGGCGGCCCGGTGACCGGCGAGCAGCGCGACCCCGTCCCCGGTGGCGGCGAGCCGGGTGACCGTCCGGACGTAGTCCTGCAGGGTCGTCCGGTCGTGGACGACACCGTGCTCGACGGCCATCTCCAGGCCGCTGGAGAAGGAGAAGGCGCCGACCGGGAAGACCGAGTCGCCGAACTGGAGCAGCTTCAGGGTTTCGGCCATGGTGCGCACCGTGCGGCCCCGCTCAGTTGAGGTCGGCGGGGAGGTGGGAGTGCGGCGTCGAGTCGGCGCCGCCGAACAGCCGCCGCGACTCGTGCGGCGCGAGGTACGCGATGACCTCGGTGCCGGGCACGAACTCGTGGGTGATCCCGGTGAAGGCGTGGGTGCGCATCACCGAGTCCATCACCTTGCGGTCCACCGTCAGCGGGACGTACATCTTGGTGCCCTTGACCACGGCCGGCCAGTGCTGGTTGCCGATGGCGTGACCCAGCTCGACGGCCGAGCGGATGAGCAGCTCAGCCGACTCGCCGCGCAGCTGGTCGAGGTGGACCACCATCACCTCGCCCAGCTGCACCCGGGCCACCACCGCCGTCGCGGTGAGGTCGTCCCAGGCCAGGACGTCGCCGTCGCGCAACCGGACCCCACGCGCGAGCGCGACCGACAACTCGGCCCCGGAGCTGGTCATCTTGCGGATGCGGCTCTTCTGGGCGTCCCACTGGTCGAGGACCAGGTCGTCGATGCGCGCTTCCTTCAGGCGGAGCGTCCAGTCCGGCTCGTTCATGTTGCCCAGCACCGTCTCGACGAGCACGGGCCTCTCCTTTCGGTAGGTGTGCCGGGACCAGCCACCCACGAGGCGGTCCCGGCGGGGGGTCAGCTAAAGAAGTAGAGCTGGCTCAGCGGCAGGTTCCGGGCCGGCGGCACCGTCGCGTGCACGCCGTCCATCTTCACGGCGAAGGTCTCCGGATCGACCTCGAGCTTGGGAAGCCGGTCGTTGCGGACCATGTCCCGCTTCGTGAGCCCTCGGGTGCGGTACACGGGCATGACCTGCCGTTGCAGGCCGAGCTGCTCGGCGATGCCGGCCTCGTGCGCGGCCCGGGACACGAAGGTCACGCAGGTCTTGGCCAGCTGGCTGCCGAACGCGGCGAACGACGGCCGGTAGTAGACCGGCTGCGGTGTCGGCAGTGACGCGTTCGGGTCACCCATGATCGACCAGGCGATCATGCCGCCCTTGAGCACGAGCTTCGGCTTGGCCCCGAAGAACGCCGGCTCCCAGAGCACGAGGTCGGCCATCTTGCCCGGCGTGACCGATCCCAGCACGTGCGAGATCCCCTGGGTGATGGCTGGGTTGATGGTCATCTTGGCGACGTACCGCAGCACCCGGAAGTTGTCGTTGGCGCTGGAGTCCTCGGCGAGCTTGCCGCGGGCGGTCTTCATCTGCCCGGCGAGCTGGATGGTGCGCAGCCAGGTCTCGCCGACGCGCCCCATGGCCTGCGAGTCGCTCTGCATCATCGAGATGACGCCCTCGTCGAGCAGGACGTCCTCGGCCGCGATCGTCTCGGTGCGGATCCGGCTCTCCACGAAGGCCACGTCCGAGGGGACCTGTGGGTTGAAGTTGTGACAGACCATGATCATGTCGTACAGCTCGGACTGGCTGTTGATGCCGTACGGCACCGTAGGCGTGGTCGAGCTGGGCAGCACGTTCATCTGGCCGGCGACCTTGATGACGTCCGGCGCGTGGCCTCCACCGGCGCCCTCGGTGTGGAAGGTGTGGATCGTCCGGCCCTCGAACGCGGCGATGCTGTCCTCGAGGTATCCGCTCTCGTTGAGAGTGTCGGTGTGGATGCTGACCTGCACGTCGAACTCGTCGGCGACGTCCAGGCAGGCCCGGATCACCGCCGGCGGGGCGCCCCAGTCCTCATGGATCTTGAAGCTCGGCGCACCGGCCATGATCTGTTCCACCAGCGGCGCGCGGCCGGTGCTGTTGCCCTTCGCCATCAGGCCGATGTTGATCGGGATGCTCTCGAAGGCCCGCATCATCGCCTGGATGTTCCAGGGGCCGGGGGTGATGGTGACGCCGTTGGTGCTGTCGGTCGGGCCGGTGCCACCACCCCACAGGGTGGTCACGCCGTTGCTCAGGGCGGCCTGCGCCTGCAGCGGCGTCACCAGGTGCACGTGCGTGTCGATGCCCCCGGCGGTCAGGATGAGGTGCTCGCCGGAGATGGCCTCGGTGCCCGGACCGGTCACCAGCTCGGGGGTGACCCCGTCCATGATGTTCGGGTTACCGGCCTTGCCGATGCCGGCGATCTTGCCGTCCTTGACCCCGACGTCGGCCTTCACCACGCCGAGCGTCGCGTCGAGGATGGTCACGTTGGTGATGACCAGATCCAGGCCACCCTGCGCGTTGGTGTACTGGTTGTTGACCCCCATGCCGTCGCGCAGCGTCTTGCCCCCGCCGTACATCACCTCGTCGCCGAGGACCCGCAGGTCCTTCTCGATCTCGATGTAGAGGTCGGTGTCGCCGAGCCTGATCTGGTCACCCGTCGTGGGGCCATACATGCCGGAATACTCTTGCCGCGAAATCTGGCTCATCGAATCATCTCTCCTGCCCGAGGCTGGCAGCCCTGCGGGATAGCGGATCTACTGTTTCTTGCCCTTGGGGCTGTCCTGCTGCTCCGGGGCGAACTTGAAGCCCCGGGTCTTGGCGTTGTGGATCGCCTCGGTACGGTCCGGCCGGTAGCTGGGGGTCGACTCGCTGCCGCTCCACCCCTGCACCAGGCCGTTGAATCCGTAGACGCGCTGCTGCCCGCCGAAGGGGATGAGCTCGACAGTCTTCTTGTCGCCCGGCTCGAAGCGGATGGAGGTCGTCGCCGGGATGTTCAGTCGCCTGCCGAAGGCGGCCTCACGGTCGAAGGCGAGCATCCGGTTGGCCTCGAAGAAGTGGAAATGGGAGCCGATCTGGATCGGCCGGTCACCGGTGTTGTGGACGACGACCTCGGTGACGGGCCGCCCCGCGTTCAGCTCCAGCGGTTGATCGCTCAGCACGTAGCCCCCGATGGGTCGCACGTGCTTCGAGTTGGGGCCGGGATGTTGCGTGGCCATTTCCTGCTCCACCTTCCTGGAGATCGCCTCTGGGCTGGCTGCGCCTAGCGGATCGGTGAGTGCACGGTGACCAGGCGCGAGCCGTCGGTGAAGACCGCCTCGACCTGGATCATGGGCAGCATGTCCGGCACGCCCGGCATCACGTCGTCGGCGCTGAGGGTGCTGCGGGCGTCGTTCATGACCTCTTCGACGGTCTTGCCCTCCCGGGCCCCCTCCAGGGCCGCGGCGCAGATCACCGCCACGGCCTCGGGGTGGTTCAGCTTGATCCCCCTGGCCTTGCGGGCGTTGGCGACGATGGCCATCGAGAGGATCGTCAGCTTGTCGAATTCCCTTGGTGTCAGATGCACGTTCTGGTCCTTCGCGACGGTCGGTCGGGAGCCGCCAGCCCGCCGAGCGGATTCGCCCCGGGGTGAGCACCAACGCTCCACCCGAATGAACTTATTTGTCCACTAAATCCGTTTTGGACGGCTTTACGGGAACCGTACGCCCGATCCCCTGCGTCGCGGGTCAGAAGCCGAGAATCACGCCGTACCGGCCGACCGGTCGTCGCGACGGTGCGGCCGCCGGGCACGCGCGTCGGTCTGCCACATCCGCTGAATCTGTTCGAGGGTCTTGCCCTTGGTCTCCGGCAGGTACCGCCAGACGAACACGAAGCCGAGCACACAGGTGCCGGCGAAGAGCGCGAACACGCCCGACCTGCCCAGGGCGTCGAGCATGCTCAGGAAGAACTGCGTGATCAGGTACTCGGTGCCCCAGTGGGTGGCGGAGGCGATCGCGACGCACCGGCCCCGGATGCGACCCGGGAAGATCTCGTTGATGACCGTCCAGGCGGTGGGCCCGATGGACATCGCGTAGAACGCCACGAACATGACCACGCCGATCAGCAGGAAGATGCCCGCGTCGGTGGGATGGTGCCCGGTCGCTCCGGCGCTCTGCGCCCCCGGGGCCATCCGGGCGAAGCTGAAGCTGACCACCACGAGCGAGACCGCCATGCCCAGGAGCCCGACCAGCAGCAGCGGCCGGCGACCGAGCCGGTCCAGGAAGGCGACCGCGACAAGCGTGAAGAGGGAGTCGACACCGCCGATCGCCCAGGTGGTCGCGGCCAGTTGCGCCTGCGGGGTGTGGAACCCGGCGGACGAGAAGATCTCATCGGCGTAGTAGATGATCCCGTTGATCCCGGTCAGTTGCTGGAACAGCGCCATGCCGACACCGAGCACCAGCGGACGCCGCCACTGTGGCGACAGCACCTCCCGCCACCCCGCCTTGCCGGCCGAGAGGCTCTCCTCGATGGCGTGCAGCCGCTGGGGCACCTTCGGCTGCGGCACTGTCGCCCGCAGGGACGCCTCCGCCCGGCGCCGGTCCCCCCGTCCGAAGTACCAGACCGCCGAGTCGGGGATGACCGTGGTGACCAGAGCGAGGGCCACGCCCAGCAGGGAGGCCGCCGCCAGCAGGTAACGCCAGGAGGTGCCGGCCTCGAACAGCTCGTCCGCCAGGTAGCCGATGAAGATGGCGAACGTGGTGGAGAACTGGTAGATCGCCAGGAGACTGCCGCGGATCCGTTCCGGCGCGGCCTCCGCCGCGTACATCGGGCCGGCGACCGAGGCCACGCCGATGCCCAGCCCCAGGATCAACCGCGCACCGAACATGACCCCGATGACCGGCGCCACCGCCTGCACGACGGTGCCCACCGCGAACGTGGCGGCGGCGACCCAGAGCGCCCCCCGCCGACCGATCCGGTCCGCCAGGTGACCGCCGAGCAACGCACCCACCAGCGCCCCGGGCGTCACCCAGCTCGCCGCCACCTCGACGGCGAAGGTGTCCGCGTGGAAGGTCTGGCGGATGTCGCGCAGCGCGCCGCTGATGATGCCCTGGTCGTAGCCGAAGAACGCGCCGGACAGCACCACTATCGACACGACAGCGACGAGGTTGCGCCTCGGCGGCAGCCCCCGGCCGCGCTTCGGGCCAGCACTGGCAGTCACTGTCGCCCCCTCCGACGCGAGCCACCGACAGATCCCACCCGGCGAGACAGCCCGATATCATCAGGATAGGTGCGCTAAATGGCTTGCGTGCACAACGGGGGAAACGACCGGTTTCGCCGGCCCGTGGACAGGGACCGGCCCCCACCCCATTCGCGCGGGGTGGGGGCCGGGCGCGGTCAACTCAGGTGGCGCTGATCGCGCCGGTCAGCAGGAGAGCGAGAACCAGGGTGCCCAGCGCCACCCGGTACAGCACGAAGACGTACAGGGTGTGGTGGGCGACGTAGCGCAGCAGCCAGGCGATGGCCGCGTAGCCGATACCGAACGCGATGACGGTGGCCACGATCGTCTGGGCCACGGTGGGCACGGACGTGCCCGGGGCGGACGGTTCGAAGACGTCCCCGAGGCTGAACACGCCGGACATCACGACCGCCGGGATGGCCAGCAGGAACGAGTAACGCGCCGCCGCCTCCCGCGTCAGGTTGAGCAGCAGGCCCGCGGTGAGCGTCCCGCCGGAGCGGGACACGCCCGGGACCAGCGCCATCGCCTGGGCGAAGCCCATCACGATGCCGTCCTTCATCCGGAAGTTCTCCAGGGTGCGGGTCTGCCGCCCCCAGTACTCCGCGAACGCCAACACGAACGCGAACACGATCAGCGTGGTCGCCACGACCCACAGGTTGCGTCCGGCGGTCTTGATCTGGTCCTTGAACACGAAACCGAACAGCCCGATCGGGATCGAGCCGACGATCACGTACCAGCCCATCCGGTAGTCGAGGCTGGAGCGCACCGACTTGTCGCGCAGCCCCACCAGCCAGGTACGGGTGATCCGCCAGATGTCCTTCGCGAAGTAGATCAGCACGGCCGCCTCGGTGCCGAGCTGGGTGACGGCGGTGAACGACGCGCCGGCGTCGCGGTCGAAGAAGATCGCCGAGGTGATCCGCAGATGCCCCGACGAGCTGACCGGCAGGAACTCGGTCAGCCCCTGGACGACGCCCAGGACGATGGCCTCGATCCAGGTCACTCGCCGACTCCGGAAAGGTCGAGCGCCTCGGCGACCGTACGCAGGGTCTGCACGCCGGTGTCCCGGTCGGCCACGAACAGGGTCACCGACAGCGTGGTGACGCCGGAGGCGGCGTACTCCCGCATCCGCTCGGCGATGCGCTCCTTCGGGCCGAGCAGCGAGGTGCGGTCGATGAACTCCATCGGCACCGCGGCGGCCGCGTCGCGCTGCCGCTTGGCCAGGTACAGGTCCTGCACCTCGCGCGCGGCGTCGCCGTAACCCATCCGGGTGGCGAGCTGGTTGTAAAAGTTCTGCGTCCGGCTGCCCATCCCGCCGACGTAGAGCGCGGCGTACCAGCGCACCAGCTCGGCGCAGGAGGCCACGTCATCGCCGACGACGACCGGCACGGAGGGCACCACGTCGAAACCGGCCAGCTCCTTGCCGACCTTGGCCCGCCCGGCGGCCACGGCGGCGAGGTGCTCGTCGGCGAACTCCGGGGCGTAGAACACGGCGAGCCAGCCGTCGGCGATCTCGCCGGCCAACTCCAGGTTCTTCGGCCCGACAGCGGCCAGGTAGATCGGGATGTGTTCGCGGGGTGGGTGGAAGCTCAGCCGCAGCGCCTTACCGGGACCGTCGGGCAGCGGCAGGGTGTAGTGCTCGCCGTCGTACGCCACCTCCTTGCGGGCCACGGCCAGCTTGACGATGTCGACGAACTCCCGGGTCCGGCCCAGCGGCTTGGCGAACCGCACCCCGTGCCAGCCCTCGGAGACCTGCGGGCCGGACACGCCGAGGCCCAGCCGGAACCGGCCGCCGGAGAGCGCGTCGATGGTGGCGGCCGTCATCGCGGTGGCGGCCGGCGTACGGGCGGGGATCTGCATCACCGCCGCGCCCACGTCGATCCGCTGCGTCTGGCCGGCCATCCAGGCGAGCATGCTGGGCGAGTCGGAGCCGTAGGCTTCCGCCGCCCACACCACCGAGTAGCCGAGGCGATCCGCCTCCTGGGCCAGCGCCAGGTGGTCGGCGGGTGTGCTCCACGCTGTCTGATATCCAAGACTGAGCCCGAGTCGCACTGGTCCTCCCCCATCCGTGGCACAGGTCGCACCAGGTTACGCAATGCCGAAAACGGACCCTGTCACCGGCTCACCGCCATTGGTCCCCGCCCGTCGCGGTGCCCGACGGAGGCGGAACCGGCAGAACCGGCAGAGATGACGGGAGCGAGGATATCCGTGGCGGCGGGTTCGAAATAAGGTTCACCCATGCAACAGCGACCGCTCGGCCGAAGCGGGCTGGCGGTTTCGCGGCTCGCGCTCGGCACCATGACCTGGGGCCGGGACACCGACGCCGACGATGCGGCCGCCCAGCTGAAGAGTTACCTGGACGCCGGCGGCAACCTGATCGACACCGCCGACGTGTACGGCGACGGCGACGCCGAGTCGGTGATCGGGTCGCTGCTGGGCACCCTCGTTCCGCGCGACGAGTTGTTGATCGCCACCAAGGCGGGGCTGCGGCCCGGCAGCGGTCGGCGTCGTGACGGCTCCCGGAGCCACCTGCTGCGCACCCTGGAGGCGTCGCTGCGCCGGCTCGGCACGGACCACGTCGACCTGTTCCAGGTGCACGGGTACGACCCGGACACCCCGCTGGAGGAGACCCTCGCGGCGCTGGACCACGCGGTGGCCAGCGGGAAGGTCCGCTACGTGGGGGTGTCGAACTTCTCCGGCTGGCAGACCGCGCGGGCCGCCGCCTGGCAGACGGCCTGGCCGGGCCGGGCGCCGGTGGTCGCCGCCCAGGTCGAGTACTCGCTGCTGGAGCGGGGCGTGGAGCGGGAGGTGCTGCCGGCGTGCGACGCGCTGGGCCTCGGCGTGCTGCCCTGGTCGCCGCTGGGTCGGGGCGTGCTCACCGGCAAGTACCGGCACGGCCGGCCGGCCGACTCGCGGGCCGCCTCGCCGCACTTCGAGCGGTTCGTCTCCACGTACCTGGAGCCGCGCTGCTCGAGCATCGTGGAGGCGGTGGCGACAGCGGCCGGCGGCCTGGGGGTGTCGCCGCTGGAGGTGGCGCTGGCGTGGATCCGGGACCGACCGGGGGTGACCGCGCCGATCCTCGGCGCCCGGACGGTGGGGCAGTTGCTCGGCGCGTTGCAGGTCGAGCGGATCACGCTGCCCGAGGAGATCACCACGGCGCTGGACGACGTCTCGTCGGTGCCCATCGGCTACCCCGAGCGCGACGGCTGACGCACGGGCGCGCGCACCGGGGCCGGGAGCTGACCGGCGACGCCCGCGGACCGCGACGAAGACCACGCGCGGGCGCCCGGGGCGGCACGAACCACGCACGGCAGCGGCGTTGGTCACCCCGGAGGGGGTGGCGGACGGCCGCTGGGCTGGGCAGCATGGACGGCATGGACTACGAGTACGCGCCGCTGCGGCTGCCGCCGAACGTCGACCGGTTGACCGCCGCGGCGCAGTTGGCGATCCAGGCCGAGTTCTCCGGATGGGAGTTGGCTCGGGTGCGGCTGTTCCGTGACGGCACGCGGCAGGTCATGCTGCGCCGTCGGCGGGTCAACCAACCGCAGCCGGGCCTGTCGTACTGACGCCGGGCCGGGACGGGCGGCGACACGCCCGGGGCCCGAACCGCGAACGGTTCGGGCCCCGGGCCTCACCTGGCCTCGTGCCTGGTCCCCGTTCGCGCGAGGCGCAGGCGCACCGGCGACGGGCCTAGTGCTGGTGCCCGGCGTGGTCGTGGTCGTCGTCGAGCTCCAGGAACGGGTGCTCGTCGAGTCGGCCGACGAGCCGGTCGTCACTCGCCGGCTGGAACGGGCCGACGGCGTCGTCATCGTCGAACGACTCCAGGTCCACGGGTGTGCCCACCTCGCTGACCATGACCACCCCGTCCAGGGGTTCCAACTCGGGGACGTCCAGCGCGCCGAGCGAGCCGTCGCCGCTCTGCAGCAGCTCCAGCACCGCCTCGCCGACGCCCTCCACCGGCGCCGGCTCGTCGTCCTCCGGGGTGCCCTCGCGTCGGGCCGCCTCGGCCGCCCGCAGCAGCGCGGCGATGCTCGGCACCCGGTAGTCGCGACGTTGACGAACCGAGATCACCCGCGGATGGGGGTCGCTGGCCTCGGCGCCCTCACCGCCGAAGCGCTCGTCGGCCTCGTCCGGGTCGATCGAGTCGACGTCCCACGGGGTCACCTCGCCGAAGGCGTCGAGGAGTTGCTCGTCGTAGGCGAAGGACGCGTTGTTCAACGCCACGTACGCCTGCCAGACGTCGTCGTCGTCGACGCGGCCCTGCGCGGCGCGTACGGCGGCCAGGTGGTGGCGGGCCGCTTCGATCACCCGCTCGAGAGCGGCGTCCAGCTCACCGTGCTGGTCGGTCATGTGGGGCAGTCCCTTCACGATGGGGAGATAACGCGCCGGGTGCAGCTACCGGACACGGTTAGCAGGAGCGGAGGAACCGGTCGAGAACCCGCACGCCGAACTGTAGTCCGTCGACCGGAACGCGCTCGTCGATGCCGTGGAACAGCGCCGAGAAGTTCAGGTCGGCGGGCAGGCGCAGCGGCGCGAACCCGAAGCAGCGGATGCCGAGCTGGGAGAACGCCTTCGCGTCGGTGCCGCCGGAGAGCATGTACGGAACCGGCCGCGCGCCCGGGTCCTCGGCGCGCAGGGCCGCCGACATGGCCTCGACCAGGTCGCCGTCGAAGGTGGTCTCCAGCGCCGGCTGCCGCTGGACGTACTCGATGGCGATGTCCGGGCCGACCAGCTCGCGCAGCTGCCGCTCCAGCAGCTCGGACTGGCCGGGCAGGCTGCGGCAGTCGATGGTGGCGGTGGCGCGGCCGGGGATGACGTTGTCCTTGTAACCGGCGCTGAGGCGGGTGGGGTTGGCGGTGTTGCGGATGGTCGCCCCGATGATGTTGGCGATCGGGCCGAGCTTGGCGATCGCCGTCTCCGGGTCGTTCGGGTCCAGCTCGATGCCGAGCAGATCCGAGACCTCCTCCAGGAACGCCCGTACGGTGTCGGTGACCACCACCGGGAAGCGGTGCCGGCCGATGCGGGCCACGGCCTCGGCGAGAGCGGTGACCGCGTTGTCGTCGTGCACCATCGACCCGTGCCCGGGGCGGCCCTTGGCGTGCAGCCGCAGCCAGTCGATGCCCTTCTCGGCGGTCTCGATGAGATACAGCCGCTGGCTGTCGTTGACCGAGTAGGAGAAGCCGCCGACCTCGCCGATCGCCTCGGTGCAGCCGTCGAAGAGGCCGCGGTGGTTCTCCACCAGGAAGCGCGCGCCGTAGTCGCTGCCCGCCTCCTCGTCGGCGGTGTACGCGAGAACGATGTCGCGCGGGGGCCGTACGCCGGTGCGCTGCCAGTGCCGCACCACGGCGAGCACCATCGCGTCGAAGTCCTTCATGTCGATGGCGCCGCGGCCCCACAGGTAGCCGTCGCGCTCCTCGCCGGAGAACGGGTGCACGGACCACTCGTCGGCGTCGGCGGGCACCACGTCCAGATGGCCGTGCACCAGCAGCGCGCCCCGACTCGGGTCGGCGCCGGGGATGCGGGCCACCACGTTGGCCCGGCCGGGCGCGGACTCGTGCAGGACCGATTCGACGCCCACCTCGGCGAGTTTCTCCGCCACGTACTCGGCGGCGCGGCGCTCGCCGACGCTCGTGGCGTTGTCACCCGTGTTGGTGGTGTCGATGCGCAGCAGGTCGCGGCAGAGGTCCACGACCTCCGCGCTGGGGTCCGGTCGGGCGGAGGCGGCGTCGCTCGTCATCGCCCCTTCATACCAGTCCGCGGTGACCGGCGGGCCGGCGCACCGGCGTGCCGGGGCCGGGCATTCACCTCGGCGGATCCGCGTCCCGGTTTCGCGGCGTCCGCGTTCGGGTACCGCCGCCCACGACCGCACATCCCCTGCCGGAGCTTCCGCCCGCCAGTCGAGGAGGGCACCATGTCCGCCGTCCCCCTGCCCCCGTTGCCGCCCGCGCCCGTGTCCGTGTCCGAGGAGGGTTACCGGCCCGGTGGCCGCAGCATCGCCGACATCGTGGACCGCGAACACCGGCAGCTGCTGGCTCTCGTGGACCAGTTGACCGGCCCGGACGCCACGCCGCAGGAGGGGCTGGCGGTGCTCACCGCCGCGCTGTCACGACACGTCTCCGCCGAGGAGCAGTACCTACTGCCGGCGGTACGGGCGGCGCTGCCGGCCCGCGCCGACCGGGTGGACGCGGAGATCGACGCCGACGCCGCGCTGCTGGCGGCCCTGAAGGGGCTGTCCGACGAGACCCTGACCGAGGTCGCCGAGCGGGTCCGCCGCCACGTCGACGGGGTGGGCGCGCTCGTGGTCGAGTTGCGCGCGGTGGCCACCTCCGAGGAGCTGATCCGCCTGGGCAACCGGTTGGAGATCGCCGAGGAGGCCGCGCCGACCCGGCCGCACCCGGGCACGCCGGCCACGCCGCCCTGGAACCGGATCGTCGAGCCGGCGGTGGGCGTGGTGGACAAGGTCCGCGACGCGGTCACGCGGCGGCCGACGTACCTGGCGGACCTGCCGGAGCCGCCGCGCGACTGACAGCGCGGGCCGCGCCACTAAATGCATTCAACGTCACCGATCCGCTTGGCCTCTTCCGCAGGCTGCGGCGTGGTCCTACCGTCACCGTATGAACCTGGAGCTGCGACACCTGCGGGTGGTCTGCGCGATCGCGGAGACAGGGAGTGTGACCAAGGCGGCGTCGGCGCTCGGGCTCGCCCAGCCGGCGCTGACCGCCCAGCTTCAGCGGATCGAGCGGACGCTGGGGGGGCCGCTGTTCGACAGGGATCGGCGCGGCGCCCGGCCCACCGCGCTCGGTGAGCTGGTGCTCGCCCGCGCCCGGGTGCTGCTGCCGGCGATGAAGGGCCTGCAGGACGAGGCGGCACGGCTCGCCGGCGCGGGCGCGGCGCCCCGCTGCTACCGCCTCGGCGGGGTGAACAGCCCGATCCTGGGCCGGTTGGTGCACCGGCTGGCCGCCGAGCAGCCACCGGCCCAGATCACCACGTACGCCTCCTGGTCGGTGGACGAGCTGGCGCAGTTGGTGGCCGGTGGGCGGTTGGACTTCGCCCTCACCGGTGTGTGCGGCGACGCCACCCCGTCGGCCGCGTTCGGACTGAGCTGGCGGGAGGTGGCCATCGACCCGGTGCTGGTGCTGCTGCCGGAGACCCACCCGCTCGCGGCGCGGGCCGAGGTGCGCCTGGCGGACCTGGGCCACGAGCAGTGGGTGGCCGCGCCGGGCGACGGTTGCTTCGGCGACTGCTTCGCCGCCGCGTGCGCCCGCGCCGGCTTCACCCCGCGCAAGGTGTACGAGACCGACATCCGTGGCTGCGTCGATCTGGTGGAGGCGGGCGTGGCGGTGGCCCTCTGCCAGGCGACGTTCCGCCCCGTCGGCGGCCTGGTCACCCGCCGGCTGGCCGGTGTTCCGCTGCGCTGGCGGCTGCTGCTGGGGTGGCATCCGGACTCGCCGGCCGCCGGGGACGCGGAGCTGCTGCTGGCCACGGCCAAGGCGGCGTACACCGACTCGCTGGCGCCGCACCCCACCTACCTGGACTGGCTGGTGCGCAATCCGGCTTTCGGCGTCCGGCAGCCCAGCGAGGTGTGAGGGCGCACGAGCGTTCTACCGGTGCGCGGCGACCGGTTCCTCGTCCCCACCCGAGGGCGTGGCGGACCGGGGCGTGAAGAAGCGGACGAGGTCGTCCGCCGCCGTCGGGGACAGCATCATCGCCTGCACTCGCGCGCACATCTCGGCGATCGGCTGGATCCTGGTGAACATCGCCTCCTCGTACACCCGGATCGCCGCGTCCGGGTCGGCGGGGTTGGCGGCGAGTTCGCGCGCGAGTTCGGTGGCGTCCAGCATGGCCTGGTTGGCGCCCTCGCCGACGGGCGGCATGAGGTGCGCGGCGTCGCCGAGAAGGGTGACTCCCGGTTGGTGTGCCCAGCGCGCGCCGACCGGCATCGCCGTGACCCGGCGCGGCGTCGGCGCGCTGTCGGCGGCGTCGATCAGGGCGGTGAGACGGGTGTCCCAGCCGTCGAACAGGCCCAGCAGGGCACGCTTGTCCCGGTAGGCGTCGAGGTCCCGGTCGTCGGCGGGCAGGGAGATCCCGACGCGGATGCTGCCGTCGCCGAGGCGTTGCGCCGCGAGGATCTGGCGCACGCCGACGCACCAGAGGTTTCCCGGGCCGACCAGCTCGGCGAGATCGGGGTGGCGTCGGTCGGCGTCGTCGATGGTCAGCTCCACGTGGCTGGACACGTGGGACAGGCCCGCGTCGGTCAGCAGCGCCCGGACGACGGAGCGTGCGCCGTCCGCGCCGACGAGGATGTCGCAATCGGCCCGGTGGCCGCCGTCGAAGGTCAACCCGAAGCCCCCGCCCGGTCGGGCCGTGGCCGCGACGAGGCGGCGCCGCCACACCACCGCGTCGGGCGGCAGCGAGTCGAGCAGAAGATCACGCAGGACGGTGCGGTCGATCTCGGGGCGGCCGGCGAACGAGCCGGGTCGGGGCGTGTGGTGCACGAGGGTGCGCCCGGCCGGGTCGAGGATGCGGTGCTCCTCGCCCTCGGGCCGGGCCTCGGACCGGAACCGGTCGTCGAGACCCGCCTCGGCGAGGGCCAGTTGCCCGGACTCCGGGTGCAGGTCGAGCATTCCGCCCTGGGAGCGCGCGGTGCGACCGGCCTCGCGTTCGTAGACCACCGCGTCGATGCCGTGCCGGTGCAGGATCCGTGCCAGCGTCAGGCCACCCAGGCCACCACCGGCGATCGCCAGTCGCTTCGTCATGCCTTTACCGTACACTGTATTGCGTGGATACATCGTACGGTAGTGAGGTCGTGCCCGTCTGGGAACGTCCCGAGCCCCAACCCCGGGCGACGCCGGTGCCGTTGAGCCGCGCGAAGATCGCCGCCACGGCGATCCGTCTCGCCGACGCGCACGGCCTCGACGGACTGTCGGTGCGCAAGATCGCCAAAGAGCTCGGTGTCGGTCCGATGCGGCTCTACGACTACGTCGCCACCAAATCGGAGCTGCTCGACCTGATGGTCGACACGGTCTACGCCCGGATCGCCGAGACCGGCGAGCACTCCGGGTGGCGGGCCACCGTGCTTGCCGTCTTTCGGCGGACCCGCGCCGCCGCCCTCGACCACGAGTGGTTCGCCGACCTGCTCGGCGGACGGCCACACCTGGGCCCGCACGCGCTCGCCGTGGGCGAAACGACAGCCGCGGCCCTCAGCCAGGCCCCCGGCATACACGGCATCGACGACCTTCAGCGCGCCCTGGGCGCCCTCAACGCCTTCGTCGGCGGCGCCCTGCGCCGAGAGGTCACCGAGCGACGCACCGCCCGCTCCACCGGCACCGAGTTCAGCGCCTGGCAGACCAGCCTCGGCCCCTACCTGACCCGCATGCTCGACACCGGCCGCTACCCCACCGTCACCCGGCTCGTCATCGAGGGCGCCCACCTCAGCGCCGAGGAGACCTTCAACCACAACCTGACCACCATCCTGGACGGCATCACCGGCCACCCCCACCCGACCGGCGGTACGGGCGGGTAGTCCCGGCGACGCGACCCGGACGCCGCCTACTGGCAGGTCGGTGGCGGTGCGAACGGCCGCTGTCGGGGTATCTGGCGGACATGACCGATCTCTACCCGCCCGCCGACGACCGGGAACTGCTCCGCCAGGCCGCCGCCGCGCACACCGCCGCCACCCGCCAGGTGGAGGCGTTCCTGCGCCGGCTGCCGGAGGTGCCCGACCCGGCCGACGTCACCGAGTACGCCAACCTGCTCACCCGGGAGGACCAGACCCGGGGCGAGCGCGACGCCGCCGCCGACGCGGCGGGACTGACCATCGGCAGCCTGGAGTCCGACCAGGGCCAGTAGTGGCACAAAACGGTGCCGCCCCGAGCCGGGGCGGCACCGTCGCGTGGGACGTCGCTCAGCGTTCGACGAGCGGATCGTGACCGAGGTCGAGCAGCGAGTGCCGCCACTCGTCGTCGGCGTTGCCCCGTCGGGGCTTGGCGTCCATCAGCTCGCGGATCCGCTCGACCGCCTCCCGCATCACCTCGATGTCCTCCGGGGTCAGATCGACCTTGCGCTTGTTGAGCACCTTGAGGATCTCCCGTCCCGGCTGGGGCAGGTCGAGGTCCGGGTTCGGGCTGAACGACTCCTCGCCGGAGCCCCGGGTCAGCAGCCAGGTGCGCAGCTGCTCCGACGGGACGTTCACCTCGGCGTGGAAGTCCTCCCAGAGCACTTCCACCTCGGGGTCGAGCCGCGTGTCGCGTACCATCAGGTCTCCTCTCGACGATGGTGACCCGACGTCTCCGGGTCGTCCTGGTCGGTCTTCGGATGCAGGCCCTCGGCGGGCACCCGCGTGCGGCGCGGGTTCGCGGTCGGGGGCGCCAGGATCGGGTCGGGATGCTCGTCGTCGTCCTCGTCCCGGTGCTTCGCGGACCCGGCTTGCTCGTGCGGGTCCTCGTGGTCGTCCCGTCGCGCCGGCCCGGTCATCGGGGGTGCGTTGTCGTGGCGGCGGTGTACCCCCGCTCACCTGCGGTCACGTCAAAGGTAAGCTGCCCGTCGCGGGCGTCCACGGTGACCTTCTGCCCGGGCGAGATCGCCGACTCCAGCAGCATCCGCGACAGGTGGTTGTCCACCTCCCGCTGGATGACCCGGCGCAGCGGGCGGGCCCCGAACTCCGGCTGGTAGCCGTGCTCGGCCAGCCAGTCGATGCCGGCGTTGGTGAACTCCACCTGGATGTCCTGGGCGTGCATCCGGCGGCGGGTCTCCTCCAGCAGCAGCGCGGTGATGTCGCGCAACTGCTCGGCCTCCAGCCGGCGGAAGATGATGACCTCGTCGATACGGTTGAGGAACTCCGGCCGGAAGTTCTCCTGGAGGCGGCGCATCAGGCGTTCGCGCAGCTCGTCGTTCTCCTGCTCGCTGCCGGGTGCGCCGGTGCCGAACCCGACGGCCCGCTGCGCCCCGGTGATCAGCTCGGAGCCGAGGTTGCTCGTCATGATCAGGACGGTGTTCTTGAAGTTCACCGTGCGGCCCTGACTGTCGGTGAGCCGCCCGTCGTCGAGCACCTGGAGCAGGATGTTGAACACGTCCGGGTGGGCCTTCTCGATCTCGTCGAGCAGCACCACCGCGTACGGGCGGCGGCGCACCGCCTCGGTGAGCTGACCGGCCTCCTCGTAACCGACGTACCCGGGCGGGGCGCCGACCAGCCGGCTGACCGTGTGCCGTTCCTGGAACTCGCTCATGTCCACCCGGACCATCCGGTCCGCCTCGCCGAACAACGCCTCGGCCAGCGCACGGGCCAGCTCGGTCTTGCCGACGCCGGTGGGGCCGAGGAACAGGAAGCTGCCCATCGGGCGCTCCGGGTCGGCCAGCCCGGCCCGAGATCGGCGCACCGCCTCGGCCACCGCGGTGACCGCGTCGTCCTGGCCGACCACCTTCTCGTGCAGATGGCCCTCCAGGCGCAGCAGCCGGTCGCGTTCCTCCTCGGTGAGCTGGCTGACCGGGATGCCGGTGGCCCGCGAGACCACCTCGGCGATCTCCTGCGGGCCCACCTCGGGCACCTGCGAGGACGAGCCCTCGGCGCCGGTCGCGCGGCGCATCTCCTCCTCCAGCTCGGAGATCCGGTCCCGCAGCGCCGACGCCCGTTCGTACTGCTCGTCGGTGACTGCCTGCTCCTTGTCCCGGCGTACGTCGTCGAGCTCCTGCTCCAGCTCCCGCACGTCGGAGGCCGGGGTGCGGGTGCGCAGCCGGACCCGGGCGCCGGCCTGGTCGATCAGGTCGATGGCCTTGTCCGGCAGGAACCGGTCGGTGACGTACCGGTCGGACAGCTCGGCGGCGGCGACCAGCGCCTCGTCGGTGAAGCGCACCTGGTGGTGGGCCTCGTACCTGTCGCGCAGGCCGCGCAGGATGGCGATGGTGTCGTCGACGCTGGGCTCGGGCACCAGCACCGGCTGGAACCGCCGGGCCAGCGCGGCGTCCTTCTCGATGCTCTTGCGGTACTCGTCGAGCGTGGTCGCGCCGATCACCCGCAGTTCACCCCGCGCGAGGGCGGGCTTGAGCATGTTGGACGCGTCCATTCCGCCCTCGCTGCCGGCCCCGCCGGCGCCGACCAGGGTGTGGATCTCGTCGAGGAAGATGATCAGCTCGTCCCGGTGCGCCCGGATCTCGTCGATCACCTTCTTGAGGCGTTCCTCGAAGTCGCCCCGGTAGCGGGTGCCGGCGACCAGGCCGGCGAGGTCGAGTTGCACCACGCGCTTACCGAGCAGGGTCTGCGGCACGTCGCCGTCGCAGATCCGCTCGGCCAGACCCTCGACGATCGCGGTCTTGCCGACACCGGCCTCGCCGATCAGCACCGGGTTGTTCTTGGTCCGCCGGGACAGGATCTCCACCGCCTGCTCGATCTCGTCGGCCCGCCCGATCACCGGGTCGATCTGGTCGGCGCGGGCCAGGTCGGTGAGGTCCTGCCCGTACTGGTCCAGGGTGGGGGTGCCGCGGTCCGGCTTCGGCCCGGTCATCGGGCCGCGTTCGGCATTGGCGGCCTGCAACGACTCGGGCTGGATCCGGCCGGCCGCCAGCATCCGTCCTGCCGGCGACTCGGGATTGAGCGGCAGGGCCATCAGGATGTGCTCGGGGCCGATGTAGTTGGCGCCCATCGCCCGGGACAGCTGGTGGGCGTCGAGCAGCGCCCGTTTGGCGGCCGGGGTCAGCGACAGGTTGGGCGGTACCTCCCCGCGCGGTGCGCCGTCGCCCTTGCCGCCCAACGCGTTGAGCAGGGTGTCCGGGTCGGCGCCGGCGCGGCGTACCAGGTCGCGCAGGGGTTCGCGTTGCAGGGCGGCCCAGAGCAGGTGGTCGGTGTCCAGGTCGTTGCTCTGCCGTTGCGCGGCGCGGCGGGCCGCGTCGGCCAGCATCTCCCGCGCGTCGGCCGTCATCAGTCGGGTGATGTCGACCCGGTGCGGCGGTCGGCGTCCTCCCTCACCCCGGCCGAAGTACCGGGCCAGGAATTCGTCCCACGGGTCGGAGCCGAGGTCACCGGGTCCCATCATGTCTGTCCTCCGCAGTCGGGCGCGGCACGGTCGCCAGGGGCTACCCGGCGCTCGGCCCGACAAACGCCGCACGTGGCGGCGCACACCGCGTTGTGGAGTGGCACCCGGCCGGCGCCGGCCACGGGTGGCAGGCTGACGCCATGACTGAGAACCCGCTGCTGATCGTGGACGGCGCCAACGTGGTGGGCTCCCGCCCGAACGGGTGGTGGCGGGACCGGGCCGGGGCCGCCGCCCGGCTGCGGGACTCCCTGGCCCCGGTGGCCGCCACGGGCCTGCCCGCCCGTCTGACCGCCCCGGTCGAGGTGGTGCTCGTGGTCGAGGGCGCCGCCCGGGACGTGCCCGGCACCGACGACGTCCGCGTCGTCTCCGCCCCCGGCTCCGGCGACGACACGGTTGTCGAACTGGTCCAGGCGGCGCCGCAGCGCCGTCGGCTGGTGGTGACCGCCGACCGGGAGCTGCGCGAGCGGGTGACCGCCCTCGGCGCGGAGGTGTACGGGCCGCGCTGGCTCCGCGATAATTGAGAAGTTCTCATACTGGGACTCCCACAGAACGGACTCCCGGCACTTCAGGGGGGTTAACGGTCAGTCGGGCAGGAACACCGCCAGGGCGGATGTTCTCCCACCGACGCCAGTAAGCTCTAATGGAGATCTCCCCGCCCCCAGGAGGTTCCGCCGTGGCGAGCGTCGCCGAGCTGAAGGCTGCCATCGATGTCGCCCTCCAACAGATCGGCGACGGGCAGACAGCCGTCCAGGCGGCCGGTGAGAAGCTCGCCGAGGCGCAGCAGACCCTTGCCGGCGCGCTGGAGGGCAGTGGGCACGAGACGGTCGAGGCGGCCCAGGCGTCGCTGACCCAGGCCAGCCAGGAGCTGGAGGAGTGCCTCGCCGCGACACTTGTCGCGGTCGAGCAGGCGCAGCTCTACGTCTCCACCCTGTAGGCCACCGTGTCCATCATCGAGGACATCGGCGGCCAGGTCCGCGCGGCCAGCGAGGAGTTCCCGGTGGGCCTGCTCGGGCAGGCGCTGGAGAAGTTCGGCCTGGCCGCGGAACGGCTGCGCTGGGTCCGACAGGAGTCGGCCAACCCGATGGGGGTGCCCGAGCTGTCCGCCGCGACTGAGCACGCCGAGAGCGCCAACTATGCGCTGCGGGTGGCGCAGGAGCAGCTGTCGGCGTATCTGGCCGCGATCGGGCTGGCCGCCGACGGCGCCCCGGCGCCCCGCCCGCAGCAGCGCGACCCGCGCCACGACGCGCCCCCGCCGCACGGGCCGACCACTGTGGCGCCGGAGCAGGCCGAACAGGTGCGGATGCGTCGCTGGTGGTCGGTACGGGTGGCCGAGTTGACCGGCGGGCGCGACGGCGGCCCCGACGAGCCCGACGAACGGCTGCGCGACTCGCAGGAGCTGCTGCGCCGGGTCGTCGGCGGGGTGCGCGCCGGCG
>NZ_MUZA01000050.1 GCF_021442385.1 Micromonospora sp. MH99
GCCGGCGCTGCCGGGGTCTCGGCCGGCGCTGCCGGTGGGGCTTCGGCCGGCGCGGCGGCGACCGTCGTCGTGGCGGGCTCGGGCTCGCGCCCAACGGTGCGTACGCGGGCGCCGGCATGGGAGGCCGGAGCGGCGGTGCCGCCGGGAGCGCCGACGGCCCTGGCCCGGGAAGCGGTGGGAGTGTGGTGGCTCACTGTCTCGTCGGGGCCGGCCGCCTCCGGGTGCGGCGCGGACAGGGCGCGGGACTCGGCAGGCGTCACAGTCGGCGGAGTCTACCCGAGCGGCGAAAAGGCACTAAAGCCCCGGTGACGTCCATTGTGGTGGGTGCGGGACCGGCCAGCGGCGGCGTCGCGTCGGACATCTCGTACTATGGCGCTTTCCCACAACGACGGCGAGGCGATCGGGGGCGGATCAGGTGACTCCGGGCCGCCGGCACGGCAGGGCGCTCAGCGTCCTGCTGACCGCGCTGTTGACCGCCACCGCGTGCGGTCCCGTCGCGGAGCGCACGCCCCGCGACCTGCGGGTGGGGTACGACAGCCTCGACGGCACGCTTGCCGTGTGGCCGCCCCGCGGCGACCTGGCCGGTGACGCGGCGGCGACGGCGGCGGTCACCAGGGCCGTCCGCGACTGGCGCTCACCGGCCGACGACCGGGCGCACCTGCCCTCGTCCGGCATCCTCTTCTCGGGCCGGGTCGACGGGGCGCCGGTGGCCCTGGTCGCGGCCGACGTGCCCGGCGAGAGCGCGTCCTGGCTGCTGCAACTCGCCGGCGACGGTGGCCGGTACGCGATCGCCCGCGCCACCGAGTACACCGACCCCGGCTACCTGGTCTACTCCGACGTGCTGCCGGTGCAGACGGCCGGTGGTCGGCGCTATCTGGTCTCCGCCCGCGTGCAGCAACTGCTCGGCCCGCAGGGCCGGGCGCTGACCGTCGCCGACGGCCTCAGCGCCCCGGTGGACGTGCCGGCCTGCACGGCGGTGGGCGTGACGGCGACCCTGCGGGCCACCGAGTCGCTGCCCCGTGGGCGGGCCGCCGACCGGCTGCTGGACCTGGGCACCGGCACGACCGACCCGCGCTATCCGCTGGTCCGTGACGAGTCCGGCGCGGGCCGGCGGGCGCTCACCGGCCTGGACACCTGCGTGCTGGCCGGCGAGCGGGGTCCGTTCGGCAGCATCCCGCGCCGGATCGGCGACCGGGACGCGCCGAAGTCGGTGCCGACGTCCTGGCCGATGGCGAAGCTCTCGGTCCGCTCACTCGGCGAGGTGGCTCTGGGCGGTGGCGAGCCGGCCGAGTTGCAGCAGCTCAGCTGGGACACCGACGCCGGCATGATGACCGCTGTCGTCTACCGGCCGGCGGACGGGAGCGCGCCGGTGGTCTCGCCGGCCGACCGGGCCACGCCGTTGCAGACGTACCAGCTGCCGGTGCCCGGCCAGCCCCTGGTGGTGCTCAGCTGGCGGGCCACCCGGGACAGCTCCCTCTCGGTGCCGCCGGGCACCCCGCTGCTGGTGGAGCGTCCCGGCCTGGTGGTCGTCCCCGAGCCGGACAGCACCCAGACCTACAGCCTGGCCAACACCGACAAGACCCACTACCGCTCGGTAAGCCCCCGCCCGCGCTAACCCCCACACCCCCCACCCGGTCGATCATGAACTGGTGGTGGGCGTTGAATACTTATTCGCCCCTTTTGCGAGGGACCACAACTCCATGATCGACCGGGCAGGGGTATGGCGGGGAACGCCGGCGGCGGGCGCCCCGTAGGGGTGCCCGCCGCCGGGTCGAGCTGGACAGTCGAGCTAGTTCTGGGCTGCCGTGTCGCTGGGGGTCAGCCGGTCCGGGCTGGCGTCCAGGCCGGAGATCCAGCCGGTGACGTTCCGGGCGACGTCCTGGGCGGTCAGGCCGAGGTCGGCGAGGATCTGCGCACGGGTGCCGTGCGGGTGCCAGTCGGCCGGTACGCCCAGGTCCTTGAGCGGCACCCGGACGTCGGCGTCGCGCATGGCCTGGCCGAGGGCGTCGCCGACACCGCCGACGCGGACGCCGTCCTCGACGCTGACCACGAGGCGGTGCCGGGCGGCCAGCTCGACCAGCTCGGCCGGCACCGGGCGGACCCAGCGGGGGTCGACGACGGTGACCCCGTAGCCGTGCTCGGCGACCCGGGCCGCGACCTCCATGCCCAGCTGACCGAAGGAGCCGACGGCGACGAGCAGCACGTCGGTACGCGCCGACTCGGCCAGCACGTCGACCGGGCCGACCCGGCGCACGGCCGGCAGGTCGGCGGCGACAGTGCCGGTGGGGAACCGCACGACTGTCGGGCCGTCGTCGACGGCCAGCGCCTCGCGCAGCTCCTCCCGCAGCGTGGCGGCGTCCCGGGGAGCGGCGATCCGCAGGCCGGGCACCACGCCGAAGACCGACATGTCCCAGATGCCGTAGTGGCTGGGGCCGTCCGGGCCGGTGATGCCCGCGCGGTCCAGCACGAAGGTCACCGGCAGCTTGTGCATCGCCACGTCCAGCAGGACCTGGTCGAAGGCGCGGTTGAGGAAGGTGGCGTAGACCGCGACCACCGGGTGCAGCCCACCCAGCGCCAGACCGGCCGCCGAGGTGGCGGCGTGCTGCTCGGCGATGCCCACGTCGTACACCCGCTCGGGGTACTTGCGGGCCAGCTTGGCGATGCCGGTCGGCTCGGCCATGGCGGCGGTGATGCCCACCACGTCCGGGCGCTCGTCGGCGATGGCCAGCAGCTCGTCGGCGAAGACGTGGGTCCACTTCACCGAGGGGGCGGCCAGCAGCGTGCCGGTCTCCACGTCGAAGGCGCTGCTCGGGCCGTGCAGGCAGTCGGCCTCGTCCTCCTCGGCGGGGCGGTAGCCGTAGCCCTTGCGGGTGACCGCGTGCACGATCACCGGGCCGCCGAAGTTCTTCGCCGCGCGCAGCGCCGACTCGACGGCCGCCACGTCGTGCCCGTCCACCGGGCCGACGTACTTGATGCCGAGGTCCTCGAACATGGCCTGCGGGGCGACCGCGTCCTTGATGCCCTTCTTGACCGCGTGCAGCACCTCGTACATCGGCTTGCCGACCAGCGGGGTGGAGCCCAGGGCGTCCTTGACCGTGTCGAGGACCTTCTCGTAGCCGGGGTTGAGCCGCAACGAGGAGAGGTGGTCGGCCAGGCCGCCGATGGTCGGCGAGTAGGACCGCCCGTTGTCGTTGACCACGATGACCAGGGAGTTGCCGGCGGTGGCGATGTTGTTCAGCGCCTCCCAGCACATGCCGCCGGTCAGCGCGCCGTCACCGACCACTGCCACGACGCTGCGCGCCTCACCCCGCAGGGCGTACGCCTTGGCCAGGCCGTCGGCGTAGGAGAGCGCGGTGGAGGCGTGCGAGTTCTCGATGAGGTCGTGCTCGCTCTCGGCCTGGCTGGGGTAGCCGGAGAGGCCACCGCGCTGGCGGAGCTTGTCGAAGCCGGCCTGGCGCCCGGTGATGATCTTGTGAACGTACGCCTGGTGGCCGGTGTCGAACAGGAGCCGGTCCCGGGGGGAGTCGAAGACGCGGTGCATGGCCAGCGTCAGCTCGACCACACCGAGGTTGGGCCCGACGTGCCCGCCGGTGCGGGAGACCTTGGCGATCAGGAAGTCGCGGATCTCCGCGGCGAGCACATCCAGCTCCTCGCCCGACATCCGCTTGACGTCCTGCGGACCGCGGACCGTCCCCAGCAACCGGCCGTGGTTGGCCGTGTCCTCTTCAACACTCATGACCGGAGAGTCTATCGGCCGTCCGACACTCCGCAGCCTGGCCCGAGCCGTACGCACCGCGGTGGGCCGCTGAGCGCCTGGTCAGGGCCGGTCCACATCAGGAGCGTCGACCGGCAGCAGGAGGCCCACCAGCTCGACGTGCTGGGTCATCGGGAACAGGTCGAAGCCGCGCAGCGCGGCCAGCCGCCAGCCCAGCTCGGCGAAGGTGCGCACGTCCCGGGCGAAGGCGGCCGGGTCGCACGCCACGTACGCGACGGCCCGCGGACCGGCGGCGACGATGTCGCGCACCACCGGGGCGCCCGCGCCGGAGCGCGGCGGGTCGAGCACCACCACGTCGACCGGGCCGGTGATCCGTCGGCGGGCCAGCGCGGTCTCCACCCGGGCGGCGACCACCTCGACCCGGGGCAGGTCGGCCAGGTTCACCCGGGCCGCGTCCACCCCGGTCGGGCTCGACTCGACAAGGGTGACCCGCGCGTCGCCGACCCGGCCGGCGAGGGCCGCCGCGAACAGCCCGGCCCCGCCGTAGAGGTCCCAGGCCACCTCGCCCGGACGCGGGTCGAGCAGCTCCAGCACGGCAGTGGACAGGGTGTCCGCCGCGGCCGGGTGCACCTGCCAGAAGGCGGACGCGGGCAGCGCCCAGTCCCGCCCGGCGGCCACCTCGCGGACCTCGGTCGGCCCGCTCACCGGCGTGGCCACCCCGTCGCGGACCTCGGCGACGCTCACGTCCCCGCCGGTGCTGGCGACGGTCTCCACCGCCTCGGCCGCCGGCCAGCGCGTGCCGGTCGGGGTGAGCACGGGCAGCTGCTGGATTGCCGGGTGGGCGATCCGGCAGCGATCGATCGGCACGACCTCGTGCGAGCGGTGCTTGAGCAGGCCGGCGCGGTCCGCGGCGTCGACCGCGTAGCGGACCCGCGATCGCCAGCCCAGCGACCCGCCCGGCAGCGCCTCGACCTGGACGCCCAGCCGGTCCAGCTCGGCGTCGGCGAGCCCGCCGAGGCGGACCAGCTGCTCGCGCACGACCGCGGTCTTCCAGGCCAGCTGCGCGTCCGGGGCGACGTGTTGCAGATCGCAGCCGCCGCAGGCGCCCGGCCTCGCGTACGGGCAGGGCGGCTCCACCCGGTCCGGTGAGGGGTCCAGCACGGTCACCGCGTCGGCCCGGACGAACCCCCGGTGCACCTCGGTGACCTCGGCGATCACCCGCTCACCGGGCAGCGCGTGCCGGACGAACACCACCTGCCCGTCCACCCGGGCCACGCAGTGCCCGCCGGGGGCTACCGCGTCGACTGTCAGCTCGACCCGCTCCGCCTCCGCCAGGCCCCGTTCGGTAGCGGCCGTCACGGATGGCGTGGTCCGCTCAGTCACGGCCGTTCCCGACCGTCTCGCTGTCCACCGGGCCGGACTCGTCCGGCGGCGGCGCGGTGACCGCTGGTGGCACGGTGCCCCGCGGCCCGCGCGCGGGCGTACGGGAGAGCGTGGCGTCCAACCGGTCCAGGTTCTTGCTGGCGGTCGAGGCGAGCTGCCACGGGACGCTGACCACCATCACCCCCGGTTCGAAGAGCAGTCGACCCTTGAGGCGCAGCGCGCTCTGGTTGTGCAACAGGTTCTCCCACCAGCGCCCCACCACGTACTCGGGGATGAAGACGGTGACGACGTCGCGCGGTGACGAACGACGGGTCGAGGCGACGAAGTCCAGGATCGGCCGGGTGATCTCCCGGTACGGTGAGTCGACAACTGTGAGCGGGATCGCCATCTCCCGCCGCTCCCAGTCGGCCTGCAGGTCGCGGGTGTCCTTCTCGTCCACGTTGACGGTCACCGCGGTCAGCGTGTCCGGCCGGGTGGCCCGGGCGTACGCGATGGCCCGCAGCGTCGGCTGGTGCAGCTTGCTGACCAGCACGATCGCGTGGTTCCGGGCAGGCAGCACGGCCCGGCCCTCGTCCGGCGGGGTCAGCTCGGTGGCGACCCGGTCGTAGTGCCGGCGGATGGCCAGCATCAGCGCGTAGATCACCGCCATCGCCGCGATCGCGATCCAGGCGCCGAGCAGGAACTTGGTGATCAGGACGATCACCAGCACCGTGCCGGTCAGACCCATGCCGAAGGTGTTGATGGCCCGGGAGCGGTGCATCCGCTTGCGCGCCTCCGGGTCCCGCTCGGTGCGCAGGCGCCGGTTCCAGTGTCGGATCATGCCGGCCTGGGAGACGGTGAACGAGACGAAGACGCCGACGATGTAGAGCTGGATGAGGCGGGTCACCTCGGCCTGGAACCCGACGATCAGCACGATCGCGAAGAGGGCGAGCGAGGTGATGCCGTTGGAGAAGGCCAACCGGTCGCCCCGGGTGTGGAACTGGCGGGGCAGGTAGCGGTCCTGGGCGAGGATCGAGCCGAGCACCGGGAAACCGTTGAACGCGGTGTTCGCGGCCAGGAAGAGGATGAGCGCGGTCATCCCGGCCACCACGTAGAGCAGGAACGAGCCGGAGCCGAAGACCGTCTCGCCGAGCTGGGTGGTCACCGTCTTCTGCACGTACCCGTCGGGGCCCGAGACGATCTGCAGGGCCGGGTCCTCGACGAACTGCAGGTGGGTCAGCCGGGCCAGCCAGATGATCCCGACGAGCAGGCTCACCGCGATCGCGCCCAGCAGCAGCAGCGTGGTGGCGGCGTTGCGGCTCTTGGGCGCCTTGAACGCGGGCACGCCGTTGGAGATCGCCTCCACGCCGGTGAGCGCGGCGGCGCCCGAGCTGAACGTCCGCAGCAGCAGGAAGACCAGCGCGAACCCGGTCACACTGTGCTCGGCCTGGATGACCAGGTCGGCGCTGGGCGCACGGAGGTCGTCACCCAGGACGAAGACGCGGAACAGGCCGGTGAGCAGCATTCCGCCCATCACGATCACGAAGCCGTACGTGGGGATGGCGAACGCGGTGCCCGACTCGCGCAGTCCGCGCAGGTTGACGGCGGTCAGCAGGACCACCGCGAGCACCGCGATCATGACCTTGTGGGTGGCCACGAAGGGCACCACCGAGCCGAGGTTCGCCACGCCGGAGGAGACCGACACGGCCACGGTGAGCACGTAGTCGACAAGCAGGGCGCTGGCCACGCCGACCCCGAACTTCGGTCCGAGGTTGACCGTGGCCACCTCGTAGTCGCCGCCGCCGGAGGGGTAGGCGTGCACGTTCTGCCGGTAGCTGGCCACCACCGTGAGCATCACCACGACCACCGCGAGGGCGATCCACGGGGAGAACAGGAACGCCGACGCCCCGGCGATGGACAGGGTCAGCAGGATCTCGTCAGGCGCGTACGCAACGCTGGACAGCGCGTCGGAGGCGAACACGGGCAGCGCGATGCGCTTCGGCAGGAGGGTGTGCTGCAGTCGGTCGGACCGGAACGGTCGACCGAGGAGCAGTCGCTTCAACAGCGAGGTGGGTCTGGCCACGAACGCCAAGGGTACGACCACCACGGTCCGAACGCGGGGGTGGGCGATCACGGGGGGCAGACAGGACGCGGTACGGTCGGTCCCGCTGTCGAGAAGGACGTGGCAGGCTCGGACTCGGAGCCACCGGCGGCGAAAGGGCCAGCGGCAGCGGTACGCACCTTGGGAGGGACAGCGTGCACGTCGTGATCATGGGATGTGGCCGGGTCGGGTCGACCCTCGCCCACAGCCTGGAGTCCCGGGGACACTCGGTGGCGGTGATCGACCAGGACGCCGACGCCTTCCGCCGGCTCGGCCCCGACTTCGCCGGAATCACGGTGACCGGGGCGGGCTTCGACGGCGAGGTGCTGCGCCAGGCCGGCATCGAGCGCGCGGACGCCTTCGCGGCCGTCTCCAGCGGCGACAACTCCAACATCATCTCGGCGCGGTTGGCCCGGGAGACGTTCGGCGTGTCCCGGGTCGCGGCCCGGATCTACGACCAGCGCCGGGCCCAGGTCTACGAGCGGCTGGGCATTCCCACCGTGGCGACGGTGCGCTGGACGGCCGACCGGATGCTGCGGCACCTCGTGCCCGAGGGCAACGTGGAGATCTTCCGCGACCCGACGAGCACCGTGTCGATCGTCGAGGTCCCGGTGCACAAGGAGTGGATCGGCCGACCGGTGCGCGCCCTGGAGGAGGCATCCGGCGCGCGGGTGGCCTACCTGATCCGCTTCGGCATCGGCACGCTGCCCACCGCGTCCACAGTCGTCCAGGAGGGCGACCAGGTGTTCATGCTGGTCAGCGACGACATCGTGGCGACTGTCACGTCGGTGGCGGCGACCCCGCCGGAAGGGGGGCACTGAGCCATGCGGATTGCCATCGCGGGCGCCGGCAACGTGGGTCGCTCGATCGCTCAGGAGCTGATCGAGAACGGCCACCAGGTGATGCTCATCGAACGGCAGCCGAAGATGCTCCGGCCGGACCGGGTTCCGGCCGCCGAGTGGGTGCTCGCCGACGCGTGCGAGGTGGCCAGCCTGGAGGAGGCCAACGTCGCCGGCTGCGACGTGGTGGTCGCGGCGACCGGCGACGACAAGACCAACCTGGTGCTGTCGCTGCTGGCCAAGACCGAGTTCGCGGTGCCCCGGGTGGTGGCCCGGGTCAACCGGGCGGAGAACGAGTGGCTCTTCACCGAGCAGTGGGGCGTCGACGTCGCGGTGAGCAAGCCGCGGGTGATGGCCGCCCTGGTCGAGGAGGCAGTCACCGTCGGCGACCTGGTCCGGTTGATGACCTTCCGGCAGGGCGAGGCCAACCTCGTCGAGATCACCCTCCCGCCGACCGCGCCCTACGTCGGTCAGCCCCTGCACGCGGTGCCGCTGCCCCGCGACTCCGCCCTGGTGGCGATCCTGCGCGGCAAGCGGGTCCTGGTGCCCAGCCCGGACGACCCCATCGAGGCCGGCGACGAGCTGATCTTCGTCTGCACCGCCGAGGTGGAGGACGACGTCCGCGCGGTCATCCTCGGTCCGGACAGCGTCGAGCGGACCCGCGGCTCCCACTGAGCCGCGGGGCGCGGGCGGCGCTGTCGCTCAGGCGCCCGGCAGCGGGGTGGGTTGCGGCTCCCGGGTGACCCGGCGCACCGTCCAGACGGTGATGAGCAGCAGCAGCGCGTACGGCGGGTAGCCCAGCGCCAGCCGGGCCACGCCTAGCGCCGTGTCCTGGTGGGCCAGGTAGAGCCCGGCCTGCACGCCCACCTTGGCGAGCCACACCACGCCCCAGAGCACGGTCAGCCGGGTGAAGACGCGCACCAGCTTCGGGTCGGCCCGCCACTCGGAGCGGCCCTTGGCGACCAGCACCGACCAGATCCACCCGACGAGGGGCTGGCGGATGGCCGCCGAGATCAGCAGGGCGATGCCGTAGCCGATGCCGTAGAGGATGCCGGGAAGGTAGAAATCCCGCTCGTCGCCGGTGCGCCAGGCGATGGCGGCGCCGATACCGACCCCGAACAGCCCGTTGACCGCGTGCCGGATCGGCCGGCGCTGAGCCAGCCGCAACCCGGCGATCAGCAGCGCGACGGCCACCGAGGCGATCACGGCGGGCCGCAGGTCGCCGATGATGTTGGCGAGCACGAAGACGACCACCGGGATGCTGGACTCGACAAGCCCCCGCCAGCCGCCGAGCTGGTCGGCCATCTGCTCGGCGATCGTGGGCAGCGGCTCGTCGTCCTGCGGAGGATCGGTCTCCGGCTGTGCTGCCCGGTGCTGTCCCGTCGTCATGCCCGGCCTTCCGTCCGCGGTGCCGTCACTTCGGCGAGTCCAGCTCGTAGTACGGGTTGTAGATGACCTTGCGGTCGTCGCGCATCGCCACCCGGCCGCGCGCGGTCAGGTGCCGCCCCGGCTCGATCCCGGAGATGTGCCGCCGCCCCAGCCAGACCAGGGTGACGACGTCGCTGCCGTCGTACAGGTCGGCCTCGAGGGTGGGCAGGTTGGTGCGCGGCGTGTAGACCACTGTGCGCAGCCGACCGGCCACCGAGACCACCTGGCCCCGGGAGCACTGCTGGGCCAGGACACCGCCGCACTCGGCGCTCTCCTGCCGCAGCTCCTGCGCGTCGATCTCGGCCTCGCTGGCGGTGAACCGTTGCAGGATGCGCCGCAGCGACACCCGGCCCTCGTCGGTCGTCATGACCTCCGCGTCACCCTCTCCACGCTCACCGGCTCAGGCCGGCACCGGCCCAGTTCCGGCGACGCCGGAACCGTCCCGCCAGCGTACGCCGACGGGGCCGGTTCCGGCGGGCCGGTGCGCGCCCGGTCAGACCTGGCGGGGCTCGGCGGCGGCGGAGGTGTCCCCGCCCTCGGCGTCGGCCTGGTCGGCGATCTCGCGGGGCAGGCGCAGCGGCAGCGGCTCACGGACCGGCTTTGCCTCCTGCCCACGGTCGACCACCAGGCCGTCCAGGCACTCGGCGAGCGGCCCGGCGCTGGCCGGGTCGGTGGCCACCGGGCCCTGGAAGACGCCCCGGACCATCCAGCGCGGCCCGTCGACGCCGACGAACCGCAGGTTCGTCGGGCCGTCCGGGGTGCGCACCTGGGCGTGCAGCTCCGGGCCGTACTCGCCCTCGACCTCCTGGGCGGCGGCGCCGTCGCGCAGCAGCGACTGCCGGATCTCCTCGCGCACCTCGTCCCAGATCCCCTCGGACCGGGGGGCGGCGAAGACGCCGAGCTGCAGCGCGTTGTCCCCGTGCACCAGCACGACCTGCTGGATCACGCCCTGCGGGTCGGCCTGCACCCGCACCTCCACCTCGGCCACCGCCGGGATGTGCAGGCTGCCGAGGTCGAGGCGCTGCACCTCGTCGTCGACCTCGGAGATGTCGTACGGCCCGCGCACGAGCGCCGGCGCGGACGCCCCGGTGCCCTCGTCGAGGACCTCGGTGGTCCGCTCGTCGCGGGTGTGCCGCCCGGCATCGGCCCGCTTTCGGGAGAAGATCACTGCGCCCACCCTCCGCTGTTCACAATCACCCTGCCACCTCTTCCGTCTGCCCGTGGCCCGGCTCGGCCCGCCGCTGGTCGGCCCACTCCTGGCCGGCCGGTGACGGCACCAGCTGAGCGTGCCCGCCGGTCGAGCCGTGCCCGCCGGACCCGCGCGAGGACCCGGGCAGCTCGGCCACCGGCTCGAACCGCGCCCGGGCGACCCGCTGGATCACGAGCTGGGCGATCCGGTCGCCACGGGAGATCTTCGCGGGCGTGTCCCGATCATGATTGATCAGGTTGACCATGATCTCACCCCGGTAGCCGGCGTCGACCGTACCGGGCGCGTTGAGCACCGTCACGCCGAGCCTGGCCGCCAGGCCGGACCGCGGATGGACCAGGCCCACGTACCCGTCCGGCAGGGCGACGGCCACGCCGGTGGGCACCAGGGCCCGACCGCCGGGCGGCAGCTCCACGTCCGCGGCGGCCACCAGGTCGGCCCCGGCGTCGCCGGGATGGGCGTACGTGGGCAGCGGCAGCTCGGCATCGAGCAGCCGTACGGGCACGGGTACGACGTCGGTCACGGGTCCCCTCTTCGTCCGGTTGTCTCCGGTGACCCTGCCATCCTGCCGGTTGGCCGGCCCGCCGTGCGCCGTACCCTCGCAGGAGTGAGCATGTCGCCCTCTCCGTCCGCCGATCGGCCGCCGGCGCCGGCCCGTCCGGCGTACGCCGAACGGCTGGACCTGCCCTGGTGGCTGTGGTTGACCGGGCTGGTGGCCGCCGCGCTGCTGGCCGTCGAGATCTGGATGGGCGCCGGCGGCGTCCGCGCCTGGCTGCCGTTCGCCGTGCTGTTGCCGCTCACCGCCGCCGGGCTGTGGTGGGTGGGCCGGATCCGCGTCGCGGTCGTCGACGCCGAGCTGCGGGTGGACGACGCCCGCCTGCCGGTGCGCTTCGTGGCCGACGTGATCCCGTTGGACGTCGCCGGTCGCCGTGAGGTGCTCGGTGTGGGCGCGGACCCTCTCGCCTTCGTGGTGCAGCGGCCCTGGATCGGCGGCGCCGTGCAGGTGGTGCTCGACGACCCGGCCGACCCGACCCCCTTCTGGGTGGTGAGCACGAGGCGTCCGGTCGAGCTGGCCGAGGCGGTGCTGGCCGCGCGGGACGCCGGCCGGCCCGTCGACCGTACGGCCGGCGAGCCGGGCTGACCGACGCCGGCGACCCCGCTCAGGTGCCCGTCGGCGGGCCGGGCAGGGCCGGCGGCGGCGCCGGCCGGGCGATGCCGCGGCGGCGCAGGTCCACCTGGAGCTGGTCGGCCATCTGCCGGGTGGCCCGGCGGTTGAGGAAGCTGGCCACCGCCGCGCCGGTCAGGAACGGCCCGAGGGTGGTGAGGTTGCGCCCGAAGCGGCGCAGCAGCATGTCGCGCATCTCCTTGCGGGCTGCGGTGCCGAGCACCGCGCCCACCCCCACGCCGGGCACCATCGGGTTGACGCCGCGCTGGGTGGCCCAGGAGTGCACCAGGGCGACCGCTCGTTGGCTGCCGGCGCCCGGCAGCGACACGCCGTGGAGCTCGTGCAGCTCACCGATCAGTTTCAGCTCCACCGCCACGACGGCGACGGTCTCGGCGGCGAGCAGCACGGGCGCGGAGAGCAGCGTGGGTGCGACGGTCCATTCGACGGCGGCGACTCCCCCGCCGGCCGCGCCGATCCCGGCCGTGGCGCGGGAGGCGTTGCGGATCAGTCGCTCGGCCAGGGCGGCGTCGTCCAGGCCGGGAAAGTGTCGACGCAGGGTGGCCAGGTCCCGCACCGGTACGTGCGGGGCGATCTCGGCCACCGTGTCGGTCATCCAGCGCACGGCGGCGCGGGGCTTGAACAGGTCGGAAATGCCTCGGCTGCGGGCCTGCCCCACCATCCGGGTGAGCAGTTGCCGCCGCCGGGCCGGCTCGATGTCGTCCGCGGTCAACGCCGCGACGGTGGCGCCGAGATCGTCCGCGCCGTCGCCGGTGGTGTCGCCTCGATCGCTCATGGGTCGGACCTCCCGGTGGTGTGGCTACCCGCTACGAGTCAAGCAGGTACCCACCGGCGTTGCATGCCTACACCGGTAGCGGCGGCCCCGATCAGGAGGCCGCCGCCGGTGTCGTGAGTGTCAGACGCACTCTCGGCAGATCAGCTCGCCGTTGCGCTCGACCGCCAGCTGGCTGCGATGGTGAACCAGGAAGCAGCGGGCGCACCGGAACTCGTCCTGCTGCATCGGTAGCACCTTGACAGTGAGCTCCTCGTCGGCCAGGTCGGCACCGGGCAGCTCGAAGCTCTCGGCGACCTCGGCCTCGTCGACGTCCACCGCGCCCGACTGTGAGTCGACGCGCCGGGCCTTGAGCTCTTCCAGGCTGTCCTCGCCGAGGTCGACCTCGTCGCGACGCGGAGCGTCGTAGTCGGTGGCCATCGGATGTCACTCTCCCATATCGATGTTGTCGCTTCCGGTTGTAACGCCGGACGACGCTGTTTCGGTTCCGCTGGCCGGCAACCACTTGTGTCGGGCACCCGACCCGGGGGACCGTACGGGTCGGGACCGCTGGGGCCACTCCCCTGCGAGCGCGGAACCTTACCCCCCCTTGGGCGAGGCATGTATACCGCCCTTGTGGCTGAGATGTACGCCCCCGCACGCCAAGTTGTTCCCAATGTGATTCAGGCGACACGAAGATAGGGGTAGTAGTACCCGGTTCACGGTCGCCGCGCCGGCATGTCGGACTGTTTCCACGCGACGGCCGGACAACCGTTAACCTCAGCGGCGTATTCGACGGCCGGCGGTCAGTGCGATCGTTGGCGGCCGCCGCCACCCACCTGAGGTCTCGGGAGCGCCCAGATGAGTTTTGCGCGAGTGCGGGCACTCGTCGTCGTCGGCCTGCTGGGGGTCCTGGCCCTGGCGTTCGTGATCACCGCGATCGTCCGCGACAGCCAGGGCGAGGCCGGCGCGGCGGGCGGCTGCCCGGACGGTTGGCCGTTGGCCGACGTCACGCTGCACGAGCCCAAGGATGTCAAGATCAACGTCCTGAACGCGACAATCGAGCCGGGCCGGGCCGGCGCCGTCGCGGACGACTTCCGCAACCGCAAGTTCCAGGTCAAGAAGGTCGGCAACGCGCCCAAGGGCATCGACGACGTCGCCGTGCTGAAGTTCGGACCCAAGGGTGTCAGCTCCGCCCACCTGCTCAAGGCGTACTTCCTCAACAACGCCGAGCCGGTCTACGACGAGAAGCGCACGGACGACGTGGTCGACGTGGTGTTGGGCAACGGCTTCCAGCAGCTCGCCACCACCACCGAGGTCAACCAGTCCCTCGGCGACCTGGGCCCGCCTGTCGCGCCGGCCGGTTCCTGCCCGTCCCCCGCCGCCAAGAAGTGACGGCGTAACCGGGACGCCCGCGCCGGGCGTCCCGGTCCACGACGGCGGCGCGGTCAGGGGCCGCCGGACGCGTCCAGGGCGGCCAGCCGGTCGTGCAGCTCGGCGAACAGGGCGGGCGGGGCCGCGATCACCAGATCCGGGCCGGGCGAGCTACCCGCCAGGCCGGAGACCCGCACGCCCGCCTCGGCGGCCACCAGCCCGCCGGCGGCCAGGTCCCAGGCGGCCAGGCCCTTCTCGAAGTACGCGTCCAGCCGCCCCTCGGCCACCAGGCAGAGGTCCAGGGCGGCCGCTCCGAGGCGGCGGATGTCCCGCACCGACGCGATCAGCCCGGCCACCACCGACGCCTGGTGCGCCCGCCGACCGGCGTCGTAGCCGAAGCCGGTGCCGACCAGCGCCTGCCCCAGGTCCGTCTCCCCGGAGCAGCGCAGCCGGACGCCGTCGCGCCAGGCGCCGCCGCCCGCGGTGGCGGTCCACTCCTCGCCGGTGTTCACGTTGCGCACCACGCCGGCGACCACCACCCCGTCCACCTCGGCCGCCAGCGACACCGCGCTGTACGGCAACCCGTAGAGGTAGTTCACGGTGCCGTCGATCGGGTCGACGATCCACCGCACGCCGTCCGGCTCCGCCGGACCGGTGGCCTGCGTGCCGTACTCCTCGCCCAGGACCGCGTCCCCCGGCCGCAACGCGCGCAGCGCGTCGAGGACCTGCCGCTCGACGGCGCGGTCCGCCGCCGTGACCACGTCGGTGACCGTGCTCTTGGTCGCCGCCACGGACACGCCCTCGGCCCGCATCCGGTACGCGGTGGCCGCGGCGTCCCGAGCCACCTCGATCGCGATCGCCAACAGTTCCCGCGGTGGCGGCGCCGAACGGTCCATTCCAGGGTCCCCTTCCCGTACGACCGGGGCGTTCCGGGCCGTGCGCGAGTATCATCCTTACAAAGTCCACATCTGCGCCGAATCGGCGGTCCCGCCGACGTTACGCCGTGCGGCGCAGGATGATCGCCGCAGACGGCGTTACAATTCACCCCTGCCCACGCGCCACGGACCGCCGACCACCGGCCGGCCCGGGACACGGGGGTCCCTCAACCACATCGCCCGGCCCGGTTGCCCCACGCTGTGCCGGACGATCCGGCCGTGCCCGCTCTTCGCCTCCGGAAGGTCATTCGTGACAGAACCCCGCCAGCCCGGCGCCGACGTTCGCTCGCTCACCGACACCCTGATCGCCCACGCGCAGAGCGCCGGTGGTCAGCTCACGTCGGCTCAGCTCGCGCGCACCGTCGAGACCGCCGAGGTGACTCCGGCCCAGGCCAAGAAGATCCTGCGGGCGCTCTCCGAGGCGGGAGTGACCGTCGTGGTGGACGGCTCGGCGAGCACCCGCCGCCGGGTCGCCGCGGCCCGCTCGACGACCCCCGCGTCCCGGGCCACCACCGCCAAGACCACCAAGAAGGCCGCCGCGCCCGCCCCGAAGCAGGCGCCCGCCTCCGACGAGGCGCCGTCGACGCCGGCGCCGCGCAAGGTGGCCGCTCGCAAGGCCGCCGGCAGCACCGCCGAGGTCGCCGCCGCAGCGGCCACCCCGGCGAAGGCGACCAAGTCGACCCGCGCCACCAAGGCGACGGTCGCCGCGGCGGCCGGAGCCAAGCCGGTCAAGGCCGGCGGCAAGGCCAAGGGCGAGGGCGCCGAGGGTGAGATCGACCCCGAGGAGCTCGCCGCCGCCATCGAGGACGTGGTGGTGGAGGAGCCGGCCGAGCTGGCCCAGGCCGCCGAGACCGACGCCGCCGCGTCGGCCACCGACAACGACTTCGAGTGGGACGACGAGGAGTCCGAGGCGCTCAAGCAGGCCCGGCGTGACGCCGAGCTGACCGCCTCCGCCGACTCCGTCCGGGCGTACCTGAAGCAGATCGGCAAGGTCCCGCTGCTCAACGCCGAGCAGGAGGTGGAGCTGGCCAAGCGGATCGAGGCCGGGCTCTACGCCGCCGAGCAGCTGCGCGCGGCCGACGAGGGCGAGGAGAAGCTCGCCCGGGAGATGGTCCGCGACCTGGGCTGGATCTCCCGCGACGGCGAGCGCGCCAAGAACCACCTCCTCGAGGCGAACCTCCGTCTGGTCGTCTCCCTGGCCAAGCGGTACACGGGGCGCGGTATGGCCTTCCTGGACCTCATCCAGGAGGGCAACCTCGGCCTCATCCGTGCGGTGGAGAAGTTCGACTACACCAAGGGCTACAAGTTCTCCACGTACGCCACCTGGTGGATCCGGCAGGCGATCACGCGCGCCATGGCCGACCAGGCCCGCACCATCCGTATCCCGGTGCACATGGTCGAGGTCATCAACAAGCTCGGCCGCATACAGCGCGAGCTGCTCCAGGACCTGGGCCGTGAGCCCACGCCGGAGGAGCTGGCCAAGGAGATGGACATCACACCGGAGAAGGTGCTGGAGATCCAGCAGTACGCCCGGGAGCCCATCTCGCTGGACCAGACCATCGGTGACGAGGGCGACAGCCAGCTCGGTGACTTCATCGAGGATTCCGAGGCTGTGGTCGCCGTCGACGCGGTCTCGTTCTCGCTCCTGCAGGACCAGCTCCAGCAGGTGCTGCAGACGCTGTCCGAGCGTGAGGCGGGTGTGGTCCGGCTGCGTTTCGGCCTGACCGACGGTCAGCCGCGGACGCTGGACGAGATCGGTCAGGTCTACGGGGTGACCCGGGAGCGGATCCGGCAGATCGAGTCCAAGACGATGTCCAAGCTGCGTCACCCGTCCCGGTCGCAGGTCCTGCGGGATTACCTGGACTGAGCCGGTTTCGTCAACCGGACGTGTCGTTTTGATCACCTGGTGTGCAACACCAGATGGTGATCGTCCGGATGCACGAATGTGATCGTTGACGTGGCACCCTGGGTTCACGGCACACTGTCCCTGCCATGTGTGACCTCGGTCCCCCGCGGGCACACAGGGAAGGCAGTGCCCGGCACGGGTGTTGCACGATAGGTGAGCAACGACCGAAGAGATTGTTCATCGGTGACGACCAGAGGAGGAAGGCGATGAACTCGACCCTCACGCCGCCGCCCGAGACGGTGGTTCCCCCAGCCGCCGATGAACGGTGCGACCGCTGCAATGCTGCCGGGAAGCTCCGGATCACTCTGGCGGGTGGGAGCGAACTGGTGTTCTGCGGGCACCACGCGAACAAGTACGCGGAGGATCTCGTGAAGATCACCGAGCGGTTCGCGACGGAGCCCGACTTCAGCTGGCGTGGCGCCGACCTGATGGCGAACTAAGTACTAAGTCCGCAAACCGACATAGCCGACCGGAGGCACCCCACGGGGCGCCTCCGGTCGGCTTTTCGGTATCTACCCACCGACCCCGCACGGCCCCCGCACCCTGCGCCCGGCGCACGGGGTGCACGCGGGCTAGAGGGTCTGGACGGTGGCAATGCGTTCCTCGAGCTGCTCGATGGTGGCCTGGGCGCTCGGCGGGCCGCCGCAGAGCCGGCGCAACTCGGCATGGATCTTGCCGTGGGGTTGGCCGGTGCGATGGTGCCGGGCGGCCACCAGAGCGTTCAGTTGGCGCCGGAGCGCCACGCGGCGTTGGGCGGCACTCATGGGTACCGGCGGCGCCGCGGAGGGCGCAGCGGCCGGCTGAGCGGCCCCGTCGGCCGTACGACGGCGCTGGGCGGCGAGCTGTGCGGCCTGCCGTTTGGTGAGCAGCAGGGAGACCTGGTCGGCGGTGAGCAGGCCGGGCAGGCCGAGGTACTCCTCCTCCTCGGGGGTGCCGGCCTGGGCGGCGGTCCCGAACGACGCGCCGTCGAAGATCACCTGATCCAGTTCGGCGGTGGCCGAGAGCGCGGCGAACCGCTTCTCCAACTCCCCGCTGGCCTGGTCGTCGCGCTGCGCGCGTTCCAGCAGCTCGTCGTCGAAGCCGTCGGAGTCCTTGGGTTTGCCGAGGACGTGGTCCCGCTCGTTCTCCATCTCGCTGGCCAGCCCGAGCAGGTGCGGCACGCTGGGCAGGAAGACCGACGCGGTCTCGCCGGGGCGGCGGGCCCGCACGAACCGGCCGATCGCCTGGGCGAAGTAGAGCGGGGTGCTGGCGCTGGTGGCGTAGACACCGACCGCCAGTCGGGGGATGTCGACCCCCTCGGACACCATCCGCACCGCGACCAGCCACCGCTGGTCGGACGCCGCGAACGTCGCGATCCGCGCGGACGCGCCCTGGTCGTCGGAGAGCACCACTGCGGCCTTCTCGCCGGTCACCTGCTCGATGAGCTTGGCGTACGAGCGGGCGGTCTGCTGGTCGGTGGCGATGATCAGACCGCCGGCGTCGGGCATGCCGGCGTTGCGCAGCACGGTGAGTCGGGCGTCGGCGGCCCGCAGCACCTGCGGCATCCAGTCCCCCGCCGGGTCCAGGGCGGTACGCCACGCCTGCGCCACCAGATCCTGGGTCATCGGCTCGCCGAGGCGGGCCGCCAACTCGTCCCCCGCGTTGGTGCGCCAGCGGGTCTCCCCGGAGTACGCGAGGAAGAGCACCGGCCGGACGACCCCGTCGCGCAGCGCGTCCGCGTAGCCGTAGACCGAGTCGGCGTGGGAGCGCAGCAGCCCGTCACCGCCCCGCTCGTACGTGACGAACGGGATCGGGTTGTCGTCGGAGCGGAACGGCGTACCGGTGAGCATCAACCGGCGTACGGCGGGCTCGAAGGCGTTCTTGACGCCGTCGCCCCAGGAACGGGAGTCGCCAGCGTGGTGGATCTCGTCGAGGATGACCAGGGTGCGACGGGTCATGGTGCGCCGCCGGTGCACCTGCGGGGCCATTCCCACCTGGGCGTAGGTGACCACCGCACCGTGGAAGTCGGCCGCCGAGTGCACGTCGGCGTTGCGGAACGCGGCGTCGAGCTGAATGCCCACCCGGGCCGCGGCCTCGGCCCACTGGTTCTTCAGGTGCTCGGTGGGCGCGACCACAGTGACCGCCTCGACGGTGCCGTCGCCGAGCAGTTCGGCGGCGATCCGCAGGGCGAAGGTGGTCTTGCCGGCGCCCGGCGTGGCGACCGCGGTGAAGTCCTCGGTACGGCGGCGCAGGTACTCCACCAGGGCCTTGCGCTGCCAGGCACGTAGGGCCGGGAACGTCTCGAGCACCGGTGTCCGGGCTGCCACGCGAAAGCTCCTCTCCGACCGCACGAGGGCGGACACCGGGCGAGGGCCACGAGTACCGCCGCCCATGAAAACGCCTCCGCGCAGAAGCTGCCGCGAAGGCCGACTCAGCATAACCAGCGCGGGCCCGCCGGCCCAGGCGACGCCACGCTGGTCACATCCGACGAACGTTCACCACTCCCGGTCCGTGCGGGGATCGGCACCGTCGGCGCGCGGCGGGCGCAGCGTGGCCACCGGCGCGGACCAGCGTCGACGCAGCGCGATCAGGCGCAGCCCGACCACCAGGACGGCGGCGGCGGTGAGCGGCGCGGGCCCGGTCTGGCCGCTGACGTACAGCAGCACCACCAGGACCGAACCGGCAAGTGCGGCCAGCGCGTAGATCTCCCGGCGCAGCACGACCGGGATCTCGGCGGTCAGCAGGTCCCGGCCGAGCCCTCCGCCGATCGCGGTGAGCATGCCGATCAGGCACGCGCCGACCGCCGGAACCCGGGCGTCGAGCGCCTTGAGCGTGCCGGTGACGGTGAACAGACCGAGGCCCGCCGCGTCGAGCACCAGCACCGTGGTGCGCAGTCGGGCGAGCTGCGGGTGCAGCCAGAAGACGGCGAGCGCGGTGATCGCCGCGGTGGCGGCGTACCGCCAGTCGGCGAAAGCGAGCGGCGGCACCTCGTCGATGACCAGGTCGCGCAGGATCCCGCCGCCGAGCGCGGCCACGAAGCCGACGAACGCGACCCCGAACAGGTCGAGTCGTTTGGCCACCGCCGCCGAGGCACCGGAGGCGGCGAAGACGGCCACCCCGGTCAGGTCGGCGAGGAGCAGGGCGGTGGAGGTGGTCACCGCCGCAGGCTACGTCGCCGGCCGGAGCGCCGGCCCCGCTTCACTCGCGGTACGAGTCGTAGATCTCCTTGCACTTGGGGCAGACCGGCGAGCCCGGCTTGGCCGCCTTGGTGACCGGGAAGGTCTCCCCGCAGAGCGCGACGACGAAGGTGCCCATGACGGCACTCTCGGCGATCTTCTCCTTGCGGACGTAATGGAACATCTCGGGACCGGTGTCGGCGTCCTTCAGCTCCGGACGCTCGAGAACCTCTGTGCTCACGTCTGCACCTCCGACCGTCAAGTTTGGCAGGTCATCACGGCCGGGTCCACTTGAGCCCGGCCGGGGTCCGACCCCGTACCGTGCCGGTGTGACTGACTTTCGCATCAGCTACGGCACCGAGGTCGCCGAAGCCCTGCGCGACGGCCGACCCGTCGTCGCCCTGGAGAGCACCATCGTCTCGCACGGCCTGCCCCGTCCGCAGAACCTGCGGGTGGCCCGGGAGATCGAGCAGGCGGTCCGGGACGCCGGAGCGGTGCCGGCGACCATCGGCATGATCGGTGGCGAGCTGGTGGTCGGGCTGGACGACGCGCAGCTGACCCGGCTGGCCACCGTCGATGGAGTGACGAAACTCTCCGTCCGCGACCTGGCTGTCGCGGCGGCGACCGGCGCGGACGGCGCCACCACCGTGGCGGCGACCAGCGCGGTGGCGGCCGCCGCCGGAATCGGGGTGTTCGCGACCGGTGGCCTGGGCGGGGTGCACCGGGAGGCCGCGCACACCTTCGACGAGTCGGCGGACCTGGTCACCCTGGCCCAGACCCCGATCACGGTGGTCTGCGCCGGGGTCAAGTCGATCCTCGACGTGGGCGCGACGCTGGAGCGCCTGGAGACCCTCGGGGTGGCCGTCATCGGCTACCGCACCCGCCGGTTCCCCGGCTTCTACCTAACCGACGCGGGCTTCGACCTGGACTGGTCGGTGGACTCGCCGGAGCAGGTCGCCGCCGTGCTGGCCGCCCGGGACGGGCACGCCGTGCACCTCGGGGGCATGCTCGTCGCCAACCCGCTGCCGGTCGACGAGCAGCTCGACCCAGAGCTGCACGACCGGACCCTCGCCGAGGGCCTGGCCCTGCTGGAGCGGGACGGGATCACCGGCAAGGCCGTCACGCCGTACCTGTTGACGCACTTCCACTCGGCCACCGAGGGCGCGAGCCTGGCGGTGAACGTCCGGATCATCCTGCGCAACGCCGACCTGGCCGCGCGCATCGCGGTCGCCGCGGTCGCCCGCACCTCCGCCGTACCGGCATGACCCCTCCGGCCCGCGTGGTCGTCGTCGGGGACGTGATCACCGACGTGGTGGCGGTGCTGTCCGGGCCGCTGGCGGCCGGTTCGGACACCGGGGCCGAGATCAGTTTCGGCGGCGGCGGGCAGGCGGCCAACACCGCCGCCTGGCTCGCCGCGCAGGGGGTGGCCGTCACGCTCGTCGGCGCCGTCGGTGACGACGACGCCGGGCGCGACCGGATCGCCGAGCTGGATCGCGCGGGCGTGGACTGCGCGGTCGAGCGGGTGGTAGACGCCCCGACCGGCACGGTGATCGTGCTGGCGACCGACGGCGAGCGGACCATGGTCACGTCGCGGGGCGCGAACCTCGCGTTGAGCGCCGAGCACGTGGAGAAGGCCCTCGCGGCGGTGCCCGACGCGGGGCATCTGCATTTGTCCGCGTACACCCTGTTGGACGCCGGGTCGCGCGGCGCGGGGTTGCGGGCGCTGGCCGCCGCCCGCGAGCTCGGGCTCACCACCAGCGTCGACGCGGCGTCCGCGGCGCCGCTGCGGCGCGCGGGCGCGCGGACGTTCCTGGGTTGGGTACGCGATGTCGACCTGCTGCTGGTCAACGCGGACGAGGCCACGGTGCTGGCCGGCGGGCTGGACCCGGCGGCACAGGGGCGGGCGCTGTCGGCGACGGCTCGGCGGGTGGTGGTCAAGCGTGGTGCGGCGGGAGCGGTCTGGGTCGATCGCACGACGCCGGTCTGCACGGCTGCGGCCCGTCGGGTGGCGGTGGTGGACGTCACGGGAGCGGGCGACGCCTTCGCGGCCGGTCTGCTCACCGCGTGGCTCGCCGGCGCCAGCCCGACCGCGGCACTGAGCCGCGCCACCGACCTCGGCGCGCTGGCCGTCTCCACAGCCGGAGCACGGCCACAGCCGTAGGGGCCGGAGCACGACCGCAGGCACACACCCGCGGCCGTCACGGTCGAGCCCTGGCCCGCTGGGCGGGTCAGGGCTCGACGTCGATGACCTTGTGCGGGCGCTCCTCGGCCGTGAGACTCATCGGCGGCGCCTCGTCCTGCCGCCGGGGATGGAACCGATTGGCCAGCCGGTGCTCCTCCTTGGGTGGCCGGTCGTTGGCCAGCAGCACGGCCAGCCACGGGATGAGCACCATGCCGAGGGCGCACAGCGGCAGCCAGACCCAGAGCAGTGGGGCGTTCGCGCCGACCAGGATCGCGCCGGCGACGATGCAGGCCACCCGGATGCCCATCATGAGGACATAGCGGCGCTGACGGCTGGTGAGCTGATCATTCTGGCTGCGCGAGGCATCGGTGATCAGAATCGGCTGGTACGCCTGACGCTTCACCATGAACCTCCTCGAGGGGATTACGCCTCATCCTGTCACCACGAAGGCGTGATCAGCGAAAATTGACCAGGCCCATCCGTGTTACGCGCGTGGTACGCTGCGCGCTGTGGGCAGCAGGTTCAGCTTCACCGACGAGGCGTTGGCCAACCTGAGGGTCTACGACGTCACACCCGGGGAAGTCTGGGAGGCGCTGCACAGCGCCCGGCGGGTCATCCGCCACCTGGGCGACGACGTGATGGTGGTCTACGCCGCCGCCCGCCGGGGTCGCCGACTGGCCGTGCTGCTCGCCGAGGCCGATGGCACCGACAACGACTGGGACATCCTCTCCGCCCGCGAGCTGAGCGACGTCGAGTCCAAGCGCTACGACGAGGCCGTGCGGAGAGATCGCCGATGAGGGGGGCCGTGACGATGCACCGTAACGACGCGACCAAGCAGTTCCACAGCGGCGACGACCGGATCGCCGAGTTGATCGACCAGAGTCCGGCGGTGGACCTGCCCACCCCCGACACCGACGTGCCGATGGTGAGTCGATCGGTCCGGCTGCCGCTGGACACCTACGAGCGGGTCCGCGCCGCCGCCGACGCCCGGGGCATCGGGGTCACCACGCTGATGCGGCAGTGGATCGAGGCCGGCCTGGCCGACCTGGACGACTCCGCGACCGTCTCCCTCGCCGACGTCCGGCGGGCCCTGGCGTCGCTCGCCCACCCGACCGCCGCCTGAGCGTCAGCCCTGGGCAGCCTTCGCCGCCGCCTTCATCTGCTGCTTGTACTCCCGCACCCGGCGCAGCGAATCGGCGTCGGTGACGTCGGCCACCGACCGGTACGCGCCGGGATCGCCGTACCCGCCGGCAGCCTCCCGCCAGTCCTGCGGGGTCACCCCGAACCGCTTGCCGAGCAGGGCCACGAAGATCTGCGCCTTCTGCTTGCCGAAGCCGGGCAGCCCGGCCACCCGCCGCAGCAGCTCCGGCCCGTCGGCGACGTCGGCCCACAGCAGCGCGGCGTCGCCGTCGTAGCGCTCCACGAGCGCCTGGCAGACCTCCTGCACCCGGGCGGCCATCGCCTTCGGGAACCGGTGCAGCGCGGGCGGGGTGGCGAAGAGCTCGACCAGGGGCTGCGGGTCGTAGCCGGCCAGCGCCGCCGCGTCCAGGTCGCGGCCGAGCCGCTGCGACAGGACGTACGGCGAGGAGAACGCCTTCTCCATCGGCACCTGCTGGTCCAGGGTCATGCCGATGAGCAGGGCCAGCGGACTGCGCTCCAGCAGCCGGTTGGCCTCCGGGTCGATGGGCAGCACGAGCGTCATACCTGCCATCTTGCCTGGCGCGCGGAACCGGGCGGTCGCCGACGCTCCGGCAGTCGTCCGGCGGGTGCTGCCGACGCGGGACGGGGCGACCGGCAGGATGAGAGCGTGGACCAACACGACATGCTGCTCTCCCCCGCCGGCGTCGACGCGCTGCGGACCGCGCTGACCCGAACGGGGTTCACCAGCCACGGCATCGCCGAGCGACTGGGCGCACAGGCCACGGCTGCGGTCTCCCGCAACGACTACCGGGCCGCGCTGCGCGCCACCGAGGACGGCGACCCGCTCGGCACCCTGATCCGGGTGTTCATCTGCGACCAGACCGAGCCGGAGAGCGCGGTGGCCACCGCCCTGGCACCGCTCAGCCTCGCGGAGGCGATCGCGGGTGGGCTGGTCGAGCGGTACGGCGACGGCCTGCGTGCCGGCGTCGACCTGGAGCCGTACGGCGACGACTGGTGGGTGCTCGCCGACGTGCCGGCCAGCGCCCGACCGGGTCGCCCGCTGCACGCCGAGCACGTGCTGGGCATCGGCGGCGCCACCCAGACCCTGATCGGCGCGACCGTACGCCGGCAGGTGGGCAGCGCGCTGGACCTGGGCACCGGCTCCGGCGTCCAGGCCCTGCACCTGGCCACCCACGCCGACACGGTGACCGCCACGGACCTCTCCGAGCGGGCTCTGCGCTTCGCCGCGACCACCGCCGCCCTCAACGGCCAGGACTGGGAGCTGCTGCGGGGCGACCTGGTCGCACCGGTGGCCGGCCGCCGCTTCGACCTGGTGGTGAGCAACCCACCGTTCGTGGTCGGCCCCGGCACCACCACGCACGTCTACCGCGACTCGGGGCGGGTGGGTGACGCGATCGCCGCCGAGCTGGCCGCCGCCGCCCCCGGCCTGCTCACCGAGGGCGGCACCATGCAGTACCTGGCGAACTGGGTGCACGTCGCCGGCGAGGAGTGGGACGAGCGGGTGGCCGGCTGGTTCGCCGGCACCGGCCTGGACGCCTGGGTGATCCAGCGCGAGGTGGCCGACCCGATGGCGTACGTCGACCTGTGGCTCACCGACGTCGGCGAGGGCGCCGACCCGCAGCGGGCGGCCGTCTGGCTGGACTGGTTCGACGCGCACAAGATCGAGGCGATCGGCTTCGGCATCGTGTCGCTGCGCCAGGGCGGGCACGCCGACCCGGTGGTCCGCGTGGAGGACCTGCGTCAGCGGGTGCAGCCACCGCTGGGCGACCAGATCGGCGGCTGGTTCGACCGCCAGGACTTCCTGCGGGTACGCGGCACCGAGGCGCTGCTCGCCGAGCGCTACCGGGCCACCGACGGCCTTCAGCTGCGCCAGGAGGCCACCATGGGCGACGAGGGCTGGGCGGTGGACCGGCAGGTGCTCGCGATGCCGAACGGCCTGCGCTGGACCGAGGAGATCGACCCGCTGGTGCTGGCCCTTGTCGGTGGGGCAGACGGCCGGCTGCCGCTGCGCGACCAGCTCGCCCTGCTCGCGGCGGCCCACGACGTCGAACCCGCGGAGATGGCCGAGGCCGCCGGTCCGATCGTCGCGCACCTGGTGGAGCGCGGCTTCATCGAGCCGGTGACCGGGTGATGCGGACGATGTGCGCGGTGGCGCGCTGATGCGGGCGGTGGTGCAGACCGTCGGGCGGGCCAGCGTGACCGTCGATGGCGAGGTGGTCGGCGCGATCGGGAACGGCCTGCTGGTGCTGCTCGGGGTGACGCACACCGACACGGCGGAGACCGCTCAGACGATGGCCCGCAAGGTCCACGAGCTACGCATCCTGGACGGTGAACGGTCCGCCGCCGACACCGACGCGCCGATCCTGCTGGTCAGCCAGTTCACCCTCTACGGCGACGCCCGCAAGGGCCGCCGTCCAAGCTGGACGGCGGCGGCCCCCGCCGAGGTGGCCGAACCCCTGGTGACAGCTGTGGTCGACGCCCTGCGCCAACGAGGAGCCACTGTCGAGACGGGCCGCTTCCGCGCCCACATGCTGGTGGAGAGCCTCAACATCGGCCCCCAGACCCTCCTTTTGGACCTCTGACCCCGCCCCTGCCGGGGTCAGGAGAAGAGGCCTCGGCGGGACAGGGACTGGCGGAGCCAGGTGTCCAGTTCGACGGTCCAGTCGGTGTCGTCGGCGGTGGCGTGCTCGACAGTGAACCGGCCGAAGGCGTCCCGACCCTCGGTGAAGACGCCGCCGCGCTTGTCGACCTCCAGCACCACCTGCATCTGCCGCGCGTCGGCGATGAAGGTGACCTCCAACTGGTTGATCGAGCGGGCGTACTGCGGTGCCGGGTTGAACTCGATCTCCTGGTAGAACGGCAACGTCTGCCGTACGCCGTAGAGGTGCCCACGCTCCACGTCCGCGCGCGCGAACCGGAAGCCGAGGCGCAGCAACGCCTCCAGCAGCCGCTCCTGCGCGGGCAGCGGGTGCACCGACACGGCGTCCAGGTCGCTCGTGTCGACGGCGCGGGCGACCTCCAGCTCGGTCCGCAGGCCCATCGTCATGCCGTGCAGGTGCTGCCCGTACAGCTCGGTGACGGGTGTCTCCCAGGGCACGTCGAACCGGAACGGGAGGTCGTGGCGCTGCCCCGGCTCCAGCCGGAACGCGCCGGTGACCCGCTGGCGGTGGAACTCCTGGGTGGTGTCGTAGTCGTTGTCGCCGCTCTCCACCTCGACCCGGGTGACGAGGCCGAGCGTGACGTGGTCGATGTCGACCTGGTGGTCGCCGCCGAGCACGTGGACGTGGCCCTCCAGGTGCCCGCCGGGGCGGCAGTCCGGGCCGGCGAGCACCGTCTCGACCGAGGGGCCGCCGACCCCCATCGCCTTCATGAGCCGCCTGAAGACCACACCGTCCTCCATCGTCGGACCACGCCGACCCGGGGCGGCCGACCGTCCGCAACGTAGCCGGGCCGGGCCCGCAACCGCCGGGATGACACACCGCGGCAACGATCCGGCCGGATTCCTGTCGGGTGCCCGATCGCCTCACTCCCGTTTTACGCCCCGCCCGCCAAGCTGTGTCTCACACCGGCACCACTGGGCCGGAGACACGGCACAGACGTGGAAACGGGGAGAGACAGAGATGGTCCTGCAGATGACGGAACACCGGACGCGCCCGGCAGCCACCAGCACCGAGACCAACGGGTCCGCCGAGGCCCTCACCGACCTGGACGCCACCGACGAGCGCGGCATCTCCACCGACCTGGTCCGGGCGTACCTGAACGGGATCGGCCGGACGAAGCTGCTGACCGCGGCGCAGGAGGTCGACCTGGCCCGGCGGATCGAGGCCGGCCTGTTCGCCGACGAGAAGCTCGCCACCTGCACCCCGGTCTCCGAGGAGCTGCGGGCCGACCTGGAGCTGATCGTCGCCGAGGGCCGCGCCGCCAAGGACCACCTGCTGGAGGCGAACCTGCGGCTGGTGGTCAGCATCGCCAAGCGCTACACCGGACGCGGGATGGCCTTCCTCGACCTGATCCAGGAGGGCAACCTCGGCCTCATCCGGGCGGTGGAGAAGTTCGACTACGCCAAGGGTTACAAGTTCTCCACGTACGCCACCTGGTGGATCCGGCAGGCGATCACCCGTGCCATGGCCGACCAGGCCCGCACCATCCGCATCCCCGTGCACATGGTCGAGCAGGTCAACCGGATGGTCCGGGCTCGCCGGGAGTTGGCGGTGACGCTGGGTCGCGAGCCAGGAGTCGCCGAGGTCGCCCGGGCCCTGGACATCCCCGAGTTCCAGGTCATCGAGCTGATCTCGTACGACCGCGAGCCGGTCAGCCTGGACCAGACCGTCGGCGACGACGGCGAGAGCGCGCTCGGTGACTTCGTGGCCTCGGTGGACCCGCGCACCGACCCGGGCGAGGGCGCCGCGCAGGGCGAACTGCGCAACGAGGTGAGCATCGTGCTGGCCACGCTGTCGCAGCGGGAGCAGGCGGTCATCCGGCTCCGGTTCGGGCTGGACGACGGCCGGCAGCGCACCCTGGACGAGGTCGGCCGCGAGTTCGGTCTGTCCCGTGAGCGCATCCGGCAGATCGAGAAGGTGACGTTGCTGAAGCTGCGCGCTCCGGAGCGGGCGCAGCGCCTGGAGGCGTACGCCTGCTGACGCACCGGATGGGAAGGCAGGGCCCCGGCGGTTCGCCGGGGCCCTGCCCGCTGTCGAGGTGCTTGACTGTGGCGCCGACCGACTCCGCGACGAGCGAGGAGAGTGCCATGAACTGGACGTTGGAAGTGGTGATCGTGCCGGTCTCCGACCTGGACCGGGCGAAGACGTTCTACGCCGACCAGCTCGGCTTCGCCGTCGACCACGACACCGTGATCAGTGACGACGCCCGCATCGTGCAGTTGACCCCGCCCGGCTCCGGCTGCTCGATCGTGATCGGCAAGGGCGTGGTCCCGGAGATGCCGCCGGGTTCGCTGAGGGGCCTGCAACTGGTGGTGCCCGACCTGAAGCGGGCCCACGCGGAGCTGGTCGCCCGTGGCGTGGAGGTCAGTGACATCCAGGTGATGGGCCAGAACCCGCGGCCGGTGCCGGACCCGCTGGACAACGTCGGCTTCGTCTTCTTCACCGACCCGGACGGCAACGCCTGGGCCGTCCAGCAGATCTCCAGCCGCGCCTGAGCTGTCGCGCTCAGAGACGCCGGGGGCCGGTGTCCGGACGGGCGGCCACGCCGCCCACCCGCACCTGGGCGTGCAGGACCGAGATGCCGTCCGGGCGGGCGAGCACCGGGTTGAGGGTCACCGAGCGCACCCGGGGCTGCTCGTCGGCCAGCTGACCGACCCGCAGCAGCAGGTCGGCCAGGGCCGCCCGGTCCACCGGCGCCGCGCCCCGGTGCCCCCGCAACAGCGGAGCCGCCCGAGGTTCGTCGACCAGCTCGGCGGCGTCGGTGTTTGTCAGCGGCACCGCCCGCCAGGCCCGATCGCCCAGCAGCTCGGTGGCGACCCCGCCGAGGCCGAAGCCGACCACCGGCCCGAACGCCGGATCTTCCACCAACTCCACCACGCAGGCCACACCGGGCGGGACCATCGGCTGCACCAGCACGTCCGCGCCGAAGCCGGCGGCCATGTCGGCGTACGCGCGGCGGACGCTCGCCTCGTCGGGCAGATCGAGGCGGACGGCGCCCAGGTCGAGCCGGTGCCGCAGCCCCGCGGCGGCGGCCTTGAGCGCCACCGGGAAACCCACCCGCGTCGCCGCGTTGACAGCCGCGTCGACCGAGGCCACGGGCACCGACGCGACGGTCTCGATGCCGTACGCGGCCAGCAGCGCCTCGACGTCGGTGCCGTCGGCGCGCAGCGCGGCCGCCGCGGCGTCCCGGTCGATCCCGGGCAGCTCGGGCACGACCCCGGGCGGGCGACGCAGCCACTCGGCGTACCGGTGCACCCGGGCGAGAGCCCGGACGGCCTCCTCCACGCCGCCGAACGCGGGCACCCCGGCGGGCAACCGACCGACCAGGAACGTCGCCACGGTCGGCTTGCCCAGGGCGAGGGCGGCCGGCAACGCGGCGGTGACATCGGCGTCCACCTCGGTGCGCTGGCCGGGCAGCGGCGGGGCGAAGACCACGACGAGTGCGTCCACCCGGTTGTCGGCGGCCGTCTCGGCGAGGGCGGCGGCGAACTCGTCGGCGCCGGCGCTCGGCGCGACGTCCCGCGGGTAGCCGTCGGCGACGGTCAGGCCCTGCCCGACGCAGGCCGTGGCAGCCAGGCCGGTCAACGCCGACGAGTTGCCGACCACGCCGACCCGGCCGCCGGCCGGCAGCGGCTGGTTGGCCAGCAACACCCCCATGTCGAGCAGCTCCGGCACGGTGTCCACCCGGATCACCCCCGACTGGGCGAAGAGCGCGGCCACCGCCACCTCGTCCGGGCCGGCCGAGTCGCCCACCCCAGGCGGGCGGGCCGGTGAGGCGAGCGCCACCACCGGTTTCGCCCGGCCGATCCGCCGGGCCAGCCGGGCGAACTTGCGCGGGTTCCCGAACGTCTCCAGGTACAACATGATCACGTCGGTGCCCGGGTCGTCCTGCCAGTACTGCAGCAGGTCGTTGCCCGACACGTCGGCCCGGTTGCCGGCCGACACGAAGCTGGACAGCCCGAGGCCACGCCGGTCCGCCTCGGCGAGCAGCGCCACCCCGAACGCGCCGGACTGGCTGAAGATGCCCACCCGACCGGCCGGCGGCAGCGCCGGGGCGAGGGTGGCGTTGAGGCGTACCGCCGGGTCGGTGTTGGCCACGCCGAGGCAGTTCGGGCCGACCACGCGCATCCCCGCGGCGTGCGCCGCGCGGACCAGCGCACGCTGCGTGACCGCGCCCTCCGGGCCGGCCTCGGCGAAGCCGGCCGAGATCACGACCAGGCCGTGCACCCCGGCGGCGGCCGCGTCGGCGACCACCGCGGTCGCCGCCTCCGGCGGGACCGCCACCACCGCCAGATCCACCGCCACCCCGGCGTCGACCGCCGAGGGGTACGCGGGCAGGCCCGCCACCGTCGACGCGCTCGGGTGCACCGGCACCACCGCACCGGTGAACCCGCCGTCCCGCAGATGCCCGAGCACTGCCGCGCCGACGCCCTGGCCGGTGGCGCTCGCGCCGTAGACGGCGATGCCTCGCGGGGCGAGCAGCCGGGCAATCGAGCGGGCCTCGGTGCGGTGCTCCCGGCCGCGCTGCACCTCCAGGGTCGCCTCCGTCGGAGCGATCGGGAAGCTCAGATGCACCACGCCGTCGGCGTACGCGCGCTGGACCTGGTAGCCGAAGTCGGAGAAGACCCGCAGCATCGTCCCGTTGGCCGGCAGCACCTCGGCGACGAAACTCATGATGCCGTTGCGCCGCGCGGCGTCCGCCAGGTGCTCCATCAGCACCGAGCCGATGCCCCGGCCCTGGAAGGCGTCCTCGACCACGAAGGCGACCTCCGCCTCCGGCGCCTGCGGACCGAGCCGCTCGTACCTGCCGACGGCGACGAGCCGGTCCCCGGCCAGCACCACGAACGCCTCCCGGTCGCGGTGGTCGACAGTGACGAACCGGACCAGATCCCGCTCCGGGATGCGCGGGTACGGCGAGAAGTAGCGCAGGTAGCGGGTGCGCTCGGAGAACCGGCTGTGCATCGCCACGACGGCCGGCGCGTCGTCCGGGCTGATCGGTCGCAACTGGACGGTGCTGCCGTCACTGAGCAGCACGTCCACCGGCTGGTCCACGGTCGTCACAGAAAACGGCCCGGCTCAGTCCCGCGGGTCGTACGGGTCGAGCCCGAGCAGCGGGAAGACGGTCTTACGGGTCGCCGCGATCGCCCGGTCCACCGCGTTCGGCTCGCCCGTCGGCTGCCACGGCTCGTACGACGGGTCCGCGTCGTCGGTCATCCGCAGCGGAATCTCCCGACCCGGCCGACGGGCCGCGGCCAGCTCACGCCAGCCCGGCGGGGTGAGCGTCGCCGGGTCGATCGGAGCGCCGGTCGCCACCGCCAACAGGTGGGTCCAGGCTCGGGGCACGACCTCGACCAGCGCGTACCCGCCGCCGCCGGTGGCCACCCAGCGGCCCTCGCACAGCTCGTCGGCGAGCGCCCGCAACGCCAGGTAGGTGGCGCGCTGCCCGTCCACCGTCAGGTGCAGGTCGGCCAGCGGATCCAGCCGGTGCCCGTCCGCGCCGCACTGACTCACCAGCACCTGCGGCCGGAACGCGCGCAGCACCGACGGCACGATCGCGTGGAACGCCCGCTGCCAGCCGGTGTCGTCGACGCCCGGCGGCAGCGGCATGTTCACCGCGGTGCCCTGCGCGCCCGGCCCGCCGGTCTCGTCCGGAAAACCGGTGCCCGGAAAGAGCGCGAGCGGTGTCTCGTGCAGGCTGACCGTGAGCACCCTCGGGTCGTCCCAGAAGATGTCCTGCACCCCGTCACCGTGGTGCACGTCCACATCCACGTACGCGATCCGCTCGGCGCCCAGATCGAGCAGTCGGGCGATGGCCACCGCGGGGTCGTTGTAGACACAGAAGCCGGACGCGCGGGCGGGCATCGCGTGGTGCAGGCCACCTGCCACGTTCACCGCTCGACGCGCGTCACCGCGCCAGACCGCCTCGGCCGCGGCCAGCGTCGCCCCGGCGATCAGCGCGCTGGACTCGTGCATCCCCTCGAAGACCGGGTTGTCGGAGGTGCCCAGCCCGTACCCGGCGAAGAGTGGATCACGTGGCGCGGCACGCACGGCGGCCAGGTAGGCGGGGTCGTGCACGCGGGTGAGGGCCGCGTCGTCGGCGGGCTCCGGCTTGACGACGCGCACCCCCTGACGCTCCAGAACGCCCAGCTCCCGGGCGAGCGCGACGGTCAGCTCCACCCTCACCGGGTCGAGCGGATGGTCGCCCATGTCATAGGCGAGCAGCGAGGGGTCCCACACCACTACCGTGTCGTCGGACATGAGCCCATCGTCGCACGAGGACCGTCGTCGGCCCACCGCACGCGCTGGTCAGCGGCCGGGTGTCGGCCCGGACGCGACCGGCCGGGCCGGGTCGGCCACCCAGTTGCTCCACGAACCCACGTAGAGCGCGGCGTCCGTGCGGCCGGCCAGGTGCAGCGCGAGGACCGCCTGCGCGGCGGTCACCCCGGAGCCGCAGTACGCCCCGACCGTCCGCGCCCCGGTCGCGCCGACCGCGGCGAACCGCTCGCGCAGCACGTCGGCGGCCGGAAAACGCCCGTCGGCGCCCACGTACTCGCCGGCGGGCAGGTTGGCAGCACCGGGCACGTGACCGGCGACCGGATCGATCGGCTCGACCTCGCCCGCGTAGCGGGGTGCCGCGCGCACGTCGAGCAGCACTGCGTCGTCGGCGGAAGCCAGCGCGGCGGCCTGCCCGGCGTCCAGCACCGGAAGGTCACCGGGGCGCACCTCGACGTCGCCGTCGGCCGGGGCGGGCGCGGTGGTCGAGACCTGTCGTCCGGCGGCCACCCAGGCCGGGAAGCCCCCGTGCAGCAGTCGCACCGGCCGGTGCCCGGCCCAGCGCAAGGTCCACCAGGCCCGCGCGGCGGCCAGGCCGTCGCCGCCGTCGTACACCACAACGGGGTGACCGGCGCGGACGCCGGCGGCCCGCAGCGCGGCCTGTAGCGCGCCCGGGTTGGGCAGCGGGTGCCGGCCGCCGGCCCCGGGCGGCCCGCACAACGCGGTGTCCAGGTCGACGAAGACCGCGCCGGGCAGGTGGCCGGCCAGGTAGTCGTCGCGACCGGGCGGGCCGGTGAGCCGCCAGCGGACGTCGAGGAGGGTGGGCGGGTCGGCGTCGTCGAGCTCGGCGGCGAGCCGGTCCACCTCGACGAGCAGTTCCTCGGTACCGGACATGCCGACCATCCAACACCATCCGGGTCACCACCACGCGATTCGGCAGCGGTCGCTCGCCGCGCGGCAGGGTAGCATCGTGCATCGGAGGGCCGCATACCTTATGAAGTCTCACGATCTGGTCGACACGACCGAGATGTACCTGCGCACCATCCTCGAGCTGGAGGAGGAGGGGGTGCCGCCCCTGCGTGCCCGGATCGCCGAGCGCCTCAAGCAGAGCGGACCCACCGTCAGCCAGACCGTGGCCCGGATGGAGCGCGACGGCCTGCTCACCGTCGAGGGCGACCGGCACCTGACGCTCACCCCGCTCGGCCGGGGCAGCGCCGTCTCCGTGATGCGCAAGCACCGCCTCGCCGAACTGCTGTTGGTCAACGTCATCGGGATGCCCTACGAGGAGGCCCACGAGGAGGCCTGCCGTTGGGAGCACGTGATGAGCGACGCCGTCGAGAAGCGGGTGTACGACCTGCTCAACCGGCCGACCCGCTCGCCGTACGGCAACCCGATTCCGGGCCTGGAGGAGCTGGGTTCCCCCGAGGCTCCGGCCAGCGAGCCGGGCGAGGGTGAGCGCAACCTGGCCTTCCCCGGGCTGTCCGGGCCGGTCGTGGTCCGCCGGATCTGCGAGAGCGTGCAGACCGACTCCGACGTGCTGCGCCAGTTGCACGCCGCTGGCGTCGACCCCGGCGCCACGGTGACCGTGGCTCAGGAGCGCGACGGGGTGTCGATCGACCGCTCCGGTGACCGGGTGCGGCTGCCTCGCGAGGTCGCCTCCCGGGTGTTCGTCGCCGCCAACTGACCGGCCGCCCACCTGGGCGTCACAACGCCCGGGTGTCCACCTTCTTCGCCAGCCCGACCAGGTCCCCGGCCAGCTTGTCGACGGCCGCGCGGTCGGCGGCACGGGCGCCGGTCCAGGTCAGCGTGGCGAGGCGACCGTCGGCGGCCAGCCAGCCGACCTCGGCGACCGGGCCGTGCCCGCCGGCCGCGGCGGTGGTACGCCGGTACGCCTGCTGACCCAGTCCGGTGACCTTCGCCGCCTTGTCGGGCACCACGTCCGTGCCGAAGGTGGTCTTGTCGATGGTGGTCTCGGACACACTGAGCATCAGCTCGGGCAGCGCCGCGCGCTCGGCCCGGACCACGCAGGTGTGCGTGTCACCCCGCTCGCTGGCCGCCGCCACGTCGAAGCGCACCTTGACGAGCTGCTCGATCACCGCGAAGTCCAGCAGCCGGCAGGCGCCCCCCGAGGAGGCCGCCGACACGTCCAGGGCGACCGGCGCCTGCGGCGGCACCGCCACCGGCTCGGCCTCGGCGGCACAGCCGCTCACCAGCAGGCCCGCCAGCCCGGCGACCACGATCCGCCCGCGCACGCTCCACCCTCTCGCCGACCGACGGCGGAAGGGGCCCCGCCGGATGTCCGTCGGACACCGTACGGGGTGTCCGGGTCGGGCGGAAGTCCTCATTCCGAGGGTGGATCGTCCACGTACGGGCAGTGGCGGCAGCCCCGGCCGCAGCACGTGCCGCGGCGGGCGAGGAAGCCGGCGCTGAGCACGAACAACCCCGTCGCCGGGTCGAGGTAACCGGCTTCCCCGGCGGCCAGCGCGGCGGCGTGCGCGGCGAGGATCCGGGCCCGCCCGGGGTGCCCGGGCGGCAGCCGGGACGGGTGCGGCTCGGTGAGCGGTCGATCCGCCAGGGGTCGTCGCTCACCGGTCACCAGCAGCGGTCCTTCCGGGTCACCCGCAGCAGTCTAGAGGCGCCCCGACGACGGCGACTCAACCGTGCCGGGCCAGGGCGGCGGTCAGCTCGTCGGAGTCCGCGCCGGCGGCCAGCAGCAGCCGCAGCAGCACCCGTGCCTTGTACGGGTCGAGCAAACCGCCGTTACGCAGTCCCCGCCGTTGCAGGTCGGTCTCCGAGCCGACCGCCCCGTACGTGTGGCGCAGCACCGAGCCGGCGCCGCTGCGGCTGGTGAGCACCACCGGGATCCGGTTGGCGAGATCGCCGAGCACCGGGACCAGCGTCGCGGGCACGTGCCCGACCCCGAACCCCGCGACCACCAGGCCGTGGTGGGTGTCCGCGAGGCCGTGCAGGAGCGCGCCGTCGTCGTCCAGGGTGACCACGTACAGCGCCACCCGGGTCGCGTCGAGCCGGTCCGGGTCGACGGGCGGCAACGGCTCGTGGCGCACCGGGCGGGTCAGCACCCGCACCTCCCCCTCGATGACCTGGCCCAGCGGGCCGGTGTTGGGCGAGGCGAACGTGGCGGTGCTGGTGCTGTGCGTCTTGCGCAGCCACCTCGCGGCGTGCACCTCGTCGTTGACGGCGACCAGCACGCCCAGGTCTCGGGTGTCCGGCGCGGCGACCACCCGCAGCGCCGCGAGCAGGTTCGCCGGCCCGTCCGCGCCGGCCAGGGTGGGGTTGCGCATCGCGCCGGTGAAGACCAGCGGGGCGGCGTGCGGCCAGATGAGGTCGGCCAGGAACGCCGTCTCCTCCAGGGTGTCGGTGCCCTGGGTGACCACGACACCTGTCGCGCCAGCGGACACCGCCCGGGACGCCTCGTCGACCACGGCGAGCAGTTGCCGCGCGGTGAGGTGTGCGCTCGGCACCGCGTGGGTGTCCCGCACGTCCACGGGCACGCCCAGATCCGCCAGCCCCGGGACGGCGGCGGTGAGGTCCGCGCCGGTGAGCCGGGTGACCACGCCGGAACGGCCGGCGTCCACCCCGCCCATCGCGATGGTCCCGCCGAGGGTGATGAGCGCGATGGACACGGTCGAGCCTCCATTCGCCGTCCGGCCGCCGGACGGCCCGACGACCGTACCCAGGTCGTTTGTCCGACCGGCAGTACCCCGGCCCGCGCTGCGCGGCGACGGCCGGGGCAGCGGAAATGCGGTGTCGGACGGCTCGCGCCGTGGATAGAGTCCGCGGGCCGCCGGCCGGCGGCGCTTAACCCGCACGGACAGGCGGCGACGGTGAGTCAGCAGGTGCAGCAGTCCCCGGCGGTCGAGGCGGGGGCGGTCCCGTCGCTGTGGCGCAGCCGGAACTTCCTGCTGCTCTGGGGCGGCCAGACGGTAAGTGAGCTGGGCACCCGCATCGCCAACGTGGCGGTGCCGCTGCTCGCCGCGGACACCCTGCACGCCAGCGTGTTCCAGGTCTCCCTGCTGACCGTCCTGGCCTGGCTGCCGTACCTGCTGTTCTCGCTGCCGGCGGGCATCGTCGCCGACCGGCTCGACCAGCGGCGGCTGATGATCGCGTGCGACCTGGGTCGGGCCGCGCTCCTGCTGTCCCTGCCGGTGGCCGCCCTGGTCGGCCACCTCACCCTGCCCTTCCTGTACGCGGTGGTCGGGCTCGGTGGCGTGCTCACCGTGCTGTTCACCGTGGCGTACAAGACCCTGCTGCCCCGGCTGGTGCCGGCGGACCTGCTGGTGGACGGCAACGCCAAGCTGACCATCAGCCAGGACGCCGCCGAACTGGTCGGTCCGACGGTCAGCGGCGCGTTGATCGGGCTGGTCGGCGCCGCCCGCACCTTCCTGGCCAACGGGTTCGCCTTCCTGGTCAGCGCGCTGACGCTGATCCTGATCCGGGAGGCGCCGGTACGCCGCGAGCCGGCTCCCCGCGTACCCCTGCGGGTGGAGTTGACCGACGGGCTCGGCTTCATCCGGCGGCAGCCGATCCTGGTCAGCATCCTGGCCTGCACGACGTGGTCGAACTTCTGGGTGATGGCGTCCGCCTCGATCGAGGTGACCTTCCTGGTGCGGGAGCTGCACGCCGCGCCGGTGCAGGTGGGTCTGGTCTTCTCGGTCAGCGCCGTCGGCGGGCTGGTGGTGGGGGTGCTGGCCGCCCGGCTGTCGGCCTGGCTCGGCTCGGCCCGGGTGATCTGGCTGGCGATGACCGTCCCGGGCCCGCTCTATCTGCTGATGCCGTTGGCCCGACCCGGCTGGGGGCTGCTGCTCTACGGCGTCGGGCTGGCCGCGTTCTCGGCCAACGCGGTGCTGTTCAACGTCGCGGCGATGTCGTACCGACAGCGCATCACCCCGCCGGCGATCCTCGGCCGGGTCAACGCCACGTTCCTCTGGATCTGCTTCGGGGTGATCCCGCTCGGCGCGCTGACCGGCGGGGCGCTCGGCACCACGCTGGGGCTGCGCGGCGCGCTCTGGGTGTGCGTGCTCGGCACCTGGGCGGCGTGCCTGTTCGTGGTCTGCTCGCCGCTGCGACGGATGCGGGACACGCCGCCGGACGTCGGCGTCTGAGAGGGTGGGTCATGCCCACCTTCGCCGCGCCCGACGGCACCACGCTCGCGTACCGGAGTCTCGGCGGGGGCGATCCGCTGATCTGCCTGCCCGGCGGGCCGATGCGCGACTCGGCGTACCTCGGTGACCTGGGTGGCCTGTCCTCGCATCGGAGCCTGGTTCGGCTGGACCTGCGCGGCACCGGCCGGTCGGCGGTGCCGTCGGACGCCTCCTCGTACCGGTGCGACCGCCTGGTCGCGGACGTCGAGGCGCTGCGCGTGCACCTCGGGCTCGACCGGCTGGACCTGCTCGGGCACTCCGCCGGCGCCAACCTGGCGTTGCGGTACGCGACCTGGCATCCCGACCGGGTCGGCCGGCTGGCGCTGATCACGCCGAGCACCCGGGCCGTCGGGCTCGAGGCGACCGCCGCGCTGCGCCAGGAGGTCACCCGGGCCCGCTCCGGTGAGCGGTGGTACCCGGAGGCCGCCGCAGCGCTGGAGTCCATGGTGACCGGACGGGCCACCGGCGACGCCTGGCAGGCGATCGCGCCGTTCTTCTACGGCCGGTGGGACACGGCGGCCCGCGCGCACCAGGCGGTCGAGGCCGCCCAGCGCAACCAGGAGGCCGCCCGGATGTTCGGCGCCGACGGCGCTTTCGACCCGCCGGTCACCCGCGCCGCGCTCGCCGCCCATCCACGCCCGGTGCTGCTGCTCGCCGGTGAGCTGGATCTCGGTGCCCCGCCGGGTCTGGTTGCCCAGCTCGCGGAGCTGATGCCCCGCGCCGAGCTGGTCGTACAGCCGGGCGCGGGGCACTACCCGTGGCTGGACGACGCCGACCAGTTCACCGTCACGGTCTCGGCGTTCCTGCGCTGATGCGGTGGCTTGAGTCTCCAGCGGGGGGAGACCGCAGGGTGGGGACATGAGCGGTGACGAGCGGTACACGATCGGCGACCTGGCCCGACGCACCGGGCTGGGCGTCAAGACCATCCGGTACTACGCCGACAGCGGGATCGTGCCGCCGACCGACCGGAGCCCGGCCGGCTACCGCCAGTTCGGCCCGGACGCCGTGGCGCGACTCGAACTGGTCCGGACGTTGCGCGACCTGGGCGTGGACCTGGCCTCCATCCGTCGGGTCGTGGACCGCGAGGTGCCCCTGCACGAGGTGGCCGCCGCGCACGCCGAGGCGCTGGCGGTGCAGGTCCGGGTGCTGCGGCTGCGCCAGGCCGTCCTGACCGTCGCGGCGAGGCGCGAGGCGGGTCCGTCCGAGGTTGACGATCTGCACCGGTTGGCCCGGCTCACCGCCCACGAACGGCGGCAACTGGTGGACGACTTCCTGGACAGCGTCTTCACCGGCGACCCGGCGCCGTACCCGGGTGTGCTCGTCTCGATGACACCCGAGCTGCCCGACGACCCGACCACCGAGCAGGTGCGGGCGTGGGTGGAGTTGGCCGACCTGTGCCGGGACCCGACCTTTCGGGCGAGCATGCGGCGGCTCGTTCGCCAGCACGCCGCCGACCACGACGTGCCCGGGCTGCCCCGCCCGGACGCCGTCGCCGTGGTCCGGGACGGGGTGGTGGCCGCCCTGGCCGCCGGCCTCGATCCGGCCGGCCCCGAGGCCGAGCCGGTGGTCGCGGCGGTCACCAGCCGGTACGCCCGTCTGCACGGCCTCCCCGACGACGCCGACCTGCGCCAGCGGTTGCTCGACCGGCTGGTTCTGGCCAACGACCCGCGCCGGGATCGTTACCTCGACCTGCTGTCGGTGATCAACGGCTGGTCGGGTGGCGGCGCGGTCACGCCGGCCGTGGACTGGTTCATCCGCGCCCTGCGCGCCCCGATACCCGCACCGGCCGCATGAGCCAGGGTGTCACCCGAACCACGTGATCGCCTGGCCGTGCCCCCGGGTCCAGGCCAGCGGTCGCCCGTCCAGCGCGAGGACGTTGTGCAGCGCCGCGTCCGGCGAGTCGGGCAGCCCGTCGTAGGGCAGCACCTCCGGGGCCTCGTTGGCGATCCAGTGTCCCGGCAGCTCCCGCACGAGCCGGACGAACGCCTCCCGACGGGCGACGGGCACCTGGTAGAGCACCGAGGTGTGAAAGACGACAAGCGTCGCGTCGGTCGGCGCCCGCGCCGCCAGCGCCGGCAGGTCGTCCACCAGGTCGCCGCGGATCAGCAGCGGCGGCTCAGCCGCAGCGACCGCAGCCGCGGCGCGCAGCCGGGCCCGCCGGTGCCCGTGCTCCGGCCAGATCAGGGCGTCCAACCAGGACACGTCGTCGGGGTCGGTCACGTCGAGCGGGTTCAGGTCCAGGCCGGCCCGCCACACCACCTGGGGTACGCGTGTCGGCGGTTCGAAGCCGCTGGCCGCGCACTCCAGGACCGGCTCGCCGGACCCGATCCGGTGCTCGCCGTACCGGTAGGCGTACCGGTCGGGGTAGAGGCAGAGACCGGCGGACGCCCCGACCTCCAGCAGGGCGAGGGGCTGCGGCAGCGCGGTGAGCACCGGCAGCAGGACCGCACACCTGCCGGCCTCGTTGGTCTGGGTGGCCCGGGTCCGCATCTCCGCCTCGACGGCCGGCCAGTGCGCCACCGTGAAGTCGTGGAACGCGGCCGGGTCGTCGACCGGGCCGCCCAACCAACGGACCACGCCGAACAGCAGATTCGGCTGACGCTTGGCCGGCGGGAGCGTGTCGAGGAGGGCGAGCAGGTCGCCGTCGTGGGCGACGACGTCGGACAGTCGCTCGTACGTCGGCGACACCCCGTGTGCCTCGCGGCGCGCGAACTCGACGTACGCCTCTGCGGTTGTCATGCCCTCATCGTCGCAGCCCAATCCTCGGTGGGTCAGCCCCGTGCTCGTGCGCTGACCCACCGGCCTTCTCGATCCCGGCACCGCTCAGGGCAGCTGGCCCGGTCGGTCGACGATGGCGACGCGCAGTAGCGCGGCAGTGTTGTACAGGGACTCCTTGCCGTTACGCACCAACGAGTTGCGGGTGCCGAGGTAGACGTGGGAGTCCCGATCGAAGATGAGGTCCAGGTTTCCACCGATCACCCCGGGCATCCGAATCGCCACCCCATGGCGCCCGGCAGCGTCCACCACGTCACCCGAGATGACTACCGCTCCGGGTTGCCGTGCCAGCAGTTCGAACAGCGCCGCGAGCGCTCGGGGTGGCACGTATCCATCGAGCATCGACCACGCGGTGGTGTACGCCATGCTCTCGCCCCCGTATACGGCCTCCTCGTCGGCGCCTTCGGGTAGATGCAGGTCGACCGGGTGCGCCCGAAGGTAGCGCAGCAGCTCGTCCGGATCGGTGGGCAGATCGCCGTGGTACGCGGGCGGCTGGAACGCGTCGAGTTTCTTCTCGGGATCGGCGGGATCATCGATGCGGAGCACCCTGAGCTCGCTCCACCCGTTCGGGTCGCTCTCCGGTCGATAGCGCACCTGCGTGTACGCGACTCCACCTGCCGACTGCCACAGTTGGTTCCGGATGGTCCGGTACGGGCCACTGGCCGGCATGTCCCGGATCGTCGCCACGGTTTCCGTGAAGACGTACTGGTCGGGGCGGGCGGTGAGCTCCGGCTGCTGCCGGGCGGCGTCGGCCGCCAGGTGGAAGACCTCCGACGCGCTGGCCGTGGGCGGCGACTGATCGCCGAGCCTCATGGTCTGGACCGCCAGCGCACCGGCGGTCAGCGTCACCGCCAGCCCGACCGCTCCGGCGAGACGCCAACCGCGCGGGAACCGGGTACGGCGTCCGGCCGGACGGCCCGCCGACGCCAACTCGGCCCGTCGGGCGACGTGCGCGCTCAGGTCCCTGAGAAGCTGCTCCTCGAAACCCCGCGGCGACCGTTCAGTCGTGTTCATCGTCAGCTTCATCTCATCTCAGGCGAGGGTGGTGACCGGGCGGGCGAGCAGGGCGCGGACGAGCCGGCGGGCACGGTGCAGGCGGACCCGGGCGGCGACCGGTGACATCCCGAGCACTGTCGCCGCCTCCGCGACGGTGAGCCCGTCCACGGCGACGAGTTCGACAAGCGTCCGGGTGTCCTCGGGCAGCTCGCTCAGCGCGCGATGGGTGCGGCGGGCCACCGACTCGGCGTCGATCCGCTCCTCGATGCGGGCGATGTCATCGGGGCCGAGGTCCCGTCGTCCGGCCAGTCGACCGGTCACCCGCAGTCGTTGGGCCGCCCGACGCCGCTCGTCGCCGATGACGTTGCGGGCCACCCCGTACAGCCAGCCGATCTGGCTACCCCGGTCCGGCCGGTAGCCGGCCGCCGACTCGATCACCGCCAGGAACACGTCGGCGGTCAGGTCGGCGGCGAGATGGGGGTCGTCGACCCGCCGCGCCACGAACCGGCCCACCGCCTCCAGGTGCCGCCGGTAGAAGACCTCGAAGGCCACCGGATCGGTTCCAATTCCGGAGATGTCGTCATCGGCTCGGCTCGGCTCATTCACAGGCCGTCCTCTCTCGCGCGTTCACACCTCTTCTTCGTTCGTCGGAGCATGGGTGTTACCGAACTCCGATCAGAGCGAGTCGTTCACAGCTCGTCAGCATCAGGTGATCGAGCCGGCTTTCTGCGGTTGGAGATCTCCTCCAGGTGCTGGAGCTGGTGCTGCCGGACCATCTCGTCCCAGACCTCCTGGTCGTAGTCCGGGTTCGGCGGGATCCACTTGTGCGAATTGTCGCTGTAGTGGAACCTCTCATCGCCCCGCCGGATCAGACTCACCGAACCCAGCCCAAGAAGCGGCGGTGCAGCAGCCCGGCAGGCACCCAGGTCAGATCCTCGGCTGCCCAGACCAGGCAGGACCCCATGTAGAGGGCCAACGACACGGGTGCGCCCTCGAACTCGGCACGTAGTTCGGTGCGCCGGGTCCGGCAGGGCCAAGGCGCCGCGCAGCCGCCGCAGGTCCACACCGGAAGAACCCGGCCGTGGGCGGTCACGACAGACCATCCAGGAAGCGCCGGATGGCCGACCGGGCATGCCAGCGGACCGCCCATTCCGCCTGATAGCAGGGGTACGGGGACAGCCGCGCCCACCACCAGCGACAGCAGGCGCAGAGCCCCTCAACGCCGGGCAGGTGCACCGACAAGACTCGTCCGACCTGATCCTCGGTCACTCCTACTCCTCCCCTGGCCAGTGGCCTCGGCGGATCGGGATGCGGTGCTGGGCTCGGCACGGCAGGTCGGCCCCGCATCGGCAGATCCGCCGCCACCGCTGCCACGACCAGACCGGCCGATGCCGCCGCGCCAAGGTCAGCGCCACCGCCAGCAGGTAGTCGTCGTACGGCACGCGCTTCGGCACCCGACCTCCCGGCGGTCCAACCGGACTCTCATTTGCTCGCTCATTTTGCGCGCGCATTTTTGTATGGTCAATGACCACCGGTCATAGTGCTTGGGCGTGTCCGATGATCCTGGACGGCAGTGTCGACGGCACAATGGCCGCCATGGAGAGTCCGACCTTCGTTCGCTTCCAGCTCGGTGCGCAGCTCCGTCAGGTCCGCGAAGAGGCCAGCGTCACGGCCGAGCAAGCCGCCGCCGTCATCGAGGTCTCGGCAAGCACGCTCCGGCGCATCGAGGCCGGACGCGTTGGAATCAAGGCACCAGCGCTCAACGCCCTGCTCGATCGGTACGGCGTCACCGACGCCGAACTCCGCGAAACGCTCCTGTCGATGGCGAAGACCGGCAAGCAGCGCGGCTGGTGGGCGAAGTACGGCGACCTACCGTCGTCGTACCGCCAGTACATCGGCTTGGAGTCCGCAGCCGAGGAGGTACAGAACTTCGAAACGCTGGTGGTCCCGGGACTGCTCCAGACAGAGGACTACGCCCGAGCGATGACCAGCGAGGACGCCTTCGAGCCGTCGCCAGAGGCCGTGGAGCGACGGGTCGCGGTACGGATGCAGCGCCAAGAGCTGATCGCATCCGGCAAGCTACGGCTCGTCGCGGTGCTCGACGAGGCGGTCCTTCACCGCCAGATCGGCGGAGCGGCGATCATGGCCGATCAGCTCACCGCCCTGCTTGATGCCAGCAAGCGCTGGAACGTCACCGTCCAGGTGATCCCGTTCCGCGAGGGCGCGTACGCCTCGATGCTGACGAGCTTCCACATCCTCAACTTCGCGGACGGACCCGGCGTGGTCTACATCGAGGGCCTCACGGGCGACCTCTACGCGGAAGGCGAAGACGTGAGGCGTTGTACGGTGGTGTTCAACAGTCTGCGCGCCGCAGCCATGTCACCGACTGACTCGGCCACCATGATCGAGGAGATCCGGAGCGCCAGGCGCAAGGCGTAGGAGACGTGCAGTGGACTCGCAGTGGCGCAAGAGCACCCGCAGCGGCAGCAACGGTGCCTGCGTCGAGGCCAGGTACGTCGATCAAACCGTCGAGGTCCGCGACAGCAAGGATCCAGCAGGTCCAAGATTGCACTTCGACGGGACAGCCTGGCTGGGTTTGCTCGCTGAGCTGAAGAGCCGAACGACTAGCTCGATTGCCTGAGTATCGAAGGTCAACAACCCAGGCCGATTGGGCCCCGCACCAACTGGATGCATTCGCTCTGACATCGTCTGGGCAGACTTTCTTTGCGGTGACAAGCGGCACGGGGCCCTGACCTGCTTAGGCAGGCCAGGGCCCCGTCAACTAGTCCTTGTCCTTGGGCGGATTCGGGTCGTTCCCGTAACTGTCACGTGCGCGAATCTGCCCGAGGCGATTGTGCAGGTAAAACTCCGTCTCGCTCGCCCGGGCTGCCGTCCGGCCCTGCCGTTCCGCCTCGGCTTGAGTACCGTGCACCGAGGATGCCCTCTCGTTGCCCTCCCGCCGCACGGCCCATCCGTCGTCGTGTGGGACGACGTGTACGGGCTTGCCTGGTTTCGCCATCTCTTCCCCGCCCTTCTCGATGAATTTGCGGAATCGGCCGGGAAGAGCGAAGATCCGTCCTGCAGCAATCAGGTCGGGCTCTCCCGGCTCACGAGCCCCAGGCGCGCCAACGCCCGGGGCTCGTTGCTTATCTCAGCTGCAGCCGCTGGTGGAGCCGCAGCCCTCGCAGACGTAGCAGCTACCGGCGGGGCGCATCTTCGTACCGCAGGTGAAGCAGAGCGGCGCGTCCGCGGCCTTGCCGATCACGGCCTCCAGCAGTTCGGTGCTGGAACCCACGCTCGGCGCCGGCTTGGCGGCGGCCACGTCGGCCATCTCCTGGGCCGGCTGGGCGACGGCCTCCGGCTTGGCCGGGGCCTCGACCGGCGCGGATGACGCCATCGCGGTGAGCTCCGCTCCGGTGACCCCGGCGGCTTCCGCGTCGGCTTCGGCCCGCAGCTGGGCGGCCCGCTCGCTGGCGGTGAAGATGCCCAGCTCGGCGCGGCGCTCGTAGGGCAGGAAGTCCAGTGCCAGGCGACGGAAGATGTAGTCCATCACCGAGGCCGCCATGCGCACGTCCGGGTCGTCGGTCATGCCGGCCGGCTCGAAGCGCATGTTGGTGAACTTGCTGACGAACGTCTCCAGCGGCACGCCGTACTGCAGGCCGATGCTGATGGCCACCGAGAAGGCGTCCATCACGCCGGCCAGGGTCGAGCCCTGCTTGGACATCTTGAGGAAGACCTCGCCGAGGCCGTCGTCCGGGTAGGACGACGCGGTGAGGTAACCCTCGGCGCCACCGACGGAGAAGCTGACCGTCTCGGAGGGGCGCTTCTTCGGGAGGCGCTTGCGCACCGGCCGGTACTCGATGACCTTCTCCACTGCGGCCGGCGCGGCGGCAGCGGTCTCGACGGCGGCCGGCGTGGTGGCCTTGTTGGACTTGGCCACCGAGAGCGGCTGGCCGACCTTGCAGTTGTCCCGGTAGATCGCCAGCGCCTTGAGGCCGAGCTTCCAGCCCTCGAAGTAGATCTTCTCGACGTCCTCGACGGTGGCCGCCTCCGGCATGTTGACCGTCTTGGAGATGGCGCCGGAGACGAACGGCTGGATCGCCGCCATCATCCGCACGTGGCCCATCGGGGCGATCGACCGCTCCCCCATCGCGCAGTCGAAGACCGGGTAGTGCTCCGGCTTGAGGCCGGGGGCGTCCACCACGTGGCCGTTGTCGGCGATGTGCTCGACGATCGCCTCGACCTGCTCCTCGGGGTAGCCGAGGCTGCGCAGGGCGCGCGGAACCGTCTGGTTGACGATCTGCATCGAACCGCCGCCGACCAGCTTCTTGAACTTGACCAGCGCCAGGTCCGGCTCCACGCCGGTCGTGTCGCAGTCCATCATGAAGCCGATGGTGCCGGTCGGTGCGAGAACGCTGGCCTGCGCGTTACGCCAGCCGTTCTTGTCACCGATCTTGTTGCCCTGGGTCCACTGCTTGGTCGCCTCGCGGACGATCGCGGTGGCCACCGGGCTGGTCGGCTTGATCTCGTCGTTGGCCGCGGCGTGCTTGCGCATGACCCGCTTGTGCGGCTCGGCGTTACGGGCGTAGCCGTCGTACGGGCCGACGACGCCGGCCAGCTCGGCCGAGCGGCGGTAGGCGGTGCCGGTCATCAGCGAGGTGATCGCCGCGGCGACCGAACGGCCCTGGTCCGAGTCGTACGGCAGGCCGGTGGCCATCAGCAGGGCGCCGAGGTTGGCGTAGCCGATGCCGAGCTGCCGGTAGGCGCGGGACGTCTCGCCGATCTTCTCGGTCGGGAAGTCCGCGAAGCAGATCGAGATGTCCATCGCGGTGATGACGAACTCGACGGACTTGACGAACTTCTCCACCTCGAAGCCACCGTCTGCGCGGAGGAACTTCATGAGGTTGAGCGAGGCGAGGTTGCACGAGGAGTTGTCCAGGTGCAGGTACTCCGAGCACGGGTTCGACGCGGTGATCCGCCCGGTCTCCGGGCAGGTGTGCCAGTCGTTGATCGTGTCGTCGTACTGCAGGCCCGGGTCGGCGCACTCCCAGGCGGCCTGGGCGATGGAACGGAAGAGGTTCTTGGCGTCGACCGTCTCGATCGTCGCGCCGTCCAGCCGGCCACGCAGGTCGAAGCCCTTGCCGTTCTCCACCGCCGACATGAACTCGTCCGAGACACGGACGGAGTTGTTGGCGTTCTGGTACTGGACGCTGACGATGTCGGAGCCACCGAGGTCCATGTCGAACCCGGCGTCGCGCAGCGCGCGGATCTTGTCCTCCTCGCGCGCCTTGGTGACCACGAACTCCTGGATGTCCGGGTGGTCGACGTCGAGGATGACCATCTTGGCCGCCCGGCGGGTAGCGCCGCCGGACTTGATGGTGCCGGCCGAGGCGTCCGCGCCGCGCATGAAGCTGACCGGGCCGGAGGCGTTGCCGCCGGAGGAGAGCAGCTCGCGGGACGAGCGGATCCGCGACAGGTTGACGCCGGAGCCGGAGCCGCCCTTGAAGATCAGCCCCTCCTCCTTGTACCAGTCGAGGATGGAGTCCATCGAGTCGTCGACGGCCAGGATGAAGCAGGCGCTGACCTGCTGCGGCGACAGCGTGCCGACGTTGAACCAGACCGGCGAGTTGAAGCTGAACACCTGGTTCAGCAGCATCCAGGTCAGCTCGTGGGCGAAGACCTCCGCGTCGGCCGGGCTGGCGAAGTAGCCGTACTCCTCGCCGGCGGTGCGGTAGGTGGTGACCACCCGGTCGATCAGCTGCTTGAGCGACCACTCCCGCTCCGGGGTCCCCACCGCGCCCCGGAAGTACTTGGTGGTGACGATGTTCGCCGCGTTGACGCTCCACGACTCCGGGAACTCAACCCCGCGCTGCTCGAAGTTGATCGAGCCGTCCCGCCAGTTCGTCATCACGACGTCGCGGCGCTCCCAGGACACCTCGTCGTATGGGTGGACCCCCTCCGTCGTCCACACCCGCTCGATTTTCAGCCCCGCGCCTGCCTTGTTCCGTGAACGGCTCGTTGTCACGCCGTCGCCCCCCTCGTCTGCGCGGTCACCCACCGCGCGTCCTGATCTCTCGAAAAACAGTGAAGTCAACTGGTACGGCCGGCGGCCTCGACCGCGTCGGCCCGGCCCTGCTCCCGGGCTCGCGCCACGGCCCGCAACGTCTCGATCTCGCGCTCGAAGTCGGCGAGCGAGTCGAAGGAGCGGTAGACGCTGGCGAACCGCAGGTAGGCGATCTCGTCCAGGTCGCGCAGCGGGCCCAGGATCGCCAGGCCCACCTCGTGACTGGGGATCTCGGCGGCCCCCTTGGCCCGGACGGTCTCCTCCACGCGCTGTGCGAGCAGCGCGAGTGAGTCGTCGTCCACCGGCCGGCCCTGGCACGCCTTGCGCACCCCGCCGATGATCTTCGTGCGACTGAACGGCTCGGTCACCCCGCTGCGCTTGACGACCGCGAGGACCGCCTCCTCGACGGTGGTGAACCGCTTGCCGCACTCCGGACAGGAGCGCCGCCGCCGGATGAGCTGGCCGTCGTCGGCCTCCCGCGAGTCGACCACCCGGGAGTCGGCGTGCCGGCAGTACGGACACCGCATCGCCCAACCTCCAAAATCGTGATCAACCGCGGACGCACCGGGCACTCCCGGACACGGTCCGCCACGACGGCACCACCTCGGGTGACGCTCGTCGTGATCAACATTACGGGAGTGCGGTCGGTAGTCGAACCCAACCTGTAGGCAACTTACGCCCGTGTCACTACTACATCTAGGGGTTGACCGTATGTCGCTGGCGAACCCCGGTCAAGTTGGCCGGCGTGTCCGGCGCGTCACGGACCATCCGGTCATCCGCACACCGCGCGCCACCGCAGAACCAACGCCGAGAGCCCGCCCCGGTTACCGGCCGCACGGCCGGAACGCCCCGGAAAACAGCCACCGATCGAACATCCGTGCTATCCGACGTACCATTTATCAGAACATCCGTACGACCGGGGCGGTTTTTCACCCCGACACGCCGGTGAGAGGTCGTACAGATGTTTGAAAATGACCGATCTCACCTATACGGTCAGGAACAACCGGGCGCGATGGATCTTCACCGCACCCGGCGACGCACCAACCGAGCACCATCCGTGGCACCACCGCACGCACCACGAGCCGACGAGGCACCCAGCGCCGACCAGGGAGGACGGACGTGACCGAGGACCGGGCCAGCCGGCCGAAGAGCCCGCAGCAGATCACCGAGGCGGGCCCGCCGGCCACCCGACGCCGCAGCGCCGCGCGCAGCCGGACGGGTCAGCCCGCCGTGCGCCCGGTCACCCCGGTGGTCAGCGCCTTCCCCGACCCGGCGACGGTCGACCTGACCGCCCGCCAGCGCCGCATCCTGGAGTTCATCCGCACCTGGGTCGAGCGGCACGGCTACCCGCCGAGCGTCCGGGAGATCGGCGAGGCGGTCGGTCTGGTGTCACCGTCGAGCGTCGCCTACCAGCTCAAGGAGCTGGAGAAGAAGGGGTTCCTGCGCCGCGACCCCAACCGCCCCCGGGCGGTGGACGTCCGCGCCCCCAGCGAGGCCATCGACGACGAGTTGTCCCGCGCCCAACGACCCACCCCGGCGTACGTGCCGATGCTCGGTCGCATCGCCGCCGGTGGGCCGATCCTCGCCGAGCAGGCCGTGGAGGACATCTTCCCCCTGCCCCGCGAGCTGGTCGGTGAGGGCGAGGTGTTCATGCTCCAGGTCAAGGGCGACTCGATGCTCGACGCGGCGATCTGCGACGGCGACTGGGTGGTCGTCCGGCAGCAGCCGACGGCCGACTCCGGCGAGATCGTGGCCGCCATGCTCGACGGCGAGGCGACCGTCAAGACCTACCGGCGACGCGACGGGCACGTCTGGCTGATGCCGCAGAACCCGGCCTTCGACCCGATCCCCGGCGACGACGCCACCATCATGGGCCGCGTCGTGGCGGTGCTCCGCCGAATCTGACCGGTCGGCGCGCGGGTGGGTGGCCCTTCGCGCTCACCCGCGCCGCCGGACCGATGTCGCCGACCGGGTCAGTAGCGGTCGCCCCGAGGGCCACGACCGCCCCCGGGATACTGCCCGTACGGGTCGCCGGGCGCGTCGCCGTCCCGCCGACGGCCGGGCCGCTGGCCCCGGTAGTCCGGCTCCTGTCCACCGCGCCGTGGCGGCTCCGCCCGACCGCCACCGGGCTGACCACCACCGCCGCCGTACACCCCGCCGCCCGCGCCTCCCGGTCGGCCACCGGCACCGCCGGGCCGGGCTCCGGGGCCGCCGCCGGCACGGCCGCCGCCGTAGACACCGCCCCCGACCGGAGCACCGCCACCAC
>NZ_MUZA01000051.1 GCF_021442385.1 Micromonospora sp. MH99
GGCCGGCCCGGCCGAGCGCGACGCGGCGGTCACCGAGTTGGAGCTCGCCGCGCTGGACGAGGAGCGGGTCCGGATCGCCGACGGCCGGCGGATCTCCGCGCTGGCCGGCACGCCGACCGAGGGCGCGCTGGCCAGCGGCATGGCGATGCGGGTGGACGACGTCGCGGAGATCGCCGGGGTGGCCACCCTGCCGGCCGCCCGCCGTCGCGGCCTGGGCGCCGCCCTGACCGCCACCCTCGCCCGCGAACTGCTCGCCGCCGGCACCGGCCTCGTCTTCCTCTCCGCGGGCAGCGAGGAGATCGCACGGGTCTACCTGCGGGTCGGCTTCCGCCGCATCGGCACCGCCTGCATCGCCGAACCCGCCGCCCTGATCCCCTGAACCGCGCGGACTCCCGCAGCGACGCGGACGGTCAGGCCGGCGGACGCCACTGCGCCGCCGAGGCGGCGGCGCTGGAGAGCAGCCGCGAGTTGATGGTGCCGAGCGCCGCGTCGCGGGCGCGCAGCGCCAACCGGCCCCGGGTCTGGAGCACCGCCGACATGCGCCGGGTCTGACGGACCACCGTCGCCGCCCGGGGACGGCGCACCCGGTCGTACGTCTGCACGGCGTCGGGCAGGCGGGCCTCGCGCAGCAGCGAGGCGAGCGTCGCGGCGTCCTCGAAGGCGAGGCAGGCGCCCTGGCCGAGGTGCGGCGGCATGGCGTGCGCCGCGTCACCGAGCAGCACCACCCCGCCCGGCCCGACTCCGAAGCCGTAGGCGCGGGGCAGCGGGCGCAGCTCGCGGACCTCCTGCTGCACCAGGTCGCTCGGGTCGGTGGCGTCGAGCAGCGCGGCGATCGGCGCCGGCCAGCCGGCGTACCAGCGGCGCAGGAGGGCGAGCTGGGTCTCCGGCGGCTCGGGGCGAGGAGCGCCGGCGGCGGTGGCCACCCAGTAGATGCCACCCCGGCTGGAACCACCCGATGAGCCACGCTCGCCCAACGAGGCGGCCACGAACCGGTAGCCCGCGCCGAGAACCTCGCCGGCGATCGGCTGGTCGGCGGGCAGCCGAGGCGCCCGGTACCAGGGGATGACAGCCCGCCAGGCCGCACAGCCGGAGCTGACCACGCCGGACTCGGGGGCCAGTTGGCGACGGATGACGCTGTCCGTGCCGTCCGCGGCGACCACCAGGTCAGCCTCGATGGTGTGCCGTCCGTCGCTCACACCCGGGCGTTCGCCCGGCTCGACACGAACGTGGCGAACGGTCACCCCGGTACGCAGCTCGACCCGGTCACCGAGGCCGGCGATCAACGCGTCGTGCAGATCCTCCCGGTGCACCACCACCGGCATCCGGTCGGCCGGGGTCGGCCGGGGTTGCACCAGCCAGTGCCCGTCCGGGCGGCGGACCCCACCGTCGGGCAGCGGGGTCGCGATGGCGGCCAGGCCGGCGCCGAGACCGAGGGCCTGCAACGCGCGGACGCCGTTGGGCCAGAGCACCACGGCGGTCGGCTCGGGGCGGACCCGCTCGGCGCGGTCCAGCAGGGTGACCTGCCAACCGGACCGGGCCAGCGCCCCGGCGACCGCGAGGCCTCCGACCCCGGCGCCGACCACCACCGCGCTTCGCATCGGTGCCGCCCCCGCTCAGCTGTCCCGGTCGGCGGGGCGAACGCCGGAGGCGTCGGCCCGGTCCTCGTCGCGCGCCTCGGGCGTGTCATCCACCGGCTCGTCGGCGCGGGCGCGGGCCGCCTCGTCGTCGGTCGCCTCGGCGTCGAGCGGCTCGGTGCCCTCGGGGCGTGCCTCGTCGTCCGCCTCCGGCGGCGCCACGCCGGTGTCCCGCCAGGTGTCGTACTGCTCCTCGCTGACCACCCGGTAACCCTCCGGGGCGGCGGCACGCGCGCTGGTCTGGCCCTCGGAGAGGTCGACCTGGGACACGTCGGAGGTGGTGGGCGGCGTGGGGGTGCCCGCCGGGCCGATCGGGATCAGGTACTCCCGGGGGCCGCGGACCCGCACGAAGTAGATCAACGCGCCGAGGAAGACCAGGGCGGCCGTCCAGACGTTGAGTCGTACGCCGAAGATCTGGTTCGCTTCGTCGGTGCGCATCAGCTCGATCCAGAACCGGCCGGCGGTGTAGCCCATCACGTACAGGGCGAACGCCCGGCCCCGCCCGAGCCGCAACCGCCGGTCCAGGATGAGGACCAGCGCGACCACGCCGAGGTTCCACAGCGCCTCGTAGAGGAACGTCGGGTGGTAGAGGCCGGGTTCGAGGATCGGCTGCCCGGCGTCGTCCCGCAGCGAGTGCCCCGGGTTGTCCGGATCCATCCGGTGGATCTCCAGGCCCCACGGCAGCGTCGTACGACCACCGAACAGCTCGTTGTTGAACCAGTTGCCGACCCGCCCGACGGCCTGGGCCAGCGGCAGCCCGGGCGCGAGCGCGTCGGCCACCACGGTGAACGGGATGCCCAGCTGGCGGGCGGCGATCCACGCGCCGACCGCCCCACCGGCGACGGCGCCCCAGATGCCGAGACCACCCTCCCAGATGGCGAACGCCTTCAACGGTTCGCCACCGGCGCCGAAGTACTTCTCCGGAGAGGTGATCACGTGGTAGATCCGCGCGCCGATGATGCCCGCCGGCACCGCCCAGACGGCGATGTCGAGCACCGCGCCGGGCGCGACGCCGCGCTGACGCAGGCGACGTTCGGTCACCCAGCAGGCCAGCACGATGCCGGCGATGATGCACAGCGCGTACGCCCGGATCGGAACCGGCCCGAGCTGCCACACCGCGGTGCTGGGACTGGGCAGGGCCGCCTGGGGGGACAGCGAGGCGTTGGTCACGGGTGCACACGCTACCGCTGCGCACCCCCGCAGCGGCACCCCGGGCCGCCGCGCGCGGATCCCGATGACTTCTGGTTTGCGCCGCCGTACGCTCTTTGTCCATGGGCGTGCTCACCTGGGCGGTCGCCGCTGTCGTCACCGACGACGCCGGCCGGGTGCTGCTCTGCCGCCAGGGCCGGGGCCAGCGTCGGTACGCGTTGCCCGGCGGCCGGCTGCGCCCGGCGGAGAGCCCGGTGCAGGCGGCGCTGCGCGACATCCGCGCCGAGACGGGCTGGGAGATCGACCTGGTCGACCTGGTGGGCGTCTACCACCTCGACGGCCCGACGACGCACGCACGGGCCGGTCGGGCCGGGCCGCTGCCGGACATCCTGGTGCACGTGTTCCGCGCGCGTGTCACCGAGGGCCGGCCCAGCGCCGACCCGCCGCCGGGCTGCCGGCTGTCCTGGCACGCCCCCGACGCGCTGCCCGAGGCCGTCACCCCACTGACCCGGGCTGCCGTCACCGACGGGCTCGCCAGCCGCTCCGGCGTCCTGCGCCGCGTCTCCCGCGATGAGCGGTCTGGGGCAGGTCAGCCGCCGGAGCAACGCGGCGAGCCGACAGCCGACCCGTCCCTTCTGTCCTGACTCGGCTCTCCCGCCGCACTCAGCCCGGTCCGGACCAGCGGGGGTCGCGAGGCGTTGCTGCCAGCGCCTGGGAGCACATCCGCGAGAAGGCCGTATACCTGTGAGTCATAAAAATGACTCACAGGTATACGGCTCTTCGGCGACAGGTAGGCCCGGCGCTCATGTCGTCCGTTGCACCGGCCGGACGACGTCCACGTCCATGGCCCGAGCGACCGACGCAGGCGAGGCCGTGGCGATGGCAACCCGACGGTCCAGGACCCGGCGGTTCAGGACCCGACGGTTCAGGGACCCGGCGGTTCAGCGGGCGGGGTTGCGGACGCCCTCGGCGAGTTCGGCGCTGAGGGTGCGCAGCGCGGCCAGCCCCTCGGCCTCGGAGGAGGCGTCCAGCACACAACGAACGAGGGCGCTGCCGACGATCACCCCGTCGGCGTACCCGGCGACGGTGCTGGCCTGCGCGCCGGTGCCGACGCCCAGGCCGACACCGACCGGCAGGTCGGTGACCGCGCGGACCCGCGAGACCAACGTCGGGGCGGCGTCGGACGTCTGCGCCCGAGCGCCCGTCACCCCCATCACGGCGGTGGCGTAGACGAAGCCCCGGCAGTTGTCCACGGTCATCGCCACCCGGGCGTCGGTGGACGACGGCGACACCAGGAAGGTGCGGTCCAGGCCGTGCGCGTCCGAGGCGGCCAGCCACTCGGCAGCCTCGTCGGGGATGAGGTCAGGTGTGATCAGGCCGGTGCCGCCGGCGGCGGCGAGGTCGCGGGCGAACACGTCCACGCCGTACCGCTCGATGGGGTTCCAGTAGGTCATCGTGACGACCGGCGCACCTGTCGCCGCGACCGCCTCGATGATGCGCAGCGCGTCGGCCGTACGGACGCCGCCGGCCAGCGCGATGTCGCTGGCCTTCTGGATGACCGGGCCGTCCATCACCGGGTCCGAGTACGGAATCTCGACCTCGATGACGTCGACGCCGGCCTCGACCATTGCCGTCATGGCCGCGATGCTGCCCTCGACGGTCGGGAACCCGGCCGGCATGCAGCCGACCAGCACGGCCCGCCCGTCGGCCCGGGCCTTGTCGAAGGCCACCCCGATGCGGCTCATCTCAGTGCTCCTTGTCGAGGATGCCGAAGTAGTCCCCGGCGGTGTGCACGTCCTTGTCGCCCCGGCCGGAGAGGTTGACCACGATGGTGGGCTCCCGGCCCAGCTCGGCGGCCAGCTTCGGAGCCAGCGTGACGGTGCCGGCGAGGGCGTGCGCGCTCTCGATCGCCGGGATGATCCCCTCGGTGCGGCAGAGCAGCTCGAACGCGGCCATCGCCTCGGCGTCGGTGACGGGCAGGTAGCTGGCCCGGCCGGTGTCGTGCAGCCAGGCGTGCTCGGGCCCGATACCCGGGTAGTCCAGGCCCGCGGAGATCGAGTGCGACTCCAGCGTCTGCCCGTCGGCGTCCTGCAGCACGTACGTGCGGGCGCCGTGCAGCACACCCGCCGACCCGCCGGTGATGCTCGCGGCGTGCCGAGTGGTGGCCACCCCTTCGCCGCCGGCCTCGAAGCCGTAGAGCCGCACGTCCTCGTCGGGAACGAAGGCGTGGAAGATGCCCAGCGCGTTGGAGCCGCCGCCGACGCAGGCGGTGACGGCGTCCGGCAGCGCGCCGGTCAGGTCGAGGCACTGCTGACGGGCCTCGTCGCCGATGCCCCGCACGAAGTCCCGGACCATCGCCGGGAACGGGTGCGGCCCGGCGGCCGTGCCGATCAGGTAGTGGGTCTCGTCGACGTTCGCCACCCAGTCGCGCATGGCCTCGTTCATCGCGTCCTTGAGGGTGCGCGAGCCGGTGGTCACCGGAACGACAGTGGCGCCGAGCATGCGCATCCGGGCCACGTTGAGCGCCTGCCGCTCGGTGTCGACCTCGCCCATGTAGACGACGCACTCCAGGTCGAACAGGGCGGCGGCGGTCGCGGTGGCGACGCCGTGCTGGCCCGCCCCGGTCTCGGCGATCACCCGGGTCTTGCCCATCCGCTTGGTGAGCAGCGCCTGGCCGAGCACGTTGCGGACCTTGTGGGCGCCGGTGTGGTTGAGGTCCTCACGCTTGAGCAGCACCCGCGCGCCGACCTTCGCGGAGAACCGCCGGGCCTCGTAGAGCAGCGACGGCGTGCCCGCGTAATCGCGCAGCAGCGCCCCGAACTCGGCCCGGAAGGACTCGTCCGCGATCGCCGTCCGCCACGCCCCGTCGAGCTCGTCCAGCGCGGCCACCAGGGCCTCGGGCACGAACCGGCCGCCGAAGCGGCCGAAGTGGCCGGCGGAGTCGGGCTGCGAGCCGGCCACCGGGGCCAGCGCATCGGCGCTCATCGGAAATCCTCTCGGTGGGGCGTCACACCGGCGCGGGTCAGCGCACCGGCCGGGGCGTCGCCGGGTGGTTGCCGGCGTTGACCAGTTCGGCCACCGCCTCGCGTGGGCTCTTCTGGGTGACCAGGCCCTCGCCGACGAGGACCGCGTCCGCGCCCGCGGAGGCGTACCGGATCAGGTCGTGCGGGCCGCGGACGCCGGACTCGGCGATCTTGACAACGCTGCTCGGCAGGCCCGGCGCGATCCGCTCGAACACCGACCGATCCACCTGAAGGGTACGCAGGTCACGGGCGTTGACCCCGATCACCTGGGCACCGGCCTCCAGGGCCCGGTCGGCCTCCTCCTCGTCGTGGACCTCGACGAGCGCGGTCATGCCCAGCGACTCGATCCGCTCCAGCAGGCCCATCAGCACGTTCTGCTCAAGGGCGGCCACGATCAGCAGGACCAGGTCGGCGCCGTGCGCGCGCGCCTCGTGCACCTGGTAGCTGGAGACCACGAAGTCCTTGCGCAGCACGGGCACGGTGACCGCGGCCCGCACGGCCGCCAGGTCATCGAGCGACCCGCCGAACCAGCGCCCCTCGGTCAGCACGCTGATCGCCCGCGCCCCGCCCGCCGCGTAGTCGACGGCGAGATCGGCCGGATCGGCGATCTCGGCCAGCCGGCCCTTCGACGGCGAGGAGCGCTTGACCTCGGCGATGACGGCCACGCCGGGCTTACGCAACGCCGCGTACGCGTCCAGCGGTGGCGGCGCCGCAGCGGCCAGCTCACGGATCCGTTCCAACGGAACCTGTTCCTGGCGTCGGGCGACGTCCTCGCGCACGCCAGCCAGGATCTCGTCGAGCACGCTTACGGACGCTGCCTGACCGGCGTCGTCCCCCTCCGCGTGCGCATGCTCAGCAGTCACCAACGGACTCCCCTCTCCGGGTGTCATGGGCCGATGCTAGGGGCAGCCGACCGACGCCGGGAGCCGGGGGTATGGCGCTGCTCACGAAAAGGGCTGCGGCATAATGGCCGACTTGCCGTGAACGGGATGTCACGCAGCGCCACCTCCGGTATCGACCGCCGTCACGCGACGGGAGCCCGGCGGCCCCGGTCGAACCGGGCCGACCCATCGATCATGCCACCGCTTCCGGTCCGCCGCGCGACGACAACGACACCGATCGATGCTGTGAGCAAGCTCAAGGCCGAACGGCCGGTCCCAGGTCGCGAGCATGGCGGGACAGTTGACCGGGCGGTCACCCCGGCGAAACGTCAGCCGGCCAGCATCGTCCTCGGGCAGACTCGATGACGCGCCTGCCCGACCGTCGCCAACTCCTCGTGCGGGGTGACCATGAGCATTGTCGAGTCGAACCCGAGCATCGGACTGACCACCATCTCCCGGACCGTGGCGTCCCTCGCCGTCGGCGTGGTGCACACCCTGGAGCGGGCCGTCGTCGGCGAGGGCCGGATGCGCACCGCGCGCGGCAACGCCTGGGAGGCGGTCTGCGCCGACCGGGCCCGCGCCGACCGACGCGCCGAACTGGACCGCCTGGTGGCCGAACTGACCGCCGCCCGCGCCGCCTCGGCCCGCCCGCAGCGCGAGCGCCAGCCGGTCGGCTGATCAGCCGGCCGTCGGGTCCTCACCCCGGTCCAAGGCGTCCCACGCCTCGGTGGTCCGCCGCCCGGCCATCCGGCCCGGTTCGGCGACCGTCGTGGGCGCACTCTCCGTGACGGTCCGCGTCGGCCGCTCGTACCGGGCGCCCATCGCCGGCCAGACGCCGCCCCGCAGCCCCGTCCACCCGCCGCCCACGGCGGCGAGCAGACCGCCGAGCAGGCACAGCGCCGGCCACTGCCGGCTCACCACGCCGTCGAGATCGGCCACCAGGCCGTAAGCGCCACCGGCGGCCACCGCCAGGCCCAGAACGCCCAGCAGCACCCCCAGCAGGCGCCGCACCCAGCCCCGGGTGGCCAGCACCGCGCCACCGCCGGCCAGCGTGACCAGCGCCAGCGCCGGCAACCACGGCAGCAGGGCAGCACCAGTGCGGGCCTCGCGCACCGGCGGCAGCGGCGCCGGCCGCGCGGTCAGCTCGACCGACCAGCCCCGGGTCGCCGCCCACAGCGCCAGGGCCGCGCCCGCCAGGCAGAGCAGCACGGCGTACGTCAGCTGACGCCGACCCCCCACGCCCCCGCCGCCGGTCTCCCGCCGGCCATCGACGCTCACCGGGCTCGCCTTTCGTTCGCGACTGCGGGGCTCCGCTGCGCTGCACTCCTCGCGCTCACCGGGCTGCCCTCAGCGTCTCCGCCGCGGCGATCGCGGCCAGCACGGCGGCCGCCTTGTCGCGGGTCTCCTGCTCCTCGGCGGCCGGATCCGAATCGGCGACCACCCCCGCGCCGGCCTGCACGTAGGCACGGCCGGAACGGATCAGCGCGGTCCGGATGGCGATCGCCATGTCCAGGTCGCCGCCGAACCCGAAGTAGCCGACCGTGCCGCCGTAGAGACCACGGCGCACCGGCTCCAACTCCTCGATGATCTCCATGGCCCGCACCTTCGGAGCGCCGGAGAGCGTCCCGGCCGGGAAGGTCGCGGCGAGCGCGTCGAACGCGGAACGGTCGTCACGCAGAGTGCCGGTCACTGTGGAGACGATGTGCATCACGTGGCTGTACCGCTCGATGGTCGCGAACTCGGGCACCTGGACGCTGCCCGGCTCACAGACCCGGCCCAGGTCGTTGCGGCCCAGGTCGACGAGCATCACGTGCTCGGAGCGCTCCTTGGGGTCGGCGAGCAGCTCGGCGGCGAGCCCGGCGTCCGCCGTCGCGGTGGCGCCACGCGGCCGGGTGCCGGCGATCGGATGCAGCAGCGCCCGGCGCCGCCCGTCCGCACCGGCGGTGACCTTCAGGTGCGCCTCCGGCGACGAGCCGACGATGTCGAACCCGTCGAAGCGCAGCAGGTACATGTACGGGCTGGGGTTGCTGGTGCGCAGCACCCGGTAGACGTCCAGCGGATCGGCGTGCGTCGCCCGCTCGAAGCGCTGCGACAGCACGATCTGGAAGCACTCGCCGGCCCGGATCGCCTCCTTGGCGGCCTCCACCGCCTTGACGTAGCCACCCTCGGGCGTACGGCAGAGGACCTCGTCGGCAGGTGGACGCTCGACCGTGGAGATCATCGGTGGGATGGGCCGGGACAGCGCCGTGGTCATCGCGTCGAGGCGGCCCACCGCGTGGTGGTACGCGGCGGTGACCTGCGCGTCGCGGCCCGGGGTGTCCAGCGGCGGCAGCACCGCGTTGGCGACCAGGATCGCCGAGCCGTCGTAGTGGTCGAGCACCACCAGGTCGGTGGCGAGCATCATGCCCAGCTCCGGCACGCCCAGATCGTTCTCGGTCAGCTCGGGCAGCCGCTCGAAGCGGCGGACGAGGTCGTAGCCGAGGTAGCCGACCATGCCACCGGTCAGCGGGGGCAGACCGTCGGACGGGTCCCCGAGCGGGCCGGCGAGTGCCGCGACGGTGTCCCGCAGCACCCGCACCGGATCGCCGTCGGTGGGCAGCCCGGCGGGCGGCTGGCCGAGCCAGGTCGCCACCCCGTCCCGCTCGACGAGGGTGGCGCTGCTGCGCACGCCGATGAACGAGTACCGCGACCAGGCCATGCCCGCTGAGCCGACGCCCTGTTCGGCCGACTCGAGCAGGAACGTGCCGGGCCCGCCGGCGAGCTTGCGGTAGACACCCACCGGGGTCTCGGCGTCGGCCAGCAGGCGTCGGGTGACCGGCACGACGCGCCAGCGGGCGGCCACGTCGGTGAAGGTGGCCAGGTCGGGGCTCACCGCGCCGTCGGTCATGTGCCCGCCCCCGTCACCGGCAGCTCGGTGAAGAAGCAGGTCCGGTGCCCGGTGTGGCAGGCCGCGCCGACCTGGTCGACGCTCACCAGCAGCGCGTCGCCGTCGCAGTCCAGCGCTACCGAGCGCACGTACTGGTGGTGGCCGGAGGTGGCGCCCTTGACCCAGTACTCGCGACGGCTGCGCGACCAGTAGGTGGCCCGGCCGGTGGTGAGGGTGCGGTGCAGCGCCTCGTCGTCCATCCAGGCGACCATCAGCACCTCGCCGGAGTCGTGGGCGCGCACCACGGCGGCGACCAGACCGTCGGCGGTGCGGCGCAGCCGGGCCGCGATGGCCGGATCGAGCTGGGACGGACGGACCGGCGCCGACGCCGACGGGCCGCTCGGATCGCTGGGGACGCCGGTCACCGGCGCGTCAGGTACGGGCACAGTTGCCCATTGTCCTGCACGCGGCGCGGGCACCGGCGACGACTCCCGCCGAGGGTTCGGCGGGTGACCCACGGGCCGGGCGAGCTGGGCCACGTAGCGGTCCAACCGGCCGTCGACGAGGGCGTCGGCCAGGTCGGCGCCGGCCGCGTCGGCGATCTCCCCGGCGTACGGGCGGATCAACGGCAGGATCCCGGCGACCAGCCGGACGGCGGCGGCCCAGAGCTGCCCGGTGCCGCCCGGACGCAGCCCGAGGCAGAGCAGCATGTCGTCCCGGTAGCTGGCGGGGGCGACCGGCAGCTCCAGGGCCGCCGCGAACGCCGCCCGCCGGGAGGACACCCGTACCGACGGGTTCGCCGGGCGCAGCACCGACGGGCAGAGCCGGGCGAGGTCCGCCACGGCGAGCCGGACCCCGGGGCGGTCGGCGGCCGCCCGGGCGGCGGCGGCCTTGCCGAGCATGGCGATCAGCTCCTCCAGCCGGGGCGGCTCGGCGGGCTGGCAGAGCACCGGCAGGTCGATCCGGGGCCGCCAGTGCGGGTCGGCCCAGAGCAGCCGGGCCGGCGCGGTGACCGGCAGCCCGAACGCCCAGTCGGCCGGCTCGCCGAGGCGGTGCACCCAGGAGCGGACGTCGCGGGCGGCCACCGAGACGTGGGTGACCCGGCCGGCGGTCTCGGCGAGGTACGCGCGGCGGGCGGCGTACGGGGAGCCGCCGACCAGCACGTCGAGGTCGACGTCGCTGTGCGCGGTGGCGGCCCGTCGGGCGTGACTGCCGCGCAGCAGGATGCCGACGACCGGCCGCTCAGCGGCGTCCCGCAACCGCGCGGCCCAGTCCTCGAGAAATCCGCTGTGCGGTAACGGAGCGTGACCCACGGCGCCATCGTGCCGTACGCCCGATCAGTACGCAATGCCCGTTGCCGGACCTGCTGTCCGGTCCGAAGCCTACTGCCCGTTGTGATGCTGGGCGCGACGGCGGGCGTCGTCTCGAACGCGGGCCGTTGCGCGGACGGAGTTATCTCATCTAGCGTTGAGTTCAACAGACGATGAGTTTTTCGGAGGTGCGTGATGGACGACGCGATAACCGTCCGCGACCTGGTGGTCGACCGGGGCGGGCGGCGGGTGCTGGACGGCATCAGCTGCGCCGTTCCGCGCGGCGCCGTCACCGGGCTGCTGGGCCCCAGCGGCAGCGGCAAGACCACGTTCATGCGCGCGGTGGTCGGCGTGCAGCTGGTCAGCGCGGGCACGGTCACCGTGCTGGGCCAGCCGGCGGGCACCCCGGCACTGCGCAACCGGGTGGGCTACCTCACGCAGGCGCCGAGCGTCTACGCCGACCTGACCGTCCGGGAGAACGCCCGCTACTTCGCGGCCCTCTACGGCCGTGGTCGTGCCGAGGCCGACGAGGCGGTCAGCGCCGTCGGGCTGGCTGAGGCGGCCGGTCAGCTGGTCGCCACCCTCTCCGGTGGTCAGCGCAGCCGCGCCTCGCTGGCCTGCGCCCTGGTCGGCGACCCGGAGCTGGTCATCCTCGACGAACCCACAGTCGGTCAGGACCCGGTGCTGCGGGCCGACCTGTGGGCGCGGTTCCACGCGATGGCCGCCGCCGCCACCACCCTGCTGGTGTCCAGCCACGTGATGGACGAGGCGGCCCGCTGCGACCGGCTGCTGCTGATCCGCCAGGGTCGGCTGATCGCCGACGACAGCCCGGCCGCGATCCGCGCCGCCGCCGGTGTGGACGACCTCGACGAGGCGTTCCTGCGACTGATCAGGGCCGGCGCGGGGGACGCCCCGGCCGGACGGGAGGCATCGTGAACCCGCGGATCCTGGCGGCCACCACCGGCCGCATCCTGCGTCAGCTCCGGCACGACCGGCGCACGATCGCGCTGCTCGTGCTGGTGCCGACCGTCCTGCTCACCCTGGTCTACTTCATGTACGTCGACCAGCCGACCCCGCCGGGGCAGCCCTCGACGTTCGACCGGATCGCGCTGGTGATGCTGGGCATCTTCCCCTTCGTGATCATGTTCCTGGTCACCAGCATCGCGATGCTGCGCGAACGCACCTCCGGCACCCTGGAACGGCTGCTCACCACCCCGCTGGGCAAGCTCGACCTGCTCTTCGGGTACGGCATCGCGTTCGGGCTGGCCGCCGCCGTGCAGGCCGCGGTCGCCGCCGGTGTCGCGTACTGGATCTTCGACCTGCGGACCGTCGGCAGCAGCTCTCTGGTGATCGGGATCGCGGTGCTCGACGCGGTGCTCGGCGTCGCCCTCGGCCTGCTGTGCAGCGCCTTCGCCCGCACCGAGTTCCAGGCAGTACAGTTTCTGCCGGTCGTGGTGATCCCCCAGCTGCTGCTCTGTGGGCTGTTCGTGGCCCGCGACCAGATGGCCGGCTGGCTCCAGGCGCTCAGTGACGCCTTCCCCCTGTCGTACGCCATCGAGGCCTTGCAGGAGGTCGGCGCCAACGCCGAGCCGACCGGCACGATGTGGCGGGACGTGGGCGTGGTGTTCGGCGCGGTGGTGCTGGCGCTGGTGCTCGCGGCGGCGACCCTGCGGCGGCGCACCGGCTGACCGGCCGGCGGCGACCCGCGCCCCGCGGGTTGCCGCCAGCCGTCGGGGCAACCGACGGCGTCAGCTGACGAACGAAGGGCGGCGATGACGCGGCGGACCGGCCGGCGACCCGGCAACCCGGACACCCGGGAGGCGATCCTCGACGCGGCGCGCGCGGCGTTCGCCGAGCGCGGCTTCGACGCCGCCTCGATTCGCGGCATCGCCGCCACCGCCGGGGTGGACCCGGCGCTGGTGCACCACTACTTCGGCAGCAAGGACCAGCTCTTCCTGGCCGCGATGAACTTCCCCGTGGACCCCGGCCAGATGGTGCCGAGGGTGCTCGCGGGCGACCGGGAGGGCGTCGGCGAGCGCCTGGTGCGGACGTTCCTGAGCATCTGGGACTCCCCGGCCGGCAGCGCCGGGGTGGCGCTGCTGCGCTCAGCGGTGAGCAACGAGTGGACCGCGCGGCTGCTGCGGGAGTTCATCACCACGCAGGTGCTGCGCCGGGTGCTCGACCAGCTCGACGTCGACCCGGCCGAACTGCCGCTGCGCGGCTCGCTGGTCGCCACCCAGCTGATCGGGTTGGCGATGATCCGGCACGTGGTACGCATGGAGCCGGTGGCGTCCGCCGACCCGGAAACCCTGGTCGCCGCCATCGGCCCCACCATCCAGCGGTACGTCACCGGAGAGCTGCCGACCTAGGACCGCCCGGCCGGAAGCTCCGGGCGGGCTGGACCGGGTCAGCCCGGTGGGCGGGCGTCGGCCGGGCGACGCAGCGGCGGCAGGAGGCGGCTCAGCTCGTCGGGATCGGCCAACGGGCACGGGAACGCCAGCCGGACGCGCCGCCGTGCGCCGGGGCGCCCGAGGGCCACCACCAAGCCGTACCTGTCGACGCGTACCACGCGCGGCGGCCCGTCCGGGGTCTGCCCGGTCAACCCGAGTTGCCGGCGCAGGTAGTCGGTCACCTGCTCGGCGTCGCGCTCGGCGAGATCGGCCAGCAGCAGCGCCTCGAACGGGTGCACCGGGTCCGGCTCGGCCTCGGCGTACTCCCCCGGGTCGATCCGGTGCACGACGCCGGCCCGCTCCCACCGCACCTCGGCCACCTCGAAGCGGAACAGCCGGAACCGGACGCCCACGTCGAGCAGGTCGCCGGTCGGCTCGACCGCGGCGAAGTCGAGCGCGGCGCGGCGTGCCTCCTCGTCGTGCAGTTCGGCGGCCCAGCCGGAGACCCAGGCCCGCCCGAGCCCGGGGGCGCCGGCGGCGGGTGGCAGGTCGAGGACGTCCAGGACCACTGCGACGTCGACGCCTCCGGCCACCGGCTGCAACGCGGCGCCCAGGTGGCTGGCCACCGGCACCAGCAGCAGCACCCGGCCGTCGGGATCGGTCACGTGCCGGGCGTGGTGCGGGCCCGGCCGGCGGGCCAGGTGGACGAGACCGGGCAGCCGACCGGCGACGAGGGTACGAACGATCTCGGCGGGGCTGGGCCGCATGGCGCGACCTCCTTAAGAGGTTAGGCTTACCTAACCCGGAGCGTAGAGCACCCGTTCCACGGCGTCCAGCAGCCCGGCGCTTCGTTACCGGGTCTGCTCCAACCAGGAGGCGTACAGCAGGCCGTAGACCGAGTCGGAGTCGTGCACCAGCTCGTCGTGCGGGCCCCGCTGCACGATGCGACCCCGGTCCACCACGATCACCTCGTCGGCAGCCTGGGCGGTGGAGAGCCGGTGCGCGATGGCGAGCGTCGTACGACCCCGCGTGACGGCGTCCAGGGTGCGTTGCAGCCGCACCTCGGTCGCCGGGTCCACCGCGCTTGTCGCCTCGTCCAGCACCAGCAGATCCGGATCGGCCACGTACGCCCGGGCCAGCGCGACGAGCTGTCGCTCCCCGACGCTCAACGCCTCGCCACGTTCCCCGACGGGGGTGTCCAGGCCGGCGGGCAGACCGTCCAACCAGTCCGCCAGGCCCAACTCCGTGAACGCGGCGCCGAGCTGCTCGTCGGTCAGCTCCGGCCGGGCGAACCGGACATTGTCCCCCACCGTCGCGTCGAACAGGAACCCGTCCTGCGGCACCATCACCACCCGGGAACGCAGCGAGTCGAACCGCACCTGCGCCAGCGGCACCCCGGACAGCAGCACCGCTCCCGCCGACGGGTCCATCAGGCGGGTGAGCAGCTTCGCGAAGGTCGTCTTGCCGCTGCCCGTCTCACCGACCACCGCCACCCGGCTCTTCGCCGGGATCTCCAGGTCGATGTCGTGCAGCACCGGCGGGCCACCCGGATAGGCGAACCGCACCCCGGCGAACCGGATGTCCAGCGGGCCGGCCGGCAGGTCCCGTCCCTGCTCCCCCGGGTCCGCCACGTCCGGGGCCACGTCGAGCACGTCCAGCACCCGCCGCCAGCCCGCGATCGCGTTCTGCGCCTCGTTGAGCACCTCGGTGGCGATCTGCACCGGCTGGATGAACAGCGTCACCAGGAACAGGAAGGCGGTCAGCTGGCCGATCGACAACGTGCCGTCCACCCCCAACGTCACCCCGAGCACCACCACGCCCGCCAGGGCCAGACCGGCCGCGAGCTCACCTACCGAACTGCCCACGATGCTGATCCGGATCGCCCGCTGCTGCGCCAGGCGCTGATTGTCGATGGCCTCGTCCAAGCGGCGCGCGGTGCGCCCCGCGATGCCGTACGCCCGGATCACCGGCGCCCCCACGACGCTCTCACCGATTGCGCCCAGCAGCGTGCCGGTGCGCTGACGCACCGTCGCGTACGCCGCGCCGAGGCGACGCTGCAACTGGCGGATGACGAGCACCGCCGGCAGGAACGCCACCAGCACCACAAGGGTCAGCTGCCAGGAGTACGCCAGCATGACGGCCGTCGTCACCACCAGCTGACCCAGGTTGACCAGCAGGATCACCCCACCCCACTGGAGGAACTGGGTGATCTGGTCGACGTCGCTCGTCACCCGCGAGACCAGCGACCCACGCCGCTCCGACTGCTGGTGCAGCATCGACAGGTCGTGCACGTGCCGGAACGCCCGCGTCCGCACGTTCGCCAACGCCGTCTCGCTGACCGTGAACAGCCGGCGCATCATCAGGTAGCCGCAGGCCGTGGTCACCACGAGGATCGCCGCGGTGACCGCCACCACCGACCAGACCACGTCGAGGTTCAGACCACCGACGATGCCGCGGTCGATGCCCTGCTGCACCGCGACCGGAACGGCCACCCGGCCCACCATGTAGACCAGGGCCAGGCCCAGGGTGGCGGCCAGGCCGGTGCGCAGCTCCGGGGAGAGCGCCAGCCCCCGCCGCAGGGTCTGCCAGGTCGTCTCCGTCCGCGCGTCCCGCTCGTCGTTAGTCACCGTCGTACTCACCGGGCTGGCCTTTCGTTCGCGACTGCGGGGCTCCGCTGCGCTGCACTCCTCGCGCTCACCGGGCTGGCCTTTCGTTCGCGACTGCGGGGCTCCGCTGCGCTGCACTCCTCGCGCTCACCGGTCCACCTCGATCTCCAGGCCCGACGGCAGCTGCGCCACCTCGTCGTCGTACGCGCGCTCCTGCGCGCGGTCGACCTCCGCCTGCTCGTACGCAGTGACCAGGTCCACGTACCCGGGAACGGTGGCCAGCAGCTCGGTGTGTGTGCCCCGGGCGATCACCCGGCCCTGCTCGGTGTAGACGACCTCGTCGGCGAGGGCGATGGTCGCCCGGCGGTACGCCACCACCAGGATCGACGCGGCCGGCACTCCCGGCTCACCCGCCGACGCCCGCAGACCGGCGAGGATGGCCGCCTCCACGCGGGGGTCGACGGCGCTCGTCGCGTCGTCGAGCACCAGCAGGCGTGGCCGCCCGGCCAGCGCGCGGGCCAGCGTGAGCCGCTGCCGCTGGCCGCCGGAGAGCGAGGTGCCCCGCTCGCCGACCATCGTGTCCAGTCCCTCCGGCAACGCGGCGACGAACCCGTCCGCCTCGGCCAGGCGCAGCGCCGCCCAGACGGCCTCGTCGTCGATGCCCGCCCGGTCCAGGGCGACGTTGGCCCGCACGGTGTCGTCGAAGACGAACGGCACCTGCGCGACCAGCGCGACGGTGCCGGCCAGCGACGCGGCGGTCAGGTCGCGCACGTCCACGCCGTCCAGCTCGACGACGCCGGAGTCCGGGTCGACCAGGCGTACGGCAAGCGACGCGATGGTGGACTTCCCGGCACCGGTCGGCCCGACCAGCGCGACAGTGCGGCCGGCCGGAACGGTGAAGCCGACCTCGCCGAGCACCTGCGCGCCGGGCTCGTGCGCCTCGGCCGGCGGGTAGGAGAAGTGCACGTCGGTGAACGTGAGCGTGGCCGGCCCCGGGGTGGCCGGGTCGAGCACCTTCTGCCCGTACGGCATCTCGCCGGTGGCGTCGAGGACCCGGCGCACCCGGTCCCAGCCGGCGACGCTGCGCGGCAGCTCGGCCAGCACCCAGCCGATGGCCCGCACCGGGAAGGCCAGCACGGTGAAGAGGAACGCGACGCTGACCAGCTCGGTGACGCTTATCGCGCCCTGGCGCAGGCGGAACGCCCCGACCACCAGCACTGCGAGGGTGCCGAGGCTGGGCAGCGTCTCCAGCAGCGGGTCGAAGACACCCCGCAGCCGGCCGACCGAGATCAACGCGTCGCGCAGCTCGCCGGCGCGACCGGCGAACCGGGCCGTCTCCTGCGCCTCGCGGCCCATCGTCTTGACCACCAACGCGCCGTCGAAGCTCTCGTGCGCGATGCCACTGACCTCGGCGCGCAACCGCTGCGCCCGGGCCTGCCGGGGCGCCATCCGACGCGAGTAGACGACGTTGAGCGCGAACAGCGCGGGAAAGACCGCGAGGCCGACCAGGGCGAGGGCCCAGTCGGTGGCGAACAGCGAGACGATCGCGCCGACCAGCATCACCAGCGTGCCCACCGCGAAGGGCAGCGGCGCGATGGGATACCAGGCCGCCTCCACGTCGGAGTTGGCGTTGGACAGCAGCGTGCCGGTGGCGTTGCGGTGGTGCCACGACAGCGGCAGGTCCAGGTAGCGGCGGGTGACCCGGCGGCGGTAGGCGGCCTGGAGCCGGTACTGCATGTAACCGGCGCCGAGCCGGCGACCGAAGATGCCCACCACCCGCAGCACGCTGATCCCGAACAGGGCGACCGCGGCCAGCGCCAGGGTGCCGACGCCCACCTCGCCCCGCGCGATGGCCGGCACCACCACGTCACCGACCACCGCGCCCACCACGTACGCGCTGACGATGACCATCGAGCCGAACAGCACACTGCCGATCACGGCAACCGCGAAGATCCGCGGCTGCTCCCGGATCGCCTGCCGCAGAACCCCCAGCCCCCTGCCGAGCACGTCCCGACTTGTCCTGCTCGCCACGCTCTCCCCCGCCGTAAGCCACAATTATCTCCCTCATCCTTACCGCTGCGAGCCGGCACCGCCGACCCGGACGGGATATGTCGACCGTCACGTACCGGACGTCCGGGCCCGGGGGTGCGATCGGCGGCCGCCGGCGCGCGGCGGCGGGTCCGCGGGCCTACGATCGGGCCATGTCCCGGTACGCCCGAGCCGAGCGCGAGGCGCTGGCCGATCTCTTCCTGGCCCTCGGGCCCGACGCGCCGACGATCAACGAGGGCTGGGCGACCCGCGACCTCGCCGCGCACCTCGTGTTGCGCGAGCGCCGTCCGGACGCGGCCGGCGGGATCCTGCTGCCGCCGCTGCGGGGGCACGCCGAACGGGTCCGCCGACGACTCGCCGCCGGGCCCTACCCCGAGCTGGTGGCGCAGGTGCGCCGGCCGCCGGTGTGGAGCCCGATCAGTAACCCGCTGACCGACGAGCTGGTCAACACGGTGGAGTTCTTCATCCACCACGAGGACGTGCGGCGGGCCGTCCCGGGGTGGCAGCCGCGCGACCTGTCCCACGGTCTGCAGGCCACCCTGTGGAAGCGGGTCGCCCCGCTCGCCCGGCTGTCGCTGCGCCGCTTCCCGGCGGACCTCTACGTGCAGGCGCCCGGTCACGGCGAGGTCTCCGTCGGTCGTGGTGGCGAGCGGCTGCGGTTGGTGGGCGCCCCGGCCGAGCTGACCCTGTTCCTCTCCGGCCGCCAGCGGGTGGCCCGGGTTCAACTGGACGGTTCGGCGACGTCCGCGCAACAGCTCCGCAACGCCAGCCTGGGCATGTGACTTACTGCACTTAATCGGTCACAGGACGGTGGGTAACCGCCTCAGTCCCAGCGATGCGCGCCGATACCTCCTCCCGTACGCTTCAGCGCGCCGTTCCGCGCCGGGGCGGCACGATGTGGGGGCACACGATGCGAAGTTTCGCGATCACGGCGCTACGGGAACCCTCCTTCACGGCGGGGCGCCACAAGTACACGGATCGAGCAGCCAGCGAGAGCGTCGAGTGGGCGCGCGCTCTCGGTCTGGTCAATTCCGGTCATCAAGTTCATCGACTACAACGGGCAGACGCCGCCGGCCTGGCCGGAAGGGCCTGCCCGGAAGGGCCGGCGCAGGGGCTGCGGCTCCTCACCGACCTGATCTCCTGGCTGTTCGTCATGGACGACGCCTGCGACGAGGACGGCCTCGGGGCCGACCCGGGCCGGCTGGCGCCGGTCATCGCCGCGCTGCTCGACGTGCTGGACCGCTGCGGCGACCCGCTCGCGGAACCGCCGCCGGACGCCGGCCCGCTGGGCGCCGCGCTGCACGACCTGTGCCGGCGCACCCGGGCCGAGGGCCGGGCGCCGATGCTGCTGCGGTTCGTCAGTCAGCTGCGCCAGTATCTGCTGGCGCTGCTGTGGGAGGCCACCAACCGGGAACGCCGGCGGGTGCCGGGGCTGACGGAGTACGTCCAACTGCGTCGGCACATCGGCGGCGTACACCCCTGTCTCACCCTTACCGACCTGGCGTCCGAGCAGCCGCCCGGGCCGGCCCGGCGTGCCGATCCGGCACTGAGCGCACTGGACCTGCTGGCGGTGGATCTCGTCTGCTGGTGCAACGACCTCTTCTCGTACGGCAAGGAGAGCCAGGCCGACCCGGACGCGCACAATCTGGTGACGGTCATCGCGCAGGAGGGCGGCCTGGACGAGGCGGACGCGTTGCGGGCGGCCGCGGACCGTTTCAACCGGGGGTTGACGGCGTACCTGGAGGCGGAGGAGACGTTGTTGGCCAGCGGCGTCGAGGCCTTGAACTCGCCGTTGGCGGCGCGGCGCAACTGGGTCCGGGCAACCTACGACTGGTCACTCGTGGCTGCCCGGTACGCCTGATCAGGGGTGGGTCGGCCGGCCGACGGGGAGGCCGGCCGATCACCAGCACTAGCCGATGCCCGGTGCCAGGCAATACTCTTCGGTAACCACTATGACGTGACGACCGTCACGCCACCACCCCCGAAGGCGGCTACAGCGATGGCTCTCGATGTACCGTACCGTTCCATCCCGGACATGTTCCTCAAGCGCGTGGCGGCCACCCCCGACCGACACGCGTTCGCGTCCCCGACCCCTGACGACTCGGGCCCCGACTGGCTGACCTGGGAGCAGGTCGGCCAGCGCGCCAAGGCCGTCGCCGCCGGCCTGCACGCGCTCGGCGTCGGCCAGGAGAATCCCGTCGCCATCCTCGCCAACACCCGGCTCGACTGGGTGGTCGCCGACCTCGGCATCATGTGCGCCGGCGGGGCGACCACCACCGTCTACCCGACCACCGAGCCGGCAGACGCGACATACATCATCGCTGACTCCGCCTCGCGGGTGCTCTTCGCGGAGAACCCGGCGCAGGCCGCCAAGATCGCCGGAGCGGACCTGCCGGCGCTGACCCACGTGGTGCTCTTCGACGGCACCCCGGACCCGAGCGCCGCGGTTCCCCAGCTCACCCTGGCCGCCTTGGAGGAACAGGGCACCCGCGCGCTGGCCGCCGAGCCCGATCTGATCGACATGCTGGTGGCCGGCATCGGCCCGGACCACCTCGCCACGCTGATCTACACCTCCGGCACCACGGGCCAGCCCAAGGGTGTCGAGCTGCTGCACGGCGGCTGGTGCTGGGAGGCCGTGGCGCAGGCCGAGGTGGGCCTGCTGCGCGACGACGACCTGCAGTACCTGTGGCTGCCACTGGCCCACTCGTTCGGCAAGACGCTGCTGTGCGGCGCGATCCACGTCGGCCTGCCCACCTACGTCGACGGCCGGGTGGACAAGCTTGTCGACCTGCTCGGGGTGATCCGGCCGACGCTCATGTGCGGCGCTCCCCGGGTCTTCGAGAAGGTCTACAACAAGGCGGTCACCACGGCCCAGGGCGCCGGCGGCGCGAAGGCGAAGATCTTCGCCTGGGGTGTCCAGGTCGGCAAGGAGAAGGTCGCTCTGGAGCAGGCCGGCAAGCCGGTGCCAGCCGGGTTGAAGCTGCGCTACGGCCTGGCCGAGAAGCTGGTGTTCAGCAAGCTCCAGGCCCGCCTGGGCGGACGGATGCGGGTGCTGGTCTCCGGCGCCGCTCCGCTGAGCCCCGAGATCGCCACTTTCTTCGCCGCCGCCAACCTGCCGATCTCCGAGGGCTACGGCCTCACCGAGACCAGCGCCGGCAACTTCGTGAACCCGCCCTCCGGGCTGCGGATCGGCACGGTCGGGCAGGCGATGGGCGACCTGGAGTGCCGGATCGACACCGACGGCGAGATCCTGGTCCGTGGCCGGCCCGTGATGCGCGGCTACCACAACCTGCCGGAGGAGACCGCCGCCGCGTTCACCGAGGACGGCTTCTTCCGCACGGGTGACATCGGCAGCCTGGACGAGCAGGGCTACCTGCGGATCACCGACCGCAAGAAGGACCTGGTCAAGACCTCGGGCGGCAAGTACATCGCGCCGTCGCACATCGAGGGGATGTTCAAGGCGATCTGCCCGTACACCTCGCAGGCGGTGGTGGTCGGTCAGGCCCGCAACTTCTGCACGATGCTCGTCACGCTGGACCCGGACGCGATCCGGGGCTGGGTGGCCGGCGGCCCGCTGGAGGGCCGCGACTACACCGAGATCGTCGCCTCGCCGGAGGCGCAGGCGATGGTCGAGGAGTACGTCGCCCAGCTCAACGCCAAGCTCAACCGCTGGGAGACGATCAAGAAGGTGGCGATCCTGCCGCGCGACCTGACGATCGAGGACGGCGAGATCACCCCGTCGTTGAAGATCAAGCGGCGTGGCGTGGAGAGCAACTTCGCCGCCGAGATCGACAAGATGTACGCGGGCACGCTCGCCGAGCTCTGAGCCGACCGAGGGTCCCGTGCCCGGCTCCCCGCCGGCGCGGGGCCCTCACAGGTGTTGGCCCCGCCACCTCGTCTGCTCCTCCTCCACGGCGAGCTGCTCCTCCAGCGCCACCTGCCGGACCCTGCGCCGGCGTCGGGTGTCGACGACCGTCTGGGCGCCCACCGCCAGCGCGGCGGCGAGGGCCAACAGGGCCAGCGCGAACAGCTCGGGCAGCGCGCCGGCCACCGGCACCAGCACGAGCAACAGCACGATGCCGCCGATCGTGGGCCAACGCGGGGCGGCGAGCAGCCACCGGCCCAGCACGATGAGCGCGAGCAGGTAGAGCGCGACCCCGCCGTAGAGCGCCAACAGGTCGAACCCCGGCAGCGGAACACCCCAGCTCGGCGTGTGGGGGGCGGCTCCCTCGTGGATGAGCCCCTTGAGGCCGAGCGCGAACAGGATGACGCCGATGATGACCGGCAGGTGCAGGTAGGTGTAGGCGTCCCGGGCCATGGCGGCGCGGGCGTCCGGGTCGCGGGTGCGGTGCAGGGCCTGTTCCATGCCGAGTGCCAACGTGTCGAAGTACGCCCACCACAGCGACGCGGCCACCGCGACGCCGAGCACCGCGGCGATCAGCACCGGCCAGGTGAGCGGCAGGGCGGCGGTGCCACCGGGGGCGAGCCCGAGCGCGATGATCGCCTCGCCGAGGGCGACCAGGACGATCTGGCCGTGCCGCTCCGCCCAGTGCCCGGCGGAGAGCACCGTCCACCCGGTGCCGCGCAACGCCAGCCCGGCCCCGTACTCGACGGCCAGGGCGGTGAGCCAGAGCGCCAGCCGGAACACCCCCTCGGCGGCGCCGTCGAAGAGCCGCTGCGGCACCAGGGCGGCCACGACGATGAGCGACGTGGAGAGCACCACTGGCAGGGCAAGCATCCGCCAGCGTCGACGCACGTCCCGGTTCCGACGGCCGAGCCACAGGAAGATGGACGTCTCGCCGACCCGGACCAGGAAGTAGCCGGCCGCGAAGACCAGCGGGCCGTACAGCCCGCCGGGACGGTCGACGAACGCCTTCGGCAGGCTCAGCGCGAGCACGAAGGCGGCGGCCATGGTGACGAATCCGACCAGCGGGACGATGCCCTGGTCGGTGCGGATCAGGTTGCCCAGTACGGCGAAGCCCGACCAGCACCACCAGAGCAGCGCCAGCACCACCAGGCACTGGACCAGGCCGCGGACGGTCCGGTCGGCGGCGGTGGCGGTGGTGACGTTCAGGAAGGCGAAGACGAAGATCAGGTCGTAGAAGAGTTCGAGGCGGGTGGCCCGGGAGCCGGGTGCGCTCCGTTGCACCCCGCGTGTCCGCCCGCCCTCGCCCACCAGGGGATTGTGGCAGTCGCGGCCGGGTCGAAGACGCGTTCTGAGCAGACGGGCGCTGGCGGCGCGCGCTCTGCCGTGCGGGGCTCAGGCGATGACTGACGGCTCCCGCCATCGCTGCCGGCCGGTCCGGTCCAGGTCGTAGCGGACCGTGGCGATCCGCTCCACGGCCTCCACCAGGTCGGCGGCCGGCAGGGTGAACGGCAGCCGCAGGAAGCGTTCCAGGGTGCCGTCCAGACCGAACCGGGGGCCGGGCGCGAGCCGGACGCCGACCTCCTCGGCGGCGCGGGCGAGCGCGCTGGAGACCGGGCCGTCCAGCTCGGCCCAGAGGGTGACGCCGCCGCGTGGCACGGTCACCCGCCAGTCCGGAAGTCGGTGGGCCAGCGCGGCCAGCAACGCGTCGCGCTGGGCGGTGAGCTGGGCCCGGCGGTCGGCGACGATGGCCGCCGCGTCGTTGAGCAGGTGCACCGCTACCAACTGGTCGAGCACCGGGCTGGACATGTCCACGCCGACCCGGACGGCCGCCAGCCGCTGCACCTGCGGCGCGGAGGCGCGTACCCAGCCGATGCGCAGGCCACCCCAGTACGGCTTGCTCATCCCCCCGATGCTCACCACCCGGGAGTGCCTGTCGAACGTGGCCGTGGGCGGGGGCAGCTCGGTGCCGTCGAGCGGCAGGTCCACGAAGGACTCGTCGACGATCAGGTCGGTGCCGACGGCGTGGGCCGCGGCGACCACCTGCTCGCGCAGCGCCGACGGCATCAGGTGCCCGGTCGGGTTCTGGAACTCCGGAATCAGGTAGGCCAGCTTGGGCCGGGTCTGCCGCAGGCTGCCCAGCAGCAGGTCGGGCTCCCAGCCACCGGAGTCGGCGGACAGCCCGTGCGTCGTGATCCGGGCCCGGCGGCTGGCCAGCGCGGCGAGCGCGTTGGGATAGGTCGGGGATTCGACGAGCACACTTCCGCCGGGTGCCAGGGCGAGGCGCAGCACCAGGTCCAGGGCGTGCTGGGTGCCACTGGTGACCATGATCTGGTCGGCCGAGGTAGGCAGCCCCCGCGCGGTGTAGCCGGCGGCCACCGCGTCGCGCAGCTCGCCGATCCCGGTCGGGTGGTAGCCGGCCCCGCCCAGGTAGCGGGGCAGATCCTCGGCGGCGGCCCGCGCGGCGGCGAGCAGCTGCGGCGGGGCCGCCAGCGCGGCGACGCCGAGGTCGATCATCTCCCGGTCGTCCAGCGGGGTCCACAGCCCGGTGCTGGCGACCCGGTGGTTGCCGGGCAGCATCGTCCAGCTGCCGGCACCCCGGCGGCTGGCCAGGTGGCCGGTCTCGCGCAGCTCCCGGTAGGCGGCGGTGACAGTGGTGCGGCTGATCCGCAGCGCCTCGGCCAGCTCGCGTTCGGCCGGGAGGCGCACGCCCAGCGGGAGCCGGGCGTCGGCGAGCAGACCGCGCACCGCGCCGGCCAGGGCGGCGTAGTCGGGACTGCGACGACGGCCCGGCAGGGCGTGCCACTGCCCCAGCAACCGGGCCAATTGGACGCCTCGCACCTGAGCTGTCATGGCCACTCCTCGGATATTGGCTTCTTCAGCCGGGAGGATTGGCCCCTAGGGTGGCATGCATGGCACTGATTGGCAATCTGCGGCAGCGGCCGGTGCGACGGCTCAGCCAGCTCTACGCCGGGCTCGTCCTCTACGGGGTCAGCATGGCCCTGATGATCCGCTCCGACCTGGGCCTCGACCCGTGGGACGTCTTCCACCAGGGGCTGTCCGAGCTGACCGGGCTCTCCTTCGGCACGGTCACCATCGGTGTCGGCGCCCTGGTGCTGCTGCTGTGGATCCCGCTGCGCCAGCGACCCGGCCTCGGCACCGTCAGCAACGTGGTGGTGATCGGCCTGGTGGTGGACGCGACCCTGGCCCTGCTGCCCACCGGTGGCCCCCTCGGCGTCCGGATCGCTCTGCTGGTCACCGGGATCGTCGCCAACGGCGCGGCCACCGCGCTCTACCTCGGCGCCCAGTTGGGTCCGGGTCCACGCGACGGGCTGATGACCGGCTACGTGGCCCGCCGGCCCGGGCGCTCGATCCGCCTGGTGCGCACGGTCATCGAGGTCACCGTGCTCGCGCTGGGCTGGCTGCTCGGCGGCACGGTAGGCCCGGGCACCATCGCGTACGCGCTGGCCATCGGCCCCCTCGCGCAGTTCTTCATCCCGCTCGTCGCGGTGCCCGCGCTGGACGCGACCGCTGGCGACCGGCCGGGCGCCACCGCGGGTGACCCGCCGGGCGCCGCTCCCGCCCCGGCCGGCTGACCGCTCACCTACCGTTCACGGGCCGGCACTCCGCGATGGTGCGAGCGGGCTCGTTGGAGGGTGGGTGTTCCCTTCCGGGACGCTCGCCGTCATCATCTCTGCATGGGGGAGAACGGTTGGCGCTGGAGCGACGCCTGGATATTCGTGTCGTTGGTGATCGCGAGCGGGGCCGGGCGACACCGACGGTCCGCGACCAGTCGGCGGCCGGAGGGCGTACGCCTGACCGACGTGCTGTCCACCGCCGATCACCTGAACCAGGCGATTCCACAGCGACACGAGGTGGAGGCCGCGGTGCAGCGGCTGGTCGGGGCGGGCCTGGTGACCGTCGCCGACGGCTGGTTCCGCATCACCACCGAGGGTGAGCAGCTCTGGCGTACCCGGCCGCGCGCCGGGGTGGCGACCATGGTGGACACCGTGCAGGGCGTGCTGAGCCGCCGGCACGCGCCGGGCCGCGCCGACTGGATCCTGGACGAGGCCGAGCACGCGGCGGCCGTGCAGGAGTACGCGGTCCGGTCGATCCCCACCCCCCGCCGCTCACCCGAGGGCCAGTCCGGCGGGCACTGAGCCTCAGCGCACGGGGTGACCGCTGCGCCGCAGGGCGTCCTTGACCTCGCCCACCGTCAGCTCGCCGAAGTGAAAGACGCTGGCGGCGAGCACCGCGTCGGCGCCGGCCCCGATCGCCGGTGGGAAGTGCGCCACCTCGCCAGCCCCACCGCTGGCGACGACCGGCACGTCCACCACGGCCCGGACCGCGCCGATCAGCTCCAGGTCGAAGCCCGCCTTGGTGCCGTCGGCGTCCATCGAGTTGAGCAGGATCTCCCCCGCGCCCAGCTCGGCCACCTGCCGCGCCCAGCGCACCGCGTCGAGGCCGGTGCCGCGCCGGCCACCGTGGGTGGTGACCTCGAACCCGCTGGGCGTGCCACCGGCCGGGGCGCGGCGGACGTCGAGGGAGAGCACGAGCACCTGCCGGCCGAACCGGTCGGCGATCTCGGCGATCAGCTCCGGCCGCGCGATGGCGGCGGTGTTCACGCCGACCTTGTCCGCGCCCGCGCGCAGCAACGTGTCGACGTCGCCGACCTGCCGGACCCCGCCCCCGACCGTCAGCGGGATGAAGACCGTCTCGGCGGTGCGGCGCACCACGTCGAGCATCGTCCCCCGGTCGCTGGAGGACGCGGTGACGTCGAGGAAGGTCAGCTCGTCGGCGCCGGCCCGGTCGTACGCGGCGGCCAGCTCCACCGGGTCGCCGGCGTCCCGCAGGTCGACGAAGTTGACCCCTTTGACCACGCGCCCGGCGTCCACGTCGAGGCAGGGGATCACGCGTACCGCCACCGTCATGCCGCCACCCTATCTTCCGCGCGTGGCACGGCGGCCGACCCGACCGGGCCGACCGCCGTACGCGATGTGCGGGTGCTCACACCCGGACGAGCATCTTGCCCAGGTTCTCGCCGCGCAGCAGGCCGAGGAACGCCGCCGGGGCGTTCTCGATGCCGTCGACGACCGTCTCGTCGTAGGAGAGCGTGCCCTCGCGCAGCCAGCCCGCGACGTCGTTGACGAACGCCTTCCGCAGGTGGTTGTGGTCGTTGACCAGGAAGCCGCGCAGGGTGAGCCGCTTGCCGATGACCAGCGACAGGTTGCGGGGCGCGGCGGGCGGCTCGGTGTCGTTGTACTGCGCGATCATGCCGCAGATGGCGGCACGGCCGTGCAGGTTCATGGCCGAGATCGCCGCCTCCAGGTGGTCGCCGCCGACGTTGTCGAAGTAGACGTCGACGCCGTCCGGGGCGGCGGCCCGCAGCGAGTCGCGGACCGGCCCGTCGTGGTAGTCGAACGCGGCGTCGAAGCCCAGCGCCCGCAGCCGCTCGACCTTGGCGGCCGAGCCGGCGCTGCCGATGACGCGGCCGGCGCCCTTGAGCTTGGCGATCTGGCCCACCAGGCTGCCGACCGAGCCGGCCGCGGCCGAGACGAAGACCGTCTCGCCGGGCTTCATCGCGGCGACCTCCAGCAGACCGGCGTACGCGGTCAGCCCGGGCATGCCGAGCACGCTGAGGTAGGCGCTGGCCGGGGCGAGGGTCGGGTCGACCCGGCGCGCGCTGCTGGCGTCGAGCAGCGCGTACTCCCGCCAGCCCAGCCCGTGCAGCACTGTGTCGCCGACCGCGAGGTCGGCCGACTCGCTGGCCACCACCTCGCCGATCGCGGCCCCGTCGAGCGGGGCGTCGAGGGCGTACGGCGGCACGTACGACTTGACGTCGTTCATCCGTCCCCGCATGTACGGGTCGACGGACATGAACTGGTTGCGGACCACGATCTGGCCCGGTCCGGGCGTCGGGACGTCGGTCTCGACGAGCCGGAAGGTGTCCTCGGTGGGCCAGCCCTCGGGGCGGCTGGCCAGGTGGATCTCACGGTTGCTGGTCATGGGTGGTCGTCCTCTCGTCCGCGGGTGGGGTCCGGGTCCGCGACGTCAGGCGGCCAGGGTCTCGCGGACGGTCAGCGCGACGTCGATGTTGCCGCGGGTCGCGTTGGAGTACGGGCAGACCTGGTGGGCCTGCTCGACGATCTGCTCGGCGGCGTCGCGGGCGACGGCGGGCAGGTCGACGACGAGCTGCACGGTGAGCCCGAAGCCACCGCTGCCGTTCGGGCCGATGCCCACCTCGGCGGCGACGACGGAGCCGGTCACGTCGGCCTTGGCGCGGCGGGCCACCAGGCGCAGGGCGCTGTGGAAACAGGCCGCGTAGCCGGCGGCGAAGAGCTGCTCGGGGTTGGCGGCGCCACCCGCGCCACCCATCTCCTTCGGCACCGCCAGGTCGAGCGCGAGAGTGCCGTCGGAGGTCTCGACGTGGCCGTCCCGGCCGTCGCCGGTGGCGGTCGCGGACGCGGTGTAGAGAACCTGCATGAGAGTCACTGCTCCTTCTGTCGGTGGATGGTCTCGGTGACCCGGGTGAGCGTGTCGCGCAGGGCGACGAGCTCGGCGATGCCCAGCCCGGTGGCCTGCGCGATCCGCAGCGGAACGTCGCAGAGCTGCTCCCGCAGCGCCCGGCCCTGCTCGGTCAGGCCCACCTCGACCCGCCGTTCGTCGCGCGCCGACCGCCGCCGCACCACCAGGCCCGCCCCCTGAAGCCGCTTGAGCAGCGGGGAGAGCGTGCCGGAGTCCAGCCGCAGCTCGGCGCCCAGCTCGGACACCGTGGGCGCGTCGTCGGGGCGTTCCCAGAGCACCAGCAGCACCAGGTACTGCGGGTAGGTCAGCCCGAACTCGTCGAGGATCGGCCGGTACACGTCGGTGAGGGCGCGCGACGCGGCGTAGAGCGCGAAGCACACCTGCCGGCGCAGCACCAGGTCATCAGTCACCACTGAACCGTAGCCCGCAATTAAGTTGTGCACAACTTATCGGGCCGGAAGGCGGCCGTGACGAGGACCACCGGCGACTCAGCGGTCGCCGACGAACGCCTCCAACTCCACCTCGACCAGATGCTCCGGATCGAGCAGACCCGCCACCACCACAAGCGTCGCCACCGGACGGACCGCCCCGAAGACCGCATTGTGCGCCCGACCCACCTCGTCGGCGTGCAGCCGGTCCGTCACGTACATCCGGGTCCGGACGACGTCACCCGGCTGCACGCCCACCTCGGCGAGCGCCGCCAACCCGATCCGCAACGCCTGCGCCGTCTGCGCGGCGGCGTCCCCGACGTGCACGACCCGACCGTCGACAGTGGACGTGCAGCCAGCCGTCCAGGCCAGGTCACCGGCCCGGACCACCCGGGAATAGCCGTAGCTCTGCTCCCACGGCCCTCCCGAACCCAGCCGGGTGACAGTCACGCCTCGGCCAACGTGCGCAGCGCCTCGGCCACCGTGAACGCGCCCGCGTACAGCGCCTTGCCGGCGATCACGCCCTCCACGCCCAGCGGCTCCAGCGTGGCCAGCGCCCGCAGGTCGTCCAGGGTGGACACGCCACCCGAGGCGATCACCGGCCGGTCGGTACGCGCGCACACCTCGCGCAGCAGATCCAGGTTCGGCCCGCGCATCGTGCCGTCCTTGGTGATGTCGGTGACCACGTACCGCGTGGCGCCCGCCTTGTCCAGGCGCTCCAGCACCTCGTACAGGTCACCGCCGTCCCGGGTCCACCCCCGCGCGGACAGGGTCTGACCGCGTACGTCCAGCCCGATGGCGACCCGGTCGCCGTACTCCCCGACGACCCGGTCGCACCACACCGGGTCCTCCAGCGCGGCGGTGCCGATGTTCACCCTGCTCGCCCCGGTGCCCAACGCCGCCCGCAGCGACTCGTCGTCCCGGATGCCGCCGGACAACTCCACCTGCACGTCCAGCTGGCGCACCACCTCGGCCAGCAGGTGCGCGTTGGTGCCCCGGCCGAACGCCGCGTCCAGGTCGACCAGGTGGATCCACTCGGCGCCGTCGCGCTGCCACGCCAGCGCCGCGTCCAACGGGTCGCCGTAGACGCTCTCGCTGCCGGCGGCGCCCTGCACGAGCCGGACAGCCCGGCCGTCGGCGACATCCACGGCGGGTAACAGGGTGAGGCTCAACGTCATCTCCTCGATCAGGTACGGCGGTCCAGGGCGATCACCACGATCGCCGGCAGTACGAGCAGCAACAGCACGATCAGCGCGACACGCAACGCCACATCGTCGACGAACGTCCAGATCAGAATCATCGCCGCCACGGTGAGCAGCACGATCGCCGCCCGCTCACCCCGCGTGTGCCGAGCCAGCCGGCCCGTGCGGCCCCGCCGCAACTGCGGCGTCAACCGGCGGACGACGGCGCGGCGGCGCTGTCGACGCGCCACCCGGCGCTGCCGGGCCGCCCGCTCCCGCGCCAGTTCAGCCTCACGTTCGGCCCGCCGACGGGCCCGCTCCCGGCTCACCGCGACGCCCGCCGGCCGGACACCGGACGGTGCCGGCGCTCAGTCACCGGCGGGCAGAGTGGCGGCCAGTTGCGCAGCAACGCGGCACCGGTCTCGGCGGACTTCTCCGGGGGAACTGCGCCGCCGACAGCGGCCCACGCTCCACCGCGGCCACGAAGTCGGTGTCGTGGTGCGTCGTCGTCACCACGGCCCCCGCCGCCGCCAACGCCGCCGGGTCACCCATCGCGTACGAGTGCACGAAGTAGAACCGGCTCTCCGGCGGCAACCCGGCGAACAGCACCGACCCCCGCGGCGCGCGGACCGTGTTCCAACCCATGTGCGGCAGGCGGTGCGCGGCCAACCGGGTCACCCCACCGGGCAGCAACCCCAGGCCCTTCGTCACCACCCCGTGCTCCTCGCCGTGCTCGAAGAGCACCTGCATGCCCACGCAGATGCCGAGCACCGGCCGGCCCGCGGCCACCCGCTCCGCGATCACCGGCCCCGCGCCGAGCGCCTCGATACCCGCCATGCACGCCGCGTAGGCGCCCACACCCGGCACCACCAGACCGTCCGCGGCGGCCGCCGCGGCGAGGTCGTCGGTCACCCGGACGGACGCACCCGCGGCGGCCAGCGCCCGCTCCGCCGAGCGCAGGTTGCCCGAGCCGTAGTCGAGCACCACCACGTCGGCGGTCACGACCCCGACTCCGGGATCAGCCGGAGCACCCCGGCGGCCGTGGCCAGCAGCGCGAGCAGCGCGGTGATCACCACGGCGGCCCTCGGCGCACCCTGCCGGTGCAGCGACCACGCGCCACCCACCAGCACACCGGCCAGGATCAGCAGCAACGTCGGCAACGCGGCACCCATCAGAACCACTTTCCATTCGCGACTGCGGGGCTCCGCTGCGCTGCACTCCTCGCGCTCATCAGAGCCACCTTCCATTCGCGACTGCGGGGCTCCGCTGCGCTGCACTCCTCGCGCTCATCAGAGCGCCCCCTTCGTGCTCGGGATCGCGCCCGCCGCCCGCGGGTCGATCGCGGTGGCCTCGCGCAGCGCCCGGGACACCGCCTTGAACTGGGCCTCCACCACGTGGTGCGCGTCCGGGTGCCCACCCGGACGGGCCGCGCGCAGCACGTCGACGTGCAGGGTGATCCGGGCCGCCTGGCCGAACGACTCCCAGATGTGCCGGGTCATGCTGGTCGGGTACACCGGCCCGATGTACGGCGCGAGGACCGGCTCGTCGTGCACCACGTACGGCCGCCCGGACAGGTCCACCGCAGCCCGGACCAGCACCTCGTCCATCGGGACGGTCGCCGAGCCGTACCGCCGGATGCCGGCCTTGTCGCCCAGCGCCTGGTCGAACGCGGCGCCCAGCGCGAGCGCGGTGTCCTCCATCGTGTGGTGCGCGTCGATCTCCAGGTCACCCACGGTGCGCACGGTCAGGTCGTAGCCGCCGTGGCGGGCGATCTGGTTCAGCATGTGGTCGTAGAAGCCCACGCCGGTGCTGATCTCGGCCGTGCCGGTGCCGTCGAGGTCGATCTCGACGAGAACCTTGGTCTCCTTGGTGATCCGCTCCACCCGGGCGGTCCGGCTCATTGCATACCTTTCGGTCGCGACTGCGGGGCTCGCAAGCTCACTGCTCGCGCTCCCATCGCACGGTCTCCATTGCGGCTAGGAAGGCGTCGGTCTCGTCGGGGGTGCCGGCGGTCACCCGCAGCCAGCCGGGCAGGCCGACGTCGCGGACCAGCACCCCCTGCGCCAGCAGGGCCTGCCAGGCGGCAGCCTGGTCGCCGCCCGTCTCGAACAGCACGAAGTTGGCGTCGCTGTCGGCCACCCGCAGGCCCCGTTCGCGCAGCGTCGCGACGATCCGGTCCCGCTGGACCATGATCGCGCTCACCGTACCCAGCAGGGCGTCGCGGTGGGCCAGCGCCGCGCGGGCGGCGGCCTGGGTGAGCACGGACAGGTGGTACGGCAGACGGACCAGCTGCACCGCCCGCACCACCGCCGGGTCGGCGGCCAGGTAGCCCAGCCGGCCACCGGCGAAGCCGAACGCCTTGCTCATCGTGCGGGTGACCACGAGCCGCGGGTGGCCGGGCAGCACCGCGAGGGCGCTGACCGTGCCCGGCCTGGCGAACTCGGCGTACGCCTCGTCGACGATCACCATGCCGGGCGCGACGTCGAGCACCGCGGCGACCACCGCCGGGTCCAGCGCCGTGCCGGTGGGGTTGTTCGGCGAGCAGAGGAAGACCACGTCGGGCCGGTGCTCGCGGACCTGCGCCACCGCCTCGTCGGCGGTCAGCCCGAAGTCGACGCCGCGCTGGGCGGGCACCCACCGGGTGCCGGTGCCCAGGGCCAGCAGCGGGTGCATCGAGTACGCCGGCACGAAACCCAGCGCGGTGCGCCCCGGCCCACCGAACGCCTGCAACAACTGCTGCTGGATCTCGTTCGAGCCGTTGGCCGCCCAGACGTGCTCGACGGTCAGGCCGTGCCCGAGATATTCGGCCAGGTCGGCGCGCAGCGCCACCGCGTCCCGGTCCGGATAGCGGTTCAGGTCGCGCAACTCGGCGGCGAGCGCCTTGCCGATCGCGTCGACGACCGGCTCCGGCACCGGGTAGGAGTTCTCGTTGGTGTTGAGCCGCACCGCCACGTCGAGCTGCGGCGCCCCGTACGGCGACAGCCCGCGCAGGTCGTCGCGGATCGGCAGATCATCGAGGGAGGTCACGCCACCCCTCCCGGGAAGCGGGCCTGCACGGCCTGGCCGTGCGCCGGCAGGTCCTCCACGTTGGCCAGGGCGACCACGTGCGGGGCTACCTCGCGCAGCGCGGCCTCGGTGTACTCGATCAGGTGCACGCCGCGCAGGAACGACTGCACCGACAGCCCGGACGAGTGCCGGGCGCAGCCGCCGGTGGGCAGCACGTGGTTGGAGCCGGCGCAGTAGTCGCCGAGCGACACCGGCGACCACGCGCCCACGAAGATCGCTCCGGCGTTGCGCACCCGCAGCGCCCACTCCCGGGCGTCGACCGTCTGGATCTCCAAGTGCTCGGCCGCGTACGCGTCGACCACCCGCAGCCCCGCCTCGAGGTCGTCGACCAGGACCACGCCGCTCTGCTCACCGGTCAGCGCCGTGGTCACCCGCTCGGCGTGCTTGGTGGCGGGCACCTGCCGGGCCAGCTCCGTCTCGACCGCCTCGACCAACGCCAACGACGGGGTGACCAGCACGCTCGCGGCGAGCGGGTCGTGCTCGGCCTGACTGATCAGGTCGGCGGCGACGTGCGCCGGGTCGGCGCTGTCGTCGGCCAGGATCGCGATCTCGGTCGGGCCCGCCTCGGCGTCGATGCCGACGACACCCCGCAGCAGCCGCTTGGCGGCGGTCACCCAGATGTTGCCCGGGCCGGTGACCAGGTCGACGGGCTCGCACCGCAGCGCGCCCGTCGGGTCGACGGCGGACCCGTACGCCAGCATCGCCACCGCCTGGGCGCCGCCCACGGCGTAGACCTCGTCGACGCCGAGCAGCGCGCACGCGGCCAGCACCCGGGGGTCGGGCAGGCCGCCGTTGTCCTTCTGCGGCGGGCTGACCACCACCAGCGAGCGCACCCCGGCCGCCTGGGCCGGCACCACGTTCATCACCACCGTCGACGGGTACATCGCCAGGCCGCCGGGCACGTAGAGGCCCACCCGGTCGACGGGCAGCCACCGCTCGGTGACCGTGCCACCGGGCACCACCCGGGTCGTGTGGTCGGTGCGCCGCTGGTCGTCGTGCACCCTGCGGGCGCGGGCGATCGACTCCAGCAGGGCGGCCCGCACGGCCGGGTCGAGCACACCCTCGGCCTCGGCGATCGCCTCCACCGGCACCCGCAGCACCTCCGGTGAGATGCCGTCGAACCGCTCACTGGCCTCCCGGATCGCCGGGTACCCATGCTCCCGGACCGCCTCGACGAGCGGCTTGATCCGCTCGACGGCCACCGACACGTCGAGCTGGGCACGGGGCAGCAGGCGGCGCGGGTCCACGAGACCGTCGCGCAGGTCGATCCGATTCAGCACCCTTGCGAGTCTAGGCGGCCCGACCGGAGCTCACCCCAGCCGCCCGCTCGGCGGGACGGTGAGCCGGGCCACGCCGGCGCGGGGGCGATTGGTTAGGCTCGACCACGTGACCGCACGGCTGCCGGTGTTCCCGCTCGCAACGGTGCTCTTTCCCGGGTTGGTGCTGCCGCTGCACATCTTCGAGGAGCGCTACCGGGCCCTGGTCCGGCACCTGGTCGACCTGCCCGAGGGCGCGTCCCGGGAGTTCGGGGTGGTGGCCATCCAGGCCGGCTGGGAGGTCGCGCCCGCCGGGCCCGGCGCCCGCGCGGGCACCGGCGTCGGCGACGTCACCCTGCACGAGGTGGGCTGCACCGCCGAGTTGCGCCAGGTCACCGAGCTGGCCGACGGCGGTTTCGACATCGTCACCGTCGGGCGCCGCCGATTCCGGATCGCCGACGTCGACGACGCGTCCGCGCCCTACCTGACCGCCGACGTCGAGTGGCTGCCCGAGGCCTCCGGGCCGGACGAGGTGGCCGACCTGCTGGCGGCCCGGGTGATCGCGGTGTTCCGGCAGTACCTGGGGCTGATCCGCCCCGACCCGGAGGAGATCTCCGAGCAGTTGCCGGAGGACCCGACGGTGCTGTCGCACCTGGTGGCGGCCACCGCCGCGCTGACCGTCGACGACCGGCAGCGGCTGCTCGCGATCGACGACACCGCCGCCCGGCTCCGCGCCGAGCTGCGACTGCTCAACCGCGAGGCGGCTCTGCTGCGCCAGGTGCGGGCGGTTCCGGTGCCGCTGTCGGAGCTGGCGTCCCCACCGACGCCCAACTGAGGGCCGCCGGGTCCGGCTCCGGCCGCAGGCCCGGCCAGCGCGACCAACCGGCCAGCAGGGTGTACGTGACAGCGGCGCCGAACGCCGGCAGCAGCAGGTTGCCGTGCGGCACCGGCAGCGCGCCGAAGAGCCAGTCGATTCCGCCGGCGCGCAGGTCTGCGGGTTTGGTGAACGCCTGCCCGGCCGGGGCGCTGTCCAGCAGCCGGTCGAAGGTCGCCAGCCCGACCCGACGCCCCACCTGCCAGGCCACCGGGGCGGCGGCCAGCGTGCCCAGCAGCACGCCGAGCAGCCCGACGGGGCCGCGTTGGCGGCGCAGCAGGAACCACACGGCCAGCGCCGCGAGCACCCCGAAGGCCAGCCCGAGCAGGCTGAACCAGCCGTCCGCGGCGATCGGCTGCTCCGGCTGGGGCTCGGCGTAGATCGCGCCCTCGGCGGTCTTGAGCACCGGGGTGTCCGGCGCGAGCACGGCCCAGAGCAGCCCGAGCGGCCCGCCCAGCACGGCCAGGGCGAGCACGACCCCGAGCACCGCCGCCACGGTCCGCAACGGGCGGCGCGGCTCGTCGGGGATCAGCTCCGGTCCGCTCTGGTACGCCGTCAGGGTGGGACCCTCGCCGGGGTCGTACCCGGGCGGCGGCACGGCTGGTGGCGGCACGGCCGACCCGCTGTCGGCGGGCGCCGCACCCGACGGTGCGGGTGGGGCGGGCCGGTCGGCGTCGTCGACGTGCCGCTCAGGGTCGGGGTTGTCCGGGCTCACCCGATGATCCTCTCAGGCCCCGGGACGGGCCGGGGCGCCGGTGGCGGCGAACCAACTCACCGGGCGAACGGCTCCGCCATGGCCGCGGCGGCGCGCAGCCACGCCTGCCGGGTCTCCGGCTGGAGCTGGTGGTACTCGATCGACGAACCGGTCTCCAACGCCGGGTCGTACGGCACGACGGCCACCGCGCGGGTACGCGTCGCGAAGTGCCGTTCCAGGTCGTCCTGCAACGGCGAGCGGCCGGGAGTGGGGCAGGAGATGAGGGTGACCGCGTTGTCGGCCAGCTCGCCCATGCCCTCCTCGTGCAGCAGGTCGAGCATCCAGTCGGCACTGAACGCCGCGTCCTCCCGGGGCACGGTGGTCACCACCAGTTGGTCGGCGGCCTGCATCACCGTGCGCCAGTTGGCGCTCTCCACGTTGTTGCCGGTGTCCACGCAGACCACGTCGTGCGTACGACGCAGCAGTTCGAGGACCCGCTTGACGGTGAACTGGTCGAGTCGCTGGGCGAAGCGCGGGCTCTCCTCGCCGGCCAGCACGTCGTACGAGCCGTCGGAGGCGTGCCGCAGGTAGTCGTCCAGCCGCTCCAGCAGGGTCGCGCCCTCCAGGATCTCGATCTGGGCCAGGTCACCGATCAGGTGGCGGATGGTGCGCGCGTGGCGGGCACTCCCGGCGCGGAGCCCCAGGGTGCCGCGCAGCTCGTTGTCGTCCCAGGCCAGCACGCCCCGCCCCCGGACGCTGCCGACGGTGGCGGCGGCGAGCACCGTGGCGGTGGTCTTGTGCACGCCGCCCTTGGGGTTGGCGAACGCGAACACGCGGGGTGTGCCCAGGTCGCGGCGGAGCACGCCGGTGGCGCGTTCGGACTCCTGGTCGACGCCCTGCGGTCGCCACTCGATCCGGGCGGGGTAGCCGCGCTCGGCGATGGCCGAGCCCGGTGGCGGGGTGACCGGCGGGGCGGGCGGCGGGGTGACCGGTGGCGCGACCGGCGGTGGCGCGACCGCCGCGACCGGCGGGGTCACCTGCGGCGCGGGTGTCGGGTAGCCGGTCTCCGGCTGGTAACCGGTCTCCAGCAGCGCGTACCGCGACTCCCCCGCCGGGTTGCCCGGCCGGTAACCGTTGTCCAGGAGGGCGTAGCGCGACTCCGGCTCGGCCCGGCGCGGCGGCGGCTCGGGCTCGGCCTGGTAACCCGGCTCGGCCTGGTAACCCGGCTCGGCGCGGTACGTCGGGTCGGCCCGGTAGCCGGGGTCGGCGCGGTATGTCGGCTCGGCCCGGTAACCCGGCTCCGACCGGTACACCGGCTCCGCCCGGTAGTCCGGCTCGGCCCGGTACGCCGGCTCCGCCCGATACTCCGGCTCGGCCCGGTACGCGGGCTCCGCCCGGTAGTCCGGCTCCGACCGGTAGGCGGGCTCGGCACGGTAGTCCGGCTCGGCACGGTACGCGGGCTCGGCCCGGTAGTCCGGCTCCGACCGGTAGCCCGGCTCGGCGCGGTAGGCGGGATCGACCCGGTAGGTCGCCTCGGCCCGGTAACCGGGCTCCTGGCCGTACGACAGATCGGCCGGATGCCCGATGGCCGACGCCCGCCCCGAGTAGCCGTTGGGGGCCGCGCGCCGCGGGAGGGGATCCGGCGGCGCCTCGTCGGCCCGGCGCTCGGGCTCGGGCTGCTCAGCGGCCCGGCCGCCCAGCCGGGCGCGGTCCAGCAACGCCCGCCATCTCGGCGCTGGTTCGGCCGGCCGGCCCCAGCCGGTCTCACTGCCCTCCACGGCCCGCCCTCCCAGCGCCATCGATCTCTGTCTGACAGGCTACGAACCAAACCCTATTCGGACCACACCTGAGCACGCACACCACCCGGCGCAGATCACGACGGGGAGGGCGGCAGCAGTCCGGCGTCGGGCGCGTCCGGGGAGGTGGTGACACCCGGCGGGGCCACCTCGGTGGGTTCGGCCGAGGGCGACTCGGGTGACGGAATCGTTACGAGCGGTGCGGGTTCCGACGATTCGCCCATCGGCACCGGCGGCCTCGGCGTGCTCGACGGCGACGCGCCACTCGCCAGCGGCGTCGGCTCCGGGCTCGGGCCGGTGTCGGCAGGCGGGCGGACCACGTCGCGCTGCTCGGGCAGCGGCGGCGTGAAGACCGTACGGTCGAGTCGGTACACCTCGGGCGCCGGATCGACGGCCCGCACGTCCGGGCGGGCGGCCACGCCCCGCAGCACCTCCGGCGCCGCGCGCACCACCGCCGCGTAGACGCAGGCGCAGCCGCCGCGGTACGCCGCCGCCTCGGCGCTCGCCACGTCCGCCCCGGTGACGTACTGCTGGCGCAGCTCGCGCTCGGCGGCGCTGTCGCCGCGCACCCCGGCGGCCCTGGCCCGGTAGTCGGCGGCCTCGCCCTCCTTGCGGGCGGCCACCTGCGCCATCTGAGCGACCACGTCGTCCGGCACCCGCAGGGCCGGCATCCGGACGATCTCGGTCTGGCGGCCGGGCAGCGGCACCCGGCCGAAGACCGTCGACACCGACACGTCACCGAGCACCGCGGCCAGCCGCTGCGGCGGCAGGTACGCGTCGAGCACGACCAGGGCGTACGTCCCGTCACCGGTGGCCGGGGCCGTCGGGCTCAGCGCGGCCAGGTCGGCCGCGGCCGAGCGCAGGTAGCCGGGAACCCAGTCGCCGTCGGCCACCCCGACGCGGGTCACCTCGCCCACCGTCCGGTCGCCCACCGGAGCGTCGTCGGCGGCCCACACGGCGGTGCCCAGCACGGCCGCCGCGGAGAGCACTGCGGCCCAGGTGAGCACCCCGGACCGCCCCGGCCGGTCACCGAGGCGGGCCACCGCCCGGGTCAGCGGCGGCAGCAGCCGTTGGTCCAGCTGCCGCAGCAGGTCGCCGGCGCGCACAGGCGGGATCCCCTCGTCGGATCGATGTCGGGTGGTCGCCGCTCAGTCACGCAGGATCTCAAGCGCACGTTCCAGATCGTCAGGGTAGTCGCTGACGAACCGGACCTCGTCCCCCGAACGGGGGTGCAAAAAGCTCAGTTCGCGGGCGTGCAGCCACTGTCGGGCCAGGCCGAGACGGGCCGAGAGGGTGGGATCGGCGCCGTAGGTGAGGTCACCGACACAGGGGTGCCGCAGCGTCGAGAAGTGCACCCGGATCTGGTGCGTCCGGCCGGTCTCCAACCGCACGTCGACCAGGCTGGCCGCCGGGAACGCCTCAAGCGTGTCGTAGTGGGTGATGCTCGGCTTGCCACCGGACACCACCGCCCAGCGGTAGTCGTGGGTGGGGTGCCTGTCGATCGGCGCGTCCACGGTGCCCCGCAGCGGGTCCAGGTGCCCCTGCACCACCGCGTGGTAGCCCTTGTCCACCTCGCGGTACTTGAAGGCCCGCTTCAACGCCGTGTACGCCTGCTCGCTCTTGGCCACCACCATGATCCCCGTGGTGCCCACGTCGAGACGGTGCACCACGCCCTGCCGCTCGGCGGCGCCGCTGGTGGAGATGCGGTGCCCAATCGCGGCGAGCGCACCGATCACCGTCGGGCCGGTCCACCCCGGGCTGGGATGCGCGGCCACGCCCACCGGCTTGTCCACCACCACGATGTCGTCGTCGGCGTACACGACGCGCAGGCCGGGCACCGCCTGCGGCACCACGGTCGGTGGGGCGACCGGGGCGGGCAGGGTGACGTCCAGCCAGGAGCCGGCCTTGACCTTGTGGGAGTTGGGCCGGGCGGCGCCGTCGACGAGGGCGTCGCCCGCGTCGACCAGGGCGGCGGCTGCGGTACGGGAGAGGCCGAACAGCCGGGACACCGCCTGGTCCAGGCGCATGCCGTCCAGGCCGTCGGGCACGGGCAGCGAACGGTGGTCGCCACCGGCGGCGAACGTGGAGGTCATGCCCGCTCCCTCTGCTCGGCGTCGGCGGAGGCGCCCGCGTCGGCGGAGGCGTCGTCCCGGCCGGCCCGCCGGCCGTCACGCTGACGACCGGTCAGCTCCAGCAGCACGGCCAGCAGCACACCGCAGACCAGCGAGCTGTCGGCCAGGTTGAACACCGGGAAGTACTCGCCGTACGGCCCGAAGACGCTGATCATGTCGACCACGTGGCCGTGGAACGGGGCGGGCGCCCGGAAGATCCGGTCCATGAGGTTGCCCAGCGCCCCACCGAGCACCAGGCCGAGGGAGATCGCCCACGGCAGGGACCGCAGTCGCAGCGCCATCCAGACGATCCAGCCGACCACGCCGATGGTGATCAGCGGGAACACCCAGGTGTAGTTCGCACCGATGCTCCACGCGGCGCCGCTGTTGCGGGTCAGGCTCAGGTAGACCAGCCCACCCAGCACCCGGACCGGCTCGCGGTCGCTGAGCGCGGCGAGCGCGAGGTGCTTGGTCACCAGGTCGGCCACCAGGGCCACCAGGGCCACCCCGGCGAGGATCGCGACAGCCCGGGGCCGGGGCTTGCCGCCGCCCGGGTCGGTACGGCCAGGTTCGGCGGGCGGTGCTGCGGTCATGCGCTCCCCATCGAGGTGTCTCGGCGGTGATCGCTCACCGTCTCATCGCAGACGGGGACCGGGCCTCAGCGCCGCTCCTCCAACTGCTTGCACGTCACACACAGGGTGGCCGACGGGAAGGCGGCGAGGCGCTCGACCGGGATCGGGTTGCCGCACCGCTCGCACCAGCCGTAACCACCCTCGTCGAGGCGCTCCAGGGCGCGCTCGACCTGCGTGATCCGTTCCAGAATGCTGTTGGCGAGAGAGATCTCCTGCTCCCGCTCGAACGTCTTGGTGCCGGTGTCGGCCTGGTCGTCCCCGGCCGAGTCCGTCAACCGATCGCGCTGCAGCTCGGTGATCTCGCTCAGCGTCTGATCGTACTCGGCGCGCAGCTCGTCCCGCCGCGCCGCCAGCGCCGCCCGGATCTTCTCGGTCTCCGCCGCGCTGCGGGTGGCCTTGGCCACCGGCTTGCGGCCGGCGGTCCTGGTGTCGGCTGGCTTCGCCATGGGTCGCTCCTCGGCCGCGGCGCCGCTCGGTCGCGGCACCTGGTCAGGGGCGCCGACAAAGGCGTCCCCAAGTACGAAAAGGGGCGCACGGCGACGATGGCCGCGCACTCCGGAGGTTGGCAAGAATACGGAACGTACAGGCGTCCGACAACGTGGCGCACCGTCGCACCGCTCAACAGCCCCGAGCCCTGCCTAACTGGGGCAAAGGGAACGCTAGCAGATCAACCGACCGCCTCATCCCCGTACTCGCCAAACCATCGGGCCAGCCGACCCCGTCGGCTGACGGCCCGCAGCCGCCGTTCGGCGGCGTCGCGCACCCCACCGGTGGCGACGATCAGCAGGCTGTCGCCGGTTTTCAGCCGGGTGTCCGGACCGGGCACGAAGCCCACCCCGTCGCGCAGCACCAGAGTCACCGAAGCGCCCAGCGGCAACCGCAGCTCGTCGACGTGCACGCCGGCCAGCCGCGAGCCCGGAGGCACCTCCAGTTGGAGCAGATCGGCCCGCATCCGCTCCAGTGGCGCGGTCTCCACGTGGATCTCGGTGGCCTCGGCCGGCGCGGTGGTCCCCAGCCGGCGGGCGAACGGACCGAGCGTGCTGGTCTGCACCAGCGTGAAGATCACCACCAGCACGAAGACCGCGTCGAAGAGGCGCTCCGCGCCCGGCACCCGCTCCGAGAGCGGGATGGTGGCCAACACGATCGGCACCGCCCCGCGCAGCCCGGCCCAGGACAGGAACGCCTGCTCCCGCAGGCCGACCCGGAACGGCGCCGCCGAGACGGCCACCGACAACGGCCGGGCCAGCAGCACCAGCGCCAGACCGGCCACCACCGCCGGCAGCACCGCCGCATCCAACCGGCCCGGCGAGGCCAGCAACCCGAGCAGCACGAACAGCCCGATCTGGGCGACCCACGCCAGCCCGTCGGCGAAGCCCAGGATCGCCTGCCGGTGCGACAGCCGGGCGTTGCCCAGCAGCACCCCGGCCACGTAGACGGCGAGGAAGCCCGAGGCGTGCAGAACGGCGCCTGCGGCGTACGCCAGGACGGTGATCCCCACCGCCGCGATCGGGTACAGCCCCGCGGACGGCAGCGCGGCCCGGCGCAGCGCCCACGTGCCGGCGACGCCCGCACCCACGCCCACCGCCGCGCCGACGCCCAGCTCGTAGCAGACCAGACCGACCTCGTACCACCACGGATGCGACCAGCCGGAGTGCGACAGCAGCACCACCAGCAGCACCACCGGGGCGTCGTTCATGCCCGACTCGGCCTCCAGTGTGGCCACCAGCCGCGGCGGCAGCCGCAGCCGTCGCAGGGTGGCGAACACCGCCGCCGCGTCGGTGGAGGAGAGCACCGCGCCGTAGAGCAACGCCAGCCGCCAGTCCAGACCCAGCAACAGGTGTACGGCGACGCCGACCACCACGATGCTGACGACCACGCCGACCGTGGAGAGCGCGGAGGCCAACCCGAGGACCGGACGCAGGGCGCTCCACCGGGCGGTCAGGCCACCCTCGGCGATGATCACGATGAGCGCGCAGAAGCCGAGGGTCCGGGTCAGATCGACGTCGTCGAAGCGGATACCCAACCCGCCCTCGCCGATGGCCACGCCGAGCGCCAGGTAGAACAGCAGGCTGGGCACCCCGAGGCGGCTGGAGAGCCGGACGGCGCCGACCGCCACCAACAGCACGGCCGCGCCGAGCAGCAGCGCGATGTCCAGCCCGGGCGTCACGGTTGCCGAGCCCGGGCGGTCCTCACCCTGCGGATCCGTCGCGCAGTCGGTGCAGCACGTCGGTCAGCTCGGGGCCGGGCCGGTCGACGAGGAACAGCTTGTCCCGGCTGGTCGCGCCGGTGCGCAGCGACACCGTGGCCGCCCGGACGCCCAACGCGTCGGCGAGGGCCCGGCGGGCAGCCTCGGTCGCCCGACCGTCCACCGCCGGGGCGTGGACCGCGATCACCAGGGCGGGACCGTACGCGCCGTCGAAGCGGCCGCCGACGGCGTTGCGGGAGGCGCCAGGCTTCACCCGTACCGCCACGGTGAGCGCGTCCTGCGGGGGCACCGACACCGCTCTCAGATCGGCCGGACGTCGGTGAGCAGGGCGGTGGCCGGCGCGCACGCCCCGCACGGCGTGAAGCCGAGCTCGACGGCCTCGGCGACCGGGAGGGACTCGGGCACCCGCCCGGCCAGGCGCGGGCACCCGGCCAGGTGGTAGCGGGGTCGCCCGTCGACAACCACGACGGGGTCGGGCAGCCGGGAGACCCGGGCCGCCTCGGCAGGGGTGATCGGCTGCTCGGCCGGCTCGTCGGCCAGCGCGTCGACCGACGTCGTGCCGGAGAGGTACGCCTCGTCGCCGCGCGCCACGAAGGGCGATGCCGGGCTGACGGGCGAGGAGCGTGACCCGTCGGCCGGGGTCACGAACGACGCCTCGGGCTCGAACGGCGCGGCCTCGTCATACGGCGAGGCCGCGTCGAAGGGCGGGGCCACGTCATACGGCGACGCCGCGTCGAAGGGCGGGACCGCCTCGAGGTCGGACGGCGGCTCGGGTGGTTGCCGCCACCCGGTGCCGCCGTTGCCGACCGTCGGAGGTACATGCTGGACCGGCACATCCGGCTCGGCCAGCGGCGGACCGTACGCGACACCCGGCTCGGCCTGGCTGGCCCTGCGGAATGTCGCGCGGTCCCGCGGACCGGCCCGACCGGGATCCGCCGTCGCGCGGTTGGCGGCTGCCTGGCGGGCGCCCACCACCAACGCGACGGCGGCCAGCAGACTGGCCGCGATGGAAATGGTCAACAGAACGCTGGAGCCACCGGCCAGACCGAACACCAGCAGCACCACAGCGACGAGGATGAGCAGAAGACTCGCGACTATCACGGCTCACCCCCGCCGCGTCGTACCGTCCAGGCAGGGCCGGCGACCGTCACCATCTGCGGACAGCGATCGCCGGCCGGTGCTCAGCGTCCGGCTTCGAGGGCGCCGGAGCGCCCGCCGCCGTACGAACCGGCGAGACCTGCCGCCGCCAGCCCATTGCCGCCGGCGACCCGGCCTGCCTCGGAGCGGGTCATCTCGGCTTCGAGGCCCTGGCCGCGACCGTCGAGGTCCCGCAGCTGGCTCTCCAGGTAGGCCTTGAGCCGGGTGCGGTACTCGCGCTCGAACTGCTTGAGCTCCTCGATGTGCTTCTGCAGGGCCGTGCGCTTGGCGTCCAGGCCGCCCATGGCCTCCTGGTGCCGCTGGCGGGCGTCCCGCTCCAGGGCGTCGGCCTTCGCGCGAGCCTCGCGGGTCACCTCCTCGGCCTTGCTCCGAGCCTCGGACAGGAGCTGGTCGGCCTCGCGGCGCGCGTCCGACACGTGGTCGTCGGCGGTGCGCTGGGCCATCATCAGCACGCGCAGGGCCTGCTGCTCACCGTCACCGGTGACGCCGCCGGCCGGGCCGCCGGTCGCGCGGACCTGCTCCAGCTCGGCCTGCATGGCGCGGGCGGCCTGCTCGGCAGCGGACTTGTCGCGCTGCACCCGGTCCAGCTGGGCCTTGACGTCGTTGAGCTCCGCCGCCAGTCGGGCGTCGCCGCCGGGGCCGGCGGGGGCGCCGCCACGACCGCCGCGCTCCACCTGGGCGCGCAGCTCGTTGTTCTCCTCGATGAGACGGGCGAGCTCGCGCTCGACCTCATCCAGGAAGGCGTCGACCTCCTCCTCGTCATACCCCCGCTTGCCGATCGGCGGTTTCTTGAAGGCGACGTTGTGGACGTCGGCCGGGGTCAGCGGCATCGAAACTCCTCGGGTCAGTTGCGGCCGCGAAAGCGCGTCGGTCATCAGGCAGATGCCCTGATCGACGGCCCTAACACGAACTCCATCAGCACGAACAGGATAACCAGGAGCACAAGGGAGGCCAGGTCGATGCTCACGGTACCAATTCGCAGCGGAGGGATCACACGCCTCAACGCGTTGAGAGGGGGATCAGTGACGCTCCACACGGATTCCAGTCCTGCCGATGCGCCGCGTCCCGGCTGCCACCGCCGGCCGTACTGAAGGACGGCGCTCAACACGAACCGGGACAGAAGAAGAAGCAGGAAGACATAAAGGACCAGGTACAGCACTTGCAGTAAGATCGACAACACGGTCAGCGACGTCCCTCGGGTCGGGCGGGGTCAACTCAGGCTGAAAAAACCGCCCTCAGCGATCTTGGCCTTGTCCTCCGCGGTGACCTGGACATTGGCCGGTGAGAGCAGGAACACCCGATTGGTCACGCGCTCGATCGTACCGCGCAGCCCGAACGCCAGACCGGCCGCGAAGTCAACCAGACGGCGGGCGTCCGCCTCATCCATCTCGGTGAGATTGATGATCACTGGTACGCCGTCGCGGAAGTGCTCACCGATGGTGCGCGCCTCGCGGTACGTGGTCGGGTGCAGCGTGGTGATCTGATACCGCTGCTCCTCCTCGGGCACGGCCACGCGCTCCCGCGTCACGGCCTGCGGCGCGAGGGCCAGATTGTCGCGCGTGTGGTACGTCACCGCGCCCGACGTCTCACCGGCCGAGGACCGCGTGATCGACCGTACGCTGGACCGCTCGGCCCGCTCCGGACGCTCACCGTCACCGCGGTCGGACTCGCCGCCGCGCCCGGTGGACCGCTCGGAGAGCCGACCCCGCTCGCTGGCGCGCGGCCGGGGAGCCGGTGGCTCCTCGGCGTCGTCGTCGTCCTCGTCGGCGAACTCCTCGGCGTACCGGCTCTGCCGGTAACGCGACTCGCGGTAGCCACCCTTGTCGTAGCCACCGTCGTCGTAGGCCCGCTCGTCGTCTTCCTCGACGAGACCGAGCCAGACCCCCGCCTTGCGCAGTGCACCCATCCCGCGCCCTTCCGTCCGCCGTGCGGCACTCGCCCCCGTGCCATGTCGCCCGTCGCGAGTGGACAACCATGCCCATCGGACCGGAACGGCAATCCCCCTGGCGCGCGATTCGCGTCGCGCGTCACGACCCCCACAAGGATCCGCCGCCCTGAAACAACACTGATGTAATTTGCCTGTCTCGCGGTCAGGCTACCGCAGCGTGGGACGCATTCCGAGCAACGCGCTACCGACGCGGACATGTGTCGCGCCGTATCGGATCGCGATTTCCAGGTCGCCGCTCATTCCCGCCGACAACGCTGTCGCTCCCGGATGGAGCGTCCGAAACGCCTCGGCCACCTCGGCCAGTCGGGCGAAGGCCCGCTCCGGTGGCCAACCCAGCGGCGCCACCGCCATCAGACCGGCCAACCGCAGCGCGGGGGCGTCGGCCACCGCTGCGGCGACCGCCTCCAGCCCCACGCCCTCGTCGGCCGAGTCGGGCAACGCGCCGCCGCGCGCCGGGTCGCCGTCGATGCTCACCTGCACCAGGGCGTCCAGCGGCCGTTCCCGCTCCGCCGCCGCGTTACCCAGCGCGCGGGCCAGCCGCACACTGTCCACCGAGTGCACGACGTCGGCGTAGCGCACGACCGAGCGGGCCTTGTTGCGCTGCAACTGCCCGATGAAGTGCCAGCGGGGGCGTACGTCGGCCGCAGCCACCTCGGCGGCCTTGCCGGCCGCCTCCTGGTCGCGGTTCTCCCCCATGTCGGTCACCCCGAGCCCGGCCAACGCCAGCACGTCACCGGCCGGGTACGTCTTGGTCACGGCGATCATCGTGACGTCGGCGGGATCCCGGCCCGCGCCCGCGCAGGCGTCGGCGATCCGGGCCCGCACCTGGACCAGGCCCGCCGCGAGTTCGGCGCGGCGGTCCGGTCGTACCGTGGCTGAGCTGTCGGTCATCGGCGGCGCTCAGGAACCGTTCTTGAGAAAGTCGGGCACGTCCACGTCGTCGAAGAGCACCCGGCGCGGCGACTGGGCCGGAGCCGGCAGGGTGGCCGGCGGCGGCACCGGGGTGCTCTGCGGCGCCGGCTGGTTGGTGTTGGTCTTGCGGGTCGGCTCGGCCGCCTTGTACGCCGGCGTGCCACCGTCGAAGCCCGCCGCGATGACCGTCACCCGCACCTCGTCACCGAGCGCGTCGTCGATCACCGCGCCGAAAATGATGTTGGCGTCCGGGTGGGCCGCGTCGGTGACCAGCTGGGCCGCGTCGTTGATCTCGAACAGGCCCAGGTCGGAGCCACCGGCGATGGAGAGCAGCACGCCGCGCGCGCCGTCCATGCTCTGCTCCAGCAGCGGGCTGGAGATGGCCGCCTCGGCCGCCTCGACCGCGCGGTTCTCCCCGCGGGCGCTGCCGATGCCCATCAACGCGCTGCCGGCGCCGCTCATGACGCTCTTGACGTCGGCGAAGTCCAGGTTGATCAGACCCGGGGTGGTGATCAGGTCGGTGATGCCCTGCACACCGGAGAGCAGCACCTGGTCGGCCGTGCGGAAGGCGTCCATCATGCTGATGTTGCGGTCACCCAGGGCCAGCAGCCGGTCGTTCGGGATGACGATCAGCGTGTCGCACTGGTTGCGCAGCTCGTCTATCCCCGTCTCGGCCTGCACCTGGCGGCGCTTGCCCTCGAAGGAGAACGGGCGGGTCACCACGCCGATGGTCAACGCGCCGAGCTTGCGGGCGATGTTGGCCACCACCGGCGCCCCGCCGGTGCCGGTGCCGCCACCCTCGCCGCAGGTCACGAAGACCATGTCGGCGCCCTTGAGCACCTCCTCGATCTCGTCGCGGTGGTCCTCGGCGGCGTTCTTGCCGACGTCCGGGTTGGCCCCGGCGCCCAGGCCACGGGTCAGCTCCCGGCCGACGTCGAGCTTGACGTCGGCGTCACTCATCAGCAGCGCCTGGGCATCGGTGTTGATCGCGATGAACTCGACGCCCTTGAGCCCAACCTCGATCATCCGGTTGACGGCGTTGACGCCGCCGCCCCCGATGCCGACGACCTTGATGACCGCCAGGTAGTTGTGCGGAGGTGTCATCTCCGGTCCTTTCCTTCGAGATTGGCTTCGGCCGACCGGGTACGGCGTGGCCAGACCAGCGGCCGACGACAGCTGTCACCAGCGAGAGTCAGGGCTGAACCCTCACCCTCTACTAGAGGCTTACAGTTATGTCAACCACTGAACCTCTTCGGGGCAACGTAAGCGCCACCACGCGATGAGCCAAGGACCCGACCGGCGTGTCGCCGCCGGAGCGCGACTCGTCACGTCCGGAGCACGCTCACCGGTCAGCGGAAGGTCACCACGTCCGGCGCGCTCACGTCGATGCGGTCGCTGTCCTCGTCGAGCAGCGCCGTGGCCACCCGCGCCTTGTCCGTACCCCGCGTGGCGTCGCCCCAGACCACCGTGCGGTCCCCGCGCAGCAGCAGGCTGATCCGGGCCAGGCCCTCCACCCTCAGGTCCACCAGCTCGGCCCGCAGCTGCGGGGTCAGCGCCCCGAGCACCTCCAGCGCGGCCCGGGTGTCCGGGTCGTCGGCGGCGGGCCTGCTCACCCGCACCAGCGGCAGCCCGGCGGGGCGGCGGCCCACCGTCTGGAACGCCACGCCGCTGCGGTCGACAAGTGCGAACGCGTCCGCCTGCGGCACCACCGCCACCGCCGTCCGCTCCGTCACCCGGACCACCAGGGTGCCCGGCCAGTCCCGCGACACCGTGGCCCGCTCGACCGGCGCCAACGCCCCGACCCGACGCGCGGCGGCCGCCAGATCCACCCGGGCCAGCGGCACCCCGTCGGGCACCCCCACCGCGTCGCGCACCTGCACGTCCGTGACCAGCTTGGCGCCCTCCACCGTCACCGTGCGGACCCCGAACAGCCCGGTGCCGAGGACCGTCCAGGCGACCAGCCCGAGCAGGGCCAGCACCCCGGCGGCCACCGCCCACGGCAACGCCGCCCGCATCCGACGCTGCCGGGCCCGGGCCATGAAGCGGCGGGTCGACGCCGGCACCGCATCACTGCCGGCGCGGACCAACTGCCAACGCCGGACCGGACCGCGCCGTGGGGCGCCACCGTCGGCGCCGCCGGTGCGCCCGCGGGCGGGGCCGGGGCG
>NZ_MUZA01000052.1 GCF_021442385.1 Micromonospora sp. MH99
GCGAGCGGTCGCCGCTGACCAGGTGTGCCATCGGCCCGCTGCCACCTCCGGACAGCGTGATGTCATGCGTGGTGGTGATCGCGGTGACGGCACCGTCGGCCCGTCGGTAGAGGGTGGGATCGAGCTGCTTCCAGTCGGTGCCCACGCGTTTGCGGGTCGGCACGGCGCTTTGGCTGAGCAGGATCTGGCCGTTGGGAAGGGCGGTCAGTTTCTCCGTCGAGGTGGTGGCGGCGGTCGCCTCGACCTGCTTGCCGGTCCGCTTGGCGTGGGCCAGGGCCGTGTCGACCCCGAGCGGTCCGGCCGGGACGGCAGCGGGTTTCGGCGGGGCGGGGGCGGCAGCGGCGGCCGGTGTGGCGAGCGGGACCGTGGCCGTGGCGATGGCGACGGCGGCCACCGCACCCGATGCGACAGCGCGTACGCGCAGTCGTCCTCTGATCATGTGACGTACTCCCCGTGAGTGACGTGAACGCGCGGACGCATCCGATCGAGCGGCCACAGTGAAGCAGTCGCGGCGGCCTACGGGAAACGTCTCTGGTCACTCGGTGCTGTCCTTTTGGCACTCACTGAGATGGGTTTGATGGCATCGAAAGCTGATCATCGTTATCGTTTCGTGACCTAACGAGGTGGTTGGACATGAAACATTGTTCGCGCCACGGGGGTGCATGATCGATCACTCTGTGTGGCCTCTCATTCCATCGCGCAGAGGTGAGGTCAGCATGGCCGTCCACGGGGGATACCGCCTGCTCAAACGTCCCAGACGTCTGGTTGCGACTGTCGCGGCCGCGGCGGTCGCGGCCAGCCTGTTGTCGGGTTCGCCCGCGGTAGCGAAGCCCAAGGGTCCGGAGGTGGCGAAGGCGCCAGCGACATCGCCGGGCCAGTCGGTCAAGGGTGTGAAGCCGTTGCCGACGAAGTTCGTCACGCCGCCTGATGACGCGAAGTCGACGTACCGGCCGACGCGTACGGCGTGGCCGAAGGCCGTGTCGGCGAAGGTCGACCTGCCGGCCGCACCGCTTGCTGAGGCGCGGGGCGCGGCTGCGGCGAAGGCGCGCGTGGCGGATGCGCCGGTGTGGGTTCAGCCGGTCAGGGAGAAGGCAGGCCCGCGCAGCCTGGCGGTGAAGGTCGCCGACCGCAAGGCGGCCGAAGCTGCCGGCGTGGACGGCGTGCTGCTTTCGGTGGCTCCGGACGTGTCCTCAGGCGCCGTGCGGGTGGGTGTGGACTACGCGGGGTTCGCCGAGGCGTTCGGCGGCAACTACGGTTCGCGACTGCGGCTGGTACGCCTGCCATCGTGTGTCCTGACGACGCCGACCCGCAGCGAGTGTCGGGTGGCGACGCCGTTGGCGTCGACGAACGACGCCGCGGAGAAGTCGGTGTCGGCGGAGGTGCCGATGGCGACGGACGCGCGGGCGCAGGCGGTCGGCGGCATGACCGTGTTGGCGGCGGTTGCCGCGGCCGGCGAGGAGGGCGGCAAGGGCGGCACGTACGCGGCCACGGACCTGAAGCCGTCGGGTTCCTGGACCGGCGGGGGTAGCACGGGTTCGTTCACGTACTCGTATCCGGTGACCGTGCCGCCGGCGGCGTCGGATCTGGTGCCGACGGTGGCGTTGTCGTACGACTCGGGCAGTGTGGACGGGCAGACGGCGTCGACGAACGCGCAGGCGTCGTGGGTGGGTGACGGCTGGTCGACGCCGCGCTCGTTCGTGGAGCAGACCTTCGCGTCGTGCATGGACGATCCGGGTGGCAGCGCGTCGCCGGTTAAGACGCCGGACCGCTGTTACGACGGCCTGATGCTGACGCTGTCGTTGAATGGTTCGTCGACGGCGTTGGTGTGGGACGCGTCCAAGAATGTGTGGAAGCCGGAGTCGGACAACGGTGAGGTCGTCACCCACGTCGAGAATTCCAACAACGGTTCGGGGACGTACAACACCGACTACTGGCGGGTGACGCTGCGCGACGGCACGAGCTACGAGTTCGGCCGTAACCGGTTGCCGGGCTGGGCCTCGGGCAAGGCGGAGACGAAGTCGGTGGACCACTCGCCGGTGTACTCGCCGCACTCGGGCGACCCGTGTTACAACTCGGCGGGATTCTCGTCATCGGTGTGCACGATGGCGTACCGGTGGAACCTGGACTACGTCACCGACACCCACGGTAACGCGATGGCGTACTACTACAACCAGGCTACGAACTTCTACGGCCGCAACAAGGGCGCCTCGGACGTGTCCTACATCCGGGACAGCAACCTGGCACGCATCGACTACGGCTTCACCGACGGCGGCGCGTACGGCACAGTGGCGAACCGGGTGGTCTTCAACACCGGCGACCGCTGCCTGTCGGGGACGTGTCAGCCGTTGAACTCGACGAACAAGGCGAACTGGCCCGACGTGCCGTTCGACCTGATCTGCGCCTCGGGAACCGACTGTGACGACTGGAGCCCGTCGTTCTTCTCCACGGTGCGCCTGACCTCGATCGAGGCCCAGCAGTACAACACGGCCACCAGCCAGTACGAGAAGGTCGACTCCTACGCCCTGTCACACAGCATGCCGGCGACCGGTGACGGCACGTCGCCGACGTTGTGGCTGACCTCGATCGCGCGCACGGGCCACGACACCAGCGCCGGCGGCTCTACGGCGGCGATCACGTTGCCGTCGGTGTCGTTCACCGGCATCAAGCTGCCCAACCGGGTCGACGTCACCGGTGGGCTGCCATCGTTCTACCGGCAGCGCATCGCCACGATCACCACCGAGACCGGTTCGGTCATCTCTCCGTCCTACGAGCTGCCCGTGCCGTGTACCGCCCCGGTCACCACCGACCCGGCGACGAACACGAAGTCGTGCTACCCGGTCTACTGGACCCCGGACGGCTACGTGAACCCGTTCAAGGACTGGTTCAACAAGTACGCCGTCACCCGCGTCACGTCCACCGACCCGACCGGCGGCGCGGCGGCCCTGTCGACCAGCTACAAGTACCTGGACGGCGCGGCCTGGCACTACGACGAGAACGAGGTCGTCAAGGCCAAGTACCGCAGCTACGGCCAGTTCCGCGGCTACGCCAAGGTGCAGACGTTCACCGGCGACGGCGTCAACGACCGCCGCACCCAGACCGAGACCGCCTACTACCGCGGCATGTCCAAGAACAACAACACCACCGTGCTGAACCTGACCGACTCGGTCGGCGGCAAGCATGAGGACGTCGACGAACTCGCCGGCAAGGAGTTGGAGAGCACCAAGTACCTCGGCGAGAACGGTCGCGTCGACTCCTCCACCATCACCTCCTACTGGGTATCCGGGGCCACCGCCACCCGGAGCAGGACGGGCTTGTCGGCGTTGACGGCGCAGTGGGTCGCGCCGGTCAAGACGTACACCCGCCAGGCTGTCACCAGCAGCGGCTCGGTGACCTGGCGTACCACCGCCAGCGACAACAGCTACGACGCGAACACCACCAGCGCCACGTTCGGCGAGCTGAAGAACACCTACACCTACACCGTCCCGGTCGACACGGCGTACAACCAGTGCACCACCTACACCTACGCCCCGGCGAACACCAGCAAGAACCTCGCCGGCCTGGTCAGCCAGACCGAGACTGTGGCCGTGGCGTGTGGCGGGTTCGCCCAGGGCAGCCCCGCGTCGGTGCCGGGCAGCGTCAACACCCTGACCGCCCCGAGCAGCGTCAACCGGCCCTCGCAGGTGGTGAAGGCCGAGCGAAGCTTCTACGACGTCCTGGATTTCTCCACGACGTTCCCGCAGGCGGCGGCACCGTCGAAGGGCGACGTCACCCTCGCCCAGACCGCCAAGGATTACACCTCCGGGGCGTACGTCTGGCAGACCACCGAGCGGTCGACCTACGACAGCTACGGCCGGGTCACCGACTCCTACGACGCCAAGGGCAACAAGACAAGCAGCGGCTACACCATGAACGCCGCCAAGCTGGTCACCGCCACCTCCAGCACGAACGCCGCGGGGCACGGTAGTTCCGTCACCTTCGACACGAAGCGCGGCATCCCGCTGGTCAGCACCGACGCCAACGGCATCGTCACCACCCAGCAGTACGACGTGCTCGGCCGCGCGACGTCGGTATGGCTGAATTCCCGTGCCACGAGCGTCGGAGCCAACTACAAGTTCGGCTACACCGTCTCGAAGACCGGAGTGTCCGCCACCACCACGGAAACCCTGAACAACTCCAGCGGCTATCAGAAGTCGGTCACCATCTACGACGCGTTGCTACGCACTCGCCAGACCCAGTCGGTCACCCCGACGGGCGGCCGAACGATCGCCGACACGTTCTACGACACGCGCGGATGGACCCGTGCGTCGTACAACGGCTGGTGGGACGACGGCTCGTTGCCGGCGGTCAGCACACCCGTGTCGGCGGCCGACTTGAGTAAGCAGGTACCGAACCAGACGTTCACCACCTACGACGGTCTGGGCCGGGCGGTCATCGTGACGGCGGCCAAGAACGGTGTGACCGTCTCAACGACGACCACCGTTCATGGCGGCGACCGCACCACCGTCGTTCCGCCCACCGGCGGTGTAGTTTCCGCCACGCTCACCGACCCGCTCGGTCGGAAGAAGGAGTTGCAGGAGTACAGCGTCCGTCCGACGGTGACCACACCGGCGGACACCTTCACCGGCACGTTCACCGTGACCGGTGGCACCGCGACGGTCAGCAAGTACGGCTACGACGAGCACGGCAACCAGTCGACGCTCACCGACGCCAGCAACAACGTGTGGACCTCGACGTACAACCTGCTCGGTCAGGTCGTGGCGAAGTCTGACCCGGATGCCGGTAGCAGCAGCATGAGCTACGACGCCAACGGCAACCTTCAGGAGTCCACCGACGGGCGCGGCAAGACCCTGTCGTTCACCTACGACTCTCTCGACCGCAAGACCGGGGAGTACGCGTCCACGGTGGCGAACCAGTCGTCGGCGAACCAGCGCGCGGCGTGGGTGTACGACAACAGCAACAACGTCGCGGGCGTCACCAACGCGCTCGGGAAGCTGGCCACCACCATCGCCTACCGCGGTGGACAGGCGTACACCACCCAGCAGAAGGCGTTCAATGTCTTCGGTAGCTCGCTTGGCACGACGGTCACCATCCCCGACACCGAGGGCGCCCTCGGCGGGTCGTACGTGTTCGGGCACACCTACTCCTCGACGCTGGGCCTGCCCCTGAGCGACACCTACCCCTCCAAGGGTGGCCTGCCCTCGGAGACCGTGCTGCACGGCTACACCGGGGTCATGGACCTGCCCACCACCCTCGGCGGGTTGGCCGGCTACAGCCAGAGCGTCAGCTACGACGCCTACGGCCGGGTCAACCAGCAGACCCTCGGCGCCGGCACCAACCTGGCGTATGTCACCAACACCTACGACCCGCACACCAGCCGGCTGACCAACCAGCTCGTCACCCGTTCGACGGCAACCCCGTCGAATGTGGACGAGCAGGAGTACAAGTACGACCTGGTCGGCAACATCACTCGCAAGATCAGCAAGCGGCTGGGTGCCACCACCCCGGCGGAGACGCAGTGCTACGGCTACGACGGCCTGGCCCGCCTCACCGAAGCCTGGACCGGCACTGACGCCTGCGCCGCCACGCCCACCGACGCCAACAAGTCAATGGTCGGCAACAGCATCGGCGCGGGTAGCGCCTACTGGACCAGCTGGCAGATCGACCTGATCGGCAACCGCACCCAGCAGACCGAGCACAGCCTGACCGGCGGTACCGACACCAAGACCACCTACGCCTACAACGGCAACGGTCAAAACAAGCCCCACACCCTGACCTCGACCACCACGACCGGCGGAGCCACCGGCACCACGTCGTACACCTACGACGGCGCCGGCAACACCACCGGTCGCAACGCCGCCCAGGGCAACCAGACCCTCACCTGGGACGATGCTGGCAAGCTCGCCGACGTCACCGGCGGCACGAGCGGCAACAACAGTTTCATCTACGACACCGACGGCAACCTGCTGCTGCAGAAGGAGCCGGGCAAGAACACCCTCTACCTGCCGGGGCAGCAACTCACCCTCAACACCGCCACCAGCGCCGTGACCGGCAGCCGCTACTACGCCCTCCCTGGCGGCGGTAGCTGCATCCGCACCGGCAGCGGCACGGCGTACACCTTCGCCATCGCCGACCACCAGGGCACTCCGTCGCTCTACCTCGACAGCACGGCGCAAAATCCGACCTGGCGGCAGTACACGCCGTACGGCGGCGCTCGGGGTGCGGCCGTCGCCGCACCCGACAACCACGGCTTCCTCGACAAGCCGATCAGCCCCGCTGGAATCAGCATCGTCGGCGCGCGCTCCTACGACCCGACGCTAGGCCGATTCATCTCCGTCGACCCACTTCAGGACACGGGGCAGCCGCAACAGTGGAACGGCTACTCCTACGCCAACAACACGCCTATCACCTCCAGCGACCCCACGGGCCTCATCCCCGAAGACTGTATGCACTTCGACTGCTACGGCTACAGCCCGAGCAAGGGTTGCAAAGACGGCTGCGGCAGTACCGCTAACGTCAAATGGGGTAGGGAAAACGGGAAGAGTACCACACGCTCGCGCAAGCGGACCGAGGGCATCAACGCGCCGCCCTTCTACACGAAGGGTCACCAAGGATGCCCCAGTCGAAATTCCTGCCGAGCTGACGACGCGGTGAAGCCCAAGCCGACACCGACGCCTCACCCGCAGCCGGCGCTTGGCTCTCGCCAGGTGACCTCCCCGACCCCTGCTCCGTCGCCGTGGGGAGACACTCTTCCTTACGACCGGGATCCCGCGCTAGACGAGCCGCCGCCGCCAGCCGAGCCGTTCACGTGGATGCTGGCCATCTGCGGCGGGCCCAATGTGCAGTTGGGCGGTGCGGGTTCATATTCCATATGCTTCGGTGTGGATCATGACGGCGTCGGCGTCTATCACGGTGTGAAGACAGGCATGGGTCCGGGTGCGGGTATCGGTGGTTCTGCTGGCTTCACACTCTCCAATGGCGGCGTCCGAGACCAGGGGGGTACGTCGTATTACCTTCAGGCTGGGGTCGAGCAGCCCGTTGGCGCAACAGGGGGCCTGTCGAAATCTACTACCAGTGATATCTATGGGCTTAGTCTTGAGGGTTCTGGAGGTCCCGGCGTTTCTTTTGGCGAGGCCGGTGTGTCAAACTCTTGGGTCTTAGGGCACGTTGACCTCTGGTAGGGGTGCAGGATTGGAGTGAGAGCCTTGGATGTGGTCGAATTCCAGAATACCCCGACGTATAAGCTGTTCGTGCGTTCGGTCCGGGCTGTTCTGCTGAGCTTTGTCGTCTTGGCGGCACTGTTTACAGCCATTACGCTTGGAGCTCCGGCCGTGTTATTCGGATGGATAGCGGCGATTGTAGTGATCACTGCAGTGGTTGCTTCGATGGTTGCTATTCCATGTGCAATGGCCGCGTCCAAATTCGTGAACTCGCTCGGAACCGGAGGGCGAAGCGTCAATGGGCAGCTAGAATTCTTGAAGGCTTTCTCAGGGGACCTGCTGCTTTTGCGACGCTCGCGAAATTGATGTTCCCGAAACCGGGAGGTCTGCGCAAGCGGACCTCCCGGTTTCTCTTGGGGTTGGCGGCCGTCGTCAGCCCTGGCGGAGCCAGATGACGCCCAGCGGCGGCACCTGCAGCGCCACGGACGCGACCAGTCCGTGCCAGGGCACGTCTTCGGCGTGCACCGCGCCCAGGTTGCCCACGCCGGACCCGCCGTAGTGGTGGGCGTCGGTGTTGAGCACCTCGGTCCACGTTTCGCCCGCCGGTAGGCCGATCCGGTAGTGGTGCAGCGGCCGGGCGGAGAAGTTCGCCACGCACACAAGCGTCGAGCCGTCCGGGGCGATCCGGACGAACGACACGGTGTTATTGGCGACGTCGTCTCCGGCGATCCAGCGGAACCCGGCCGGTTCGGTGTCGTGCGTCCACAGCGCCGGGGTGTCCCGGTAGGCACGGTTGATGTCACCGACGAGGCGCTGGACGCCGGCGCGGGTCGGGTCGTGCAGCAGGTACCAGTCGAGGCCGCGCTCCTCGCTCCACTTCCGCTCGTCGGCCAGCTCGGAGCCCACGAGCCCGCCGCCCACCCGGAGCACGTCGCCGAGGTGGGGATCCGCCGACCGTCCCCGACCCAGTCGGTGTTGGCCGCGAACCTGCCGGCCCCTACCGGCCGTCCTCGGGGCCGGTAGGGGCAGAAGTGGCTCTCCGCGCCCGACGACACCGGCCTGTGGCAGCTGCTGCGCGACGTCGGGCTGGTCTGACCGACGGCCCCTCTTGGCTACCGGCCGTCGAACACGTCTTCAAGGACAAGCCTCGCCCGGCCGGGGACCTCTTCGTCCGGGAAGATCTCGGCGCAGAGGCCGAGAACCTCTTCGGGGTTGTTCAGCCCGAGGTGCTCCACGAGGAAGCGGATGTCCTCGGCGTCTCGGCGTCGTGCCGCGAGAACCTTCATGGCGAGCAGATGCTCCGGGGACGCCGCCGAGACCCGCAGGCCAGGGTGATCGAAGACTCGTGGTGCCTCCGGGTCCCCGCCACGGCGACGTACGCGCTCGCCTGTTCGTTCAGCCACCACTGCGGCAGCCCTAGCTCGTCCGCGACGGCCCGCGCTTCGTCGAGGACGATGCCGTGCGGCTGAAAGACGGCGTCGGTGTCCCGCGTCGCCCGGCGGGCGTCGTAGGCCAGCGCCATGGCAGCCCCGCCGAAGATGTACAGGTCGGCGACCACACCCCGCTTTGCCAGCCGGTCACCGAGCCTGCGGAAGGCGTCTTCGATGGCAGTTCGATCGAGCAGCGGGTCGTCGGCGCTCACGCGACCTTCAACTCTTGCGGGGAAATGAACACCCCACGGCGTCGGAATGCCGCAGGCGCGTGCACCACGGCGTCGACGCGGGCGGCGCGGGTGTTGAAGGGGAACCAGAACTTTCGTAGCGACCGCGTCTCGACCCACGAGGGGGCGCCGCGCCCGTCGCGGGCGGAGAGATACTCCGCCAATGCCGCGAGGAAGACATCCCAATGATCGTCACCTGTTGGCGCTGGCTCCTGGGTCAGCAGGTCAGCGCGATGCTCGGATGCTTCCCAGCCGTACTCCTCCAGGAACTCCGCCACCAGACGCCACCGCCTGGTGTCGTCGCTCCCGACGAGCAGGACACCCAGGCGTGCCACCGTCATCGGTTCGTACCTCGCAGCACGATTGCTCACGGCGTCAACGCTAGTACAGGTCTGCGCCGATCGGCCGTAAGCCCTGCCCTCCGGCGATCAGCCCTGGCGGAGCCAGACGGCGCCCAGCGGGGGCACCTGCAGTGCCGCGGACGCCACCATCCCGTGCCACGGCACGTCCTCGGCGTGCACCGCACCCAAATTCCCCACCCCCGACCCGCCGTAGTGGTGGGCGTCGGTGTTGAGCACCTCGGCCCACGTCCCGCCGGCCGGCAACCCGATCCGGTAGTCGTGCAGCGGAGACGCGGAGAAGTTCGCCACGCACACCAGCGTCGAGCCGTCCGGGGCGATGCGGACGAATGACACGGTGTTGTTGGCGACGTCGTCGCCGGCGATCCAACGGAACCCGGCCGGCTCGGTGTCCTGCGCCCACAGCGCCGGGGTGGCCCGGTAGACGCGGTTGAGGTCACCGACGAGCCGCTGCACACCGGCGCGGGCCGGGTCGTGCAGCAGGTACCAGTCGAGGCCGCGTTCCTCGCTCCACTCCCGGTCGTCGGCCAGCTCGGAGCCCATGAACAGGAGTTGCTTGCCCGGGTGCGCCCACATGTACGCGAGCAGCGCCCGTACGTTGGCCAGCCGCTGCCAGGTGTCGCCGGGCATCTTGCCGGCCAGTGAGCCCTTGCCGTGCACGACCTCGTCGTGGCTGATCGGCAGCACGTAGTTCTCGCTCCAGGCGTACGCGAGGGAGAACGTGAGCTGGTGATGGTGGTGCTGGCGGTAGATCGGGTCCTTCGAGGTGTAGAGCAGGGTGTCGTGCATCCAGCCCATGTTCCACTTGAACCCGAAGCCCAGCCCGCCCTCGGCGGTGGAGGCGGTGACACCCGGCCAGGCGGTGGACTCCTCGGCGATCATCACGACGCCGGCGTGGTGCTTGTAGACGGTCGCGTTCACCTCCTGCATGAACGCGATGGCCTCCAGGTTCTCCCGACCGCCGTACTTGTTCGGCGCCCACTGTCCGTGCTCGCGGGAGTAGTCCAGGTAGAGCATCGACGCGACCGCGTCGACCCGCAGCCCGTCGACGTGGAACTGGTCGCACCAGTAGAGCGCGTTGGCGACCAGGAAGTTGCGCACCTCGCTGCGGCCGTAGTCGAACACGTACGTACCCCAGTCGGGGTGTTCGCCCCGGCGCGGGTCGGCGTGCTCGTAGAGCGGGGTGCCGTCGAAGCGCGCGAGGGCCCACTCGTCCTTGGGGAAGTGCGCGGGCACCCAGTCCAGGATCACGCCGATGCCGGCGGCGTGCAGGGCGTCCACGAGGTGGCGGAACTCGTCGGGATCGCCGAAGCGGGACGTCGGCGCGTAGTAGCCGGTCACCTGGTAGCCCCAGGAGCCACCGAACGGGTGCTCCATCACGGGCAGGAACTCCACATGCGTGAAGCCCAGCTCGGTGACATACGCGGTGAGCTGATCGGCCAGCTCGCGGTAACCGAGGCCGGGCCGCCAGGAGCCGAGGTGCACCTCGTACACGCTCATCGGCTCCTGGTGCGGCTGACGCTCGGCCCGGCGGGCCAACCAGTCGTCGTCGTTCCACCGGTACGTCGAGTGGTGCACCACGGACGCGGTGGCCGGCGGCACCTCGGCGTACGCCGCCATGGGGTCGGCCTTGTCCCGCCACTGCCCGTCGGCGCCGAGCACCCGGTACTTGTAGCGGGCCCCGACCCGGGCGTTGGGGACGAACAGCTCCCACACGCCGCTGGAGCCGAGCGACCGCATCGGCCAGCCGTCGTCCGGACCCCAGCCGGTGAAGTCGCCGACCACCCGCACGCCGCGGGCGCTGGGCGCCCAGACGCTGAACGCCACGCCCTCGTCGAAGACGCGCGCGCCGAGCGCGTCCCACAGCCGCTCGTGCCGGCCCTCACCGATGAGGTGCAGGTCCAGCTCGCCGAGGGTGGGCGGGTAGCGGTACGGATCGTCGTGGACGGTGCCGTCGACCTCCACCCGGTAGTCGAGCACGGTGCCCTCGACGTGGCTCTCGAAGACGCCCACGTCGTGCACGCGCTTCATCGGGTGCCGCTCATCGCCGACGAGCAGCAGCACATCGCCCGCGCCCCGGCGCATCGTGCGGATCGTCGTCCACCCGTCGGCGGGGTGCGCGCCGAGCAGCGCGTGCGGGTCGTGCGTCACGCCGGTGATCAGCTGGTCCATCGGTCGTCCTTCGGGGCGGCTTCGGTCGGTGCGGAGGCGGGCGGGCGGGGCTTCGCCGGGCGACCCCCGGCCGAGCGGGGAGGTGCCGGGCGGGGAGGTGCCGGGCGGGGAGCGGACGAACGCGCGGGCGTCCCAGCGCCGGTCGGCGCCGTCCCAGCGCCGGTCGTCGCCGGTCCAGCGCCTGCCGTCGGGCCAGCGCCCGCCGTCGGGGCCGGTGTCGTCGGCGCGGTGCCGCCGGACAGGTCGTCCGGGACGTCGGTGACCGTGAGGTCCGCCGGTTCGACGGCGGCAGGTGCCGGAGCGGTGGGCGCGACCGGGCGGCGGACGGTCAGCACGTGCGCCGGTTGCAGGTACGGGTCGAGGCGTACCGCGTTGCGCTGACCCCAGTCGTAGCTGGTGCCGGTCAGCTCGTCGTACACGGTGAACCGTTCGTGCCAGTCGAACCCCAGCTCCGGCATGTCGAGCGTCGTGTTGCCCCACTGCACCACACGTGGGTCGAACGAGCAGATCACGATGACGGTGTTGCCGGTGTCCGGGTCGTGCTTCGACCAGCACAGCAGCGCGGGGTTGTCGATCTCGTGGAAGCGCAGGTTGCGCAGCTGGTGCAGGGCCGGGTTGTCCCGGCGTACCCGGTTGAGGGTGGCCAGGAACGGCGCCAGCGAGCGGCCCTGCGCCTCGGCGCCGGCCCAGTCGCGGGGGCGCAGCTCGTACTTCTCGTTGTCCAGGTACTCCTCGGCGCCGGGCCGGGCCACGTGCTCGAACAGCTCGAAGCCGGCGTACAGACCCCAGGAGGGGGAGAGCAGCGCGGCCAGCACCGCCCGGATCTTGAACATCGGCGGGCCGCCGTGCTGCAACGAGGAGTGCAGGATGTCCGGCGTGTTCGGCCAGAAGTTCGGCCGCATGTGGTCGGCCGACGCGACCAGCTCCTCGCAGTACTCCCGCATCTCGGCGGCCGTCGTGCGCCAGGTGAAATAGGTGTACGACTGCGTGAAGCCGATCTTGCCGAGCCCGTGCATGATGGCCGGCCGGGTGAACGCCTCGGCGAGGAACAGCACGTCCGGATCGACAGCCTTCACCTCGGCGATCAGCCAGTGCCAGAAGTCGAACGGCTTGGTGTGCGGGTTGTCCACCCGGAAGATCCGGATGCCCTCGCCCACCCAGTGCAGCACCACTCGCAGCACCTCGGCGCGGATGCCCTCGGGGTCGTTGTCGAAGTTGACCGGGTAGATGTCCTGGTACTTCTTCGGCGGGTTCTCCGCGTACGCGATGCTGCCGTCGGCCCGGGTGGTGAACCACTCCGGGTGCTCGGTGACCCACGGGTGGTCCGGCGCGCACTGCAACGCCAGGTCCATCGCCACCTCCAGGCCCTGCGCCGCGGCCGCCTCGATGAAGGCGCGGAAGTCCGCAGGCGTACCCAGGTCGGGGTGGATCGTGTCGTGGCCGCCCTCGGCGGCGCCGATGGCCCACGGCGAACCGACGTCGGTCGGTCCGGCGGTGAGCGCGTTGTTGCGGCCCTTGCGGTTGACCCGGCCGATCGGGTGGATCGGCGGCAGGTAGAGCACGTCGAAGCCCATCGCGGCCACACCCGGCAGCCGCTCGGTCGCGGTGGCGAAGGTGCCGGAGCGCCCACCCGCCGCTCCTTCGGAGCGCGGGAAGAACTCGTACCAGGCCGAGAAGAGGGCCCGCTTGCGGTCAACCCAGAGGGTGTACGCCTCACCGGCGGTCACCAGCTCCCGCACCGGGTGCTCCCAGAGCAGGTCGGCCAGGGCCAGCGCCGGGTCGACGCGCTGCGGCAACGGAAGGCCGGTGTCCACGAGGGCGGTGAGCGCGTCGGCGAGGCGGGCCCGGTCAGCGGCCGGTACCAGTTCGCGGGCGGCGGCCAGCACACGTGCGCCCTCGGCCAGGTCGTTGGCCAGGTCCTCCGGCCCCTGCCCGGCGGCGATCTTCTTGGTCACCGCGTTCTGCCAGGTCAGGTACGGGTCTCCGAACGCCTCGACGGAGAAGGTCCAGGAGCCGACGGCGTCCGGGCGGATCGTGGCGTGCCAGCGGTCCTGGCCGGGCTCGCCGGGGCGCATCCGGGTGAACGGCCGTTGCTCGCCGTCCGGGCCGCTCCACACCACGTTGCAGCCCAGCGCGTCGTGCCCCTCCCGGTAGGCGCGCGCCGACACCGGAACCGGCTCGTCGACGACTGCCTTGGCCGGGTACCGCCCGCACGAGACGACGGGGGAGACGTCTTCGATCGGGAACCGTCCTGTCACCCCGCCAACCTACTGTGCGAGATCGGCTCGCGCGCGGCCAAGCCCGCCAGGTGCCCTTCTGCGCGATGACATCGGATGCCCAGGTGTTCCAGGGCGTGTCGCGGGACCTACCCCCGCGCCCCGCCCGGATCGTTGGCACCTCAGCAGCAGCACCCTCGGCGCGTCGAATTGCTCAACTGACAACGATCAAGGCCCGTCGCCGGGCTGGCCGGAGCGGATCACCGCACCACGGTGTGCGCGCAGGTGCCGTAGCCTCCGGCCATGATCGAAAAGGTGAAGGTCGCGGTCGTGGGCGTCGGCAACAACACCTCCGCGCTGGTGCAGGGAATCGCTCTCCACCGCGACAGCGGCAGTCTGGTGGGTGTCCGCCGGCCGATCGTCGACGGGCTCGCGGTGGGCGACATCGAGTTCGTCGCGGCCTTCGCCACCTCCCGGGAGAAGATCGGCCGGGATCTGACCGAGGCGATCTTCCTGCCGCCCAACAACTTCCCCCGACTCGACTGCGACCTGCCCGAGGCGGGTGTCGCCGTCACCGAGGGACTCGTCGACTCGACCGGGGTGGACCGGGTGGCGGCGGCACTGGCCGGGGCGGAGGTGCTGCTCTACTCGGCGCCGAGTGGCCGACCGGAGACCGCCCGGGCGTACGCCGAGGCGGCGCGTACCGCAGGCGTCGCCTTCATCAACACCACCGCCGACCCGATCTCCCGCGATCCGGACGTGATGAGCGGGTTCGAAGCGGCCGGTCTGCCGCTGCTCGGAGACGACCTGGCCAGCCAGTTCGGCACCTCGGTGGTGCACAACGCGCTGCTGCGGTTGCTCCGGGAACGGGGTCTCACGCTCGTCAGCTCCTACCAGGTCAACCTGGGCGGCACCGAGGACTTCCGCAACCTGGTCGAGAACCCCAACACCAAGAAGCAGTCCAAGCTCAACGCCCTGCCGGACGCCGACCGGGTCGAGGTGGCCCCGCTCGGCTATCTGCCGCACCTGGGATCACAGAAGGTGGCGCATCTCAACATCGAGGCGCAGGGCTGGGGCGAGACGGTGGTGAGCCTCGACGTGAAGCTGAAGGTGGACGACCCGAGCGGCGCCGCCGGGGTCAACATCGACCTCATCCGCATAGCGGCGAGCGCGCTCCGCAACGGCCACGGTGGTCACCCTGCTCAGGCGACGTCGTTGCTCAAGTCCCCGCCCGGAACGGCGATCTAGATCGGCCGGGCATCGTCGACGGGCTGGGCGCTGTCAGGCCCCCAGCACCGAGCGGTACACGTCGAGGGTCTGCCGGGCGATGGCGTCCCAGGAGAAGTGCTCCACCGCGCGCCGCCGGCCGGCCAGGCCGAACCGCTCGGTGCGCGCCGGGTCGGCGAGCAGCGTGTTGATCGCCGCCGCCAGGTCGGCCACGAACGTCTCCGGCTTCAGCGGCGTCCCGGACCCGTCGGTGGCCTGCTCGATCGGCACCAGCAGCCCGGTCTCGTCGTCGGCCACCACCTCGGGGATGCCGCCGGTGGCGGTCGCTACCACCGCCGTCTCGCAGGCCATCGCCTCCAGGTTGACGATGCCCATGGGCTCGTACACCGAGGGGCAGACGAAGACTGTCGCGTGGGTGAGCACCTGGATCACCTCGGGCTTGGGCAGCATCTCGGCCACCCAGACCACGCCGGAGCGGTTGGCCCGCAGCTCGGCGACCAGCTCCTGGACCTCGGTGGCGATCTCGGCCGTGTCGGGTGCGCCGGCGAGCAGCACGAGCTGGGTGTCCGCCGGCAGTTCCCGGGCCGCCCGCAACAGATACGGCAGGCCCTTCTGCCGGGTGATCCTGCCCACGTACACCACGCTGGGCAGCGCGGGGTCGATGCCGAGCCGCTCCAGCACGTCGGTGCCGGAGTCCCGCGCGTACTGCACGGTGTCGATGCCGTTGTAGACCACCCGGACCCGGTCCGGGTCGACCTGCGGGTAGGCGGCGAGCACGTCGTTGCGCATTCCCGCACTGACCGCGATCACCGCGTCGGCGGCCTCCATCGCGGTGCGCTCGATCCAGGAGGAGAGCGTGTAACCGCCGCCGAGCTGCTCGGCCTTCCACGGCCGCAGCGGTTCCAGGCTGTGCGCGGTCAGCACGTGCGGCACCCCGTGCAGCAGCTTCGCGGTGTGCCCGGCCATGTTCGCGTACCACGTGTGGCTGTGCACCACGTCGGTGCCGGCGGCGCCGGCGGCCATCTCCAGGTCCACACCCATCGTCCGCAGCGCGGCGTTCGCGCCGGTCAGGCCGGGCGGATCGGTGTACGCCGTGACGCCCGGCTCGGTGCGCGGCAGGCCGAAGCAGTGCACGCGTACGTCGGTGAGGTGGCGCAACTCCCGGGCCAGGTACTCGACGTGCACGCCCGCGCCGCCGTAGACCTCCGGTGGGTACTCGCGGGTGAGCAGATCGACGCGCAGCGGGGTGGGTTCCGTCATGACCCCGCACCCTAGTGCAGAAGACTCCCCGTACGAGTGGTGAAGTCCGACGCGGGTGGATAGCGTCGGGGCATGGCTGCCAAGGTGCTCGCGATCGTCCTGGCGGGTGGGGAGGGCAAGCGCCTGATGCCACTCACCACGGACCGGGCCAAGCCGGCCGTCCCGTTCGGCGGGATGTACCGCATGGTCGACTTCGTCCTCTCCAACCTGGCCAACGCCGGCTATCTCAAGATCGTCGTGCTGACCCAGTACAAGTCCCACTCCCTCGACCGACACATCACCAAGACCTGGCGGATGTCCACCCTGCTCGGCAACTACGTCACCCCGGTGCCCGCGCAGCAGCGTCGTGGCCCGTGGTGGTTCGCCGGCTCGGCCGACGCCATCTACCAGAGCTTCAACCTCATCAACGACGAGCAGCCCGACTACGTGATCGTCTTCGGTGCCGACCACATCTACCGGATGGACCCGCGGCAGATGGTGGAGGACCACATCGCCTCCGGCGCGGCGGTGACCGTCGCCGGCATCCGGCAGCCCCTCTCGATGGCCGACCAGTTCGGTGTCATCGAGGTCGGCGAGGACGGCCGGAAGATCCGTGCGTTCCGCGAGAAGCCCACCGACGCGGTGGGCCTGCCGGACGCGCCCGACGAGATCTACGCCTCGATGGGCAACTACGTCTTCACCACCAGCGCCCTCTGCGAGGCGGTCGAGCGGGACGCGGCCGACAAGTCCAGCAAGCACGACATGGGCGGCAGCATCATCCCGATGCTCGTCGAGCGGGGCGAGGCGAACGTCTACGACTTCCGCGACAACGAGGTGCCGGGCAGCACCGACCGGGACCGCGGCTACTGGCGCGACGTGGGGACGCTCGACTCGTTCTACGACGCGCACATGGATCTGATCAACGTGCACCCCGTCTTCAACCTCTACAACTTCGAGTGGCCGATCTACACGGAGCAGCCGCCGTGGCCGCCGGCGAAGTTCGTCCACCAGTGGGGGGAGCGGGTCGGCCGCGCGGTCGGCTCGATGGTCTCGCCGGGTGTGGTGATCTCCGGCTCGCTGGTGGAGAACTCGATCGTGTCGCCGAAGGTGCGGGTGCACTCCTGGGCGCACGTCGAGGGCTCCGTGCTGATGGAGGGTGTCGAGATCGGCCGGCACGCGGTGGTGCGCCGGGCCATCCTGGACAAGAACGTGTTCGTCCCCGAGGGCGCCGAGATCGGCGTCGACCTGGAGAAGGACCGGCAGCGCTACACCGTCTCCGACAACGGCATCGTGGTGATCGGCAAGGGCCAGCGGGTCGAGCCGTGACAGTCGCACTATCAAGGAGGTAGACCCCCGTGACCCATCCCCGTGCCGGCCAGCCCGCCGAGCCCGCCGACCTGGTCGACGTGCCGCGCCTGGTGACCGCCTACTACGCCGAGCATCCGGACCCCGCGGACCCGGCGCAGCAGGTGTCCTTCGGCACCTCCGGCCACCGGGGCTCCAGCCTGCGCAACGCGTTCAACTCCGACCACATCCTCGCTGTCACCCAGGCGCTCTGCGACTACCGGCGGGAGCAGGGCCTCGACGGCCCGCTGTTCCTGGCCCGGGACACGCACGCGCTCTCCGCGCCGGCCGCCGTGGACGCCCTCGAGGTGCTCGCCGCCAACGGGGTCACCGTGCTTCTCGACAGCCGCGACGGGTACACCCCCACCCCGGCGCTGTCGCACGCGATCCTCACCCACAACCGGGGCCGCACCAGCGGGCTCGCCGACGGCATCGTCATCACCCCGTCGCACAACCCGCCCGACGACGGCGGCTTCAAGTACAACCCCACCAACGGCGGGCCCGCCGACACCGACGTCACCCGCTGGATCCAGGACCGCGCCAACGCGATCCTCGCCGCCGGGCTCAAGGAGGTCCGCCGGATCACCTACGCGCGGGCCCGGGCCGCCGACACCACGGGGGAGTACGACTTCCTCGCCAACTACGTCGACGACCTGCCGGCGGCGATCGACATCGACGCGATCCGCGACGCCGGCATCCGGATCGGCGCCGACCCGCTGGGCGGGGCCAGCGTGGCGTACTGGGGCGAGATCGCCGAGCGGCACCGACTGGACCTGACGGTGGTCAATCCGACGGTCGATCCGACCTGGCGGTTCATGACCCTGGACGGGGACGGCAAGATCCGGATGGACTGCTCCTCGCCGAACGCGATGGCGTCCCTGATCGCCGCCCGCGCCGACTACCAGATCTCCACGGGCAACGACGCCGACGCCGACCGGCACGGCATCGTCACCCCCGATGCCGGCCTGATGAATCCCAACCACTTCCTGGCGGTGGCGATCGGGCACCTGTTCCGGACCCGCGCCGACTGGGGTCCGGCCGCCGCGGTGGGCAAGACCCTGGTCTCCTCCTCGATGATCGACCGGGTGGCCGCCGACCTGGGCCGGCCGCTGCTGGAGGTGCCGGTCGGCTTCAAGTGGTTCGTGCCCGGCCTGCTCGACGGTTCGGTCGGCTTCGGCGGTGAGGAGAGCGCCGGGGCGTCGTTCCTGCGCCGCGACGGCTCCACCTGGACCACCGACAAGGACGGGATCCTGCTCTGCCTGCTCGCCTCCGAGATCCTGGCCACCACCGGGCGCAGCCCGAGCGAGCACTGGGCGGAGCTGGCCGAGCGGTTCGGCGCGCCCGCGTACGCCCGGATCGACGCCCCGGCCACCCGGGAGCAGAAGGCCGTGCTCGCCAAGCTCTCCCCGGATCAGGTCGACGCCACCGAGCTGGCCGGTGAGCCGATCACCGCGACCCTGACCACCGCCCCGGGCAACAACGCCCCGATCGGCGGCCTCAAGGTGAGCACCGAGTCCGGCTGGTTCGCCGCGAGGCCCTCGGGCACCGAAGACGTCTACAAGATCTACGCCGAGTCCTTCCAGGGCCCCGACCACCTGAAGAAGATCCAGGAAGAAGCCAAAACCCTGGTAGACCAGGCCCTGTCCCAAGCCTGACCCACCCACCCCCACCCCGGCCCGGGCCCGGGTGGGGGTGGGTTGGTTAGCAGCGTGGGGGGATTTCGTTTTCGTTGGGGTTCTGGAGTTCCTTCGGGAGTAGTGCCTTGAGCTGTTCGGGAAGGAACGGCAGGTCGAGCAGGCTCATCTTCAACTGGTTGCGTTCCTGGTACCGCAGCGGGTCGAAGCGCACCACCAGCCCCGCGTTGCGCCGGTAGCTGATGTCTACCGCGCCCTCGTCCGCCGCGTCCCGGAACACCAGCCCGTCCATCTCCACCACGACTGCCGACGAGTGCGGCTCCAGCTCCAGCCGGATCTTCTCGTCCCCGGAGAGCACCACCGAGCGGGAGATGCCGGCCATCGGCGCCGACGGGGTGACGACCACGGCGTCCGCAGCCGGGGAGATCAGCGGACCGCCGGCGGCATAGCTGTACGCGGTGGAGCCGATCGGCGTGCTCACCACCACGGCGTCGGCGCGGTAGTAGCCGTACTCCTGCCCGTCGATGGCCAGGGTGGCGGTGACGAAGCCCGAGCCGGGCCGCCGGACCAGCGCGATGTCGTTGAACGCCACCACGTCGTCGCCGCACACGTCGCAGGCCAGGCAGGCGTGCGACTCGATGGTGAAGTCCTTCGACAGCAGCCGGCTCAGCGCCTCGGGCAGTGCCGGCGGCTCGATCTCGACGAGAAAGCCGAGCCGGCCCAGGTGCACGCCGAGCACCGGCTTCGGATCGCGGATGGCGGAGCGCAGCGCGCCCAGCATGGTGCCGTCGCCGCCGATGCTGATCAAGGCGTCGGCGCGGACGGCGACCTCGTCCTCCGGCAGGGGCTCGACGTTGGCCGGCACGCGGTGCTTGTCCTGGGCGCGCACGTAGAGCGACTTGTGGTGGCGCGTAGCCCACCGTTCGATGATCCCGACCACCTCGGTGACATCCCGGGTGGGGTGCAGTACCAGTCCCAGACCCGACACCAGTACAGCTCACCACACCGGCGTCGGACGCGTCCGGCGTACCGGGGAAGGTGCGCCGGCGGTCCACGGACCGCCGGCGCCCCGTCGTGGCGTCAGCGGCGAGGTCGGCCGGTCAGGTGGGTGAGCGAGCGGGCGACCAGGTCGTTGCGGGCCGCCGGCGGCAGACCCTCCAGCCCGAAGCCGAGGTACACGGTGTCCGTGGTGACCACCACCGACCCCTCCTCGAACGCCTGCTGGCTGCGGGACCAGTCGGTGGCGTTGCCCCCGGAACCCGCGGGCGGCCCGGCCACCGCCCAACCACCCAGGTCGGTGGTCTCGAACGAGGTCTCGGTGGCGGTGGCCCCGTCGACGAGCACCCGGGCGTCGTCCAGGAAGACACCCAGGCCCTGGGTACCCCAGTCCGAGACGTACGAGATCGACACCTCGACCTGCTTGCCGGCGTACGCCGACAGGTCGATCGAGAAGTCCTGCCAGCCGCCGGACGCGCCGGTGACCGCGTGCCACTCCCCGGTGCTGCCGGTGGCCGAGCAGTCCGCGCCCTGGTAGTGCGCCAGGAACGGGTGCAGGGTCTGCCAACCCGACTCGCAGCTCTCCCCGGTCTCCCGGCCGGTGTGCCCGTTGGCGTCGGGCAGGGTCGTCCAGTCGTCGCTGCCCACCTCGTGTGCCTCGACGATCATGAAGTCCCAGTTCGCTTCGATGTCGTACGAGGCGGCGAACCGCAACTCACCGCTGGTGGCCCCCGAGAGGTCCACCGTGCGGGTGAGGCGCTTGTACGACTCGTCGGCCTGCCCACTCCACAGGTACCAGTCACCCGTGCGCGGGTCGAACGGCGCCGACCCCGGACGGACCCAGTCCACCGGCGCGGAGCTGGCGAACTGGGGGAACTGGTCGACCGGCAGGAAGCTCGACGTGGTCAGGAACGAGGCCGTGTGCTCCTGGTTGCCCGCCGACCCCGCCGCGTTGAGGGTGCCGTCGAAGCCCGCGAACGCCCCCTCGGAGCCGTGGATCAGGAACGGACCGTCCGTGCCGGTGCCGCCGTCGCTGACGTAGGTGTGGGCGCCCAACCAGTACTGCTGGAAGTCGTTCAGCAGCGGCAGGCAGGCGGGATCGTCGCCGTCGGTGCACTCCGGCGGCGCGTCCGGGTGGTAGACGTACGACCCGTTGGCGCCCTGGGCGTAGAGGGCGTACTGGCCGCTGACGAGCAGCTTGCCGCCCTCGTTGAGGTAGTCCCGCACGGCCAGCTCGGTGTCCAGCGCCGCCTTGGCCGCGGTGCCGGCCACCTGGCCGGGCGAGCGCAGGATGACGTCGTCGCCGGTCTCCCAGACCACCGTCTTGTAGTGCGACAGCACACCGAGCGGGTGCGGGGCCGCGCGCCGCATGGCGTCGAAGTCGTACACGTCGCTGCTACGCCCGGCGGCGGTCAGCGACGCGGCGACCTCGTCGGCGTACTTCGCTGTGGTGCCGGTCTGCGTCGGGCTCAACCCGGTGACGTCCTCCATGGCGAGGACGAGCACGTCACCGCCGATGTCGCTGTGCACCCGGTAGGTGAAGTGTTCGCTGGCCACCACCCCGGCGCGTTGCTTGACGCCGGTGAACCAGACCTCCACCCGGTCGCCGGGCTTCGTGCCGGTGACCGTGCCGCGCAGTTCGGCGTAGTAGTCGTCGTTGGTGTCGCCGTACCGCTCGCCGCCGCGCCACTCGCGGACCCCGACGGTCTTCGGTCGGCCACCGTTGACGACGTAGTGCATCCGCACGTTCTTCAGGGCGCGGCGGGTGATCGAGGCGACCTGCTGGGTGCGCCCGTACGAGGTGTCGAAGGCGTCCACCACGAAGTCCGGGGTGCTGCGGCCCACCACCGACACCGGGTCGTCCGGGTCGGCCGCGGACTTCGCCACGGCCAGCGCGAACGGCAGGTTCTTGCTCACCTCGCCGGCGATCAGCGTCTCGTCGTCGGGGAAGATGAAGTCGCTGACGCAGTCCTCCGGGCGCCACTGGTCGTCCGGGTCGACGTTCGCGGCGGAGTCACAGGTCGACATCTCCGGGGTGAAGCCCAACGTGCCGTACCGGACGGTGGCGTGGCTGTCGGTGTCGCCGTTGGTGGTGTACAGCTCGGCGGAGATGTCCGGGTCGTAGCCGGGAACGGCCGGGTGGGCGTTGTCACCGACCATCGCCTGGTAGATCACGTCGTCCGGTGTCGGCGTGCTCACCTGCCAGCCGACGCCGTAGAGCAGCAGCTGGGCCGCCGAGTGGTAGTTGACGAAGAACTCGAAGCCGACCCGCCGCAGCAGCCCGTCCAGCGCCTTCGTCTCCGGCTCCGAGGCCGGGCGCGGGCCCCGGTAGGTCTCGCTGTTGGCGTCGGGCGAGGAGCCCTCGTTGTCGTACCCCCACTTGTAGGCGAAGTTGCGATTGAGGTCGACGCCGTCGCCGGGGCCGACCTGGCCGTCGCCGTCGTTGTCGCGCAGGTTCTTGCGCCACAGCCGGTTGCCGGGGGTGAAGGTGTAGTCGTAGCCGTCCGGGTTGGCCACCGGCAGGAACCACAGCTCGGTCGTGTCGAGCAGGCGGGTGATCTCCCGATTCGAGCCGTAGCTGTCGAGCACGTGGTGCATCAGCCGGCGGGTCATCTCCGGCGTGATCCACTCGCGGGCGTGCTGGGCGCCGGCGTAGAGCACCGCCGGTCGCTGGCCGTCGCGGACCTTCCTCGCGTCCCTGGTCACCTTGACGGCGAGGATCGGCCTGCCCTGCTGGGTCCTGCCGATGGTCTCCAACTTGGTCAGCTTCGGGAACCGCGCGGCCGTGGCGCTGAGCTCGTCGCGCAGGCCACCCGGCTCGCTGTACGGGCGAAACGCCGACCAGCCCGCCGCCGCCTGCTCCCGCAGCGCCTGCGACGCGTCCTTGCCGCGGACCTTCTTCACGGTGAGGGGGACGCCCCGGTCGGTCAGCCGCTTCGCCTGTCGGGGAGTGAGGACCGTCTCGACGGCGGTGCGGCCGGTGGAGTCCGCAGTGGCGTCGTGACCGAGGTCCACCCCGGCCTCGCGCAGCAGGTCGCGCTGCTTCGCGTCGACAGTGCCGACGTACACCTCCAGGCCCTCGCGGGCACCCGGATCCGATGGTGGCCGCGCGCTCGCCGGCGGGGCCAGCGCCACGGCGCCGAGCAGGGTGACCACGCCGGCGATCGCCAGTCGTCTCGGTCTCATCGCGCCTCCTTGGGTGAAGGACCTGTAGGCGCGAGCCTTCGGTGCGGCGTGACCGGTGTCAATGGGTCGATGGGTGCGAGGTCGCTGAACGTATCGGTGCAGATGCCTCACGTGACGGTCGGCGGTGTCGGCGCGGGAGTGGCCGTACTGCTGCCCGTCGACGGCCAGGGTGGCGCTGGCGGCCGGGAAGCCTGCGCTGCTGTCCGCTTAAGCATGAATAGCGGCATTTGCCCGTCTCTGTGCAGGTCGGGGATCGTTGCGGCTGGTGTTCAGGTGTGTTTTTCGAGTTGAGGAGAGCCGTGCGCAGCCAGTTTCGTGCCGCCGTCAGGCTGATCCGGGGTCGATGGGTCGCGGCCCGTGACCCACAGGCCTACGCCCGGATGGTCGGCGTCAACATGAGGGGGCGGGTGACGTTCTACGGCATGAGCCTGGGCATGTTCGGCTCCGAACCCTGGCTGATCACCCTTGGGAACAATGTTCACGTCACGGCCGGCGTGCAGTTCGTCACGCATGACGGCGGGACGCTGATCCTGCGAAAGGAGTGCCCGGACCTGGAGTGGACCGCTCCGATCACAGTTGGTGACGACGTCTACATCGGGATGCGGTCGCTCATCATGCCGGGCGTCGCGATCGGAGACCGATGCGTGATCGGAGCCGGAGCGGTTGTCACCACCGACATCCCCGACAACACCGTGGCCGTGGGTGTGCCGGCTCGGCCCATCCGCACCACAGACGAGTACCTCGCTCGACTTCAGGAGAAATCCCTGCGGATCGGGCACCTGCCAGCTCAGGCCAAGGCCGAGGCGATCAAGAAGATCTACGGCATCGCGACCCGCTGACGGGCGTGGCGCAATGCCGGTGCCGCCGGTCCTCGCCGTCTGCTGGCCGAGCCCAGTTGTCCGACTCACCTGCCGTGACCTGCGCGAATCCTGTTCGTTGCTTGAAGGAGACGGACTCGGCCGCTCCCGGTCGCCGTGGCCGCAGGGTGAGCGAGGAGAACGTCTTGAAGGTAATCGTCACGGGGGGCGCGGGATTCATCGGTGCCAACCTCCTCCGGGAGCTCGTCGACAACCCGCTGATGGATGAGCTGATTGCGGTGGACGACCTCTCGACCGGATCGGTGGACAATCTCGCTGATCTACCAGTCCGGTTGCTGCGCGGCTCGGTCCTCGATACGAAGGTCCTCGATGAGGCGCTGACCGGCGCGGACTGTGTGGTGCACCTCGGTGCGTTGGGGTCCGTCCCGAGGTCCATCGACAACCCTCTTGCCAGCCATCACGCCAACGCGACGGGCACCTTGATGGTGCTGGAAGCGGTACGACGGCATGACGTCCCGCACGTCATCGTCGCCTCCTCGTCGTCGGTCTACGGCGCCAACCCGATCCTGCCCCGTCAGGAGACGCTCCGGCCGATGCCGGTGAGCCCGTACGCGGTGTCCAAGCTGGCGACGGAGGCATACGCCCTCGCCCACTCCTCCTGCTATGGCCACGCGGTCCTGGCGTTCCGCTTCTTCAATGTCTTCGGTCCGCGACAGGCCGCGCACCACGCGTACGCCGCCGTGGTGCCGAAGTTCGTATCCGCGGCTCTCGCGGGCCAGCCCCTGCGGATTCACGGCGACGGCGGGCAAACTCGTGACTTCACCTACGTCGGTAGCGTCACTTCCACCATCATGGACGCGATCGTCCGACGAGTCTCCGCGCCCGATGCGGTGAACCTGGCCTTCGGAGCGCGTGTCTCCCTCCTCGAACTGGTAGCAGAGCTGGAATCCGTGCTGGGACGCCCGCTTGACCGGGTGCACGAACGGGCCCGCCCGGGGGACGTCCGTGACTCGCAGGCAGATTCCAGCCGACTGCGCGAGCTGTTCCCCTCCCTGCGCCGCTACTCGATGCGGGAAGGGCTGGAGGCGACCGTCGCCTGGATGTCTGAGCGCGTCTTGGCCGCACACTGACATCCGACATGCATCGCGCACCCCAGGGAACCCTCACCCCCGACGTCTCGCAGAACCGGAGCCCCCAGCGGCCCGACGCTTCATCCTCTGACGATCGGCAGGGTGCTGAACGTAGCCGTCGCCTCGCGGCCGGGATAGCCACTGCCGTTGCTGGCCGGGCCCTTGGCGTCGTGGTGCCGCTGCTCCTGATTCCCGTCACCCTGTCCTACCTGGGCCCGGAGCGCTACGGTCTGTGGGCTGCCGTGCTGGCGCTGGCCGGGATGGCCGCGTTCGCCGACCTCGGCCTGGGTAACGGCTTGATGACGAAGCTGACGTTGTGCCACGGTGCGGGCGACAGCGAGGGTGCCCGCCGGTACCTGTCCAGCGCGTACTTCCTCCTGGTGCCGCTGGCGGTGATGCTGTGCGTGCTGCTCTGGCTGATGGCGCCGGTGGTGCCGTGGGCTTCCCTGCTCGGTCTGCCGGGCAACATGAGCCCGGCAGACGTCCGCGGCATGGTGCTGGTCGGCTTGACCGCCGTGGTGCTGAACATTCCGCTGTCGTTGATCATCCGCGTTCAGTACGCCTTCCAGCAGGTCTCCATCAGCAACATGTGGCAAGCGGCGGGCGCTGTGCTGGCCCTGCCGCTTGTGTTGTCGGCGGTTTGGACGAAGCAGCCGCCCGTCATCGTGGTCGGAGCGGCGGTCATCGGTCCGCTTCTCGCGAACCTGGCGAATTCCGTGTGGGTCTACGGGCATCGAATACCGGAGATCTGTCCGCGGCTCAGTCAGGTGGACCGGACCCTCGCCCGAAGGCTGCTCCGGCTCAGTGGAATGTTCTTCGTGCTGACCGTGGTGATGTCGGCGGCCAACAACGCGGATACCTTGATCATCGCGCAGACCCTGGGCCTGGAGCAGGTCACTGCGTACGCCGTGCCGGCCAAGGTGCTGGCTCAGGCCGGAATGCTGGTCGGCCTGGTGAACGTGCCGCTCTGGCCGGCGAACGGCGAAGCCCTTGCCCGACACGATCTGGCATGGGTTTACCGGACGGTACGCCGGATGACGTTGATCTCCACGGCCATAACTCTGGTGCCCTCGGTGGTCCTGGTGATCCTCGGAGGGCCGTTCTTCGCTGCCTGGCTCTCCGTTCCGCTTGGCGGGGACCGGTGGCTCCTCGGCGGTCTGGCGCTGTGGTGGGTGCTGCTCGCGGGCATCTCGCCCCGGTTCATGGTGCAGAACGCGATGGGAGTCGTCCGCCCGCAACTGCTCGGGTGGGTGGCCTACCTGGTTCTCTCGCTGATCGGGAAGTGGTGGGCCGCGACCCTGTGGGGGATCACCGCGCTGCCCTACGTGGCCGTGGCCGCGTATTTGATCACGGTGCTGCCGGCCGCCATCTACGGCTACCGCAGGGCGCTGACGATGTCCGAACCGCAGTCGACCGAACGTGAGGTTGCGCTTGAGACTCGATGATGGTCACCCACGAGTTCTGGTGGTGGGGGCGAAACCGTTCAGCCGTTCGACGAATGAGGGGATCACGCTTTCCAACCTCTTTCAGGGGTGGCCGGCCGATCGGCTCGCGCAGGTGCACACCGTCGACGCACCACGCACCACGGACGTGTGCACGTCGTTCTACCACTTCGGGCTACGGAACTATCCGGTCGACCACGCTCTGCGTTCGATGCTCGCCGCCTCCGGCGGATCGCGAGCCACGCTGGGAGCACCAGGGGCGCTGGCGGCCAACCGAGGTCCCACGTCTCGCCTCGTCGCGCAGCTGCGGGCTGCGGCTGACCTGACCCCCTGCCGGTTTCCAGACGATCTGGCACCGTGGCTGCGCCGACACCAGCCCGATCTGGTCTACTCACTGTTGGGCAGCGTCCGTGTGAACCGGCTCGCCACGAAGATCGCCCGATCTGTGGGCGTGCCCCTCGTACCGCACTTCATGGACGACTGGCCGACGACCAACTACGGCTCGGGGGAGTTGTTCGGGCTGGCCCGGGCATCGTTGCTGCGTACGCTTCGCGCGGCGGTGCGAAGAGCACCGCGCGGCATGTGTATCAGCCTGCCCATGGCCGAGGAGTACCAACGGCAGTACGGCATTCCCTTTGGCGCCTTCGCCAACTGTGTGGATGACGCCGACTTCGCCGACGGCTCGGCCCAGGACAGCTCGCGCCCCTCCTCGCAGCCGCTGGAACTGGTCTACGTCGGTGGGCTGCATCTGGGCCGATGGCGGCCGCTGGCGCAGATCGCCGAGGCACTGGATCAGTTCGCCAGCGACCTACCGCCGCTGCGGCTCACCGTCTATGCACCGGAGCGCGACCTCGTGCAGTTCCGCGAGGCGTTCACCGGAAGCCGATCTGTCCACCTTGACCGTTGGTTGCACAGCGATGAAGTGCCCAAGATTCTCAAGGCCGCGGATATCCTCGTACACGTCGAGTCGTTTGCGCCCGGCCACCGGCGCTACACCCGACTGTCGCTGTCCACGAAGATCCCGCAGTACCTCGCGGCCGGGCGCCCGATCCTCGGCTTCGGCCCCGAGGAACTCGCATCCATGCGACACATTGCCGAGGCGCGGGCTGGTGTCGTGGTGGGAGCTGAGGGGTTGGAGCCGATGACGCGTGCTCTGCGGCTACTCCGAGATGCGGGTCTGCGCCATACCTGGGGCAGCAACGGCCTGGGGTACGCCCGCCGGCACCACCGCCGGGAGACGCTCAGCAAGCGCTTCGCCGAGTTCCTGGCCGAGGCCAGCAGGACCGGCGCGGGCGCTGTCGCGGAACTGAGCGAGCGGGAGCGCAGCAATGGATGAGTCCATGGTCCGCCATCGAGACTGGTTGGCGTACGTCGGTCCGTTTCAGTTTCCCTGGGGGCAGCCGGGCTCCCGGCGTGTCGTCGGCATCGCCAGCTCACTCGCCAGCTCCGGGTACCACGTTGTGGTAGCGAGCGGCGAGGATGGCCCTCGAGCCATCAGCACGTTGGAGGGCGTCGACGGGCCAGGTTCCGTCTCCTATCTCGGGCTCGGGGAGACAGCCTCCGTCGGAGGCTCGCTGCTGGCCAGGGCCGCCCACTTTGCTGTACGGCTCGGGCGGCGCACAGTCGACTGGTTGGACGCCCAGCCGACGCGACCGTCGCACGTGATGGTCTACGGCGGTGCCGCGCAGTACATGCTCCACTTACGCCGCTGGTGCCGGCGTAACCGGGTTCCGCTGTTGGCCGACGTGGTGGAATGGTACGACCCTCGGCACCTGCGCGGCGGTTTCCTCGGCCCGTTGCATCTGAGCTCGGAATCCGCGATGCGCTACTTCTATCCGCGTTGTGCCGGCATCGTCGCGATCAGCTCCTATCTTGAGGACTACTACCGCGGGCTCGGCACGAACGTGGTACGCGTACCGCCAACGCTCGACGTGCGTACCCTGCGGGTCGGTCCCGCCGTACGGCGTCAGGCGGCCGACCTGTCCCTGGTCTACTTCGGCACTCCAGGTCGAAAGGACCTGCTGGGCACGATGGTCCGTGCGGTCGACCGGCTCGAGCGACAGGGGGCCGCGATCGAACTGCACATCTACGGGCCCACGGCGACCCAGGTGCGGGACCTTGCGGGGCTTGAGCGGCTCCCGAAGGGCGTCGACGTGCGGGGTCGGCTCGCTCAGCAGGAGATGCCGCAGGCACTGAGGGAAGCCGACTTCAGCGTGATTCTGCGTCGGCCGGAGCGGTTCGCGCAGGCTGGTTTTCCGACGAAGTTTTGCGAAAGCCTCGCCAACGGCACACCGGTGATCGCTAACCTGACCAGTGACCTTGGTGACTATCTGCGTCACGGCGTCGAGGGTTTGGTCTGTGACGGCTGGTCCGAAACGGAACTGGCCGACGTCTTACACGCCGCGCTGGAGTTGGCCCCGGCCCAGCGGGATGCCATGCGAGGGGCTGCCAGGGCGCAGGCGCTGGAGTCGTTCGATTACCGCGGCTACGCTCCGCAGCTTTCCGTGCTTCTGGAGACGGCTCGACCGTGACCGTTGGTACGGCCGGTCACCGCACCGGCCTGGCAGGTCGGATCCCGTAAGCCAGAGGACGGCTGACGCCCCCGAACTCGTCCCGGAGTTCCGTCGATCGATGACGCCCGCCATTCTGCAGGTGCGCGTTCGAGGCAATCCCGACGACGGAGAGAAGCGCCAACACCAGCCAGGCGCCTTGTGCGTACTCCCAGTGCCCGCTCAGCCAGATCGGCAGCAGACTCGTCGCGAAGACACCGGCGAGCACTCGACCGGTGTGACCGGCGTTTCGGGCGGCGTAGGTCAGGGCTGCGATCATGGTCGACCCGTAGAGGAGAACGCCGATCAGACCGAGATCGGTACCGACGGTGAGGAGAAGATTGTGCGGGCCGATCTGGTAGGGATTCTCAAGTCGGAAGACGCCAGGACCGAGGCCCGCGAACGGATGCTCCATCCACGCCGATATGGCGACCGGCCACACCTCGAGCCTGCCGGACAGGTCGCCGGTCTCACGGCCGAAGAGACCGTCGAGCCGTTGCGCCGTCGAGCTGAAGAGGCTGGCAGCGGTGAACGGAAGCAGCAGGATCAACACCGGAACGCAGACGCGCGTCATCGTCCAGGCGAACTTCGACGTGATGCGGGACAGAGCGAGGATCGCCGCGCCCAGTACGAGCCCGAGCGTGGCGCCTTTGGAACCCGTCAGTAGAACGCCGTATGCCAACGCCAGCAGGGTGACGACAAGCACCGCCCGCATCGCCCGCGATCGGGGGCCGACGTGTAGTAGGACGACTGCGAGCACCGCCCCGGTCGCCAGAGTGTACGAGGTGTAGTTGATGTTGATGCCGTCCACGCCGTACCGAACGTTGTAGTCGAGGATCGCATCGCGCTGGTCGGCATTACCCCGCGCCCCTGTGATCAACGTGAAGCACGTCGCGACGCAGCCGGCCAGGTGCGCGTAGGCCACCGTGATGAAATACGACTTGTTCCTGATGATGTGCCGCGCCGCGATGAAGACCAGACATGCCGATGCGTACATGTAGCCAAGCCAACGGGTGGCTGGAGGGTCAACTGTGTCGAGCAGCGCGCTGCCAAGTGCCCACACAGCGGTGAGACCCGCAAGCACGTCGGGAAGACGAAATCGTGGGAGGTGTGAACTCAGCAGGACGGCGGCCACCGCCAGTGCGCCTCCGTAGGTGTTGGCCAGCTTCGGCGACCAGGCCGCCATGAAGGCTGCGGCGCAGATCAACGCCAGGCCCGGAACGTCTCTGCTCAGCAGTTTCCCGGCTGGGTTCGGGGCGTACCGAGCGCTATTTCGGAATCTGTCCGAGGCGTGACGCGGAGCAGAGAGGTGGGGTGGTCGGCCTGGGCCTGAGCGGGCAGGGCTGCTGGGGCTGAACGACGTCGTGAAGCTGCTCATCGAACTGCTTCTCCCTCAAGCGCTGTCGAGGCCGAACCGTCACGACGCGATCTCTGGTGCAAGATTCGCTCCGTCTCGCAGTCCTGCTGGGCGGCGGCTTCCCGCACAGCCCGATAAAAGTCATTGCGTCGTCGCTCGAGCGTGGCTTGGGAGAAGTCCCGGGCGCGTGCCAGGTTTCGAGCCGAAGCTTGGGCCCGCCGTGCGGGATCGTTCAGTAGCCGCCCTATCGCATCCGCCAAGGCAGCAGGGTCATCTGGAGGCACGATGTCCTCCTCGGCGAGCAGTTCCGGAATCCCGCCCACCGAGGATCCGATGGCAGGCAGCCCGCGAGCCATTGCCTCGACCAGCGCTTTGGGGAGACCTTCGGTCCGCGACGGCATGGCGAACACGTCGGCCGCGTCAACGTGCTGGCGTACCTGCTCGCCCGCGGGCACGGACCCGAGGAATTCAATCTTGTCCCGCACGCCGAGTTGCGTGGCGAGCCGTTCCAGGTAAGCCTGTTGGCGGCCGGTTCCGATATGGACACAGCGCACCGGCAGCCCGGCCGAGAGCAGCTGAGAGAGTGCCCTGATCAAGGTGTCGATGCCCTTGTACAGCATCTCCAGCGACCCGACGGAGACGATGACGTACTCGTCGCGGTGCCGAGGCAGGGGCGGTGCGGCCACGTAGGCATCGGGCGGCATTTCCACGCTTGAGTACGCGGCGGTGACGGCGTGTGCGCCCGGCGGGTACCGCAACTGCAGGTACCGCTCGGTCACATACGAAACACCGGTCGCGGCCCGGCACTGGCGCCGGAGCATGTTCGTGTATCGCCGTCTCAACAATGGGCGTAGTGGGTGGTTCACCACTCCCGGCGCGTAGACCGTGAAGGGGTCCGCCATCACCTCGACTGCGTAGGGGAGGCCCGAGCGGTCACGCGTGGTGGCAAGCAGCGATCCCAGTACCGTGGGCGCGCGAAGTATGAGGACGGCATGTGGATCGTCTGCCGCACGCAAGGCGCGAACGACAGCGCGCCGGCGCCGAAGGTACTGCCAGGGCCCGAGGTAGTGGGGGACAGGCCGCACCGTCACCCGGTGTCCGTCAACCCGATGGGAGTTGGGGGCCACGGATGCCACGTCCGCGACGCGGGCGAGTACCAACACCTCGTCGAAGGCAGACAGGTAGCGGGTGAAGAAGCCGTAGGCGGGTCCTTCTCGCGTCCAGATCGCCCCATCCGGTGTCCTGGCGAACCTCGCTTCGACGGCGACCAGTGCCTTGACGTCGGTCTTTTCCTGCGGCGTGCAGGGTTCACCCAGGTGTACCAAGCCGTGCGCCGGCGTGTGCTCTGGGCTGCGGTCAAGCATGTTGCTCCTAGGGCGGGGCGGGGGTCTCGACGTGCGACGGCAGGTACCGGCAGGGGCGATGCGCCAAGGCTTCGGCAGATGCGCGTGGAAGACGCTGAATGAGTCCTACCAGTTTCTATCGTGGCGATTCGGACTTTCACGATTTTCTACCGACATCGGCCTCACGAGTCGGACAGCTCGACCTCTCCGGGGAACTTCACGGCCGACACTCACTAATGCGAACTTTGGGCGTTTCCGTGACCGCTTGGGCTCGTTGCCCGATGTGTGACCGGCGGCCCGGCTGACGTGCCCACCGGCATGTGGTCCTCTGCCAGAGCGAGACGGAGAGCAAGCTGTGACTTTCTCGACCACCGGACGCCGCGTTCTCATCACCGGCGGTACGGGTTCCTTCGGCCAAACCATGGTGCGCCGACTCCTCGACCGTGGCGCCGGTGAGGTCCGGGTGCTCAGCCGGGACGAAGCCAAGCAGGACGCCATGCGTCGGTTGTTCGGCGACGAACGGGTTCGCTACTACGTCGGGGACGTGCGCGACTACGACTCGGTGCTCAAGGCCAGCCGGGGCATCGACTACGTCTTTCACGCCGCCGCCCTCAAGCAGGTGCCGTCGTGTGAGTTCTTCCCGCTGGAGGCCGTCCGGACCAACGTGCTGGGCAGCGCCAACGTCATCGAGGCCGCCGAGCGCAACGGCGTCGGATCGGTAGTCGTGCTCAGCACGGACAAGGCCGTCCAGCCGGTCAACGCGATGGGCATGAGCAAGGCCCTCATGGAGAAGGTCGCCCAGGCGCACGCCCGGAACAACCCGAACAGCAGCACCACGGTCTCCTGCGTGCGCTACGGCAACGTCATGTACTCGCGGGGATCGGTGATCCCCCTGTTCATCGAGCAGATCAAGGCCGGCCGGGCGCCGACCGTGACCGACGCCGGGATGACCCGGTTCCTGATGTCGCTCGCCGACTCGGTCGAGCTGGTCGAGCACGCCTTCCACCACGGTCGGCCCGGCGACATCTTCATCCGCAAGGCCGCCGCCTGCACTGTCGGCGACCTGGCCGAGGCGGTCTGCCACCTCTTCGACGTGCCCGCCAAGCTCGACGTGATCGGCGTGCGGCACGGAGAGAAGCAGGCCGAGACGCTCGCCAGCCGGGAGGAACTCGCCCAGGCCGAGGACTTCGGCGAATTCCTCCGGGTGCCGCTGGACGCCCGCGACCTCAACTACGCGCTGTACGTCTCCGAGGGTGACCTCGGCGGCGGGCCGAGCGAGGACTTCAACTCGGCGAACGCGCCGCAGCTCGGCGTACCCGAGATCATCGCGCTGTTGAAGACGCTGCCCGAGGTACGCGCGGAGCTGGCGCTGCGGGACCCGGTGCTGGCGTGCTGAGGCTCGCCGTCACCGGCGCCGGAGGGTTCCTCGGCTGGCACGTGCGGGTGCTGCTGCGGGCGCTGGCCTGGCCGGAACCGGTAGTGCTCACCCGGGCCGACCTCACCGATCCCGACGTGGTCGCCGCGAAGGTGGCAGGTGTGGACCGCGTGCTGCACCTGGCCGGCGTCAACCGGGGCGAGCCGGCCGATGTCGCGGCCGGGAACGTCCACCTCGCCGCGCAGCTCGCCGACGGCCTCAAGCGGTGTACGAATCCTCCGGCGCGGGTCATCTACGCGAACTCGGTGCAGGCCGGCAACGGCACCCCGTACGGCGACGCCAAGGCCACCGCCGCGCGGGTGCTGGCGGCCACCGGCGTCGAGGTCGACGACGTGTTGCTGCCGAACCTGTACGGCGAGCACGGGCGTCCGTACTACAACTCGGCCGTGGCGACGTTCTGCCGGGTGCTCGCCGAGGGCGGCCGGCCGGAGGTGCACGCCGACCGCGAGCTGAGCCTCGTGCACGTCACCGACGCGGCCGCCCGGCTCATCGGTGTGCCGGCGGGCGGTTCGTGGGATCCGGCCATGCCGCCGCTGCGGATCGGCGTGCAGGCTCTGGCCAGCCTGCTCACCGGCATTGCCGCGACGTACCGGACCGGGGAGTTCCCATCCCTGGTGGGCCGGCACGACGTGCGGCTGTTCAACACCTACCGGTCGCACTGCTTCCCGGCGCACTACCCGCTGGCGCTGCCCCGCAGGGCCGACGCCCGGGGCGAGCTGGTCGAGACGGTCAAGGCACACGGCGGCGCCGGGCAGACGTTCTGCTCCACCACCCGCCCCGGCATCACCCGAGGTGAGCACTTCCACCTGGCGAAGGTGGAACGGTTCGTGGTGCTGCGCGGCTCGGCCGAGATCAGTCTGCGCCGGGTCGACGACACCGAGGTGCTGCGGTTCCCGGTCAGCGGCGACGAGCCGGTGCTGGTCGACATGCCCACGATGTGGGCGCACAAGCTGGTCAACACCGGCTCGGACGATCTGGTGACGATGTTCTGGACCAACGAGCTGTTCGACCCGGACCGACCGGACACCTGGCCCGAACCGGTAGAGGCGACCCGGACGACGCCGGTGGCGGTCGGCGGGTGAAGGTTGGCCTGATCAGCCAGTGGTATCCCCCCGAGGGCGCGTTCATCCCCGGCAACCTGGCGAGCGGGCTCGCCGACCGGGGCCACCAGGTGCGGGTGCTCACCACCTTTCCGAGCTACCCGTACGGCCGGATCTATCCCGGTTGGCGGCAGCGCTGGGGGCACCGCGAAACCGACGGGCCGGTGGCGGTCCGGCGGGTGCCGGCCTATCCGAGTCACGACGCCTCCGCCCTGCGGCGGGCGTTGAGCCTGCTGTCCTTCGGCGCCAGCAGCGCGGTGCCCGGGGCGCGGTGGCTCGCCGACGTCGACGTCACGTACGTCTACCACCCGCCACCCACGGCCGTCGCCGCCGCGGCGCTGCTGCGCGCCACCCGGCGGACACCGATCGTCCTGCACGTGCAGGACCTGTGGCCCGACTCGGTGACACACTCCGGCATGGCGCCCACCGGCCGGGCCGGTCGCTCCCTGGAGGGGGCCGTCGGCGCGCTGATGCGTGCGACGTACCGGTTGGCGGACACCATCGTGGTGATCTCGCCGACGATGGCCGAGCGGGTGGTGGCGGGAGGCGCCGACCCGGACCGGGTGCGCGTGGTCTGGAACTGGACCGACGACGCCCTGTTCCGGCCGGTGCCGGTCACCGCCGAGGCCGGTACGGTGCTGGGTCATCGAGGACGGTGCACAGTGATGTTCGCCGGCAACCTCGGGCTCCTGCAGGGCCTGGACACGGCCATCCGGGCGGCTGCCGCCGCCCGGGACCGGTTGGACCTGGTGCTTGTCGGTTCCGGCGCGGGCGAGGACGCGGCCCGTCGACTAGCGGCCGAGCTGGGCGCCGACAACGTGCGGTTCATCGGTAGGCACCCGCCCGATCAGATGGCCCAGCTGTCCGCGGCCGCGGACTGGCAGCTGGTGTGTCTGCGTGACGTGCCCGCCCTGCGGGCCGCCGTCCCGTCGAAGCTCCAAGCGGCGTTGGCCTGCGGCATGCCGGTGATCGCCGCGGCGGGCGGCGACACCGCCGCCCTCGTCCGCTCGGCCGGGCTCGGTCTCGTGTGCCCGCCGGAGGACTGGCGGGCGCTCGCCGACCAGTTCGTGACGGCGGCCGACCTGCCCACCGACGTCCGGCGCGAGATGGGTAGCCGGGCCCGACACGTCTACCAGGAGCGGATGTCGCTGCGGGTGGGCGTCGACCAGTTCGAGGACATCCTGACCAAGGTGGCTGCGCAGAGAGGACGGGCATGACCAGGATCATGACTGTGGTCGGCACTCGACCGGAGATCATTCGGCTGTCCCGGGTGCTCGCCCGGCTCGACGACACGGTCGACCACGTTCTGGTCCACACCGGGCAGAACTGGGACCCGACGTTGTCCGACGTGTTCTTCACCGAGCTGCGGCTGCGCCAGCCCGACCGGTTCCTGGAGGTCGACACCTCGTCGCTCGGCCGGGTCCTCGGGGGCGTGCTGATCGGCATGGAGCAGGCGATCGCCGAGCTGCGGCCGGACGCGCTGCTGGTGCTGGGCGACACCAACAGTTGCATCGCCGCGCTGATGGCGCGGCGGATGCGGGTGCCGGTGTATCACATGGAGGCGGGAAACCGCTGCTTCGACCTGAACGTGCCGGAGGAGACCAACCGTCGGCTGGTCGACCACGTGGCGGACTTCAACCTGGTCTACACCGAACACGCCAGGCGCAATCTGCTCGCCGAGGGCCTGCACCCGCGCCGCATCCTGCACACCGGCTCGCCGATGCGGGAGGTGCTGGAGCACTACCGGGCGTCGATCGCCAGCTCGACGATCCTGCGGCAGTTGGAGCTGGAACCGGGCGGGTACTTCCTGGTCAGCGCACACCGCGAGGAGAACGTGGACCGCCCCGACCGGCTCCGCCGGCTGCTGGACTGCCTGGTCGCGGTGCGCGACAGGTGGGGCTTGCCGGTGCTGGTCTCCACGCACCCGCGGACCCGCAAGCGGCTGGAGGCGCTGGCCCCGGACGCCACCGCGCTGGACGGCATCGCCTTCCACGAGCCGTTCGGCCTGCTCGACTACGTGCACCTGCAGACCAGGGCGTACTGCACCCTGTCGGACAGTGGGACCGTCAGCGAGGAGTCCGCCATCCTCGGCTTCCCGGCGGTGACGCTGCGCGAGTCGATCGAACGCCCGGAGGCGCTCGACGCCGGCGGCATCATCATGACCGGTCTCGACCCGCAGGGCGTGGTCGAGGCGGTCGAGGTGACAGTGGCCCAGGTTGCCGCGCAGGGGGTCCCCTGCCCGGTGGACTACCAGGTGCCGGACACCTCCCGGCGGGTCGTCGACTTCATCCTCTCCACAGTCCGCCGGCACCACGACTGGGCGGGCATCCGCCGCTGACCCAGCCGGTGCCGAACCAGCCAGCGCCGAACCAGCCAGCGTCCAGCCGTACAGGCGACAGGGCCGGTCACCGCGAATCGCGGTGGCCGGCCCTGTGGCAATCGTCAGCGTGACTGCAGCGGTACGCCCAGCGGACCGTTCACCACCGGCGGCGTCGGCTGGGCGCAGAGCAGGGCGAGCTGCTCGACGACCTTCGCCGGCTCGGCGTACGGGTCGAGCCCGCGCACCTCCGTCGGGTCCAGCGCCGGAACCGTCACGTGTGACACCAGAGGGTGCAACGGCCGGGTGTCGATCTCGCCGGCCCCGAGCAGGTCCTCGTGCAGCTTCTCGCCCGCCCGCAGGCCGGTGTAGACGATCGGGACGCTGCTGGTGGCATGGTCGGCCATCTGCCGGGCGAGGTCGGCGATGCGCACCGGCTCGCCCATGTCCAGCACCAGAGCCTCCCCGTCCCGGCCGATCTCCGCGGCCTGGAGAACCAGATGGACGGCTTCCTGGAGGGTCATGAGATAGCGGGTCACGTCCGGGTGGGTGACGGTCAACGGGTTCCCGGCCTCGATCTGCCGTTGGAACGCTGTCACCACCGAGCCCCGGCTGCTCAACACGTTGCCGAACCGGACGCTGAGGAACGTGCCCGGAAACCGCGACGCGGCGTGCGCGGTCAGCAGCTCGGTGATCCGCTTCGAGTAACCGAGGACACTGATCGGGTTGGCCGCCTTGTCCGTGGAAATGTTCACGAACTTGGCCACGTCCCGGCAGGCGTCGAGGACCGACAGCGTGCCCCAGACGTTCGTCTTGACCGCCTCGCCGGGGTGCCGCTGGAGCAGGGTGAGGTGCTTGAGCGCCGCCGCGTGGAAGATGACGTCCGGCCGGCGTTCGCGGATGATCCGGCGGATGCCCTCGTCGTCGCGCAGGTCGGCGAGGATCAGCTCCGGGCCGTCGAGCAGGGCACGACCGGCCAGCGACATCTGGAGGCTGTGCAGGGCCGTCTCGTCGCGGTCCAGCATCATCACCTCACCCGGGTCGGCCTTCATGACCTGTCGGCAGAGTTCCGAGCCGATCGAGCCGCCGGCGCCGGTGACGAGGATCCGCAGGCCGGTCAGGCTGTTGCCGCTCAGCGGCAGGTCGGCGACGACCTGACGGCGGCCGAGCAGGTCACTGATCTGCACGTCGCGGACGTCGGTGACGGTGATCCGGTGGTCCACCAGGTCCCGAACGGGCGGCAGCACCTTGAAGGCGGCGCCCGTCTCGAGGGTCGCCTCGCGGATCTGACGGATCAGGGCGGCGTCGGCGTTGGCGACCGAGAAGATCACGGCACCGGCCCCGGTACGTCGGACGGCAGCGCCGACGTCGTGGCGGCCGCCCAGCACCCGCACCCCGCCGACGCGCAGGTCGCGCTTCTCCGGATCGTCGTCCAGCGCGCCGACCGGCAGGTACCGTCCGCGCGGGTCGCCGAGCATGGCCCGCAGCAGGCCCTGGCCCGCGTCGCCCATACCGAACAGCAGCACCGGCGTCGCCGAGCGAACGTCGGGGCGCATGGCCAGATCGTGGCGGTGCCGGTAGACGAACCGCGCGGCGAGCATGAACAGCACGGCCAGCGCGCCACCGATGAGGGGGGTGCTGGCGGGTACCGGTCGCTCGGCGAGCGGCAACAGACCGACAGTCAGGATGCCCGCGATCGTGATCGCCGTGCCGACGACACGCTGGACCTCGTGGAGGCTGCCGACGGGGTGCCGGCCCGAGCGGAGCCGCCGCAGCGGCACCAACCCGGTGTGCAGGACCGCCGCGATGCCACCGAGGGTCACCGCGCGCGTCAGTTCGCCAGCGGTGAGGGCGAACTCGTACCGCGCCCAGGTGGCCAGCACAACCCCGACGATCCAGGCGCCACCGTCCGTGCCGAGGAGCACAGCCGCCCGGGGCACCGCCCCCCATCGCACTCCAGCCCGTTCCGAGCGTCGTTCTTCTTCGATGTGCCGCGGCATGTGTGTCCTCGTCCCAATCGTTCGGCCGCCAGGACCGGCGGTGGCTTTTACGCCTTGTGTAGTGATACCTCCTATTTATTGATCAGTTGTCTTTTTCGCGTACTGCCTCGCCGGACGCTGTGCTCAGCTCCGGAGCTCTCAGCCCCGCAGCTCGACCGGACGCGACATCCGGGCAAAATGAGCGAACCCGTCGGCCGTCCCGGCCTCGGCTTTGCGGGTCGAGCTGATCCGATAGCAGCGGCTGGTCGGCACGACCTCCGCCAGGGCGGCGGCGAGACCCGGGCCGGGCGCGTCCGCGGCGAGACGCAGGGACGCGCCGACGACACGGACGCTCGTCGTGCCGGTCGCCCACCCGATCCGCAGATCGCCGAAGCCGAACGCCGAGTGGTGCGCCGCGAACGACGGCCAGTCGAGCAGGCGGACGGTGGGATCGGGTGCGACTCCATCGAGTCGCACCTCGGTCCACCGTGCGTACGACTCGTCGGTGAAGCCGCGTCGCTCGTAGAGGCGCCGCGCCCGTGGGTTTCCCAACGACACGTCCAGCGCGAGGTCGGCGCACCCGAGGTGGCGTGCCAGGTCGTACCCGTCGTCGAGCAGCAGTCCGCCCCACCCGCGTCCCCGCTGCCCGGCGGCGACCGCTATGCCGTTGAGGAAGAGTCGCCGCCCCAGCACCCGCCAGTCGGCGACCGCGCGTACCCGGGAGGCGTCGCGGACACAGCGGAGCACGACCGTACGGAGATCGCTGGGCGGGGCGACGGCTGCGCCGAGGAAGGCGGCGAAGTCGGTCGCGTGGTACGGCGTCAGACCCGCGCACCCGGCGGGTATGGACTGGCGGAGCAGCTCCACGATCCCGTCGAGGTGCGGATCGGTCGGCTCGTCGACGGTGACGATGCCGGTCCGCGGCACCAGGACTGTCACGTCAGCATCCGCTCCCGGTCGAGGTCCAGCATCTGCGCCGACGGGTCCGTCGCGACGCCGGCGCCGCTCAGGACCGCGCGGACGGTGCGGGCGATGATCCGCAGCTCCAGTCCGAGCGACCAGTTCGTGACGTAGACGACGTCCAGTTCGAGACGCTCGTTCCAGGGCAGCCCGTTGCGCCCGTGGATCTGCGCCAGCCCGGTGATCCCCGGGGGCACCTCGAAGCGCAGCCGTTCCCGTTCGGTGTAGAACGGGTCGTACCGGGGCAGCAGCGGGCGCGGCCCGACCAGGCTGAGCTCGCCCTTGAGCACGTTCACGAGTTGGGGCAGCTCGTCGATGCTCGCCCGCCGCAGCAGCAGGCCGATGCCCTTGCACCGTTCCCCGTCCGGCAGGAGCATGCCGTGCGCGTCGCGCTCGTCGGTCATCGTGCGCAGCTTGTAGACGGTGAACGGGCGGCCCGCCCGGCCGGTCCGTTGCTGGCGGAACAGGACCGGGGCGCCCAGCTGCCGGCGGATCAGGACCGCGGCCAGGGCCAGCACCGGAGAGAGCACGACCAGGATGGTCAGGCTCACCACGACGTCGATGAGCCGTTTGATCCGACGTTGCGTGTCGAGGGTCGCCGTGTTCATGCGACACCCGCCCGGTACGCCGGGAAGTAGCCGCTGGACTCCAGGTCCTCGGCCGTACGGCCCAGCCGTCGGGCCCGCGCGGCGACCAGCTCCCGGTAACGGGCCGGGACGATGACAGCGGAGCCCGTCCAGAACGGGGTGCGGGCGCCGCCGAAGGAGCGCTTGAACTGGAAGAGCCCGTCGTCGGCTCGAACGCCGCCGCCCAGGTGGACCAGCCGGCACCCGTGTTCGGCGGCCCACTCCAGGATGGTCCAGACCAGCAGGTTGTTGGCGCCGGCGCGCGCGGCGAGCGGGTCGGACCCGGCCAGGTGGTAGTGGGCCCGGTCCCGGTGCCGCAGCACGAGGGCGGCCGCCACCACGGCGTCGTCCGGGTCGCGTACCTCCACGATGGACAGCGCCTTGTCCAGCCCGACGGCAAGATGGCGGTAGTAGCGGTCCGGGAACAGATACCAGGGCTGGCTGCCCAGCCGGATCATTGTCGACTCGTAGAGCCGGCGGAACGGCGTACCGGGAAGCAGGTCCTCCTGCCGAGCGGGACGGACGGTGCCGGTCAGGCCACTCTTGCGGGCCTTGCGGATGGCGGTGCGGGATCGGCCCTCCATCCCGTTCCACACCTCGTCCGGCCCCGGCGACACGTCGACGGTGACGGTGTCGGCCCGGCGGGTCAACTCGACGGACGCGAGCCCCCGGACCGCCTCGACCGAGGCGGGATCCAGTGGCGAGAAGCGGAGGAAGAGCGTGACGACGCCGGCGTCCCGCCAGTGGGCGACCGCACGGGACCAGAAGCGGGCCAGGTCCGCGGGGGTGCAGCCGGCGTCGACGTGCAGGCCCGAGTAGCCGTACGGGCTAGCGGCGTCCGCGTCGGTGTCGTTCACCGACCGCAGTACGTGGGGCAGCATGAGTCGGTCGTGCTCGTGGATGGTCTGCCAGCTGCCCGATTCGGTCTCGGCGGCTGCCCGGCCGTAGCCGGCGGTGAAGTACACGTCGGGGCAGGAGGCGTCCAGCAGGGCGGCCGGGGCGCCGGGGCCGGTCACCGCGAATCCGTCGGTCACCGGCGGCCCAGGAACTCGTCGATGGCCCGGCGGACCCGCTCGCCCTCGTGTTCGGCCATCGCCGAGCCGCTGGGCAGGGTGAGGCCGGTGGTGAAGAGCCGTTCCGCAGCGCCGGTGAGCACCGCCTCCGCCCCGGCGTGCACGGGTTGCAGGTGCATCGGCTTCCACACCGGACGCGTCTCGATGTCCTGGGCGGCGAGGTGCGCGGCCAGCTCCCCGGGCCACCACCCGGAGATCTCCGGCTCCACCACGATGGTGGTCAGCCAGCAGTTGGCGCCGGGATCGCCGTCGCCGAGCAGCCGAACCCCCGGCACCGAGGCGAACAGCTTGGCGTACCTGTCGCGCAGCTCGTGGCGGCGGCGGATCATGCCGTCCAGCCGGGACAGCTGCGCTCTCCCGATCGCCGCGAGCACGTTGCTCAGCCGGTAGTTGTAGCCGATGTCGGTGTGTTCGTAGTGCGCGACGGGCTGTCGTGCCTGGGTCGCCAGGTACCGGGCGCGGGCCGCGAGCTCGGCGTCGTCGGTGAGCAGCATGCCGCCGCCCGACGTGGTCATGATCTTGTTGCCGTTGAAGGACAGCACCCCGGCGCGGCCGAACGACCCGGCGGCCCGGCCGGAGCGGGTGGCGCCGAGCGCCTCGGCGGCGTCCTCGATGACCGGATGGCCGGCACGGTCGCACACCGGAAGCAGGCGGTCGTAGTCGGCGCAGACGCCGAACATGTCCACCGGCACGACCGCCGCGACCCGTCGCCCCTCGGCGTCGAGCCGGGCGAGCAGCGACTCGAGCAGGTCCACGTCGATGTTGCCGGTCATCGGGTCGCAGTCCACGAAGATCGGCTCGGCGCCGGTGTAGACGGCGGCGTTGGCGGTGGCCGCGAAGGTCAGCGTCGGCATGACGACCACCTGCCCGGGGCCGGCGCCGACCGCCAGCAGCGCCAGGTGCAGGGCGGCAGTGCCGGAGCTGGTGGCCACGGCGTGCGACGTCCCGATCCGCTCGGCCAGCTCGGCCTCGAAGGCGTCGACATCGGGACCCAGCGGCGCCACCCAGCCGGAGCGGATGGCGGCAAGCGCGTACGACTCCTCAAGCTGACCGACGTCGGGCGGGGAGAGGTAGACCTTGCTCATGCTCGGATGACTCCCGCCGTCGCCGGGCCAAACTGACAAACCGGTTGTACCACCAGCACAGCTCCCATACATGCGTTTTGGCTTTTCGAGGCCGATTCCGGGATATACCACTCGCCGTGGGGGTGTCCGTCCCGGAAGACTCTTCGCGTCGAGCCCCCGTCAGCGGCGGCTACAGTGCTGCGAGCCGCGCCCACCGGTGGGCTCAACGCGCGAAGGGAGCCTGTGGGTGCTGCATCTGAGGGTGATCGCTCCGAAGGACCAGTCGGAGGCGGTGGCCGACCTGCTGGCCGCCGACCCCGGCGTGACCCACCTGGTGGTGCTGCCCGGTGTCGCCCGGCAGCCCCGCGGCGACCTCATCCAGTGCGACGTGGTCCGGGAGAGCGCCGACAACGTGCTCCAGGGCCTTCAGCGCCTCGGTGTGGAGGCGCGCGGGGGGATCGCCGCCGACGATGTCGAGCTGACCATCTCGGCGGCGGCCGACCGGGCGGCCGAGGAGGCGCCCGGCAGTGGCGCCGACGCGGTGGTCTGGGACGAGATAGCCGCCAAGACCGGCGAGCAGACCGAGCTGTCCGGCACCTACCTGGTGCTGATCATCGTGGCGACGATGATCGCCGGCATCGGCGTACTGCTGGACCAGCCGATCCTCATCGTGGGCGCGATGGTGGTCGGCCCCGAGTTCGGCCCGCTCGCCGCGCTCTGCGTGGCGCTGCTGCGCCGCCGCCTCGGCGTGATCGGCCGGTCGGTGCAGGCCCTGACGGTCGGCTTCCTGGCGGCCATGGTGGCGACCGTGCTGAGCACCTGGGCCCTGACCGCCGCCGGGCTGGTCAGCAAGGAGATGCTGCTCGCCGATCGGCCGCTCACCGACTTCATCTGGCGACCGGACGCGCTGTCCTGGGTCGTCGGCCTGCTCGCCGGCGTGGCCGGCATGCTCTCGTTGACCTCGAAGAAGTCGGGCAGCCTCGTCGGGGTACTGATCTCGGTGACGACGGTCCCGGCCGCGGCGAACGTGGCGGTCGCCGCCGCCTACGGAGTGTGGGACGAGGCCGGCGGCTCGGCCCTCCAGTTGGTGATCAACGTGTGCGCGATCGTCGTGGCCGGGCTGCTCACGCTCGTGGTGCAGCAGCTCTGGTGGTGGAACCTGGCTCGTCGGTCCCGTCGGTCCCGTCGCTCAGCCGCCGGTTGAGCAGGGTCCGCAGCGGGATCGACTCGCCGTCGCGGCCACCCGCCCCCACCACCAGCGGCGGCGGGCTGGGCTGCGGGTCGACGCCGAGGAGCCGGGCCCGCAGGCCACCCGGCACGGTCAGCAGGTGGAACCGCCCGGCCACGTCCACCGCCCGCGTCTCGGCCCGGTCGACGTACCAACCGGTCAGCCCGGTCCGGTAGCGCCCGCGTCCGTCGTACCCCCGGGCGACCAGGCGCGTGGTCGGCAGCCCGCGCCGGGTGGCCTCGGCCACGAACCAGGCCACCAGCTCCGCGGCCTGCGCCTGTTCGGCGGCCCGCCGCCGCGCGTCCGCGTCGGCGTGCGCCCGCACCGCGCGCTGCTGCCGCTCCCGCCACTCGCGGCCGTCGTCCTCACCCACGAGCCGACGGTACGCCCCGACTCAGTCGAGCACGGCCCGCAGGGTGTGCCGGGCGATGCCGGCCATCACGGGGTTGGTGTCGACGTAGTACGGCAGCGCGTTGATCGCCTGCTCCAGAGCCCAGCCGCGCCCCCGCTCCCAGGTGGCGTCGTCCACGCCCAACGCCCGCCGGTACGTCTCCCGCGGCCCGAGGTCCAACAGGTTCCACGCCGGCATCAGATCCACCGCGGGGTCGCCGACCGTGACCGACTCCAGGTCGATGACCGCGACCAGCCGCCCGTCGCGGACGAGCAGGTTGCCCGGCATCAGGTCGGCGTGGATCCACACGTCGGCCGGATCGTTCCGGCGCGCGTTGCGGCACCGGTCCCACACCTCGGCGAGCGCGTCGGTGTCGGTGAGTTCGCCGCTGACGGCGAGGGCAGCCCGTACGCCGGCATCCTGGTCCGCCAGAGGCCCACCCCGGCCGAACCCCGGCCACGACCGTCCGCCGGTGTCGATGCCATGCAGGGCGACCACGACGGCGGCCAGGTCACGGGCGAAGACGTCCGGGTCGTCGATCCGGTCGGCCCGGGCCGTCTCCCCAGGGATGAACCGGTACGCCGTCCACGACCCGGGGTAGCCGTCGCCCGGCGCACCGAGGCCGAGCGGTTCGGGCACCGCGATCGGCAGGTGCGCGGCGAGCAGCACGGCGTGTTCCTGCTCCCGCCGCAGCTCGTCGCGCAGCGCGGGGTCGGCGGAGGGGCGCAGCGGAAACCGCAGCACGAATTCGGTGCCGAGCCGGAACAGGGCGTTCACGGTGCCGGCCGAACGGAGGGGCCGCACCGGCAGCCCCCGCCAACGCGGAAACTGTTCGGCCACTAGCGCGGCAACAACGTCCGCGCTCACGTCCATCTGGTCGGCATGCATCCGCACCGCGAGATCATCACCCAGACCGCCACGGACACGCGACCCGTTTCCGCCCGCCGCCCTGCCCTGCTCGCCCTGCCCGCCCCCGCTCGCCAAGCCGCCCGTCGCCCGCTCGCGGTCCGCTCGCCGCTCGCCCCGCCGTGCGCTCGCTTGCTGTTCGCCCCGCCGTGCGCTCGCTCACCGCCCGCTCGCCCCGCCGCCGGCGGCCGACTGACACGGTCACGGCTGCCGCGCTCGGGACCCAACCTTGCCCCAGCGTCCCCTGTCGAGCTGCCCCAGATCTGGGGCAGGGCCGGCTGACGACGCCGACAACTCCAGATCTTGGACAGTTTCCGTTCGTGCCGAACGGAAACTGTCCAAGATCTACACCGAAATCGGGAAGCCGTGCGTGTGTGCGGCTGGCCGGGCCCGTGGGCGGGCCGGTTAAGGGCGTGTCGATGGCTGGCCTGCCCCACCCATGGGCCGCTCGCCCCCGACCGACGCGTGGGCCGCTCGCCCCGACCCACGCTGGACCGCTCGACCCGATCCACGCGTGGGGCCGTTGGCCCCGGTCCTCGCGTGGGGCTCGTTTCGGCCCGGTCCTCGCGTGGGGCTCGTTCGGCCCGGTCCACGCGTGGGCCCGTTGGCCCAGGTCCACGCGTGGGGCCCGTTCGCCCCGGTCCACGCCGGGGCTCGTTCGGCCCGGTCCACGCTTGGGGCCCGCTCGCCCCGACCCACGGGCGGGACAGCTCGGCCCCACCCATGGGTGGGGCTCGCTCGCCCCGCCCCACCCATGGGGCAGCTCGACAGGGCCCGCCAATGGCCCGGCGGGTCGGTCAATGCGGGGTGGTGGCCTGGGAGGCGCCGAGGATGACCGGCCCCTGCGGGGCATCCTGGGCGCCTCCTCACGGCGGCTGACCGATCGCGCTGATCAGGCCAATCCAGCGCGGCGCAGAGCCTCCGCCATCGCGTCGTTCGCCGGTGCCGGAGCGCCCTGCCGCTGCTGCCCGCCCCGTGCGCCCTGCCCGCCGCGACCGCCGGACCCACCCTGGCCACCAGACCTGCCCTGGCCGCCAGACCCG
>NZ_MUZA01000053.1 GCF_021442385.1 Micromonospora sp. MH99
AGCCCGCCGGTGTGGCCCGCGCCGCCGTCGTGGTGCCCGCCGCGACGGCGCCGGTCGCCGAACCGACCGACGGGCCCGCGCTGCGCGCGGCCGGTCAGGACGCCTCCGACGACGACGCCCCGGGTGCCCGTTCCGAGGTACGCCGGCAGTCACGCGAACGACGCCGGCTGCGAGTGGCCGTCCTGGCGCTGGTCAGCGTCGTGCTGCTCGGCGCGGTACCGCTCTTCTTCGGTGTCCGGACGCTGAGCCGGGACCCGGTCTTCGACAACCTGGACCAGCTCGGCGTGCCCGCGTGGGCCGCGACGAAGACTGTCGACGACGTCAGCGGCAGCCGCTGGTGTCTGCTCGACTGCCGGCTGCGCGAGCGCACCGTCACCTCGCAGAAGTCGCCGGAGGAGACGGCGAAGGTCTACGAGGCCGCGCTGCGCGAGGACGGCTGGCAGCCGTGGAAGGTCAGCCGCTGCCCGGAGCAGGAGACGAAGGGCAGCTACACGTGCTGGCGTCAGGACGAGTTGACCCTCGACCTGTGGGTACGGGCGCCGGCCTGCGTACCGCCACCGGTCGACGGGGAGCCGGCGATCGTGCCGTCCCCGGAGCCGTCGGCCGCTGCGGGAGACTGCGCCGGCTCGTTGGTGTCGGTGAAGGTGCGCAACGCGATCGACGACGAGCGGACCAGGCCGCAGCCCAGCACCGATCCGTCACTGACCGGAGAGGATCCGTTCCCGACGGTCAGCGGGGATCCGCTGAGCGACGTGACACCCTCACCGTCCTGAGCCGCGCTCCATCACGGACGGTAGGGTCTGGGGCTGGCGGGCCCGCCCGTGCCCGGCGACCGGTGACGGCTCGGTGGGTCCGGTGGGCACCAGGTTGTGCGTTCCGGGGACGTCGGGTCCGGCGGAAATCTGCTTGAGGAGGAGACGCGTGGGCGACTTTGGAGAGGTCGCGGCGCTGATCGCGGCGTGCGCGTTCGCGGTGCTGGTGCTCATCCTGACGCTGCCGATCCTGCGGCTGCGGCACACGGTGGACGCCACCACGCGAATGATCAACGACCTCAACGATCGGACGGCGCCGCTGCTCGGCGACGTGAACACCACGGTGAAGAACGTCAACGTCGCCCTGGAGCAGGTGCAGACGTCGCTCGACGGCGTGAACCTGCAGCTGGCGAAGGTCGACACGATGACCAGCCACGCCCAGAACGTCACCGCCAACGTCGCGAACCTGGCCACCGTGGTCTCCGCCGCGGCCGCGAATCCGCTGGTCAAGGTGGCCGCGTTCGGCTACGGCGTGCGCAAGGCGGCCGCCGGCCGCCGGCACGCCGAGACCGAGCGTGAGGTGCGCGACACCATCAAGCAGCAGCGGCGGGCCGCCCGGCGCGGCAACCGCTGACCGGCCGGGCCAGCAGGAGGTAGCAAGACATGAGGCGGTTGTTCTGGCTCGGCATCGGCGTGGCCGTCGGCGTGATCGTGGTCCGCAAGGCGACCCGGACCGCGCAGGCGTACACCCCGGCCGGCATCGCCAGCACGTTGTCGGAATCCGCTGGCGGCCTGATGGAATCGCTGCGTAGCTTCGTGGAGGACGTCCGGGTCGGGATGGCCGAGCGCGAGCAGGAGATCCACCAGGCGTTCGCCCAGGGCGAGGCGTTCGACGACCAGTTCGCCGAGCTGCGGGAGTCCCCGCGGATCGGCGATCGAGACATTTTTCCGGAGGAACACCAGCGATGAAGACGGCGGAGATCAAGCGGCGGTACCTCGCGCACTTCGAGGCGAACGGCCATGCCGTGGTGCCGTCCGCTCCGCTGCCCGCCATCAGCGACCCGAACCTGCTGTTCGTCAACGCGGGCATGGTGCAGTTCGTGCCCTACTTCCTGGGCCAGCAGACCCCGCCGTACCGGCGGGCGGTGAGCGTGCAGAAGTGCATCCGTACCCCGGACATCGACGAGGTCGGCAAGACCAGCCGGCACGGCACGTTCTTCCAGATGAACGGCAACTTCTCCTTCGGTGACTACTTCAAGGCCGGCGCGATCCCGCTGGCGTGGGAGCTGTCCACGAAGCCGATCGCCGAGGGTGGTTACGGGCTGGATCCGGAGCGGATCTGGCCGACGATCTACCTCGACGACGACGAGGCGTACGAGATCTGGCGCTCGGTGGGTGTGCCGCCCGAGCGGATCGTCCGCCGGGGCAAGGCGGACAACTTCTGGTCGATGGGCATTCCCGGGCCGTGCGGTCCGTCGTCGGAGCTGTTCTACGACCGGGGGCCGGAGTACGGCCGTGAGGGCGGCCCGGCGGTCGACGAGGACCGGTACATGGAGTACTGGAACCTCGTGTTCATGCAGTTCGAGCGCGGTCCGGGCACCACCAAGGAGGACTACCCGATCCTGGGTGACCTGCCGGCGCAGAACATCGACACCGGCATGGGCCTGGAGCGGATGGCGTCGATCCTGCAGGGCGTCGACAACCTCTACGAGATCGACGAGGTCCGGCCGATCCTCGCCCGTGCGGCCGAGCTGACCGGCAAGCGCTACGGCGCGCACTCCGGGCACGTGGCCAGCGAGTCGCACCCGGACGACGTCCGGCTGCGCGTGGTCGCCGACCACGTACGGACCGCGCTGATGCTGATCGGCGACGGCGTGACCCCGAGCAACGAGGGCCGCGGCTACGTGCTGCGCCGGATCATGCGCCGGGCGATCCGGTCGATCCGACTGCTCGGCTGGCAGGACCGGGCGCTGCCCGAGCTGCTGCCGGTCGCGCGGGACTGCATGGCGCCGTCGTACCCGGAGCTGGCGACCGACTTCGACCGGATCGCGCAGTACGCGTACGCCGAGGAGGAGGCCTTCCTGTCGACGCTGCGTGCCGGGACGACGATCCTGGACACGGCGATCGCCGAGACCCGCACGGCGGGCGGCACGGCGCTGTCCGGCGCGAAGGCGTTCCAGCTGCACGACACGTACGGCTTCCCGATCGACCTGACCCTGGAGATCGCGGCCGAGCAGGGCCTCAGTGTCGACGACGAGGGCTTCCGGCGGCTGATGGCCGACCAGCGGACCCGGGCGAAGGCGGACGCGCAGGCCCGCAAGACGGGGCACACCGACGTGTCGGCGTACCGGTCGGTGCTCGACGCCGGTGGCCCGGTGACGTTCACCGGCTACAGCGAGGTGGCCCGCGAGTCGCGGGTGCGGGCGCTGCTGGGCGCCGACGGTCCGCGCCAGGCGGCGACCGAGGGTGAGACCGTCGAGTTGGTGCTGGACACGACCCCGTTCTACGCCGAGGGCGGCGGCCAGCAGCCCGACCACGGCATCATCACCGTCGGCGACGGTCAGGTCGAGGTGCTCGACGTGCAGCAGCCGGTGCCCGGCCTGATCGTGCACCGGGCCCGGGTCATCCGGGGTGAGGTGCACCCGGGCGACACCGGCTATGCCGAGATCGACACCACCCGTCGGCGGGCGATCTCCCGGTCGCACACGGCCACCCACCTCGTGCACCAGACCATGCGCAACTTCCTCGGCGAGTCGGCCACCCAGGCGGGTTCGCTGAACGCGCCGGGTCGGCTGCGGTTCGACTTCAACACCCCGACGGGTGTGTCGCCGACAGTTCTGCGGGACGTGGAGCAGCAGGTCAACGAGGTGCTCCTGGCCGACCTGGAGGTGCACGCCTTCATCACCTCGCTGGACGAGGCGCGGCGGATCGGCGCGATGGCGCTGTTCGGCGAGAAGTACGGCGAGGAGGTGCGGGTCGTCGAGGTCGGCGACTACGCCCGCGAGCTGTGCGGCGGCACGCACGTGGCCCGCTCGGCCCAGCTCGGCCTCGTGAAGATCCTCTCCGAGTCGTCGATCGGTTCCGGTGTCCGCCGGGTCGAGGCGCTGGTCGGCATGGACGCCTTCGGGTTCCTGGCCAGGGAGCACCTGCTGGTCTCCCGGTTGGCGGAGCTGTACCGGGTGCCGAACGACCAGGTCGCGGACCGGGTGGAGCAGACGGTCACCCAGTTGCGGGATGCGGAGAAGGAGCTGGAGAAGCTGCGCGCCCAGCTGGTGCTGGGCGGGGCGGGGGCGCTCGCCGCGCAGGCCAAGGATGTGCGCGGGGTGGCGTACGTGGGCACCGAGGCGCCGGAGGGCGCGGCCGGTAACGACGTACGGACCCTGGCGCAGGAGATTCGCGGCAAGATCGATCCGGCGCGGCCGGCGGTGGTCGCGGTGGCGGCCCGCGCGAACGGCAAGGCGTCGCTGGTGGTGGCGGTCAACGCGGCCGCCCGCAGTCGGGGCCTGGCCGCCTCGGACCTGGTGAAGGCGGCGTTCTCCGGGCGCGGCGGGGGCAGCCCCGACCTGGCCCAGGGTGGCGGCCTGCCGGCGGCCGAGGCGCCGAACCTGCTGCTCACCGTCGAGAAGGCGATCACCGAGGCGTGATGGACGGCCATCGTCGACCAGGGCGGACCGATCGGTCCGCCCTGGTTCGTCAACAGGCGAGGGGTGACCGTCGGTGAGCGGCTTCACACGGGGCGTTCGCATCGGCGTGGACGTCGGTCAGGTGCGGGTCGGGGTGTCCCGCTCGGATCCGGACGGGGTGCTGGCGACGCCGCTGGTCACTCTCGCCCGCGATCTCACCGCCGCTCCGGACGCGGTGCCGAGCGACATTGCCCAGCTCGCGGCGCTGGTGGCCGAACATGAAGCGGTAGGGGTCGTCGTCGGCCTTCCGGTCAATCTGGCCGGCAGACACGGTCCCGCGGCGGTCGGAGTGAAGGCGTACGCTGACCGACTGGTCGATGTGATAGCGCCCGTACCGGTAACGCTTACCGACGAGAGGATGTCGACCGTGGTCGCTTCTCGTAGGCTTGCCGAGCGTGGCGTCCGAGGTAAACGTCAACGTGCGGTTGTCGACCAGGCGGCCGCGGTGGAGATCCTGCAGAGCTGGCTGGACGCGCAGCGGAGGCGGACGTAATGATCGACGATCTGGATCTTGGGTTTGACGAGCCGGAGCGGGGTGAGAAGGGCCGGCATCGGCGCGGCTTCGTCCGTAAACGCAACGGCGGCTCCAGCTCCGGGGGGCGCGGCAAGACATTCCTCGCGCTGCTGATGGCCCTGCTCCTGTTGGGCGGCATCGGTGGCGGCGCGTTCTACGGGTTCGACCGGATCCAGAACTACTTCGTCACACCCGACTACGACGGCGCCGGGTCCGGCGAGATCACCGTCGAGATCAAGAACGGCGCGCTGATCGCCGACATGGCCGACGCCCTGGTGGCCGCCGACGTGGTGAAGAGCCAGAAGGCGTTCATCGAGGCCGCCGAGGCCAACTCGCGCAGCAAGAACATCCAGCCGGGCACGTACAAGCTGCGCAAGCAGATGAGCGCCGCGAGCGCCGTGACGGCGATGCTCGACCTGAAGAACAAGATCGTCAACGGGCTGACCATCCCCGAGGGTCGGACCAGCATGAACATCTACAAGCTGCTCTCCGACAAGACCGAGATCCCGGTCAAGGAGTTCCAGGCCGCCGCCAAGGACCCGGAGGCGCTCGGCGTCCCGGACTGGTGGTTCAAGCGCGACGACGGCAAGAAGGTCGTCAAGTCCGTCGAGGGCTTCCTCTACCCGGACACGTACGAGATCCCGCCGAAGGCCACCGCCGAGAGCATCCTCAAGCTGATGGTGGACAACTTCCTCTCGGTGACCGGCGAGATGAAGTTCGCCGACCAGGTGCAGAAGGATCGCAAGGTCAGCCCGTACGAGGCGCTGATCGTGGCGTCACTGGCGCAGGCCGAGGCCGGTAACAAGGACGACCTCGGCAAGGTCGCCCGGGTGGCCTACAACCGGGCGTACGGCGAGTTCCCGTGCAACTGCCTGGAGATGGACGTCACGGTCAACTACTACCTGGAGTCGATCGGCAAGCCGACGAAGTCGTCCAAGCAGATGACGGCGTCCGAGTTGGACGACCCGAAGAACCCGTACAACCGCAAGCTGCGCGGCATGATCCCCACCCCGATCAACAACCCGGGCAAGCAGGCCTTGGAAGGGGCGATGGACACGCCTGTAGGCAAGTGGCTGTACTTCGTGGCGATCGACAAGCAGGGCCACTCCGCCTTCGCCGAGACGTATCCCGAGCACCAGCGCAACGAGGCCAAGGCCCGCGAGGCCGGCATCATCTGACGATTTCCCGACCACGAAAAGGCTCCCTTCCCGATGCCGGGAAAGGGAGCCTTTTCGTCGGCCCGGAAACACCATTTACGGTGCCGTTGTCAGTGGCTGGTGCCGGTCCACGAACCGGTGCGCGGGTTCAGGAACGTCCACACCCCGTTGCTGTTCTGCTTGCGCAGCGCGAACGTGCGGTTGTAGCCGTAGTAGAAGTACCCGGTCTGGGTGCTGGTGTCGTAGCCGGTGTTGCGGTTGACCGCGCCGTACGCCTTGCCCCAGGTCTGCGGGCCGACCGACCCGTCGACGCCGATGTTCATCACGTCCTGCCAGGTCCTGGTCTTGGCGGCGGTGTTGGAGCCGTACTCGCCGTCGATGAAGCTGGTGCCGACGGTGCCGCTGAGGTCGTCGGCCCAGATGATGGCCTGCCAGAGCCGCACGATGTTGCCGGCGCGCACGCACGAGCTGGACGCGCACAGCTCGTGATTGTCCGACCAGCTGCCGGCCGCGCTGTCCGCACGCGCGGGTGCGGCGGCCAGCAACGACATGCTGAAGGCCGCGGCAATCGCGATGAGGACGCGCAGAATCCGTTTGTTCATTGTTCCCCCCTGTTTCCGATCGATCGTCTGCGCCGAATGCTTTCACCGACGTCGATGGAACGTCAAGCGAACATCGTGGGCGCGGTCGGCGGCGGGTGGTGCGGTGATCGGTGCGGTGGGTAGGGTCGAGGCGACGTGTACGGGGGGCGGGACATGACGCGGACCGTGGTGGCCCGTCGGGCGGCGGTGCTCGGCAAGCCCATCGCGCACTCCCTCTCGCCGGTGATCCACACCGCCGGCTACGCCGCCGCCGGGTTGACCGGGTGGTCGTACACCCGCATCGAGTGCGCGGCCGCGGAGCTGCCGGCCCTGGTCGCCGACCTGGGCCCGGAATGGGCAGGGTTGTCGGTGACCATGCCGGGCAAGGAGGCGGCGCTCGCCGTGGCCGACGCCGCGTCGCCGGTCGCCGTCGCGGTCGGCGCCGCCAACACGTTGGTACGCCGTCCGGACGGCTCCTGGTACGCGGACAACACCGACGTCGGCGGCATGGTCGAGGTGCTCACCGAGGCCGGGGTGCTGCCCGGCGCGGCCCTGACCGTCCTCGGCGCGGGGGGTACGGCCCGCGCCGCGCTGGCCGCCGCCGCGCGACTGGCGTGCTCGTCGGTGACGGTGGTGGCCCGCCGGCCCGAGGCGGTCGACGAGCTGCGCCCGGTGGCCGACGCCCTCGACGTGACGCTGACGGCTGGCGCCTGGGCCGACGCGCCCCGACACCTGGCCGTCGCCGACGTGGTCGTCTCCACGGTGCCCAAGGGTGTCGCCGACCCGCTCGCGGACGTGGTGACGTGGCGGCCGGGTGCGGTGTGTTTCGACGCGCTGTACGACCCGTGGCCGACACCGCTGGCCGCGTCGGCCCGTGCGGCGGGGCTGCGTGTGGTGTCCGGACTGGACCTGCTGCTGGCGCAGGCGGTCGGCCAGTTCGAGCAGTTCACCGGCGTTGCCGCGCCGGTCGGGGCGATGCGGGAGGCGCTGGTGGCGGCCCGCCGGAGCGCCTTTCTTAGCTGACGGTTAAGACGCGCTTACGGGAAACTGTCCTGCCCACGACATGCCCTGGTCGTCGATACGCTGCTCTCGGTTATCGCAGCAGACACAGGGAGTTCTCCTTGACCAGGCATGGACTGCACCGCATCACCCGGCTCCGCAACGGCCCCCGGCGCAAGGCGATCGCCGTCGGCGTGGTCGGCGGTGCGGTGGTGGCCGGCATCGTGGCGACAATGATGCCGCTGCTGGCCAGCGACGACCTGTCGATCCGCGCGGTGGCGGACACCACCGCGACGATGGTGTCGCAGGACGGCGACAACGCCACCAAGGGAACCCTCGCGACGTGTCCGGCGCGCTGCGACGGCAACCCGCGCGGCGGCCGGGAGGCGGTCGTCGAGTTCGCGGTGACCACTCTCCCCGCCGCCGCCGTCAACGTCCGGGCGACGCTGCGCATGCACGCCTGGCAGCAGTTCGCCGCCACGGTGACCGCGCACGCCTCATCGGTGAGCGCCCGCGAGGCGCGACCGGTCCCGGTGCAGGTGGGGACCGCGTTGGACACCGTGACCGGTGTGGCCAAGGGCGTCAACGAGTGGGACGTCTCCAAGCTGGTCACCGGAAACGGCACCTGGACGGTGTCGCTCGCCCAGACCGGCCTGGAGACCCGCGTCTACTGGGCGTCGGTCGAGAACCGCAACCCGGATCTGCGCCCCAGCCTGGTGATCAGCTACGACCTCGGCAGCGGACCCACCTCGGCGCCGACCACCAAGCCGGCGCCGCCGCCCTCGCCGACCGTCGCGCCGACCACCGCCGCGCCCCGGCCCACGCCGACTGTCGCGCCGACCCGTACGCCGACCCCGACGCAGAGCCCCACCCTCCCGTCCGGCAAGTGCGGCCAGGTGTCCGACACGCTCGTGCCCTCCTGCGGCGCCTGGTGGGGGATGTACTCACCCGCCAACGCGGGCAGCGGCTGGGACCACGGCAAGGCGATCACCGACGTCGAGGCGCAGGTCGGGCGCAAGTTCGACATCGTGCACCGCTACCACGACTTCTCCAACGCCGGCAGCAACGGCGCCTTCCCCGACGCGTACGAGGCCCAGCAGATGCGCGAGGGCCGGCTGATGTTCTTCGCATGGGAGTCCCGCGACTTCTCCGCCGGCACCACGCTGAAGTGGTCCGACATCTACGGTGGCCGGCAGGACGCCACGATCGACGCGGTCGCCGGTCGCATCCGCGACGCCAAGGTGCCGGTGTTCATGGGCTTCGACCACGAGCCGGAGGACGAGCCGGGCAAGGGCAGCGACGCCGACTTCGTCCGGGCCTGGAAGTACGTGTACGAGCGGTTCGCCAAGGCCGGCGCGGACAACGCCGTCTGGGTCTGGACGATGATGGGCTGGTCCGGGCACTACTCCCGGTACGCCGGCCTCTACCCCGGTGACCGGTACGTCGACTGGGTGGCCTACGACCCGTACAACTTCCACGTCTGCAACGGCAGCACCGTGTGGAAGAGCCCGAGCACCACTGTGGACGGCTTCTACCGCTGGCTCGACGAGAACGGCATCGGGGCCGGCAAGCCGCGGATGCTCGCCGAGTTCGGCACGAACTTCGACGCCAAGGACCCGGGTGCCAAGCAGCGCTGGTTCCAGGAGTTCCCGGCGGCCCTGAAGGCGCACCCGAAGATCAAGGCCGCCATCTACTTCAACTCGCCGGGCATGACCACCCGCACGGCGACCTGTGACATGACGATGAACCACGACGCCTCCGCGGTGGCCGGCTTCACCCAGGCCGGCAAGGACGCGTACCTTCGGCAGCCCACCGGAGGCAGCCGCTGACGAGATGACGACACCGTGACGACACGCGCCGTTCATCGAGGGGCAGCCATCTGATCCTCCGGCGTTCTGTCGGCTAGCAGATTCATGCACCGCCCAATCGGCGGATGCGCCTACCAGGCTGGGCGAGGCACGCTACCTCGGGTTCTCATCCATCTTGGAGGCGCAGCGTGCCCAAACTCTCGCACTCGTGGCGTTTGTCAGTACGACGTCGTACTCGGGCGGGGGTGGTCGCTCTGGCGGTCGTCGCCGCGGTGCTCAGCGTGCCCTCGGTGTCCTCGGCGGCAGTGGTACCGGTGCCCGAAACCGCAACCCTGGTGTCCGCGAATCCCAGCGACTCGACCCCGCACGCCCGTGACGGCGAGACCCGCGCCTTCGCGCAGGTCGGCAACACGGTCTTCGTCGGCGGCAGCTTCACGCAGCTCCGACAGACCGCCAGCTCCGCGTGGGTCACGCAGCGCTACCTCTTCGCGTACGACCGCACCAGCGGCACCATGTCCACGACCTTCCTGCCGGTGCTCGACGGCGCGGTCAACACGTTGGTCGCCGGCCCCGGCGGCACGTTGATCGTCGGCGGCGCTTTCAAGACCGTCAACGGCGTCTCCCGCAAGAACCTGGTCGCGCTGAACCCCGCGACCGGCGCGATCGTCGACAGCTGGGTCGGGCGCTCCGACGGCGGCGCCGTCCGGGACCTGGTCCTGTCGGGCAACTGGCTCTACGTGGCCGGCGCGTTCAACTGGCTCAACGGCACCGCGCACGCCGGCCTCGCCCGGCTCAACGCGACGACCGGCGCGATCGACCCGACGTTCGCCGTCGACGCCACCGTCGGACGCAACGGCACCTCGTCGTACGTGTGGACGATCGACGTCACGCCGGACGGCCACACCCTGGTGCTGGGCGGCAACTTCACGCTCGTCAACGACCTGCCGCGCAACCAGATCGCGCTTGTCGACCTCACCAGCACGCCGGCGGTGCTGGACTGGAGCACCGAGAAGTACGTGTCGCCGTGCGCGTCCCCGGCCACGTTCGTGCACTACGTGCAGGACGTGAAGTTCGGTGAGGACGGCAGTTGGTTCGTGGTCGGCTCCAACGGCGGCGGTGGGTGGCCGACCGCCTACTGCGACGCCCTGGCCCGTTTCGAGACCCCCGCCCGGGGCAGCGGCCAGCTCGCCACCTGGCTCGACTTCACCGGCAACGACACCATCACCTCGGTCGAGGTGGCCGACAACGTCATCTACCTCGGCGGTCACTTTCGGTGGCTGAACAACCCGAACGCCAGCGACACCGCAGGCAACGGCGCCATCGACCGGCTCGGCATCGGCGCGGTCACCCCGGCCACCGGCCTTCCGGTCAACTGGAACCCGCGCCGCAGCGGCAGCGCCTCGATGCCCGCCGGCACCACCGCCTGGGGCTCCGCCGTGCCGGTGCTCTGGCGCGGCTCGGACGGCCTCTACTTCGGGCACAACTCCGACGGGATGGGTGAGGAGTACCACGGGCGGCTCGGCATGTTCCCGCTCGCCGGCGGGCGTACGTTCACCGCGAAGAACCCGCCGTCGGCGACCACCGGCAACCTCTACCTGGGCACCGCACCGGGCGCCGTGACCAAGGTGCCGTTCGACGGCGCCGCGCTGGGCGCCTCGACCGCGGTCAGCCAGCCCGCCTACACCGCGGCCGGCGCGACCTGGCGGGTCGACGACCGGATCTACTGGGCGCACACCGTCGCGGGTACGCCCACCGGCAGCCGGATCGACATCTCGCTGTTCAACGGCGGCGCGATCGGGTCGCCGTGGGAGGCGTCCGGCTACAACGACTGGTTCAACCCGGCGCTGCTGACCGGGGCCTTCTATCTCGACGGCCGGCTCTACTACACCCGGACCGGCACCAACAACCTCTACTACCGCTACTTCGAGATCGACGGCAACTATCTGGGCGCCACCGAGTTCGCGCTGCCCACCACAGGTGTCACCTGGTCGAGTGTGCGCGGCATGGCCTGGGTCGGCGGTCGCATCGTCTACGGTGCCACCGACGGCACGTTGCGCAGCGTGCCGTTCGACCCGACGGCCGCGCCGACCGCCGTGGTCAACGGCGCCACGGCGACTGTTATCGCCACGGCGACGCCCGAGTTGTCCTGGTCTACCCCCTCGATGTTCTTCTCCGTGCAGTAAGGGTCAACCGTTGGTAACGGAACATCGGTAGATTGTTCGCGTTGGGTCGGCGGCGGGACCACCGCCGCCGACCCCACGATGTGGGGGAGGGGTCGTTGGTCGGCGCCGCTGGCATCCGCGCGAAACGCGCCGTGCACCTGGTCTTCGCGCTCAAACGCGCCTGGTACAGGCTGCGCTACCGACGCCTCACGCTCGGCCGGGACGTGGAGATCCGAGGTCGGATCCGGCTGCGCCGGGGCGTACGGGTCAGCATCGGCGACCGGAGCCGGCTCAACAAACTGGTCCGCTTCGCCGGCCCCGGCGAGGTGCGCATCGGCGCCGACTGCCTGCTCAACGCCACCTGGATCGGCACCTGGACGTCGGTGACGGTGGGAGACAGGTGCCTTCTGTCCGACTGCGAACTCCTCGACAACGACTTTCACAACCTGCCGCCCGGGCAGCGGCACGCCCCGCCCGGCCCGGCCACGCGGGCCCCGATCGTCCTCGAGGAGAACGTGTGGGTCGGCGCGCACGCCCTGGTCCTCAAGGGAGTCCGCGTCGGCCGGGACAGCGTCGTGGGCGCGGCGACGGTGGTACGCGCGGACGTGCCACCGGGCGTCGTCGTCGTCGGCAATCCTCAACAGACGGTGAAGAAGTTCCATGACTGACACGACACCCGCCCCCTGGCCGCCGGACGGCCCGTCCGCCGGCACCGCCCGCGCCGTCACGCTCACCGACCTGCTGCGGGTGCCGATGCACCGGCTGCGGCTGGTGGTAGCGGTAGCCCTGGTCGGCCTGTTCGCCGCCCTCGGCTACGTGCTGCTCGTCCCGGCGGCGGTGAGCGCGAACGCGGTGGTGGCGGTCCGCCCGGTGGTCACCGACGCCTTCACCCCCAGCGGCGCGGGCGCCGACCGCGCCGTCAACATGAACGTGGAGAGCGGCCTCGCCACCGGCACCCAGGTGGTCCAGCGTCTCGCCGACGCCACCGGTGGCGAGCCACGCGACATCCGCAACGCCCTCGAGGTCGAGGTGCCCACCGGCGGGCAGATCCTGCGCTTCACCTATCAGGCGTCCAACGCGCAGCGGGCGGTGCAGGGAGCCAACCTCGCCGCGCAGGCGTACCTCGACGTGCGGCGCACCATGTACGAGCAGCAGCGCGCCGAGATGCTGCGCTCCTACGACGCCAGCATCACCAAGGTCGCCGCCCAGCAGGCCGCCGTGCAGAAGCGGGTGAGCAGCGCCAAGGGCACCGCCGCCGGCGACGCCGCGCTTGCCGAACTGTCCGGAATCAACAACCAGCTCACCCAGCTCAACGCCGCCCGCACCGAGATCGCCGCGGTCGACGTCAACCCCGGCTGGATCACCCAGACCGCCGAGCGGGCACTGGCCACCTCCGCCGGGCACCGGCCGCTCTACCTGGTTGCCGGCCTGCTCGGCGGCGCGCTGATCGGTGTCGTGCTGGCGTACGTCTGGGAGTCGACCGACCGGCGGGTCCGCTCGGTCAGCGACGGCCGGGACGCCAGCGGCCTGCCGCTGCTCGGCACGGTGCGCCGGGCCGGTTTTCGGGGCAGCCCCCGGGCCGTCGACGCGGACATCCGCTACGTGGCGATGGCGGTGGCCGAGCGGGTGCGCCAACCGGCCCGGGTCGCGCTGGTCACCGCCCGGGAAGACGCCACGGCACTCACCGCCGGGCTGGCCGTGGCGCTGGCCGCGGACGGCCGGGAGGTCTTCGTGGCGGACGACAGCGGGCGCGTGGAGCGCCTGCGCGCCGTCGTCCTCGCCGACCGTGGGCGGCTGCCCATCGACCCGTCCCGGCCGTTGGTGCCCAAACCCCGACCGGCCGGCACTCCGAGCCCGGCCGGCGCCACCGCGGAGAGTCCGGCGCCTCGGCGGCCCTCCCCGCACCCGCCCGGCGCCCGCCCGTCCACTGACCCGGACTCCACGCTGACCCTGCCCCGGGTGGCGTCCGGCAACTCCGAGAACGGCCGGCCGGCGTCTGCGGACGAGGTGACCGTGGGGGTCGGCAGCGTCCGCTTCGGCACCTGGCGCCAGGGCGCGGACCACGGGCTGGTGCTGTTCAACGCCCCACCGGCGGAGTCCGACGAGCGTGGCGTGGCGGTGGCCCGCCAGGGCGGCGCCGTGGTGGTGGTCGAGCGGGACCGCACCCGCCAGAGTGATCTGCGGCGGCTCGTCGAGCGTCTGCGCGCCGCCGGGGTCACCCCGCTGGGCTTCGTGCTGACCCGCAACGGCCGGGCCTGATCCGTGTCGGTCACCCGCGCCCCGGCCACCGAGCCGCCACCCGGCGAGGCCGCCGCCCCCCTCGGGCCGGTGCCGCCCCCACCCCCCGCCCGGCTGCCGCTCTGGCCGCTGGCGCTGACGTTCGGGCTGGTGCCGCTCTGGTGGGCGCTCGGGGCCTTCTACCTGGGCTGGCCGCTGCTGGGCGCGCTGCTGCTCGCGTTGCTGCTCACCCGGGGCCGGGTGCCACTGCCGCCGGCCGCCGGCATCTGGCTGCTGTTCCTGGCCATCGTGGTCGTCAGCGCCACCCAACTGGCCTCGCCGGCCTCGCTGCTGACGTTCGCCCTGCGGTTGGCCTTCTACCTGACCGCGCTGGTGGTCGGGGTCTACGTCTACGCCGCCGCCCGGGAACGCGCCGACCTGGTGGCGGTGCTCACCCCGCTCTGCGCGTTCTGGTTCGCGCTGGTGGTGCTGGGCTGGCTCGGGGTGCTGGTGCCCCGACTGGGGATGACCACCCCGATGGAGGTGCTGCTGCCCGGCGGTGTGGCCCGTACCCCGTTCATCCGGGACATGGTGCACCTGAGGACCGCGGAGTACAGCGAGCGCTCGCTCAACCCGATCTACCGGCCGGCCGCGCCGTTCTCGTACACCAACAACTACGGCAGCGCGTACGCCATGACCCTGCCCTGCGTGGTGGCGTACACGATGCTGCGCCGCCGGGGGCTGCTGCGCTGGGTGCTGCTGGCGTCCCTGCCGCTGTCGCTGGCGCCGGCGTTCCTCACGCTGAACCGGGCGATGTTCCTCAGCCTGGGCGCCGGGCTCGCGGTGCTCGGGGTGCGGGCCAGCCTGCGCGGCAACGTCCGGGTCGCCGCGTCCATCGTCGGCGTGGTCGTGATCGGCGCGCTGGCCACCCTGTTCATCCCGATCACCGACCTGATCAGCCAGCGCGTCGACTCCAGTGACACCAACACCGACCGCTTGTCGCTCTACACCGAGGTGATCCGCCGCGTACAGGATTCGCCGTGGCTGGGCTACGGCGCTCCGGTGAACGTGGACACGGTCTCCGCGGCGGCGCCGATCGGCACCCAGGGGCAGCTGTGGATGGTGTTGTTCAGCCACGGCATACCGGCGCTGGTGTGTTTCCTGGGCTGGTTCGTCGCCGCCGCGGTGATCTGCGCGCGGGCGACCTCGGCGGCGGGGCAGTGGCTGGCGGTGGTGCCGGTGGTCTGCCTCGTGCAGGTCCCGTTCTACGGCATGGCCAACCAGAACCTGTCGGTCGCGTTCTTCGCTGTCGCCTTCGCCATGGCGCTCGCCGAACGGGAACGGCTGGCGAGCGGGCAGCGCCGACGCCTGCCGCGTCCGCCCGCTACGGCGGTGCCGGCATGACCGCCGCCACCCGACCGCCGGCCGGCGCCGGCCCCGACGGCCCGCACCGCTCGGGGGCGCTCGCCGAGGGCACTGTCGACATCGGCGCGGCGGAGACGCGCCGCAGCGCACGCAGCGGCGTGGCCGGGCTGCTCGGCGCCGCCACCAGCGGACTGTTCGGCTTCGTGCTGGCCGTGGTGATCACCCGGGGGTACGGGACGGCCGGCGCGGGCGCGTTCTTCGCCGCCATCGGCGTGGTCACCGTGGCCACCGCGGTCTGCACGCTGGGCGCGGAGACCGGTCTGATGTGGGCGCTGCCCCGACGACGTCTCGGTGTCGGGGGAGACGCGGCCCGGGTGCTTCCGGTGGCGCTGATCCCCCCGCTGCTGGCCGGGCTCGTGGTCGCCGGTGTCGGAGCGCTGAGCGCCGACGCGCTCGCCCCCCGACTCCTGCGGGGCTCGGGCGACGGCGGCCACGCGTTGCTGACGCTCACCTTCGCCGCCGTGCCGGTGGTGGTGGCGATGACGCTGCTGCTGGCCGCGCTGCGCTGCGTACGACCCATCCGCGCGTACGTCGGCGTGCAGTTCCTCCTGCTGCCGGTGGCCCGCCCGGCGCTGGTCGGCGCGGCCGCGCTGGCCGGCGGCGGCCTGCTCGCCGGGATGACGGGCTGGCTGGTCCCGGCGGCGCTGGCGCTGCTGGCCTGTCTCACCCTGGTGGCCGGTCCGCTCGGCCTGGGCCGGGGCGCGGCGCTGCGACCGGGCCGGGCCGACTGGTCGACGTTCTGGCGGTTCGCGCTGCCCCGGGCCGCCTCGGCGGCCATCGACGCGGGCAGCATGTGGGTGGGGGTGCTGCTGACGTCGGTGCTGGCCGGGCCGGCCGACGCGGGCGTGTTCGGCGCGGTCGGCCGGTACGTGCTGGCCGGCCAGCTCGCCATGCAGGGGTTGCGGGTGGCCGTGTCACCGCAGTTGTCCCGGCTGCTGGGCCGCGGTGAGCGGGCCGCCGCCGCGGCGGTGCACCGGCAGTTGACCACCTGGGGGCTGGTGCTGTCCTGGCCGGTGTACCTGCTGCTCGCGGTGTTCGCGCTCGCGTTCCTGCAACTGTTCGGCCCGGAGTTCACCGCGGGCGTGCCGGCGATGACTGTGCTCGCGCTGGCGATGCTGGTGAACACCGGCGTGGGCAACGTGCAGAGCCTGCTCCTGATGGGCGGGCGCAGTGGGCTGCACCTGGTGTCCACCCTGGCCGGGCTCACCGTGACCGTCTCGCTCGGGCTGTGGTTGATCCCCGGTCACGGCGCGACGGGCGCGGCGCTCGCCTGGGCCGCCGGCATCGCCACCGAGAACCTCACGGCCGCCGCGTTCGCCCGTGCGGTGGTCGCCGAGCCGCTTGTCGACGCCGCGACGCTGCGCGCGGCGGCGGCCACCCTCGGCGGCGTGGGCCTCGCGGCGGCCATCGGCGTGCTGGCCGGTGGGCGCGGCCTGCCGGGCCTGGCGGTGTCGCTGGGCGTGCTGCTGGCCGGTTGCGTCGGCTTGTTGACGTTGCCCCGGGTGCGCGCCGGCATCCGGGTGACCATGAGGCAGATCCGTGGATCCGACGACGCGGCCACGGCCGCCAGGTCGGCCCGGAATCGACGAGAGGCAGGTGAGGGCCATCGTGGCGTCCATCCGTGACCGGGTGAAGCAGTTGGTGCCGACCCAGGTGACCACCCGGGTGAAAGAGTCCCTGGTCGACTACGGGGTGCGCACCAGTGACCGGCGACCCCTGCCGGACTTCCTGATCATCGGCACCAAACGGGGCGGCACCACCTCCCTGTGGAACTACCTCATCCAGCACCCCCTGGTGCCGCGGCTCTTTCCGGCGTGGAACACCAAGTCGGCGCACTACTTCGAGGAGCACTGGGGTCGCGGCGAGGCGTGGTACCGCTCGCACTTCCCGACCGAGCGGCACCGCGAGGCCCTCGCGAAGCGACACGGCGGGCCGGTCCGGGTCGGCGAGGCCGCCCCGCTCTACATGTTCCACCCGCTCGCCGCGCAGCGGGTCGCCGCGCTGATGCCGACCGTGAAGCTGATCGTGCTGCTGCGCGACCCGGTCGAGCGGGCGTACTCGCACTGGAAGGAGCGCCGCACCCACGGCATCGAGCCGCTGGACTTCGCCGCCGCGTTGGCCGCCGAGCCGGAGCGCACGGCGGGGGAGCGGGAGCGGCTCATCGCCGAGCCGGAGGCGTTCAGCGAGGCGTACGACTGGTACACGTACCGGGCGCGGGGGCGTTACCTGGAGCACCTGGAGCCGTGGCTGGAGCGCTTCGGCTCCGAGCAGATCCTCTTTCTGCCCAGCGAGGACCTGTACCGCGACTCCCGCGCCACGTACCGGCGCACCCTCGACTTCCTCGGGCTGCCGCCGTACGACCTGCCGAACTTCAAGGTCTACAACGACCGGCGCTCCGCGCCGCTGGAGCCGGCGGTCCGCGCCGAGTTGACCGACTACTACCGCCCGTACAACGATGCGCTGCGCCAGCGGCTCGGGTTGGACCTCGACTGGGCGGACCGGGCGGCGTGAGCACCGGGGTCACCCCGGCCACCGATCCCCGGTCCCGGGTGGACGGGCTGGGCTGGGTGAGCCGCGCGGTGTTCCCGGACGACCGGGTCGGCCTGACGGTGGGTGGCGCGCTGCCGGCCGGGCATCGGGCGGTGGCCCGGTACGCGGTGGTGCCGTCGGTGGCCCGGGCCCGGTTCCTCGTGCCGCTGGGCGCACCCCGGGCGGGTGCGGCGTCGTTGCTGGCGTACAACGCGTTGCGGCCGCCGAAGGTGCGGGCGCTGCGGGCCGCGCTCGGTGGGCTGGCCCGGTTCGGCGGGGCGGGTCTGGCGCCGTTTCCGACGTTGACCGTGTCGGTGCCGGTGGGGGCGCCCGTGACCGAGCTGCTGCTCACCGAGCGGCTCGCCGCCGCGCTGGGCGGTACGCCGCTGCTGGCGGCGTGCGGTGTCCGTCCGCCGGACCCGAACGTCAAACCGACCCTGCAACTGTTCACCGTCGACGGTCGTCCGCGCGGCTACGCGAAGATCGGCTGGAACGACGCCACCCGGGCGCTGGTCACCGCCGAGGCCGGCGCGCTGCGGGCGTTGCGCGCGGTGAGCGGCGTCGTCGACCATCCGGCGCCGCCGGGGCTGCTCACCGAGACGGCGTGGGCCGGTCAGGCGGTCGCGGTGATCGAACCACTGCCACCGGATGTACGCGGCGTGCCGGCCGACGACCCGCCGCGGATCGCGGCGTTGCTCGCGGTCGCCCGCCGTGGGGCCCCGGCCGGGGCCCCACGACCGCTGGGCTCCTCGACGTTCCTGACCCGGTTGGCCGCCCAGGCCGAGCGGGCCGCCACGGCCGGGCCGGCCGGGGCGCGGGCGGTCGCCGCGGTAGCCGCGCTGGCCCGCCGGCACGGCGACACGGCTGTCGAGTTCGGCCACTGGCACGGCGACTGGGTGCCGTGGAACCTGGGCACGCACGACGGCCGCCTCGTCGCCTGGGACTGGGAGCACAGTGGCCCGGACGTGCCGGTCGGCTTCGACCTGGCGCACGACGCCTTCCAGCGGTCGCTGGTGCTGCGCGCCGAACCGGCCGCGGTGGCGGCCATGGCGGTGGACGGGCAGCTGGGTCGGCACGGTGCGCGGCTCGGCCTGGGCCCGGCACAGTGCCGGCTGGTGGCCGACGCGTACCTGCTGGAGATGTGGCTGCGCACGTGGCGGCTGGCCGACGCCGGCGCCGGGTGGAACGGCGCGCTGCATCCCGCACTGTTGGACGTCATCGAGAAACGACATAGCGACTGAACTGGAGAAAGCGCGACGCCGGGTGCGCGTCGTAGAGTGACGACAAAATGGCAGGTCGTGACGACGATCGATGGGCTGCGAGGCCGACAGTGGGCCTGACCATGCCGAGTGGAGATCGTCGCCGCGCCCGGTCGCAGTATTCAGCGACCGGGAAACCTGTGATCTGCTTCTGCCTGGCGTGAATCGGAATTCCAAGCGAACTTGTGGGGAGTCGCGTGGACACGAACAACGACGACGAGCCGCCGGTGTTGCTGCTGGTGGGATCCAGCGGCGGCCACCTGGCCCAACTACTTGCCCTGCGGCCCTGGTACGAACGGTGGCGGCGCTGCTGGGTCACCTTCGACACCCCGGAGGCGGTGTCGCTGCTGACCGGTGAGGATCTGGTGCCGGCGCACCACCCGACCACCCGCAACGTGCCGAACCTGCTGCGCAACGCGCGACTGGCCTGGCGGGTGCTGCGGGGCCGGCGGGTCGCCGCCGTGGTCACTACAGGCGCCGGGGTGGCCGTGCCGTTCGTGGTGCTGGCCCGCCTGCGTCGCATCCCGACCGTCTACATCGAGGTGTACGACCGGATCGACACCCCGACGCTGACCGCCCGGCTCTGCCGGCCGTTCCTGTCCGCGATGCTCGTGCAGTGGGACGAGCAGCGCCGGCAGTATCCGGAGGCCATCGTCGTCGGGACCCTGCTGTGAGGCCGGAGACGGGCACGGCCCGCCGCGACACCGTCGCCGGCCCGTCCCGGCTGCCGCGCCAGCGCGACACCACTGACGTCGAGCAGACCCGGCTGCTCGTCGCGGTCGGCACCGACAAGCACCCCTTCGACCGGCTCGTGGACTGGGTGGCCCAGTGGCACGCGCAGGCCGGGCCGGTCGGGTTGACAGTGCAGCACGGCCACACCGCAGCGCCGCCCCTGCCGGGCGCGGTGCCGTTCCTCGGTCACGACGCCCTGCAACAGGCGATGGCCGACGCGGACCTGGTGGTGTGTCACGGCGGCCCGGCGACGATCCTGGAGGCCCGCCGGCACGGGCACCTGCCCATCGTGGTGCCCCGCGACCCGTCGCTCGGTGAGCACGTCGACGACCACCAGCAGCTCTTCGCGCGCCGGCTCGGCGCGGCCGGGCTGGTGGCGCTCTGCGAGACCCGGGAGGCGCTGCACGACGCGCTCGCCGCCGGGCAGGCCGACTCGTCCCGGTACGCGGTGGCCGCCGACCCGGCCGCGCACGAGGCCCAGCGCGCGGCCGTCGCCCGGGTGGGGCAGATCGTGGACGACCTGGTGGCCCGCTCGGCCCGGCGCCGACCCCGCTGGCGGGCCTGGTCGCGATCCGGGCAGAGCACGGAGGAGACCCGATGATCCGACAGCCGAGCGTCAGCGTCGTGGTGCCCACCCGGGACCGCCCCGAGCTGCTGCGCGCCGCCCTCGCGGCGATCCTCGCCCAGGAGTACCCGGGCCGGATCGAAGCAGTTGTCGTGTTCGACCAGTCCACGCCCGACGAGTCGCTGACGGCCCTCGCCGGGCCGGACCGGGCGGTGCGGGTCATCAGCAACGGGCGCGCGCCGGGGCTGGCCGGGGCGCGCAACAGCGGCACCCTCGCCGCCGAGGGTGAGCTGATCGCGTTCTGCGACGACGACGACGAGTGGTTGCCGGGCAAGCTGGCCGCCCAGGTCGACGCCCTCGCCGCCGACCCGGCGGCCGAGTTCGTCTGCTGCGGCATCCGGGTCAGTTACGACGGGCACACCGTCGACCGGGTGCTCGACAAGGACCGGATCACCCTCGACGACCTGCTGCGGGACCGGTTGACCGAGCTGCACCCGTCCACCTTCCTGATCCGCGCGACGGCGCTGCGCGAGGGCTTCGGCCTGGTCGACGAGGAGATTCCGGGCAGTTACGCGGAGGATTACGAGTTTCTGCTGCGGGCCGCCCGCAGCGCGCCGCTGATCAACCTGCCGACGCCGGCGGTGCTGGTGCGCTGGCACAAGCGCTCGTACTTCGCGCAGCGCTGGGACACCATCTCCGAGGCGTTGCAGTGGCTGCTGCGGCGCTACCCGGAGTTCGCCGCCCAGCCGGCCGGCGCGGCCCGCGTCGCCGGGCAGATCGCGTTCGCCCAGGCCGCCTCCGGTGACCGCCGGGGCGCGCTGCGCTGGGCGCGACGCACTCTGCGCAGCAATCCCCGCGAGCTGCGGGCCTACCTGGCGCTCGCGGTCGCCGGACGCGTGGTCCGGGCCGACGCGGTGCTGCGCACCCTGCACAAACGCGGCCGGGGCATCTGATCCCCCGCGCGAAGCCGCCCTGCGGACGGTCCCGGCCGTCCGCAGGGCGGGACGAGGCGGGCAGCGCGACGCGCCCGTCGCGCGCCGTGACAGACTGACCGCTGTGTTGCGCTGGCTGACTGCAGGTGAATCGCACGGTCCCGCCCTCGTCGCGCTGATGGAGGGGGTGCCGGCCGGCATCGAGGTGAGCACCACCGAGATCGCGGGCGAGCTCGCCCGCCGTCGGCTGGGCTACGGCCGTGGTGCCCGGATGTCGTTCGAGCAGGACGAGATCGAGGTGATCGGCGGGCTGCGGCACGGCGTGACCCTGGGCAGTCCGGTGGCGATCCGGGTGGGCAACTCCGAGTGGCCCAAGTGGCGCACGGTGATGGCCGCCGATCCCGTCGACCCCGACGAGCTGGCCCGGCAGGCCCGCAACGCGCCGCTGACCCGCCCCCGGCCCGGCCACGCCGACCTGGCCGGCATGCAGAAGTACGGCCACCACGACGCCCGGCCGATTCTGGAGCGCGCCAGCGCCCGGGAGACCGCCGCCCGGGTCGCCGTCGGCACCGTCGCCAAGGCGTTGATCCGCCAGGCCCTGGGCATCGAGATCGTCTCGCACGTCGTCGAGCTGGGGCCGGTGGCCGCGAAGCCCGGGCTGCGCCCGACCCCGTCCGACGCCGACCGCATCGACGCCGACCCGCTGCGCTGCCTCGACCCGGAGGCGAGCGCCCTGATGGTCGCCGAGGTGGACGCCGCGAAGAAGGCCGCCGACACCCTCGGCGGCGTGGTGGAGGTCCTGGCGTACGGGGTGCCGCCGGGTCTGGGCAGTCACGTGCAGTGGGACCGCAAACTCGACGCCCGGTTGGCCACGGCGCTGATGTCGATCCAGGCGATCAAGGGAGTGGAGATCGGCGACGGGTGGCAGCAGGCCCGCTCCCGCGGCTCCGAGGCGCACGACGAGATCATCCCGTCGGCCACCGGTGTCCGCCGGGTCACCGACCGGGCCGGCGGGCTGGAGGGCGGCATCACCACCGGCGAGCCGCTGCGGGTGCGCGCCGCCATGAAGCCGATCTCCTCGCTGAACCGTGCGCTGGCCACCGTGGATGTCGTCACGGGCGAGCCGGCGACCGCCATCAACCAGCGCTCCGACGTCTGCGCGGTACCCGCCGCGGCGGTCGTCGCCGAGGCGATGGTGGCGCTCGTGCTGGCTGAGGCGGCCACCGAGAAGTTCGGCGGTGACTCGGTCGCCGAGATCCGCCGCAACCTGGCCGGCTACCTCGACGCGTTGGTCATCCGCTGATGGCGCCGGTAGTGGTCCTGGTCGGGGTGCCCGGTTGTGGCAAGACCACAGTGGGGCAGGCGCTCGCCGCCACCCTCGGCGTGGAGTTCCGGGACACCGACGCCGACATCGAGCAGTTGGCCGGCAAGACCATCCCGGAGATCTTCATCGACGAGGGTGAGGACCACTTCCGGGCCCTGGAGCGGGCCGCCGTGGCGGCGGCGCTCGCCGCCGGCACCGGTGTGCTCGCCCTCGGCGGCGGCGCCGTGCTGTCCGAGGAGACCCGGGCGGCCCTGGTGGGGCATCGGGTCGTGCACCTCTCGGTGGAGCTGCCCGACGCGGTGAAGCGGGTCGGGCTCGGCGCGGGCCGGCCGCTGTTGGCGATCAATCCGCGCGCCACCCTCAAGCACCTGATGGACCAGCGCCGGCCGCTCTACGCCGAGGTGGCCACCGAGACGGTGAGCACCGACGGTCGGACGCCGGCGGCGGTCGTCGCCGAGATCGCCGCCCTGCTTCCGCGCTGACGCCGGGCCCGCCCGCACCGGGCGGCCGGGGCTTCCGTCGCCCGGTGCAGGCCTCTGCTCAGCCGCGCGCGATCAGGTCGAGGACGTCGGCCAGCGCCTTCGGCTCGCTGAGCATCGGCCAGTGCCCGGTGGGCAGCTCGTGCAGCTGGCCGTCGGCCAGGCCGGTGAAGAACGGGTGCCCCTCGTCGATCATCTGCCGCACCACCGCCAGTCCGAAGGTGCTCGCGACCAGCGCGGTCGGCACCGGGCGGCCACCCGTGCGGCGCACCGGATCGGTGGCCGTCCGCAGGGGCTGCGCGGTGGAGCGCTCGCGCAGGAGGGACAGTGTCGGCTCGTCCAGGCCGGCCAGGTTGGTCGGATCGGCCGTCGGGTCCCAGGCCGGCGGTGGCAGCAGGTGCCCGTCGCCGATCGCCGCGCGCAGCCGCTGCTGCTCCTGCGGCGGCACCGTGTCGAACTGCGCCGTGCCGTCCGGTAGCGGCCCGCTCTCCACGTAGACCACCCGGGCGATGCGGTCCGGGATGAGGTCGGCCGCCTGGGCCACCGGCATGCCGCCGCCCGAGTGCCCGACCAGCAGCACGTCGCGCAGATCCTCGACCTCGATCAACCGGACGATGTCGGTGGTGTGCGTCTCCAGGGTCACCTGTGGCCCCGCGAGGTGGTGGCGCTCGGCCAGCCCGGTCAGCGTCATCGGGTGGACGTCGTGCCCCTGCGCGCGCAGCTGACCGGTCACCTCACGCCACGCCCAGGCGCCCAACCAGAACCCTGGCACCAGTACGAACGTCGCCATCTGTGGCTCCTTCTCTCGGTTACCGACCGACCGTACGATCGAAACCGGACAGGATCCGCCCGGTTTGAAGGAGTGACCCGTGTCTCATCCCGCCGGCCGGGTGCTGGCCCTGCTCGAGCTGCTCCAGGCCCGGCACCGGGCGACGGCCGGCGACCTCGCCAGCCGGCTCGGTGTGGACGAACGGACCGTGCGCCGGTACGCAGCCACCCTGGTCGAGCTGGGCATCCCGGTGCTCGCCGACCGGGGCCGCCACGGCGGCTACCGGCTGCATCCCGGGTTCAAGCTGCCGCCGCTGATGCTCACCGACGACGAGGCGGTGGCCGTGCTGCTCGGTCTGGTCGTCGCCGAACGGGTCGGGCTGGCCACCGAGCTGCCGGCCACCGCGACCGCGCTGGCGAAGATCCGTCGGGTGCTGCCGGCGGCGCTCGCCGACCGGCTGACCGCCGTGCAGGAGCACCTCGGCTTCACCCTGCGGCGCCCCGAACCCCAGGCGCGACCCGCGTCGGGCACCCTGCTGGCCCTGGCCGCGGCCGCCCGGCACCGGCAACGGGTGAGCCTGGACTACCGCTCGTGGCGCGGTGAGCTGTCGCATCGTGACCTCGACCCGTACGGGCTGGTCTTCCACGCCGGCCGCTGGTACGTCACCGGCCACGACCACCGGCGCGGGGAGGTGCGCACGTTCCGACTGGACCGGATCGGCGCGGTCACCCCCGGCGCGGCGACGTTCACCGTGCCGGACGGCTTCGACGCGGTGGCGTGGCTGACCCGGTCGCTGGCGGGCGTGCCGTACCGGCACGAGGTGGAGGTGCTGCTGGAGACGGACCTCGTCGCCGCCCGGCGGCGCATCCCGGCCAGCGTGGCCGAGTTGACCGCCACCGGCGACGGGGTGCTGCTGCGGGCCCGGGCGGAGAGCCTTCCCGGCATGGCGGCGCTGCTCGCCGGGCTGGGTTGCGCGTTCACCGTGCGCCACCCGGAGGCGCTGCGCACCGCCGTGGCCGAGCACGCGCGCCGGCTGGCCGCCTGGGCCGCCCGGCCAGCAGGTGGACAGACGCCGTCGCCACGCCGTCCGCTGGACTAGGCTGCCGGCGATGGACGAGGTGACCCGGATTCCGGTCGGCGGCGAACGGCCGTACGACGTGCTGGTCGGGCGCGACCTGCTGGACGCGCTGCCCGGGCTGCTGCCCGGCGCGACCCGGGCGGCGGTGCTGCACACGCCCCCACTCAAGGCCCTGGCCGACGCGATCGGCGAACGGCTGCGCGCAGCCGGTGTCGAGCCGCTGCCGATCGAGGTGCCCGACGCCGAGTCGGGCAAGCAGATCGAGGTGGCCGCCGCCTGTTGGGACCGGCTGGGCGCGGCTGGTTTCACGCGTACCGACGCGGTGGTAGGCGTCGGCGGCGGCGCGGTGACCGACCTGGCCGGCTTCGTCGCGGCCTGCTGGTTGCGCGGCGTGCGCTGGGTGCCGGTGGCCACCTCGCTGCTGGGCATGGTGGACGCCGCGGTGGGCGGCAAGACCGGGATCAACACCGCCGCCGGCAAGAACCTGGTCGGCGCGTTCCACCCGCCGGTCGGCGTGCTGGCCGACCTGGCCACCCTGGACAGCCTGCCCGCCGTCGACCTGGCGGCCGGGCTGGCCGAGGTGGTCAAGTGCGGCTTCATCGCCGACCCGGTGATCCTGGATCTCGTCGAGCGTGACCCGGCGGCGGCCACCGACCCGCGCGGCCCGGTGACCCGGGAGCTGATCGAGCGGGCCATCCGGGTCAAGGCCGACGTGGTCGCCGGCGACCTGCGCGAGTCGGGCCTGCGGGAGGTGCTCAACTACGGCCACACCCTCGCCCACGCCATCGAGCAGGTCGAGGGTTACCGCTGGCGGCACGGCCACGCCGTCGCCGTCGGCCTGGTGTACGCGGCCGCGCTGGCCCGGCTCGCCGGCCGGCTGGACGTGCCGACCGCCGAGCGGCACCGCCGCACGCTGACCGCGCTCGGTCTGCCGGTGAGCTACCCGGCGGACGCCTGGGAGCGGCTGCTGGCCGTCATGCGGGTGGACAAGAAGGCCCGGGGCAGCAAGCTGCGGTTCGTGGTGCTGGACGCGCTGGCCCGCCCGGCGATGCTGGAGGGCCCGGACGACGCCCTGCTCGAAGCCGCCTACCGCGAGCTGGCGATCTGATGAGGGTGTACGTGTTGAACGGGCCGAACCTGGGCCGCCTCGGCACCCGGGAGCCGGCCGTGTACGGCTCGACAAGCTACGCCGACCTGGTGACGCTCTGCGAGACCACCGGCCGGGAGCTGGGGCTCGACGTGAGTGTCCGGCAGACCGACGCCGAGCACGAGTTGCTCGGTTGGCTGCACGCCGCCGCCGACGAGGGCGCCGCCGTGGTGCTCAACCCGGCCGCCTGGTCGCACTACTCGTACGCGGTGCGCGACGCCTGCGCCATGCTGCGCGGGCCGCTGGTGGAGGTGCACCTGTCCAACATTCACGCCCGCGAGGAGTTCCGGCACCACTCGGTGGTCTCCGCGGTGGCGACCGGGGTGATCTGCGGTCTCGGCATCGACGGCTACCGCCTCGCCCTGCACCACCTGGCCGCTCGCGTCGGCTGACCGCCCCGTCCCGAAGTTTCACCCACCGTGATGTCGTGGAATATCGGCGGCGTCACCGATGGTGGTCGGCTCCTCGCCCGCTGAAGGGGAGCGCCCTGCTGCTTCGCGTCCTTTGCTCTGCTTCAACAGAGGAAACAGGTGCCGTGAGCTGCTGATTTCTGCGATGGGTCGAGGTGGGGTGCCGATCATGGTGCGCCACGGACCGTGACTGTTGCCTCCGCTGAAGCAGAGCAAAGGACGAAGTGTGGGCGCGCGGTGGTGAAGCGGCGATGACGGAAAGTTATCAAGGGTAGGCGTCGGACGCCTGATTGCGCGGGTGGCGACCACGGCGGGTAACGCGTCTCGGCGCAGCTTGTAGACTTGCCAGGTCTGTCCGCCAATTGATGATCAAGGCAGGAAATGGCCTCCACCAACGACCTCAAAAACGGCCTGGTACTCAACCTGGACGGCGAGCTCTGGGCCGTCGTCGAGTTCCAGCACGTCAAGCCCGGTAAGGGTGGCGCGTTCGTGCGCACCACGCTGAAGAACGTGCTGTCCGGGAAGGTGGTCGACAAGACCTTCAACGCGGGCACCAAGGTCGAAACCGCGACCGTGGACAAGCGCACGATGCAGTATCTGTACGCCGACGGCGAGGACTTCGTCTTCATGGATCTGGAGACCTTCGACCAGATCACCGTGCCCGGCGGCACCGTCGGCGAGGCAGCCAACTACCTGCTGCCGGAGGCGGAGGCGACCGTCGCCCAGCACGAGGGTGTGCCGCTCTACATCGAGCTGCCCACCAGCGTCGTGCTGGAGGTCACCTACACCGAGCCCGGTCTGCAGGGCGACCGTTCGACCGGCGGCACCAAGCCGGCGACCGTGGAGACCGGCGCCACCGTGCCGGTTCCGCTGTTCATCACCACCGGTGAGAAGATCAAGGTCGACACCCGCGACGGCCGTTACCTCGGCCGCGCCTGATGGCTGAGGGTCCCAAGCAGCAGATGCCGGCACGCCGCAAGGCGCGCAAGCGGGCGCTGGACGTCCTCTACGAGGCCGACCTGCGGGACCGGCCGCCCGTCGAGGTCCTGGCCGGCTACCTCCAGCGCATCGAACAGCCCCGCCCGGAGCACCTGGGTTACGCGGTGGGCCTGATCGAGGGGGTCGCCGAGCACCTCAACCGCATCGACGAGCTGATCGCCAGCTACGCCGAGGGTTGGACGTTGGAGCGGATGCCGGTGGTCGACCGCAACCTGGCCCGGATCGCCGTCTACGAGTTGCTCTACGTCGACGAGATCGACGACGCGGTGGCGATCAGCGAGGCCGTCGAGCTGGCCCGGCAGATGTCCACCGACGATTCGCCGCGGTTCCTCAACGGCGTGCTCGGCCGCATCGCCGAGTACGCCACCCGCTGAGCGGCCCGCGTACCCGCACGACGAAGAAGGGCCCGTGCCATCGGCACGGGCCCTTCTTCGGGTGAAGCGACAGCTCAGGAGGCGAAGAACGCCCGGGGGTCGGCCACCAGCACGCCGTGCTCGGTGAGCCGCTCGATCAGACCCGACGGTGAGGCGTCGTAGACGATCGCGAGCGCCCGCAGGTCGTCGGCGCGGATGGAGAGCACCCGGCCGTTGTAGTCACCGCGCTGCTGCTGGATGGCGCGGGCGTAGCGGGCGACGTAGGCCAGGTCCTCGGAGGCCTCGTCGTAGAGCCGCTCCAGGTCCAGGACGATCTTGCTGGTGGGCTCGTGCCGGACGCCGCTGCCGTCGGGCAGCAGTTCCGAGACGGGCACACGGTAGAACTCGGCCAGCTCGGCCAGACGGGACACCGTCACGGCCCGGTCGCCACGCTCGTACGAGCCGACCACCACGGCCTTCCACCGCCCGTTCGACTTCTCCTCCACACCCTGCAGGGAGAGGCCCTGCTGCTGGCGGATGGAGCGCAGGCGTGCGCCCAGAGATTTGGCGTATTCAGAGGGCATTCGGACACTCCCAGTGCTGCTCGGGGTTCTCCCGTCGATCGCTACGGAGCGTGACGGTACGGGGAATGCGACACGTGGTCAAGTGGTCGTGACCTTACCGTTGGGGAGCACCGAGGGAGTTATCCCCATTTCGTCGGCCTGATCCAGTGGTCAGCAGCCGCCGTCCGTCGGCCTGGTGACCACTGGTAACGTGGCGTGAAGCCTCGGTCGGTCTGCTCGCGCTCGCCGGCCGGAGGTGCCCGACATCCTTTAACGACCCGTCCCGTGAGGCGGGGAAGGAGGTCCGCCGTGGCATACCCACCGGCTGCCCGCTCGTCACCACCGCGACAACCCTCGGTGAAGGTGATCCTCGCCAGCGCCGACGTGCAGCGCGTGGTCGACCGCATCGCCCACCAGATCCTGGAGAAGACCCAGGGCGCCGCCGACACCGTGCTGCTCGGGATTCCCACCCGGGGTGCGCCTCTCGCGCGGCGGCTCGCCTCCCGGATCAGCACCTTCGAGGACGTCGTCGTCCCGGTCGGTGTGCTCGACATCACGCTCTACCGCGACGACCTGCGCCGGCACGCCACCCGCGCGATCGGCCCGACCCAGGTGCCCAGCGGCGGCATCGACGGCAAGCGGGTGATCCTCGTCGACGACGTGCTCTTCTCCGGGCGCACCGTGCGCGCCGCGCTCGACGCGCTCAACGACGTGGGCCGCCCGGCGTCGGTGCAGCTCGCCGTCCTGGTCGACCGCGGCCACCGCGAGTTGCCGATCCGCGCCGACTACGTCGGCAAGAACATCCCGACGGCGCTCGCCGAGAGCGTCAAGGTGACGCTCGCCGAGACCGACGGCGCCGACGAGGTCAAGTTGTACGGGGGAACCCACTCATGATCAGGCACCTGCTCTCCGGCGCGGACCTGGACGCCGACACCGCCACCGAGATCCTGGACACGGCCGCCGAGATGGCCACCGTCGCCGGCCGCGAGATCAAGAAGCTGCCCGCGCTGCGCGGCCGGACGGTGGTGAACCTCTTCTACGAGGACTCCACCCGGACCCGGATCTCGTTCGAGGCGGCGGCGAAGCGGCTCAGCGCCGACGTGATCAACTTTTCCGCGAAGGGGTCCAGCGTCGCCAAGGGCGAGAGCCTGAAGGACACGGCGCTGACCCTGCAGGCCATGGGCGCCGACGCGGTGGTCGTGCGGCACCCCGCCTCCGGCGCCCCGCACCGGCTCGCCAACTGGGTCGACGGATCGGTGGTCAACGCCGGCGACGGCACCCACGAGCACCCCACCCAGGCGCTGCTCGACGCGTACACCATGCGGGCCCGGCTGGGCCGCCTCGCCGGCCTGTCGGTCGCGGTGGTCGGGGACGTGCTGCACTCCCGGGTGGCCCGCTCCAACGTCCTGCTGCTGTCCACCCTCGGCGCGAAGGTCACCCTGGTCGGCCCGCCCACCCTCATCCCCGTCGACATCGCCGGCGCCCTCGCCCCGGGCACCGACGTGTCGTACGACCTCGACGCCGTGCTGCCCGACGTCGACGTGGTGATGATGCTGCGGGTGCAGCGGGAGCGGATGAAGGACTCCTACTTCCCCTCCGCGCGCGAGTACTCCCGCCGTTACGGGCTGGACGGCCCGCGCATGCGCCGGCTGCCCGAGCACGCGATCGTCATGCACCCGGGCCCGATGAACCGGGGGATGGAGATCACCCCCGAGGTGGCCGACTCACCCCGCTCCACAATCGTCGAACAGGTCACCAACGGGGTCTCCGTACGGATGGCTGTTCTGTACCTGCTGCTCGGAGGGAACAACCGGTGACCGCGTACCTCATCACCAGCGTGAGCATCGTCGGCGCCGCGCCGACCGACCTGCTGATCCGCGACGGCGTCGTCGCCGAGGTCGGTCCGGGGCTGTCCGCGCCGGACGCCGTGGTGGTCGACGGCACCGGGCTGGTCGCCCTGCCGGGCCTGGTCGACCTGCACACCCACCTGCGCGAGCCCGGCCGGGAGGACGCCGAGACCGTCGAGTCCGGGTCCCGGGCGGCGGCGCTGGGCGGCTACACGGCGGTCTGCGCGATGGCGAACACCTCGCCGGTCGCGGACACCGCAGGCGTCGTCGAGCAGGTCTGGCGGCTCGGCCGGGAGGCGGGGCTGGTCGACGTGCAGCCGGTGGGCGCGGTCACCGTCGGGCTGGCCGGCGAGCGCCTCGCCGAGCTGGGCGCGATGGCCGACTCCGCGGCCCGGGTGCGGATCTTCTCCGACGACGGGCACTGCGTCGCCGACCCGTTGCTGATGCGCCGGGCCCTGGAGTACGTCAAGGCGTTCGACGGGGTCATCGCCCAGCACGCCGAGGAGCCCCGCCTCACCGAGGGCGCCCAGATGCACGAGGGTGAGGTCTCCACCCGGCTCGGCCTGATCGGCTGGCCGGCGGTCGCCGAGGAGGCGATCATCGCCCGGGACGTGCTGCTGGCCGAGCACGTGGGCAGCCGTCTGCACGTCTGCCACGTCTCCACCGCCGGCAGCGTCGAGGTGCTGCGCCAGGCCAAGGCCCGTGGCGTACGCGTCACCGCCGAGGTCACCCCGCACCACCTGCTGCTCACCGACGAGCGCGCGGAGAGCTACGACCCGGTCTTCAAGGTGAACCCGCCGCTGCGCACGGCCGCGGACATCACCGCCCTGCGGTCCGCGCTCGCCGACGGCGTCATCGACATCATCGCCACCGACCACGCCCCGCACGCCGTGGAGGACAAGGAGTGCGAGTGGGCGTACGCCCGGCCGGGGATGCTCGGCCTGGAGACGGCGCTGTCCATCGCGCTCGACGTGTTCGGCCCCGAGTGGGACCTGATCGCCGAGCGGATGTCCCGCACCCCCGCCCGGATCGCGGGGCTGACCGGGCACGGCATCGACCCGGCACCCGGCGTGCCGGCCAACCTGACAGTGATCGACCCGGCCGTCCGCCGCACCATCGAGCCGGCGGAACTGGCCAGTCGCAGTCGTAACACCCCGTACGCCCGCATGACGCTGCCGGGTCGCATCGTGGCGACCTTCCTGCGCGGCGAGCCGACGGTCCTGGACGGAAAGGCTGTCAAGTAATGGTCAAGCGCAGACCCGCGATCCTCGTCCTCGAGGACGGGCGCACGTTCCCCGGTGAGGCGTACGGCAGCGTCGGTGAGACCTTCGGCGAGGCGGTCTTCAACACCGGCATGACCGGTTACCAGGAGACGCTCACCGATCCGTCCTATCACCGGCAGGTGGTGGTGCAGACCGCGCCGCACATCGGCAACACCGGCGTCAACGGCGAGGACGACGAGTCCGGCCGGATCTGGGTGGCCGGCTACGTCGTCCGCGACCCGGCCCGGATCGGCTCGAACTGGCGGGCCACCGGCAGCCTGGAGGACCGCCTCGCCACCGAGGGTGTGGTGGGCATCAGCGGCGTGGACACCCGGGCGTTGACCCGGCACCTGCGCGAGCGGGGCGCCATGCGGGTGGGCATCTCCAGCGTCGAGAAGGACCCGCAGAGCCTGCTGGCCCGGGTCCGGCAGTCGCCGCAGATGGTCGGCGCGGACCTGTCCGCCGAGGTGACCACCACCGAGCCGTACGTTATCGAGGCGCTCGGCGAGCACCGGTTCACCGTGGCGGCGCTGGATCTGGGCATCAAGCGCAACGTGCCGCGCCGGCTGGCCGCGCGCGGGGTGACCACCCACGTGCTGCCGGCCTCGTCGAGCATCGAGGACCTGCTGGCCACCGGCGCCGACGCCGTCTTCCTGTCGCCCGGCCCCGGCGACCCGGCGACGGCTGACGGCCCGGTGGCGCTGGCCCGGGAGGCGCTGCGGCGAGAGGTGCCGCTGTTCGGCATCTGCTTCGGCAGCCAGATCCTCGGCCGGGCGCTCGGCTTCGGCACCTACAAGCTGGGCTACGGCCACCGGGGGATCAACCAGCCGGTGCTCGACCGGGCCACCGGCAAGGTCGAGGTGACCAGCCACAACCACGGCTTCGCCGTCCAGGTGCCGGGTGCCGGCGTCGGCGCTGTCGTCCCCGACCAGGTGATCGACACCGACTTCGGTGGCGTTCAGGTGTCCCACGTCTGCCTCAATGACAACGTGGTCGAGGGGCTGCGGGCGATCGACGTGCCCGCGTTCACCGTCCAGTACCACCCGGAGGCGGCAGCCGGCCCGCACGACGCGGACTACCTCTTCGACCGATTCGCCGAGCTGATCGAGGGCCGTGCCCACGACCGGCGGCCCAGTGAGGGCCGGACCCACAGCGAGGGGCGCAGCAATGCCTAAGCGGACCGATCTCAAGCACATCCTGGTGATCGGCTCCGGGCCGATCGTCATCGGGCAGGCCTGCGAGTTCGACTACTCCGGCACCCAGGCGTGCCGGGTGCTGCGCAGCGAGGGGATCCGGGTCAGCCTGGTCAACTCCAACCCCGCCACGATCATGACGGACCCCGAGTTCGCCGACGCCACGTACGTCGAGCCGATCACCCCGGAGTTCGTGGAGCTGGTCATCGCCAAGGAGCGCCCGGACGCCATCCTGGCCACCCTCGGCGGGCAGACCGCGCTGAACACGGCAGTCGCCCTGCACGAGGCCGGCGTCCTGGACAAGTACGGCGTCGAGCTGATCGGCGCGAACATCGACGCCATCAACCGGGGCGAGGACCGCCAGCTGTTCAAGGAGATCGTGGCGAAGGCCGGCGTACGCCTGGGCGTCGACGACCCGGCCGGGCTGGTGCCCCGCTCCCGGGTGTGCCACTCCATGGACGAGGTCGAGGCGACAGTCGCCGAGCTGGGCCTGCCGGTGGTGATCCGGCCGTCGTTCACCATGGGTGGCCTGGGCTCCGGCATGGCGCACACGCCCCAGGACCTGGCCCGCATCGCCGGTGACGGCCTGACCGCCAGCCCGGTGCACGAGGTGCTCATCGAGGAGAGCGTGCTCGGCTGGAAGGAGTACGAGCTGGAGCTGATGCGCGACCGGCACGACAACGTGGTGGTCGTCTGCTCGATCGAGAACCTCGACCCGATGGGCGTGCACACCGGCGACAGCGTCACCGTGGCCCCGGCCATGACGCTCACCGACCGGGAGTACCAGCGCCTGCGCGACCTGGGTATCGCCGTGCTGCGCGAGGTCGGGGTGGACACCGGCGGCTGCAACATCCAGTTCGCGGTCAACCCGGTCGACGGCCGGATCGTCGTGATCGAGATGAACCCGCGGGTGTCGCGTTCCTCGGCGTTGGCGTCCAAGGCGACCGGCTTCCCGATCGCGAAGATCGCCGCGAAGCTGGCCATCGGCTACACGCTCGACGAGATCCCCAACGACATCACGCTGAAGACCCCGGCGGCGTTCGAGCCGACCCTCGACTACGTGGTGGTGAAGATCCCCCGGTTCGCGTTCGAGAAGTTCCCCGGCGCGGACCCGGAGCTGACCACCACCATGAAGTCGGTGGGCGAGGCGATGAGCCTCGGGCGCAACTTCACCGAGGCGCTGAACAAGGCGATGCGCTCGCTGGAGACCAAGGCCACCGGCTTCTGGACGCAACCCGACCCGGCCGACGCGACGCGGGAGAACACCCTCGCCGCGCTGCGTGTCCCGCACGACGGCCGGCTCTACACGGTGGAGCGGGCGCTGCGCCTCGGCGCGTCGATCGCCGAGGTCGCCGAGGCGTCCGGCGGGATCGACCCGTGGTTCCTGGACCAGATCGTCGCGCTGATCGAGCTGCGCGCCGAGATCGTCGACGCGCCGGTGCTCGACGCCGAGCTGCTGCGTCGCGCCAAGCGGGCCGGCCTGTCCGACCGGCAGCTCGCCGCGCTGCGTCCGGAGCTGGCGGCCGAGGACGGCGTACGGACCCTGCGGCACCGCCTCGACGTGCGCCCGGTCTACAAGACGGTGGACACCTGCGCGGCCGAGTTCGAGGCCACCACGCCGTACCACTACTCCACGTACGACACCGAGACCGAGGTCGTGCCGTCGGACCGGCCGAAGGTGCTGATCCTGGGCTCCGGTCCGAACCGGATCGGGCAGGGCATCGAGTTCGACTACTCGTGCGTGCACGCGGTCCAGGCGCTGCGGTCGGCCGGTTACGAGACCGTCATGGTCAACTGCAACCCCGAGACGGTTTCCACCGACTACGACACCGCCGACCGGCTCTACTTCGAACCGCTGACCTTCGAGGACGTCCTGGAGGTCTGGCACGCGGAGGACTCGTCCGGCCGGGCGGCCGGCGGGCCGGGCGTCGTCGGGGTGGTCGTGCAGCTCGGCGGGCAGACCCCGCTGGGGTTGGCGCAGCGGCTCAAGAACGCGGGCGTGCCGATCGTCGGCACCTCCCCGGAGTCGATCCACCTGGCCGAGGAGCGGGGCGCGTTCGGCGCGGTGCTGGCCCGTGCCGGGCTGCGCGCGCCGGCGCACGGCATGGCCACGTCCTACGACGAGGCCAAGACGATCGCCGACGAGATCGGCTACCCGGTGCTGGTCCGCCCGTCGTACGTGCTGGGCGGGCGGGGCATGGAGATCGTCTACGACGACCCGACGCTGCGCGACTACATCGGTCGGGCCACCGACATCTCCGGCGACCACCCGGTGCTGGTGGACCGGTTCCTCGACGACGCCATCGAGATCGACGTGGACGCCCTGTGCGACGCCGACGGCGCGGTCTACATCGGTGGCGTGATGGAGCACATCGAGGAGGCCGGGATCCACTCCGGCGACTCGTCCTGCGCGTTGCCGCCGATCACCCTCGCGGGGTCGCACCTGGCCGAGGTCCGCCGCTACACCGAGGCGATCGCCCGCGGTGTCGGCGTGCGCGGTCTGCTCAACGTGCAGTACGCGCTCAAGGACGACGTGCTCTACGTCCTGGAGGCCAACCCGCGCGCGTCGCGGACCGTCCCGTTCGTCTCGAAGGCGACTGCCGTTCCGCTGGCCAAGGCCGCCGCCCGGATCGCGCTCGGCGCGACGATCGCCGAGCTGCGCGCCGAGGGCCTGCTCCCGGCGACGGGGGACGGGGGCACGATGCCCGCCGACGCGCCGATCGCGGTCAAGGAGGCGGTGCTGCCGTTCAAGCGCTTCCGGACCCGGGCGGGCAAGGGGATCGACTCGCTGCTCGGCCCGGAGATGAAGTCGACAGGCGAGGTGATGGGCATCGACACCAACTTCGGGCACGCCTTCGCCAAGAGCCAGTCGGCCGCGTACGGGTCGTTGCCGACCGCCGGGAAGATCTTCGTGTCGGTGGCCAACCGGGACAAGCGCGGCATGATCTTCCCGATCAAGCGGCTGGCCGACCTGGGCTTCGAGATCGTGGCGACCACCGGCACCGCCGAGGTGCTGCGCCGGCACGGCATCGCCTGCGAGCAGATCCGCAAGCACTACCAGGCGGGCGAGGGGGACGACGCGGTGTCGCTGATCCTGCGCGGCGACGTGGCTCTGGTGATCAACACGCCGCAGGGCTCGGGCGCCAGCGCCCGCTCGGACGGCTACGAGATCCGCAGCGCCGCCGTCACCGCCGACATCCCCTGCATCACCACGGTTCCGGGCGCGGCTGCCGCGGTCATGGGCATCGAGGCGCGCATCCGGGGCGACATGCAGGTGCGCCCGCTGCAGGACCTGCACGCCACCCTCCGGGCGGCCCAGTGACCCTGTTCGAGCGGGTCGTGCGGCCGGGGTTGTTCCGTCTCGGCGGCGGCGACGCCGAGGCGGCGCACGAGTGGACGCTGCGGCGGTTGGCCGGGCTGTCGCGGCGTCCGGTGGCCCTCGCGGCCCTGCGGGCCCGCTACGCCGTCCAGGCGCCCCGCACGGTGTTCGGCGTGCGGTTCCCCAACCCGGTCGGCCTGGCCGCCGGCATGGACAAGGACGGCGCCGCGCTGGCGGCCTGGCCGGCGCTCGGCTTCGGCTTCGTCGAGGTCGGCACGGTGACGGCGCACGCCCAGCCGGGCAACCCCCGGCCGCGCCTGTTCCGGCTGCCGGCCAGCGAGGCCGTGGTCAACCGGATGGGCTTCAACAACGCCGGGGCCGCCGCGCTGGCCGCCCGGCTGGACGCGCTGCCGCGCCCCATCGGGGTGCCGTTGGGGATCTCACTCGGCAAGTCCAAGGTGACCCCGCTGGACGAGGCGGTCGAGGACTACCTCGCCTCGTACCGGGCGCTACGCGGGCACGGCGACTACTTCGCGGTCAACGTGTCCTCGCCGAACACCCCGGGCCTGCGGTCGTTGCAGGACCGCGAGCACCTGGACGCGCTGCTCGGCGCGCTGGTGGGGGAGAAGCCGGTGCTGGTCAAGATCGCGCCGGATCTGACCGAGGCGGCGATCGCCGAGCTGCTGGAGGTCTGCCTGGCCCGGGGCGCCGCCGGGGTGATCGCCACCAACACCACGCTGGCCCGTACCGGGCTGGCCACGGCCGACTCCGAGCGCGGCGCCCAGGCCGGTGGCCTGTCCGGTCGACCGCTGACCGGGCGGGCTCGGGAGGTGGTCGCGTTCGTCCACCGTGAGACCGGCGGCCGGCTACCGATCATCGGAGTCGGCGGGGTGCTCGATCCGGACGACGCGGCGCGGATGTTCGATGCCGGCGCCGCCCTGGTGCAGCTCTACACCGGCTTCATCTACCGCGGCCCGGCCCTGGTGCGCGCCGCCGCCCGCGCGAGCGCCACCGCGGCGACACCGGATCCGGTCGCCGGCCGGTGAGCAGGCCTCGGCCCGGCGGCACCGTCGAGTCCGTGTGTCGGTCGGCCGAGGACCCCGACCGGTCACTGCTGCCTTTGCACTGCTTCAACCGAGGCAACAGTGGGCGTCCGATATCCGGACACCCACTGTTGCCTCCGCTGAAGCAGAGCAAAGGCGGATGGGGAGAGGTGCCGCCCGGCCGCGCGGCCCGTCGTCCGGCCCACCGCCTGGTCCGCCGTCCGGTCCGGAAGGAGCACGCATGACGCCCGAGGAGATCCTGGCCACCGACCGGGCGCACGTCTGGCACCCGTACGCCGCCCTGCCGCCGGCGAACGCGCCGTACGTGGTGCGGAGCGCCGAGGGCGTACGGCTGACCCTGGCCGACGGCCGCGAGCTGGTGGACGGCATGTCGTCCTGGTGGGCGGCGATCCACGGCTACCGGCACCCGGTGCTGGACGCGGCAGTGACCGACCAGCTCGCCCGGATGAGCCACGTGATGTTCGGCGGCCTCACCCACGAGCCCGCGGTGCAGCTCGCGCGGACCCTCGTCGAGCTGGCCCCGGAAGGTCTGGAGCACGTGTTCCTGGCCGACTCCGGCTCGGTGAGCGTCGAGGTGGCGGCGAAGATGTGCCTGCAGTACCAGCGGGCCGTCGGGCGGCCGCAGCGGCGCCGGCTGGCGACCTGGCGGGGCGGCTACCACGGCGACACGTTCCACCCGATGAGCGTCTGCGACCCGGAGGGCGGGATGCACCACCTCTGGGGTGACGTGCTGCCCCGGCAGATCTTCGCCCCGGTGCCGCCCGGCGGCTTCACCGACCCGCCGGACGAGGCGTACGTGGCGGCGTTGGTGGACACCGTCGAGCGGCACGCCGACGAGCTGGCCGCGGTGATCGTCGAGCCCGTCGTCCAGGGCGCCGGCGGGATGCGGTTCCACCATCCGGGTTATCTGCGGGTGCTGCGCGAGGTGACCCGCGCGCACGGGGTGCTGCTGATCTTCGACGAGATCGCGACCGGGTTCGGCCGTACCGGCGCGATGTTCGCCGCCGAGCACGCCGGGGTGGCCCCGGACGTGATGTGCGTGGGCAAGGCGCTCACCGGGGGCTACCTGACCCTGGCCGCGACGCTGTGCACCGCCGAGGTCGCCCGGGGGATCTCCGCCGACGGCGTGCTGGCGCACGGGCCCACGTTCATGGGCAACCCGCTGGCCTGCGCGGTCGCCAACGCCTCCATCGGGCTGCTGCGGGCCGGAGACTGGGCGGCGCAGGTGTCCCGGGTCGGCGCCGGTCTGCGCGCCGGCCTGGAGCCGCTGCGTGCCGCGCCGGGCGTGGCGGATGTGCGGGTGCTCGGGGCGATCGGTGTGGTCCAGCTCGACCACGAGGTCGACCTCGGCGCGGCCACCGCGGCGGCCGTCGAGCGGGGCGTCTGGCTGCGGCCGTTCCGCGACCTGATCTACACGATGCCGCCGTACGTCACCGACGACGCCGACCTGGCCCGTATCGCGGCCGGGGTGGCGGCGGCGGTGGCCGCCGGCTGAGCGGTCCCGGTCAACGAGTACGCCCCGAGGCGGTCCGCCGCCCGGACGAGTAGAGGAGAAGTGCACAGATGGAGAGCTTCGGCACCCGACTGCACCGGGCCGTCAGCGAGCGCGGACCGCTCTGTGTGGGCATCGACCCGCATCCCGGTCTGCTGGCCCGGTGGGGCCTCGCGGACGACGTCGACGGCCTCGAACGGTTCTCCCGGACCGTGGTGGACGCCCTCGGTGACCGGGTTGCGGTGGTCAAGCCTCAGTCGGCCTTTTTCGAGCGATTCGGATCCCGCGGTGTGGCGATCCTTGAGTCAACTATCCGACAGTTACGAGAAGCCGGTTCGCTCGTTCTTCTGGACGTCAAGCGTGGCGACATCGGCTCAACGGTCAGCGCGTACGCCTCCGCGTACCTTGATCCATCCAGCCCGCTGTATGTCGACGCGGTCACGGCCAGTCCCTACCTGGGAGTAGGTTCGCTGGCGCCGATGTTCGAGTTGGCCGCCAAACACGGCGGCGGGGTCTTCGTGCTGGCCCTCACCTCGAACCCCGAGGGCGCGGCCGTGCAGCGGGCCCGCACGGCCGACGGGCGAACCGTCGCGCAGACCGTGATCGACGAGATTTCCCAGCTCAACAGGGGTGCGACCCCCCTCGGCAGCTTCGGTCTGGTGGTCGGCGCGACCATCGGTGACACCGGTCATGACCTCTCCGGGGTGGGGGGTCCGCTGCTCGCTCCGGGGCTCGGCGCGCAGGGTGCGGGCGCCGCGGATCTGCGCACCGTCTTCGGTTCCAGCCTCGCTTCGGTGCTCCCGTCGTACTCCCGGGAGGTCCTGTCGGCGGGACCGGACGCGGACGCCCTGCGGGCCGCCGCCGACCGGGTCTCGGCCGAGTGCCGGGCCGTTCTGGCTGCCCGGTGACTGACTGACGGCTCGGTCACTTTGCGATGATCATCGCGCGCCCACGTTGCCGAAAGCTCCGTTGACCGCTAGTTTTCCCCGCGCTGGGAACCACGGACCCCTTGGTTCACAGCGACACCACGTTTCACAGATGCGGCGGTGCGCCCCGCCCGCCGCGATAGGGACCTGAGGAGAACTGGTGCCGCTCCCGTCACTGACCCCCGAACAGCGCGCTGCCGCGCTCGAGAAGGCCGCGGAGATCCGCAAGGCCCGTGCCGAGCTGAAGGAGCAGCTCAAGCAGGGCAAGACCACCCTTGGTGCCGTCCTCGAGCGCGCCGAGAGCGACGACGTCGTGGGCAAGCTCAAGGTTTCGGCCGTCCTGCAGGCGATGCCGGGCATCGGCAAGATCCGGGCTACCCAGATCATGGAGAAGCTCAAGATCGCTGACAGCCGTCGCCTGCGTGGCCTCGGCGAGCAGCAGCGCAAGGCACTGCTTGGAGAGTTCGCCGCCAACTGAACCTGGCAGCGTGTAGAAACAAGCAGTGAGCACGGATGGCGAGACGCGCCCGGCGGCTCGGCTCACTGTCCTGGCTGGACCTTCGGGTTCCGGCAGGGAGAGTGTCGTCGAGCTCGTTCGGGCGCGTTTCCCGTCCGTGTGGATCCCGGTGCCGGCAACGACGAGGCCGCGCCGGGAGCCGGAGGTGGACGGTGAGCAGCGGGTCTTTCTCGCCCCGGCCGAGTTCGAGCGCCGGGTGGCCACCGGAGACCTGCTGGAGTGGTCCCGGATCGGCGCGTACCACCGGGGCACCCTCGACCCGCCGCTGCGCGCCCGGCTCGACGCCGGGCAGACGGTCCTGCTCCCGCTCGACGTCCCCGGCGCCCGGCTGGTGCGGGCGCGAGTGCCCGCCGCGCGGCTGGTGCTGTTGATCCCACCCGGGCACCGACCCGACGCCGCCGTGGCCGCCGCCTTCGCGCACACCCTGACGCACGACCACACCGATCGGGTCGCCGACGAGCTGGTAGGCTTACTCGGTTCTTCTTATCCGGATCCGGCCTGGTCGCGTGTACGCGGCTGACGGCCGGCCGCCGTTGAGACTCAGCACCGCGTCCGCGCGGCTCGAAAGACGCAGAGGTTAATTCGTGGGATCCATCGCCAACCCCGAAGGCATCACCAACCCGCCGATCGACGAGCTCCTTGAGAAGACGACGTCGAAGTACGCGCTGGTCATCTTCGCCGCCAAGCGCGCGCGCCAGGTCAACGCCTACTACAGCCAGCTCGGTGAGGGCCTCCTGGAGTATGTCGGTCCGCTCGTCGAGACCACCCCGCAGGAGAAGCCCCTCTCCATCGCCATGCGCGAGATCAACGCGGGCCTGCTCACCGCCGAGCCGACCGACCAGCCGTAAGCCCGCACCCGTCGATGTCCGCCTCGATCGTCCTCGGGGTCGGCGGCGGCATCGCCGCCTACAAGGCGTGTGAGCTGCTGCGACTCTTCACCGAGTCGGGCCATCGGGTCCGGGTCGTGCCGACCGCGTCGGCGCTGAAGTTCGTCGGGGCGCCGACCTGGGCGGCGCTCTCCGGCCAACCGGTCGCCGACGACGTCTGGTCCGACGTGCACGAGGTGCCGCACGTCCGCCTCGGCAAGCAGGCCGACCTGGTGGTGGTCGCGCCGACCACCACCGACCTGCTCGCCAAGGCCGCCCACGGGCTCGCCGACGACCTGCTGACCAACACGCTGCTGACCGCCCGCTGCCCGGTGGTGCTGGCTCCGGCCATGCACACCGAGATGTGGGAGCATCCGGCCACCGTCGCCAACGTCGCCACGTTGCGGTCCCGGGGCGTGCGGGTCATCGAGCCGGCCGTCGGGCGGCTCACCGGCGCCGACACCGGCAAGGGCCGACTGCCCGACCCGGCGGAGATCTTCGCGGTCGCCCGCCAGGTCCTCGCTCGGGGCGTGTCCGCCCCCGCCGACCTGACCGGCCGCCGGCTGGTGGTCACCGCCGGCGGCACCCGCGAGCCGCTGGACCCGGTCCGCTTCCTCGGCAACCGCTCCTCCGGCAAGCAGGGCTACGCCTTCGCCCGGTCGGCTGTCGCCCGGGGCGCGCGGGTCACGCTCATCGCGGCCAACGTCTCCCTCGCCGACCCCGCCGGGGTCGACCTGGTCCGCGTCGGCACGACCGCCGAGCTGCGCGAGGCGACCCTCCAGGCCGCCGCCGAGGCCGACGCGGTCGTGATGGCGGCGGCTCCGGCCGATTTCCGACCGGCGACGTACGCGCCTGGCAAAATCAAGAAGTCGGACGACGGTGTCGCTCCCACCATCGAGCTCGTCACGAACCCGGACATCGCGGCGGAGCTCGGCCAGCGCAAGCGACCGGAGCAGGTGCTGGTGGTGTTCGCCGCCGAGACCGGCGACGCGGAGGCCAACGGCCGGACGAAACTCGCCCGGAAGCGGGCCGACCTGATCGTGGTCAACGAGGTCGGTCCCGACCGGGTCTTCGGCGCCGACACCAACACGGTGACGGTCATCGGCGCGGACGGCTCGGTGAGCCGTCTGCCGGAGCAGGCCAAGGAGGCCGTGGCCGACACCGTGTGGGACCTCGTCGTGGCGCGGTTGGCCAACCGCTCCTGACGGGTGGAACAGCGCGCGACCGATCCCGACACCGGCCGCAGCGGTGACTAGACTGCCGCGGAACGACCTCACACGCTTAGGAGTGCCGTGACACGCCGCCTCTTCACGTCCGAATCGGTCACGGAAGGCCACCCGGACAAGATCGCCGACCAGATCAGCGACGGCATCCTCGATGCGCTGCTCGCCGAGGACCCGCACAGCCGGGTCGCGGTCGAGACCATGATCACCACCGGCCAGGTCCACATCGCCGGTGAGGTCACCACGAAGGCGTACGCCGACATCCCCACCATCGTCCGGCGCACCATCCTCGACATCGGCTACGACTCGTCGAAGAAGGGTTTCGACGGCGCGTCCTGCGGGGTCAGCGTCTCCATCGGCGCCCAGTCCGAGGACATCGCGCAGGGCGTGGACAACGCCTTCGAGCTGCGCACCGGTGCGTCGGAGAGCGCGCTGGACGCGCAGGGCGCCGGCGACCAGGGCATGATGTTCGGCTTCGCCTGCTCGGAGACCCCCGAGCTGATGCCGCTGCCCATCGCCCTCGCCCACCGACTGGCCCGCCGGCTCGCCGCGGTCCGCAAGGACGGGACCATCCCGTACCTGCGCCCGGACGGCAAGACCCAGGTCACCATCGAGTACGAGGGGCTGCGCCCGGTCCGCCTGAACACCGTCGTGGTGTCCAGCCAGCACGCCGCGGACATCTCGCTGGAGTCGCTGCTCACCCCGGACGTGCGCGACTCCGTCATCGCGCCCGAGCTGGAGAGCCTCGGTCTGGACACCGAGGGCTACCGGCTGCTGGTCAACCCGACGGGCCGGTTCGAGATCGGCGGCCCGATGGGTGACGCCGGCCTGACCGGCCGCAAGATCATCGTCGACACCTACGGCGGGTACGCCCGGCACGGCGGCGGCGCGTTCTCCGGCAAGGACCCGTCCAAGGTGGACCGCTCGGCCGCGTACGCGATGCGCTGGGTGGCCAAGAACGTGGTCGCCGCCGGCCTGGCCGAGCGCTGCGAGGCGCAGGTCGCCTACGCCATCGGCAAGGCGCACCCGGTGAGCCTGTTCATCGAGACGTTCGGCACCGAGACCGTGCCGGTCGCCTCGATCGAGAAGGCCGTCTCCGAGGTGTTCGACCTGCGCCCGGCCGCGATCATCCGGGACCTCAACCTGCTCCGCCCGATCTACCAGCAGACCGCCGCGTACGGCCACTTCGGCCGGGAGCTGCCGGACCTGTCGTGGGAGAGCACCGACCGGGCCGCCGACCTCAAGTCGGCCGCGGGAGCCTGACCGCCACCAGGCGTAGCGACCGGCGACCCGCGGACGGGTCGCCGGTCGCGCGCGTCTGCGTGGACGTTCCGCTGGCGCACCTGGACCGGCCGTTCGACTACCTGGTGCCGGCCGAGCTGGCCGACGTGGCGGTGCCCGGCACCCGGGTGAAGGTGCGCTTCGCGGGGCAGCTGGTCGACGGCTGGCTGCTGTCGCGGGCGGACGACTCCGGGCACACCGGCCGGCTCGCCTACCTGGAGAAGGTGGTCTCGCCCGAGCCGGTGCTGGCCCCGGAGATCACCCGGTTGGCCCGGGCGGTCGCCGACCGGTACGCGGGCAACCTGGCCGACGTGCTCCGGCTCGCCGTGCCGCCCCGGCACGCCCGGGTCGAGAAGGAGCCCCACGAGCAGCCGACGCCGGCGGCCGAGTCCGGCGCTGCCGGCGACGCGGTCGGCCCCGC
>NZ_MUZA01000054.1:0-28585 GCF_021442385.1 Micromonospora sp. MH99
CGGCGCGACCCTGGACCCGGCCGCGGCCCGGGCCGTCGCGGCCCCGTCCTGATGCCGGTCGTGGTGTCCCCCGGGCGGCGGGCGGCGGCCCGCCGGTCGGGCGTCAGGTGGCCGGGCGTCAGGTGGCCGGGCGGCGCAGGATGCTGACCGCGAACGGCGCGTCGTCGCGCCACGGCCGCAGGTCCCAGGTGGCGAAGCGGTGCTCCAGGCGCAGCCCGGCGGCTACCGCGTCGGCGTCGAACGCGGTCAGCGGGTAGCCGCGTTCCGTGCCGAAGCCCACCGCCAGCACGCCGTCGGGACGCAGGTGCCCGGTGAGTCGGCGCAGCACCTCCGGCTCGGTGCCGGCGGCGACGAAGGCGAGGACGTTGCCGGCGAGGACGGCCGCGTCGAACGGCTCCGCCTCGCCGAGCGCCGGCAGGTCCAGTTCGGCGAGGTCGGCGACCAGCCAGTGGGGGCCGGGGTAATCGGCGCGGGCGGCCTCCACCAGCGCGGGGTCGGCGTCGACCCCGACCACTGTGTGCCCGCGCTGGGCCAGGGCCGCGCCGACGCGGCCGGTGCCGCTGCCGGCGTCGAGGATCCGCGAGCCGGGCGCGACGAGCGTGTCGACAAGTCGGGCCTCGCCGGCCAGGTCCGCTCCCTCGGCGGCGAGCTTGCGGAACCTGTCGATGTACCACTGTGAGTGCTCTGGACCGGTGTCGGTCGCCCAGCGGGTCGGGTTGGCCATACGGCCACCGTAACCGGGCCGGTCGGGGCGCGACGGGCCGGTCCGGCAGGCGGCCCGATCGGTGGCAGCTCAGCGGCGACGGGGTCGGCGTGTCGGGTCGCTGGGCTGCCACCGATCAGGGAAACACCTCAGCCCTTCTCCGCGCCGCTGGTCAGGCCCTCGGTGAGCAGGCGTTCACTGGCGAAGAAGAGGATCACGATGGGCAGGGTGAGGACCACCGACCCGGCCATGAGCACCGTCTTGGGCACCTCCACGCCGTCGGAGAGCAGGGACAACCCCAGCGACACCGTCCACCGGTCCGGTTTGTCGACCAGGAACAGCAGGGCGAAGAGGAACTCGTTCCAGGCGATCATGAAGTCGTAGAGCGCGACCGCCATGATCGATGGCGCGGCGAGGGGCAGGCTGACCCGGCGGATGATGCCGAGCCGGCCGGCCCCGTCGATGGCCGCCGACTCCTCCAGGCTGACCGGGATGGTCTCGAAGTAGTTCTTCAACATGTAGACCGACACCGGCAGGGTCTGCGAGATGTAGACCAGCACCAGGCCGAACAGCGAGCCGCGCAGCCCGGCGAGGCTGAAGACCACGAACAGCGGGATCGCGATGACTATCGACGGGAACAGGTAGACGGCCAGGAACAGGAAGTCGACCTGCCGCCGGCCGAAGAACCGGAGCCGGGCCACCGCGTACGCGCCGGGGATCGCGACGAGCAGCGTGAGCACTGTCGCCGCGACCGCGACGAGGCCGCTGTTGCGGATGAAGGTGAGGAATCCCTGGCCGCCGTCGTCGGTGGCCTTGAGCACCTCGGCGTACGTGGCGACGGTCAGCTCGCCGAAGCCGACGACCAGCGAGCCCGGGTCGAGCAGCAGCCGCTCGATGGGGCGTACCGAGAGCACGAGCATGTAGTAGAAGGGAAAGACGGTGACGACCAGGAACGCGGCGATCACCAGGCGGCGCAGCCAGCGCAGGCTCACCGTCTCGACCATGTCCCGGTCCATCAGCTGACCCTCCGTCCGAAGAAGCGCAGATAGATCAGCACGAACACGATGAGCACCACGGCCAGCACGACCGCCTGCGCGGCCGCCGCGCCGATGTCGGTACGGGCGGTGAGGAACTCGTACACCCGGACGCTGACCACCTCGGTGCCGGCGGCCCCGCCGGTGAGCAGGTAGACGTCGTCGAACTTGTTGAACGTCATGATGAAGCGCAGCACCCCCAGCAGGGCGATCACCGGCAGCAGCTGCGGCAGCAGGATGTGCCGGAACCGTTGGGTGGGCGTGGCCCCGTCGACGCGGGCGGCCTCCTCCAGCTCACCGGGCACCGCCTGGAGCCGGGCCAGCAGGAACAGGAACGCGAACGGGAAGTAGCGCCACGCCTCGAACACGATGACCGTGGCCAGGGCTGTCGACTCCTGGGTGAGGAAGGGGACGGGCGCGTCCCAGCCCAGCAGGCGCTGACCCCAGTGGTTGACGATGCCGAGCTGCGGGTCGAGCATGACCTGCCAGACGAAGGTGACCGCGACCACCGGCGCCACGTACGGCAGCAGCATGGAGGCCCGCACCAGCGTGCGGCCCCGGAACGGGCGGCGCACCACCAGGGCGGCGACCAGACCGAGCGCGATCGACCCGACGGTGCCGCCGACGCTGTAGAGCAGCGTGACCCACAGCGTGTCGGCGAAGCCGGGGGTGTGCAGCACCCGGTCGATGTTGTCCATGGTGAACTCGCCGAAGAGCCCGGTCTTGCGCAGGGTGGCGAGCCGGACCCGCTGGAAGGCGAGCACGACGGTCCAGATGATCGGGATGCCGATGACCGCGATGGTGACGAGCAGGGTCGGCGCGACAAGCGCCAGCCCGGCACGGGACTCGCGGCGGCGCAGCGTCAGTGGTCGGCGGCGGGGCCGATCCGGCCGCTCCCTGGTGGGGGAGCGGCCGGTGTCGGGGGCGGTGGTGGTCAATTGACGCCCGCCTTGATCGCTTCGACGTCCTTCTTGGCCCGGCCGGCGGCGGCCGCCGCGTCGGTCTTGCCGGAGGTGAGGTCGCCCAGCACCTTGGGCACCGGCAGCTCGCCGAGCATGGCGCCGACCAGCTTGCCCTGCCCCTGGCTGAGCCCCCAGCGCCCGAAGGTGTCCGGGCTGCTGCGCAGGGTGGCCAGCACCTCGTCGCCGTACACGTCGGAGAGGGGCTTCTTGGCGTCCACGCCGGCCTGGCTGGTGTTCCAGGCGGTGAGGAACGCCTCCGGCTCGGCCGTGGTGCCCTTGCGCACCGGGAACCGGCCCTCGGGGGACATGCCGAACCAGCGGGGGTAGCCGTCGCCGAGCATGTACTCCACGAAGGACTTCGCCGGGTCGGTCACCGCGCCGTCGAGCACGGCCCACGAACTGATCTCGCCGTACTGCGCGGGCTCGGTGCCGTTGGGGCCCTTGATCGCGGTGACGAACCCGCTGTTCTTGGCCAGGAACGACGGGTCGGCCTGGCACTGCGGGCAGGTCGGCTTGGCGTCGTTACGCAGCCCGGCCAGCTCGTCGAGGATGAACGGCGACCAGATCACCATGGCGGCCTTGCCCGCGAAGTAGGTGGCCCGCGTGGTGTCCACGTCCTGCGCGCCCTTCACCGAGCTGGTGCGGATCAGGTCGCCGTAGAAGCGGAACGCCTCGACGCACTGCGGCGAATCGAGCGTCACCGCGCCGGAGTCGTCGGTGAGCTGGCAGCCGTTGGCCAGGGCCAGGTGCTCGAAGGTCTGCTGGGTGAACACGTCGCTGGGCGAGGTCGCCGCGGTGATGCCGGCGACGCCGCCGGTGTTCAGCTTCGCCGCGGCGGTGGTGATCCGTTCGTACGTGTCGGGGGCGGGCAGGCCGGCGGCGGCGAACAGGTCCTTGCGGTAGACGAGCAGTTGCCCCCACCCGTCGCTGGGCACGGAGAGCTGCTTGCCGTCGTCGGAGGTCAGCTCCAACGCCCGGGGGGAGAACGTCTGCCGGCCCAGCTTGTCGACGACCTCCGCGTTCGCCGAGGCGTGCAGCAACTCGTTGCCGGCGAGCGTACGGATGCCGGCCAGGGAGACCGAGCCGACCACGTCGGGCAGGTCGCCGGCGGCGGCGTTGGCGGCGATCAGGGACGGGAACTGGTCCTCGTTGACGGTCACGAGGTCGACCTGGATCCCGGTCTTCGCGGTGAAGTCCGCGATGATTGCCTTGGTGGCGGTGACGCGGTCGGCGACGTCTTCCAGACTCCAAACGGTGATCTTTTTGCTGTTGCTGTCGGATCCGTCATCTCCGCAGGCCAGCAGGGTGGATGCGGTCAGTGCCATGATCAGGGTGGTGGCGAGTATCCGCCTCGGAGGTGCTGACATCGGTGGCACTCCTCTCGAAGGGTACATACGGGATTCAACACCTTCGATAGATCAATGACAAGACATATAGCGATTTTTTGCTATCCTGGAGCCCAGTGCTACCGGGATGTGACACATGGGCAACTGGGTGGTCTCTCTCGCCGGGCCTCGACGGATCAGCCTCGAGCCCTGCCCGCCGGATCCGCTCGGCCCGGGCCAGGTCCGGGTCCGCACCTGCTACTCGGGCATCTCCGCCGGCACCGAGCTGACCCTCTACCGGGGCAGCAATCCCCGGCTCAGCAAGGACTGGGACGACGCCGCCCGCATGTTCGTCCCCCGCCAGACCCCCGTGCCGTACCCGCTGATCGGCTTCGGCTACGAGGAGGTCGGCGAGGTCGTCGAGGTGGCGCCCGAGGTCGTCGACAGGCACCCGGGGCAGCTCGTGTGGGGCATCTGGGGGCACCGGGCCGAGGCGGTGCTCGCCGCCGACGCGGTCCGGCCGCTCCCCGCCGACCTGGACCCGCTCGCGGCTGTCTTCGCCCGGCCGGGCGCGATCGCGTTGACCGCCGTGCTCGCCGGTGACCTGCACCTGGGCGACTGGGTCGGCATCTTCGGGCAGGGCGTCATCGGGCTGCTCGCCACCCGGCTCGCCGTGCTCTCCGGCGCCCGGGTGGTCGCCGTCGACCAGGTGCCCGGCCGGCTGGCGTACGCCAGCCGCTACGGCGCGCGGTCCACAGTGGACGTCGCGGCGCGGTCCGCCGCCGCCGTGCTCCGCGAGGCCACCGGCGGCCGGGGCGCGGACGTCTGCCTGGAGCTGTCCGGGGCGTACCCGGCGCTGCACGAGGCGATCCGCTCCACCGCACACGCCGGCCGGGTCGTGGCCGCCGGCTTCTACCAGGGCCAGGCCGACGCGCTCGGCCTCGGCGAGGAGTTCCACCACAACCGCATCCAGTTGGTGGCCGCCCAGGTCTCCGGGCCCACCCCCGCGCCGAGCATGGCCGGCCGGTGGACCGGAGACCGGGTCGCGCAGACCTTCATGGACCTGGTGGCTGAGCGCAGCGTCGACCCGTTGCCGCTGGTCAGCCACATCGTCGACGCCAGCGCGGTCGCCGACGCCCTCGCGCTGCTCGACCGCGGCGCCGGTGACGTCCTCCAAGTGGTGTTGAGGTTCTAGATGACCACCATCGCGCTTGCCTGCCAGGAACAACTCCTGCCGGGCACCAACCTGATCCAGAAGTACGCCCTCGCCACCGCCCTGGGCTACCAGGGCATCGAGCTACGCGCACGCGGTGACCTCGCGTTCGCCGCTCGACTGCCCGAGCTGCGCCGGGCCCGCGCCGCCGGGGTGGTGATGCCCACCGTCTGCGTCGAGATGGACCACTTCATCGGCGACTTCGACAGCGCCCGGTCCGCCGACGCCGTCCGCAACCTGCGCTCCCAACTCTCGGTCATCGCCGAGCTGGGCGGCGTCGGGGCGATGACCCCGGCCGCCTGGGGCATGTTCTCCCGACGGCTGCCGCCGTTCGAGCCGCCGCGCCCACCGGCCGGCGACCGCCAGGTGCTCCTCGACGCCCTCGGCGAGCTGGGCGAACACGCCCGCGCCGAGGGGGTCACGCTCTTCCTCGAACCCCTCAACCGGTACGAGGACCACATGGTCAACCGGCTCGACGAGGCGGTCGCCCTCTGCGCCGCGCTCGGACTGCCCTCGGTGCGGGTGGTCGCCGACACCTTCCACATGAACATCGAGGAGGACGACGTGCACCGGGCGCTGCGCGCCGCCGCGCCGTACCTCGGGCACGTGCAGGTCAGCGACTCCAACAGGTACCAGCCGGGCGCCGGGCACCTGGACTGGCCGGCCCTCGTGCGGACCCTGCTGGAGCTGGACTACCGGGGCTGGCTGGCTCTGGAGTGCCGGCTGCGCGGCGACCCGGTCCGGGCCCTGCAACAGGCCGCCGCGGTGCTGCGGCACGCACTGCCCCGGCGGGCCGCCGCATGAGCGCCGGTGCCGTCCCCACCCGTACCGGCGGGCCGGCCGGTCTGGTCGGGCTGCGGCGGCTCGCCGTCGCCACCCTCGACGCCAACTGGGAGCACGACCACACCGTCCCGTCGCGCACGCTCTACCCGCACCAGTGGAGCTGGGACTCCGCGTTCATCGCGGTCGGCCTGGCCCACGTGCGTCCCGAGCGGGCCTGGCAGGAGCTGACGAGCCTGTTCCGGGCGCAGTGGGTGGACGGGCGGGTGCCGCACATCGTGTTCAACCCGGCGCTGCGCGTCGGCGCGTACTTTCCCGGGCCGGAGCTGTGGCGCTCGTCCGACGTCGAGGGCTCGCCCACGGTGGACACCTCCGGCCTGGTCCAGCCGCCGGTGCACGCGCTCGCCGCGCTGCTGGCGTACCGGCGCTCGCCCGATCCGGCCGGGCTGGCCGCGCTGCGCCGGCTCTACCCGGCGCTGGTCGCCCAGCAGCGGTACCTGGCGACGCGGCGGGACGTCGCCGGCGACGGGCTGGTGTGCGTCGTACACCCGTGGGAGTCCGGTCTGGACAACAGCCCCGCCTGGGACGAGCCGATGGCCGCGGTCGACGCGGACGCGGCCGTCATGCGCGCGTACCGCAGGCACGACACCGCGCACGCCGACGCCGCGCACCGCCCCACGGACCTGGACTACGCGCGTTACCTGGCGATCGTCGCGGCCTACCGCGACCAGGGCTACGCCGACCGCGACCTGGCCGACGGCTATCCGTTCCTGGTGGAGTGCCCGCTGTTCAACGCGGCGTTCGGGGCCGCCGAGCACGCGCTGGCCGAGATCGCCGCGCTGACCGGCGCGGACCCGGCCCCGCACCGGGTCCGCGCGGACCGCGTCACCGAGGCGCTGGTACGCCGGCTGTACGACCCGGGCACCGGCACCTTCCAGCCCCGCGACCTGCGCACCGATCGGCTCGTCGGCGCGCGGACCGTGCTCGGGCTCACGCCGCTGATCCTGCCCGGCCTGCCCGCCCGGCAGGTCGACGCGCTGGTCGTCGAGGCCCGGTCACCGCGTTTCGGGGTGGCCCGGTGGATGGACCGGCCGCTGCCCACCTACGACCGCACCGCGCCCGACTTCGAACCGTTGCGCTACTGGCGCGGGCCGAGCTGGCTGAACATCGGCTGGCTGGTGCGGCGCGGCCTGCTGACCCACGGGCACCCGGAGCTGGCGGCCGGCCTGCGCCGCTCGATGATCGACCTGGTCGCCCGGGCCGGCTGCCACGAGTACTTCCACCCCGACACGGGCGCCGGGCTGGGCTCACCGGCGTTCGGCTGGACCGCCGCGCTGCTGTTCGACCTGCTGGCCGATTGACTGTCTCGCGGCCGGCGCCGGGTGGTAGCGTGCCCGCTCTCAGCGGGGCGGGAGGCGGCGTGCGCGAGATCGACAAGGTGGCCTGGATCCTCATCGAGGACGGCCGGGTGCTGAGCACCCGTTCGCAGGGCAAGGACGTGTGGTACCTGCCCGGGGGCAAGCGCGAGCCGGGGGAGAGCGACCTGGAGACCCTGTGCCGGGAGATCGACGAGGAGTTGAGCGTCGAGGTCGACGTGCGAAGCGCCGTGCACCTGGGCACGTTCAGCGCGCAGGCGCACGGGCACGCGACCGGGATCACCGTGCGGATGACCTGCTACCGGGCCGGCTACCGGGGGCGGCTGCGGCCGGCCAGTGAGATCGCCGAGATGGCCTGGCTCGGGTACGCCGACCGGCACCGCACCTCCCCGGTCGACCAGCTCATCTTCGATCACCTGCTGGCGGCGGACCTGCTGCGCTGACGGCTGCTCGGGCGCGCTGGTCGGCTGCGCTGGTTGCTGCGCTGTCGTGCCGTCGGCGTCGTTTGGCGTCGGCGGCCCGGGGTAAGCGCGCGGCGTGACCGACAGCGCGGGCGGCGACGGGTTTCCGCACTTCATCGACGCGGTGTCCCGCCGGTCCGGCCTGCCCACCGAGCAGGCCGCCGCGCTCGCCCGCGCGGTGCTCCAGACGATGGCCGAACGAGTCACGGGCGGCCCGCCGGACGATCTCACCGGACACCTTCCGGACGAGGTCGACGGCTACCTGGACGACGCGCCGCCGAGCCCACTGGCGGGTCTGCCGGGGGATCCGGCTGGCTCGTCCTCCGTCCTGGGGCCCGGCTCGTTCACCGGCCCGACCGGTGGCGTTGACGGACTCGACACCGGTGTGGGTCTCGACGTCGGTGGGGCTGACGTTGGTGGGCCTGTCGCGCCGCCGCCGGTGGACGCCGGCCCGGCGGAGTTCCTGCGCCGGGTGGGCCAGCGCGCCGGAGTGGACCCGGCCACGGCACGGGCCGGCACCGGAGCGGTCTTCGCGACCCTGCGGGAGGCGGTGACCGTACGGGAGTTCCGGGAGATGGTCGCGCGACTGCCCCGCGACGACGACGGCGGTACCGCGCCCGATCCGCCCATCGTGCCCGACCCGTCCACCCGCTGACCGTCGCCGGGAACCGCGCCGGTGCCTAGACGTCGGCGTCGGGCAGGTCCTCGGGCTCGGTGATCCACGCCGAGAAGACCGGCACTCCGTGCCACGGCCCGGTGGCGCCGTCGGCAGTGGTGTCGGTGGCGACGGCCACCACTGCGTACGGGTGGCCGAAGCGCAGCTCGGCGGTGCGGGCGACGCCCTCCGGCGGCAGGCTGACCGTCCCGAACATGCCGGTCACCGCCGCCGCCTCGAAGCCGTACCGGCCGTACCGCGCCATTGCCACCTGCCGCGCCTCGAAGCCCTGCACCGGTTGGGCGAGCGCCCCGGCCAGCGCCGCCGTGGCCGCCGGGAAGCCCAGCGACTCGGCGGTCAGGTCGTGCTCGCTGCGGGCCGACCAGCAGGGGAGCACCGCCCGGTGTCGTTCCTCGCGGCCGTCGCGGGCGCGGGTCCGGACCCGCTCCTCCCGCAGCGTCCACAACGCGGTGTCGCCGAGCGGCAGGTCGAACAGCGAGCGCCGCCCCGGCGGTTGCGCGCCGTCGGCCGCGCCGGCACTGAGGTCGTACGCGGCGGCGAGCACGTCGGTCGCCGGCACGTGCGGTGCGGCGGCCACCGAGAGCACCACCAGCCCCGCGCCGTCGGCGGCCTGGGCCCGGGCGGCGTGCACGATCACGTCACCGGCCCGATCGGTAGTGACGATGGCCCCCTGGTGCCCGTGGTCCGGGCTGCGCAGCGCTCGCCGTAGGTCCCGCGCCCAGGCGCTGGCCGGGCCGAGCGCACGCGCGTCGGTGACCTCGAACGGCTGCGCCCAGGAGATCCGGGTGGCCAGCGCGCTGGCCAGGGCGAAGACGACGTCCGGGTGGACCTTCAGGGGGAACGTCTCGATCAGGCCGTGGGTGTGCTCGCGTGCCCACGCGTCCAACCCGGCCTGGTCGGGCAGCGTGCCGACCTCGGTCGCCGCCGGCAGCGCCGCCCGCCACCCGGCCGGCTCGTCGGTGCGCCGGCCCGCTCGGAGCCAGAGCGCGGTGGCCGACGCGACAAGTGGATGCGGCGTGTCCAGCAGCGCGCGGGCCACGGTGGCCGCGCTGGCCAGGTCGGTGCCCAGCGCCGCCGCGAGCCCCTCGGCCCTCGAGCCGGAGTTGTCAGCCGAGCCGGAGTTGCCCGCCCTTTCGGAGTCGCCCGCCGGTTCGGAGCCGGCCGTCGCCGCCGCGCTGAGGGCGAGCAGCAGCCAGGCCCCGAGCGGAGAGGCGACGTGATGCCGGTCGCCGATCGTGGCGTGCAGCCGCCCGGCGTACGCGGAGAGCGGCGCGTGCAGGTCCGTCGTCATGTACCCACTCTGCCCGTCGCATCCGCGTCCGGCATCTTCGCCGGCCCTGCTCACGACCACAGCTCGAACGGTTCGTCGATCTGCTCGCCGGCGAGAAAGGGCGTGATCAGCCGGGGGAGCTGGCCGGGATAGAACCGTTCCCCGCTCGCCACCACCTCCGGCAGCGGCCACCACCGGAAGCCGAAGTAGTCCTCCCGCTCGTAGTCGAGCCGGTAGGCCTCGTCCACGTCCGGCCCGGGCCCGTTCAGCCGTACGGCGACGATCAGCTCGTCCTGGACGTGCCGCAGTTGGCGGTGCAGGAAACTCGCCCGTCGCCGCCAGGTCGGTGCGCCCAGCTGGTCGGCGGTGATGACGATGCCGGTCTCCTCGCGCAGCTCCCGCACGGCCGTGTCCCGGTACGTCTCACCGGGGTCCATGCCGCCGCCGGGCAGCTCCCACCACGTGCCCAGCCGGGGATGGTCCGGGTCGCGGGTGTGAAACAGCAGCACCCGGTCGGTGTCGTCGCGAACGACCACGCGCACCGCGCGCCGCTCAAGGATCGGCAGGTCGTCGGGCAGTTCGTCCATCGGGCCAGTCTGCCGCAGTGCGCCGACGCCGGCCGGCCGCGCCGGGGCCGGTAGGCTGCCCGCCGTGGCTGGTCTCTTGAGGAACGTGGCGCAACGCATCTCCCGGGTGGGCGCGGCAATCCCGTCGCCCCGGCGTACCGGGCCGGCTCCCGCGCGGGTGGCCCGCCCTCGCCAGGTGAGCGCGTTGCAGCGTCGCGAGCTGACCTACGCGCCCGAGCGGGACGGCCAGGCCGACCCTGGCGAGATCGTCTGGACCTGGGTGCCGTACGAGGACGACCCCCGCCAGGGCAAGGACCGCCCGGTGCTGGTGGTCGGACGGCACAGCCGGACGCTGTTCGGACTGATGCTGTCGAGCCAGAGCGAGCGGGACGGTCAGCGGCACTGGTTCGCGCTCGGCCCCGGCGAGTGGGACCGCGACAAGCGGCCGAGCTGGGTCCGGCTGGACCGCGTGCTCACCATGCGCGAGGACAGCATCCGCCGCGAGGGCGCCGTGCTGGACCGGCCCCGGTTCGACCGGGTCGGGCAGGCGCTGCGCGCCGGCTACGGCTGGCGCTGACCGAAACCCCGTTGGCGCACTGTCGCAGCGCGCCCTGTCGAGGTTCCTTCGGGCCCTGTCGAGCTGCCCCACCGGTGGGGCAGTGTGCGGGGTCTGGAGCGTGCCCAGCGGTGGGGGCGGTGTGCGGATCTGGAGCGTGCCCGTGTCCCACACGTAGGGCAGCTCGACAGGTGACGTGGAAACCGTACGGAACGGCTCGTTGAGCCCTGGGGCGCCCGGCCGACCACGGCGTCGATGCGGGCGGCGCTCGTCGGCGTTGTGAAGCGCGCGGCGGTCAGACGGGCTCGCGGCTCGGGCCCACCGCGGCGCCCTGCGCCTCCGGCGGCGGGTACGGCTGCTCGGCGAGCAGCCGGGCCAGGTGCGCGCTGTTGAGCGCGAGGGCCTTGGTGGTGCGGCCGGTGGTGTCCGGCTTGGGGCCGGCGTCGCGGTAGTCCACCTTGTGCAGTGCCTCGCCGACCCAGTAGGTAGCGCCGGCCGCCGCGATGGTGAAGCCGACCTCGCTGAGCGCGCACTGGACTTCGCCGATGCTGTGGTGCGCGCCGTCCTCGTTGCCGACGACCGCGACGCCGGCCACCTTGCCGTAGGTGAGCAGCCGTCCCTCGTCGTCGGTCTCGGACAGTTCGGCGTCCAGACGTTCGAGGACCATCTTGGTGACGCTGGCGGGCTGGCCCAGCCAGATCGGCGTGGCGATGACGAGAATCTGGGCCGCGAGCAGCTTGGCGCGGATCGCGGGCCAGCCGTCGCCGTGGCCCTCGTCCGTCGACACCCCGAAGCGCACGTCGTGGTCGACCACGCGCACGATCTCGCCGTCCACGCCCTGGCGGGCGAGTTCGGCCAGCACCTCGCGACCCAACTGGTCGGAGCTGGACGGGGTTGGCGACGGCTTGAGCGTGCAGTTGAGGACGAGGGCGCGAATGCTCACCACGACGGGTTCCTCTCGGCGACGGAACGGCCGGCTTCCCCATACCCGGTCTCCGGGGCGACTCACCAGGGATCTCCTGAACGGGTTGACAGAACGGCGTTGAGCTGTAAATTCAACTCATCGGTTAATCATCTAGGTGGTTGAAAGCGACATGACAGCAGATCCGGTCAGCGCCGTGTTCGCCGCCCTCGCCGATCCGACCCGCCGCGCCCTCCTGGCCCGGCTGGCGACCGGCGACGCGACGGTGAACGAACTGGCGGAGCCGTTCCCGATCAGCCTCCAGGCGATCTCCAAGCACCTCACCGTGCTGGAGCGCGCCGGGCTGATCGTGCGGACCCGCGAGGCGCAGTGGCGGCGGTGCCGGCTCGACCCGGCACCGCTGCGCACCCTCGCCGAGTGGGTCGACCAGTACCGCCGGCTCTGGGACGAGCGCCACGACGCCCTGGACGACTACCTACGCGACCTGAAGGAGACCAGCCGTGACCGAAACCCGTGACCTGACGATCGACATGTCCTCCGACCGGGACATCACGATGACCCGGTCCTTCGACGCTCCGCGCGACCTCGTCTTCGCCGCGCACACCCAGGCCGAACACCTCAGGCACTGGTGGGGCCGGGGCAACCCGCTGGACGTCGAGATCGACTTCCGCGAGGGCGGCCGCTACCGCTTCGTCGAGCACGCTCCCGACGGCAACGCGTACGCCTTCCGGGGCGAGTTCCGGGAGATCGTCGCGCCGGAGCGGATCGTGCAGACCTTCGAGTTCGAGGGCATGCCCGGCCAGGTGGCGGTGGAGACGCTGGTCTTCACCGAGCAGGACGGCCGCACGGTGCTCACCGGCACCACCCGCTTCGACACCCCCGAGCAGCGCGACGGCATGGCCGAGTCCGGAATGGCGCAGGGGGCTGCCGAGTCGTACGCAGCCCTGCAGCGCCACCTGTCCACAATGCGCTGACGGGTAGGCGCGAGGAGAAACAGAAATGGCAGGGAAGTCGCGCTCCCTGCCACCTCCAACTTATATCGCACCCGGGGTCTTGCGGCAAGACCCGGGTGATGCCGCAGAATCTCCACCCGAAGCCCAAACGTGGGAAAATCGGGGGATCTCGTGATCGATGTGATCATTGCCGGCGGCGGGCCGACCGGTCTGATGCTGGCCAGCGAGTTGCGACTGCACGGTGTGCGCGTGTTCGTGGTGGAGAAGGACACCGAGCCGACCCGCTACGTCCGTTCGCTGGGTCTGCACGCGCGCAGCATCGAGGTGATGGACCAGCGTGGGCTGCTGGAGCGCTTCCTCGCCCTGGGCACGCGGCATCCGCTCGGTGGCTACTTCGCCGCGATTCCCAAGCCGTCGCCGGGTGGTCTCGACAGTGCCCACGCGTACGTCCTCGGTATTCCGCAGACCACCACCGACCGGCTGCTGGCGGAGCACGCCGTCGAGGTCGGCGTCGAGGTCCGCCGCGGCAGCGAACTGGTCGGCCTGAGTCAGGACGACGACGGGGTGACGGCGGAGCTGGCCGACGGTACGCCGCTGCGCTCGCGCTACCTCGTCGGCTGCGACGGTGGCCGGAGCACGGTCCGTCGGCTGCTCGGTGTCGGCTTTCCCGGTGAACCCAGCCGGGTCGATTCGCTGCTCGGCGAGATGGAGGTGGGCGTACCGGCGCAGACGGTGGCCGAGGTGGTGGCCGAGGTCCGCAAGACCCACCTGCGGTTCGGCCTCGGGCCGCTCGGCGACGGCGTGTACCGGGTTCTCGTGCCTGCCGCCGAGGTGGCCGAGGACCGCTCCGTCCCGCCGACGATCGAGGAGTTCCAACAGCAACTGCGGGCGTACGCGGGCACCGACTTCGGCGTGCACTCTCCACGCTGGCTCTCCCGCTTCGGCGACGCAACCCGGTTGGCCGAGCGGTACCGGGTCGGCCGGGTGCTGCTGGCCGGAGACGCGGCGCACATCCACCCACCGACCGGCGGGCAGGGGCTCAACCTCGGCATCCAGGACGCGGTCAACCTCGGCTGGAAGCTGGCCGCCGAGATCAACGGCTGGGCGCCCGACGGGCTGCTGGACAGCTACCACGCCGAGCGGCACCCGGTGGCCGCCGACGTGCTCGTCAACACCCGCGCGCAGATGTTCCTGCTGTCCCCCGAGCCGGGGCCGCAGGCGGTCCGACACCTCCTGTCGGAGCTGCTGGACTTCGAGGACGTCAACCGGTACCTGATCGAGAAGGTCACCGGCCTGGGGGTGCGCTACGACCTCGGCGAGGGCCACGAGCTGGTCGGTCGGCACCTGCGGGACGTACCGCTGAAGCGGGGACGGCTCTACGAGCTGCTGCACGGCGGTCGCGGGTTGTTGCTCGATCAGACCGGCCGGCTCTCGGTCGCCGGGTGGGCCGACCGGGTCGACCACGTCGTCGACGTCAGCGCGGAACTGGACGTACCCGCGGTGCTGTTGCGGCCGGACGGCCACGTGGCCTGGGCCGGTGACGATCAGGCCGACCTGGTCGCTCAGCTGCCCCGGTGGTTCGGCGGACCCGCCGCCGCAGGCAGAGCCGCAGCCTGAGGCGGACCCGCCGCCTGAGGCCGTCCCGTCACCACTCCGCGAGGCGGGCGCTGTCGACGAGCTGGCGGGGCGCCCGCGGGCCGGAGAGGCTCTTCGCCTGGTACATGGCCGCGTCGGCGCGGCTGAGCGCGTCGGTGAGCTGGCCCGGACCGGTCACCGGGGCGAGCCCGACCGAGGCGGTGACGCGGACGCTGCACCCGTTGAGCCGGATGGGCGCGGCGACGGTCTCGCTGAGGCGGCGGGTGGCGTGCTCGATCCAGCGCCGGTCGACAGTCGGGCTGGCGAGCAGGCCCGCGAACTCGTCGCCGCCGAGGCGGGCGACGAGGTTGTCCCCGGCGAAACCGGCCAGCCGTTCGGCCACGCTGATCAGCACCTGGTCGCCGGCAGCGTGCCCGTACCGGTCGTTGATCTGCTTGAAGTCGTCGAGGTCGAGCACGATGGCGATCAGCGGCTGGCCGTCGGCGTTGGTGAGCAGCGCGGCCGCGAGGCGGTAGAAGGCGCGTCGGTTGGGCAGCCCGGTGAGCGGGTCGTGGCTGGCGGCGTGCCGTTCGGCGGCCAACTCGGCCTGGAGGTGCCCGATCTCGGCCTCGGCCCGCAGGGCCCGTCGGCGCATTTGCCAGGAGGAGAGCAGGGCTCCCGCCGCACAGATGCCGGAGGCGACGCTCATCGGATCCGGCACGAGACCTCCCATCGCCGCGACCGCCTCCAGCCGTCGGTCTGCGCGGCGCGGTGCCGCGTCGGGGCCAGTTTTCCCTGGTGGTTGCCCCAGTCGGGGTAACGCAAAGTGAACGGATAAGCACCGATCACGTGCGTTATCATGCTCGCCGTCCGGTGCAGATGCAATAGCAGATGCACGTGCATAACGATCCACTGTCGATACCGCACCCTCGCCGTCACCGCTCCTCCCACGGGCACCGGCGGGCTCGTGAGCAGAAAGACGCCTCTCATGCAACAGCCACCCAATGGCGTTCCGATTACTCAGTTGCCCCCGCTGAGCTGGCAGAAGAGCCGCCGCAGCAACCCCAGCGGCAACTGTGTCGAACTCGCTGAACTGCCCGGGGGAGCCGGCATCGCCGTCCGCAACTCGCGCCATCCGGAGGGCCCGGCACTGATCTACACAGTGGACGAGATCGCCGCGTTCGTGCTCGGCGCACGCGACGGCGACTTCGATCACCTGATCAACTGACCGGTCGCCGAAGGCCGTCCCGGGGACGGGACTGAATCGCCGGTACGGAGGAGTTCACCTCACTGTCGGTCCATGGCATGCTTACACGTCGGCCGGGCTGGGTGCCCGGCCGCGTGGTCGGTATCCGGAGGTCCGCACGTGACGATGGTTCCCGCCGAGGGCGGTCCGACAACCGGGCCAACCGTGCTGCGCATGCTGCTCGGCGCCCAACTGCGCCGCCTGCGGGAATCCAGCGGAGTGACCCGGGAGGGCGCCGGGTGGGAGATCCGCTCCTCTGAGTCGAAGATCAGTCGGATGGAGCTGGGTCGGGTCGGCTTCAAGGAGCGCGACGTGTCCGACCTGCTGACCCTCTACGGCGTCAGCGACGAGGGCGAGCGCGAGGCGCTGCTGAAGCTCGCCCGGGACGCCAACAGCCCCGGCTGGTGGCACCGCTACGGCGACGTGCTGCCCAGTTGGTTCCAGTCGTACCTGGGCCTGGAGGCGGCGGCTGCGCTGATCCGCAGCTACGAGGTGCAGTTCGTCCCCGGCCTGTTGCAGACCCGGGAGTACGCGCGAGCGGTGGTGCTGCTCGGGCACGGGGCGGCCGGCGTCGGCGAGATCGATCGCCGCGTGGAGTTGCGGATGCAGCGCCAGCAACTGCTCCACCGGGACAAGCCGCCGCAACTCTGGGCCGTGGTGGACGAGGCGGCGCTGCGCCGTCCGATCGGCGGCGCCGAGGTGATGCGTGAGCAGCTCGTCGCGCTCATCGAGGCCACCAAGTCGCCCACCATCCGCCTCCAGGTCATCCCGTTCGCCGCAGGTGGCCACGCGGCCGCCGGTGGCGCGTTCACCATCCTGCGCTTCGGCGACCAGGAGCTGCCGGACATCGTCTACATCGAACAGCTCACCAGCGCCATCTACCTCGACAAGCGCGACGACCTCGACTATTACGCAGTGGCCATGGAGCGGCTGTGCGTCGAGGCCGAGCCGCCGGAGCGTACGCCGGAGATCCTCGGTCGACTGCTGGAGGAGCTCTACCCGCAGTGAGCGCCCGCCCGGGGCGGCAGTCGCACCCGGGGTGGCCCTGCGGGCTCGCACGTTCTTATTGACCGTCGCCAACTCGTCGGGCTAGTCTCTGTATCGATTCAGTCTGAATCGATACAGAGAGGTGCCGGGTGAAGCCAACACTGCAAGCCGTCGCGGACGCCGTAGGTGTCTCCCGCAGCACCGTGTCCAACGCCTACAGCCGTCCCGACCAGCTCTCCACGGCGCTGCGCGAGCGGATCCTCGACGCCGCCCGTCAACTGGGCTACCCCGGGCCCAATCCCACCGCCCGCTCCCTGCGCCGCGGCTTCGTCGGCTCGATCGGGGTCCTGTTCACGTCGCAGCTGTCGTACGCCTTCACCGACCCCTTCGCGATCAGCTTCCTCACCGGGGTGAGCGGCGCCGCCGAGCGACACGGCACGAGCATGCTGCTGGTGCCGCTCCCACCCGCGCAGACCGACGCCCGCCGCGCGGTGGAGAACGCCGCAGTCGACGGCTTCTGCGTCTACTGCGTCGCCGACGAGGAGTGGGCGTTGGACGTGATCCGGGCGCGTGGACTGCCGTACGTCAGCACGGCCCCCCGCGACGACGCCGGCGCGGACGAGCGGTACGTCGGCATCGACGAGCGGGCCGCGGCGCGCAGCGTCGCCGCGCACGTGGCCGGCCTCGGTCACCGCCGGGTGGCCCTGCTCGCCGACGCCGTGCTGCCCGACGCGCCCGCCGGCCCCGTCACCCTGTCCGGGGCGCACGAGGCGTGGCACCCGACCACCCGCGGCCGGCTCGCCGGCTTCGCCGACGCGTTCGCCGAGGTCGGCGTCGACTGGGCGGAGCTGACGCTTGTCAACGCCCTCGGCAACAGCCGCCAGGCCGCGGCCGCCGCCGTCGCCGGCCTGTTCGACGGGCCCGTGCCACCGACCGCCGTGCTGGCCGGCTCCGACATCCTCGCCCTCGGTGTGCTCGACGCGCTGGCCCAGCGGCCGGGCGGCACCAACCCGCCGGTCTCGGTGACCGGCTTCGACGACATTCCGGAGGCCGCGTCGGCCGGCCTCACCACCGTCCGGCAGCCGGCCGAGGAGAAGGGCCGGATCGCCGCCGAACTACTGCTCGACCCACCCGCGGACGCCGCAGCCGGTCATGTGCTGCTGCCCACCGCACTCGTCGTCCGGGCCTCCACCGGACCTGTCCCGAGGAGTTGACCATGGAATTCCCGACCGGCTACGTCACCGCTCTCGACGCGATGAACCGACACGTCAACTCGGCCCGACCGGACGCTCCGGTCCAGGCCGACCGGCAGCGCCGGCCGCTGCTCGCCCCGACCCGACAGGTGACCGCCGTCGCCCTGCGCCGGCTCGCCGACCGGATCCAGCCCCGACCGATGCCCACGGTGACCCGCTGCTCCTGACCCATTTCGGCACAGGCGGGACGAACGGTGCCGGGTCGGGCACGCAGAGTGGTCGAAGGGGCACTCGCCAGGCAGACTGGTGAAGCCATGTCACCCTTCACGCCCACCCTCCGCCTCCACGACCGCTACGTCCTGCACGAGCGGATCGGGCTCGGTGGCATGTCCGAGGTGTGGCGGGCCGACGACGAGGTCCTCGGCCGGCCGGTCGCGATCAAGGTGCTGGCCGGGCAACTCGCCGCCGACCCGCAACTGCGGGCCACCATCCAGCGCGAGGCCCGCGCGGCCGCCCGGCTGACCCACCCACACGTCACCCAGGTGTACGACTACGCCGAGGCGACCCTGGCCGGCGGCGTCGTCGTCCCGTACCTGGTGATGGAGCTGGTCGAGGGCCACAACCTGGGCGACCGGCTGCGCGGTGGCCCGCTGCCCTGGCCGGAGGCCGTCCGCGTGGCCGGGCAGATCGCCGCCGCGCTGGCCGCAGCGCACCGCATCGGGGTGGTGCACCGCGACGTCAAGCCGGGCAACGTCATGCTCACCGACACCGGCGCCAAGGTCCTCGACTTCGGCATCGCCGCGCTCGGCGGGCTGGACAGCCAGTCCGGCGAGCCGCTGATGGGCACACCCGCGTACTTCGCGCCCGAGCGCCTCACCGCCGGCCCGCCCGACCCGGCCAGCGACGTGTACGCCCTCGGCGCACTGCTCTACCGCACGCTCACCGGCCAGGCGCCCCTGCCCGTGCAGAGCTGGGAGGACGCCCTCGAGGTGCACCGGCAGGGCACGCCGGTGCCGCCGCTGCGGGTGGACGGCCTGCCCGCCGACATCGCCGACCTGACCCTTGCCTGCCTCGCCGCCGACCCGGCCCGCCGGCCGAGCGCCGCGCAGCTGGCCCGCCGGTTCGGCGCCGGTCAACCGGTCGAGCCCCCCACCGAGCTGCTGCGCATCGTGCCGTCCGCCTCGGCGGCCCACCCGCCGACCCTGATCGACCGCTCGGCCGCCCGGCCCGTGCCGGTTCCGGCCGTGCCGGCCCGCCGCCGATCGCGCCGACCTCTGGGCCTCCTCGTCGCGGCCGGTCTCGCCATGCTGGTCGGCCTGGGCGCGGTGCTCACCCAGGGCCTCGGCACACCCGACACTCCCGACACCCCCGGGCCCGCGCAGGTGGCGGCCCCGCCGTCGACCTCCGCCCCGGCGCCCGCGCCCAGCACGCAGTCACCGAAGCCGCCGGCATCGCCGTCGCCGTCGCCGTCGACCGCAAGCGCCGCTCCACCGACGGTCGGCCAGCAGGTGCCGGTCAGCTTCCGCCAGGTCAGCGACGAGTTCACCGAGGTGCTCGCCGCGGCGGTGGCCCGTGGGGATGTCGACCGCAAGACCGCGGAGGACCTCCGCGACGACCTCGCCGACGTGAACCGACGGTCCAAGGACCGCGAGCGGCGCATCGCCGACCTGCGCGACACCATCGCCGAGTTGGTGGACCGTGGCCGGCTGCCACGGCAGACGGGCGCCCAGCTCGACGCGCTGCTCAGTCAGGCCCGCGGGCTGCCCGCCGGCCGCACCGACGGCTGAGGCATCTGTCGTAGTCTCACCGGCATGACGACGAAGCAGACGCACACCCTCGCCGTGCCCGGCGTCGAGCTGGTCTACGACGTCCGCGGCCCACTGCCCCCGGGCGGCGGGCGGCCCGCGCTGCTCATGATCGGCCAGCCGATGACAGCGGAGGGCTTCGACGCGCTCGCCCCGCACTTCAGCGACCGCACCGTCGTCACCTACGACCCGCGCGGGCTTGGCCGCAGCATCCGTACCGACGGCCGGTCCGACCACACGCCGCAGCAGCAGGCAGCCGACCTGCACCTGCTCATCGAGGCGCTCGACGCCGGCCCGGTGGACGTGTTCGCCAGCAGCGGCGGTGCCGTGACCGCACTCGAACTCGTCGCGACCCACCCCGGCGACGTCGTCACGCTGGTGGCCCACGAGCCGCCGATCAACGCGGTGCTCCCGGACGCCGCGGCGGCCGAACGCGCTCGGAACGGCTTCTACGAGGCGTACCAGGCGAAGGGATTCGGCGCCGGCATGGCCTCGTTCATCGCGATGACGTCGTGGCAGGGCGAGTTCACCGACGCCTACTTCGCCCAGCCCGCGCCCGACCCGGCGATGGTCGGCATGCCCACCGACGACGACGGCAGCCGCGACAATCCGCTGCTGTCGAAGAACTCGTGGGCGATCACCGACTACCGCCCCGACGCGAGCGTGCTCACGGCGTCGTCGACCCGGATCGTGATCGCGGTCGGAGAGGAGTCGGCGGGCACGTACACCGCCCGTACGGCCCTCGGCACGGCGGCGCTGCTCGGCCAGGAGGCCGTGGTGTTCCCGAGTCACCACGGCGGCTTTCTCGGAGGCGAGTTCGGCTACGCGGGCAAGCCCGAGGAGTTCGCCGCGCGGCTGCGCGAGGTGCTGGACGCCGGCTGACGACAGTCATCTCGTACGGACGGCTGATCCATCCGCGTGCGTCGCTGGCATGATGGGCCGATGCGAACACGGTTGATCTTCGTGCGGCACGGCGAGTCGCTCCACCAGGTCGACGGGATCGTGGGCGGCCCGCACGGATGCCGCGGGCTGACGCCGCTCGGCCACGACCAGGCACACCGGCTTGCCCAGCGACTCGTCGACGACTACGCCGTCGAGGGGCCGGTGGCGGTGTACTCGTCAGTGCTGCGGCGCACCGTCGAGACCGCGCAGCCCATCGCCGCGGCGTTCGGCGTCCGCCCGCTGGCCGACTGCGGTCTGTGCACGTGGCACACCCCGCCGTACGCCGACGGGCTGCCGGTCACCCGCTTCCGTACCGAACACGCGGTGCCGGGCGGGGGAGTGTTCCGGCCGTTCGAGGACGGCAACGAGAGCTGGGCCGAACTGGTGGTGCGCGTCAGCCGCGCCATCATGGAGATCGCGCACCGGCACCGGGGCGGCACCGTGGTCCTGGTCGGCCACAGCGAGACAGTCGAGGGCGCCTTCCACGCGCTCGCCGCGCAGCCGATCTTCCGGGCGTTCGACCTGGACGTGCCGCCGGCCTCGATCACCGAGTGGGTCACCGACCACGACACCGGCGGCTGGCCGCCGGCCCGCTGGACCCTGCGCCGTTTCGGCGACACCGCCACTGTCGGCCAGCGCGCGATCCAGTAACGCCGCGCGCCGGGGGCCCTACTCGCTGAGGATCTGCTCGCGCAGGATCTCCGCGTGCCCGCAGTGCTGAGCCAGCTCGCGCAGCACGTGCAGGTACACCCAGCGCAGCGGCAGCGGGCCACGTCGGTGGCCGCGCAGCACGTCGTCCAGGCCCAGGGACGCCGTAGCGCGGCGCGACGCCTCGCACGCCTCGCGGTGCGCCTGCTGGACGGTGGCGATCGTGTCGCCGTCGGCCAGGATGAACGACTCGTCCGGCGTCGCCGGGATGCCGATCTCGGCGCGCGGCCGGCAGGTGACGGCCTCGTCGAACCAGACCTTCTCGACGAAGGCCGCGTGCTTCACGAGCCCCAGCAGCGTCGTGCGGGACGGCACCAACGAGCGTCGCGCCTGCTCCTCGGTGAGCCCGTCCAGGGCGCTGTTGAGCGCGCGGCGGTGCTCGTCGATGAACGCCTCGACCTGTGCCTGGGACGGCAGATCGACGACATCGTCGGCGAAGGTCGGCGGGAAACCGGTCATGGGCCGAAGCATGTCAAGGCCGCCGTCCACGAGCAACCGCGAAACGCACGAGCCGACCGACACGGAAGCGCCGTGACGCCGATCCGGCCGCACCGAATCAGTCCTCAATGGAGGGTCGTCGCGGTCCACTCGCCCGGCGCCGTATTCACCCGGGCGGCCACGTCACCCTGCGGCGTCCAGATGGCCGACCGGCCCGCCGCTTCGGTGTAGCCGCCGCCGGTGGACCCGGCGAAGCTCGCCACCGCCACCCAGACCCGGTGTGTCGTGGCGATCCGCTGTGCCCGCTCGTCCGGAACGGCGGCGTCGCGCGCGAACTCCAGCACCCCCGCCGCGTACACGTCGATCCCGAGCGCGGCCGTGCGCTGCGCGTGCGCCGCGACGCCGGTGTCCTTGCAGACCGCCAGCCCGACCCGCCACCCGTCCACCTCGAGCACACCTGGTGTGTCGCCCGGGCGGAACCGCTGCGCCTCCGCGCCGCCCAGCCACATCTTCCGGTACGCCACGGTCACCCCGTCGCCGGTCACCGCCAGCACCCCGATGTGGTCACCGGCCACCGGTGCGCCGGCCAGCGCCAGGGTGCCCGCCTCGGCGCACGCGTCGACAAGCGGCGCCAACCGGGGGTCGTCGACCGACACGACCGGGCCCTGCACCTCGTACCCCGTCAGGGACAGCTCCGGGAAGACCACCACCCGGGCGCGCGCCGCGCGGACCGCGTCGGCGTGTGCCCGCGCGTTCGCTGCGACATCCAGGGGTACGCACGGCGGCTGCGCCACCGCGAGCCGCAACGGGGTGCGGTTTTCCGCACCCCCGCCGGTGTGGGCGACCCGCGGGGTCCGATGGTCCGCCTCATGGTCGATTCTCAGGATCGGTTCGTAGCGTGGGGACATGATTCGAACGTCGCACGCCGTCCTCGCCACCGGAACCCCCGCGGCCGCGGCCGAACCGCCCGAGGGCGGAATCGTCGGCTACGTCAGCGATCTGGTGGAACGGCTCGGCGGGCCGGGCGCGGGACTGGCGGTGGCGCTGGAGAACCTGTTCCCGCCGATCCCCAGCGAGGTCATCCTGCCGCTGGCCGGCTTCGTGGCGGCGCAGGGGCGGATGAGCCTGGTCGGCGCGATCTTCTGGACCACGCTGGGCTCGGTACTGGGCGCGCTGGCGCTCTATCTGATCGGCGCGTCCCTGGGCCGGGAGCGGATGCGCGCCATCGTCGCCCGCCTGCCGCTGGTGAAGCTCAGCGACGTGGACCGGACCGAGGCGTGGTTTCTCCGGCACGGCGTGAAGGCAGTGTTCTTCGGCCGGATGATCCCGATCTTCCGGAGCCTGATCTCCATCCCGGCGGGGGTGGAGCGGATGCCGGTGCGGACCTTCCTGCTCTACACGACGCTGGGCAGCCTGATCTGGAACACCACCTTCGTGCTCGCCGGCTACCTGCTCGGCGACAACTGGCACCTCGTCGAGGGCTACGTCGGCACTCTCCAGAACGTCGTGATCGTCGCCTGCGTCGCGGCCGTCGCCTGGTTCGTCGGCTCGCGGGTGCTGCGGGCCCGCAGCTCGGCGCGAAATCCCGCGTCGGCCGACCGCTCCGGCTCGGACCCGGGGTCTTCTCGCCATGGTGCGCCGCCGTCGGGGATGCCGGATCCGGGCGGTCGGGGCACCCTCTACCGGGGGAGTTCCTGGGCCTCGGACGAGCGCTAGCCCGCCGTTTCGCGGAGGTCTCCGGTGAAGCGGAGCGAAGGGGACGCCACCCGAAGGGACGCCAGATGACCGGGGAGCGGCCAACCGGCCCGTGGTGGGCTCGGCTGCGGCTGCCGTTCGGCGTCGCCGTCGGGAGCGCGACGGCCGCCGTCGAGCTCGGCTTCCTGGCCGTCGCGGCGGTCGCGCTCGCCGTGTCCGCGCTCGCGCCCGCGGCCGGCCGCCGGGTCACCGACCTGACCAGACGGTGCGCGGGACAGCTCGTACGCCTGGAACGTCGACGCCTCGCCGGTCTGCTCGCTGCGGACGAGCCGCCCGCGGCGCACGAGGTGGCGGCCCGGCGGCAGGTCGGCTACCTGGCCGTCCGGTTGCTGCCCGGCACGCTCGGCCTGCTGGCGTACGCCGTGCTGGGCATCGGCCTGGTGCTCGCGGGGATCGTGCTGCGCGCGGCGGTACGCGGAGAGTTGAGCGTCTTCGACGCGCTGTCCCAGGTCGCCGTCGGCGCGGTGCTGCTCCTGCTCAACATCCAGGCCCTCGCCAGCATCGCCGCGCTGGACGTCCGGCTGGCCCGGCGGCTGCTGCGGCCGGGGCGGCGGGCGGAGCTGACCCGGCGGGTGCAGGAGCTGACCACCAGCCGGGCAGCGGTCATCGCGGCGGTCGACGCCGAACGGCAGCGCATCGAACGCGACCTGCACGACGGTCTCCAGCAGCGGCTGGTCGCCCTCGGGATGCTGCTCGGGAGGGCCCGCCGCGCCCGCGACGCCGACCGCACCCGCGCCCTTGTCGCCCAGGCCCACGAGGACGTGCAGCGGGCCGTCGCGGAGTTGCGCGAGGTGGCGTGGCGGGTCTACCCGTCGGCGTTGGACGCCAGCGACCTGGGTGAGGTGCTCGCCATGGTCGCCCGCGGTTCCGAGGTGCCGGTGCGGATCCGCTGCGACCTGCCGCTGCGCCCCGCACGACAGATCGAGACGGTGCTCTACTTCGTGGCCTGCGAAGCGCTCACCAACGCCGCGAAACACGCCGCCGCTAACCTGGTCACGGTCGAGATCGGCGTACGCGAAGGGTGGGTCCGCATGCGGGTGCACGACGACGGTGTCGGCGGCGCGGATCTCATCGGGCGCGGGCTGTCCGGGCTGGCTCGGCGGGTCGCCGCGCTGGACGGTCGGCTGGTCGTGACGAGTCCGGCCGGCGGCCCGACCACAGTGCTCGCGGAACTGCCGTGCGGTTAGTTCTCGCCGAAGACTCGACCCTGCTCCGGGAGGGCCTCACGCGGCTGCTGGCCGAGGAGGACCACGAGGTGGTCGCCGCCGTCGGCACCGCCGACGAGCTTGTCGAGGCGGTCGCCCGGTCCCGTCCCGACGTGGTGGTCACCGATGTCCGGATGCCGCCCACCCACACCGACGACGGGTTGCGTGCCGCGTTGGAGATCCGCGAGCGGTGGCCCGACACCGGCGTCCTCGTGCTCTCCCAGTACGTCGAGCGGCGCTATGCCGCCCGCCTGCTCGCGGACCGTCCCGAAGGCATCGGATACCTGCTCAAGGATCGGGTCGCCCAGGTGGACGACTTCCTCGACGCCCTCGACCGGGTCGCCGGCCGGGGCACCGCGCTCGACCCGGAGGTGGTCCGCCAGGTGGTGGCCGGATCGGAGCGACCCGACCCGTTCGGTCGACTCACCCCGCGCGAACGGGACGTCCTGCACGAGATGGCCCAGGGGCACACCAACGCCGCTGTCGCCCAACGGTTGCACGTGTCGCAGAGCGCCGTGGAGAAGCACGTCAACGCCATTTTCGACAAGCTCGGCCTCGCCCACACGGCCGGCTACAGCCGCCGCATCCTCGCGGTCCTGCGCTACCTGGGCACCCCCTCGTAGCTGCCGGGATGTCCGGATCATCCCGACCCTGAGGTGTCGGAGGTTCCGAGCGGATCGTCACCGACCGGTCCGCTCGGCCCACTTGGGTGGGTGGTCGCGGGCGAAATGTTCGATCCTGGGGTTTTCCAGGCTGTGACCTGTTGCATCCCTGGGCCGGAATCGTGGCCGGCCGGGGGTCGTTACACACCCTGACGATCGCAGGACCACGGCCACCTCCACCCGCTCGACCGGATGGGGAATGGCCGGCCGGGCCGGGTCGTTGCAGACCCCCGAACGACAGTGGGCCCGCCCCCGGGTCCGCTATCCGGTCCCGTGAGGGCCCGGGAATGACCCCGGACCGGTGGTCGTTACACACGGTCCCGGCGCCACGAGCCTCCCCGGTTCGCAGGCCGCCCCCCAGACTTTTCCCCTGTTTTGTGCAGCGCCGGACGAGGTGCTCACATCCGCGTCGCCGCTCCCCGGCGGTGAGGCGGGTGTTCCTACCCCCGAAGGAGCTACCCCCATGAACACGATCTTCCGTAAGAGCATGCTGTCTGTTGCCGGCCTCGCGTTCGCCGGGGGTGTCTTCGCCGGCCCGATCGCCCATGTCGCCACCCCGGGCACGGACGCCCGCCCGGTGGCCGTGGTGCAGGCCGACAAGCCCGACACGAGCAAGCTGATCCCGCACGGCACCCAGGGTGCCCAGTCGCACATCGACCTGAACGACGAGCAGACCGGCAACGTCAAGGCGATCATCGCCGCCACGAAGAAGGCCGGCCTGCCCGAGCGCGCCGCGGTCATCTCGATCGCGACGAGCCTGCAGGAGTCCAAGCTGGAGAACCTGGGTCACCTCGGCGACATGAACGACCACGACTCGCTGGGCCTGTTCCAGCAGCGCCCGTCCAGTGGTTGGGGCACGCCCGAGCAGATCACCGACCCGGAGTACTCGACGACCGCGTTCCTCAAGGGCCTGCGTCAGGTTGACGGCTGGCAGGACGTGCCGCTGACCGAGGCCGCCCAGACCGTGCAGGTCTCGGCGTACCCCGACGCGTACGCCCAGTGGGAGCAGCAGGCGGCCGACCTGGTTGGCCAGTACTGGAACAGCTGACCCACAGCCCAACCCGACCGATGGCCGGCACCCCCCTGGGGTGCCGGCCATCGGCATGCCCACCCTCCGGGTCGCCCGGACGGCCCGCTCGGCCCGGCCCGTACAGCGCGGCGCGGCGCAGATCTTGGACAGTTACCGTTCCGAGCGGACGGTAACTGTCCAAGATCTGCGCTGGGGCGGGAACACCGGCGGGCGTCCGCTGGTTGTGCACAGTGTCGGTGTGACTCAGTGTCCCCGGGCCTCACCTACATAGCCCTCGCGGAATACCGTCCGGCTGGAGCCGCGTCGCGCCACTCGCCGAGAGGCGACCTGCACACCGACACCGGCGCCGCCCTCGACCACTCGGTCGGGGGCGGCGCTTTTCCGTGTCCGCCGGGCACCATGAGCCGCCCTCGTGCGCGGCACAATGTCCCGGTGACTGCCGCGCAGATCTGGTCGGAGCAGACGGGGTTGCTCGTACTGCCGAGCGGGGCCGCGGTGCGCGGCCGCCGCGTCGCCGCGACCGCCTCGCCTGCGGACTTCGCCCTGCTGTTGGCACCCGGCCCGGAGCCGACCTGGCCATACCGCCGGATCAGGTGGCCCGACTTCTGGGTGCCGCTCGATCGGGCGGACGCACTCGACGCGTTGCGCGCGGCTCTGCGTCGGGCACACGACGGTGAACGCGTCGAGGTGGCCTGCCGCGGCGGGATCGGCCGGACCGGAACGGCGTTGGCCGCTCTGGCGATCCTCGACGGCCTGCCTGCCGAGCAGGCGGTGCCCTGGGTCCGGGCGGGCTACCACCGGAAGGCTGTCGAGACACCCTGGCAGCGACGCTGGCTGCGCTACGTCGCCTGACCACCGGCGTCGCCGGCGACGCGACAGGCTCCTGGTGGAGTGGGCCGCCGCCGGATGGTCGAGCGGCCAACCGCTCCCGCCGGGCGATCTTGTTGACTAGGGTCGGGCACATGAGAGCTGCGCTGCTGGCGGTCACGGCGTCCGCCGTCCTGCTCGCTCCCGGGCCGGTCCCGGCCGCGGCGGCCCCCACGCCCGTCGCCGCGACGGAAGCCGCCGCCACGGGTGCCGCCGCCACGGTGCCGACCGTGCGGTGTCCACAGGTGCCGGCGCCGGCGATGTCCCGCCCGCCACGGCCCTCGCCCCCACCCGCCGTGCCCGAAGCGCGGGTGGTCGGCGGCGCTGGACTCGCCACCAGCGGCCTCGTCGTGCCGCCCGGCGCGGGCACGCCACCGGCGATCACCGCCACCTCGTGGCTGGTCGCGGACCTGGATTCCGGCCAGGTGCTCGGGGGCTGCGGCCCGCACGAGTACGGCACCCCGGCCAGCGTCCAGAAGCTGCTGCTGGCGGCCACGATGATGCCCCGGCTCGACCCCGCCCAGACGGTGACCGTCACTGCGGCGGACATGAACATCGAGCCCGGCTCCTCCGCCGTCGGCCTGGTCGAGGGCGGCCGCTACACGATCGAGACGATCTGGCTGGGACTGCTGCTCAACTCCGGCAACGAGGCGGCGAACGCGCTGGCCCGGCTGGGCGGCGGGTCCGACGGCGCGGCCGGGGGAGTGCGCGCCATGAACGAGCAGGCACGCCACCTGGGCGCGCTCCAGACGCACGCGGTCACCCCGTCCGGCCTGGACGGCAAGGGCCAGTTCACCAGCGCGTACGACCTGGCGTTGATCGCCCGGGCCTGCTTCGCCCAGCCGACCTTCCGGCGGTACGCGCTCACCCGGCTGGCGACGATTCCGGCCCAGCCGGCGCAGCGGACCAAGGGCTTCCAGATCCAGAACGAGAACCAGCTCATCTACCGCTACCCGGGTGCGTTGGGCGGAAAGACGGGCTTCACCGACCTGGCGCGGCACACCTACGTCGGCGCGGCGGAGCGGGACGGGCGTCGGCTGGTGGTGACGCTGCTCGGTGCCGAGCCGGCGCCGATGCGCGGCTGGGAGCAGGGCGCGGCCCTGCTGGACTGGGGTTTCTCGCTGCCCCGCGACGCAGGCGTCGGCCGCCTGGTCGAGCCGGGTGAGCTGACCGCCACGCCGTCGGCCGCGCCGTCCGCGCTGGCCGCGCCCGGTCCGCCCCGCCCCGCGGCGGCCAGCGGCCCGGCGGGCACCGCCTCGGGATGGCTGTGGTCGGTGGTCGCGCTCAGCGGCGCGGGAGTGCTGGTGCTGCTGGGCGGCTTGCTGTGGCACCGCCGCCGCCGGTTGCCCGGTCAGATCGACAACGGGCCCCGGCA
>NZ_MUZA01000054.1:28687-42329 GCF_021442385.1 Micromonospora sp. MH99
GCTGACCCGCCTCGCGGGTGTCACGGCGTTCGCCGCAACGCTGATCGTCGGCGCGTCGGCTGCCGCGGTGGCCGCGCCGGGCGCGTCCGACGACGCGGTGAGCGCGTCCGCCGCCGATGCCCGCCCGCCGCGCACCACGCACGGCCCGTGCGCGTACACCGAGACGCCCGACGAGCCGGCCGCCCGGCCGGTGCCGCTGCCGCCCGACCCGCGCCGTACCCCGGACCGGGGCAGCGTCCGGGTGACCCTCTCCACCAACCAGGGGCCGATCGGGTTGACACTGGACCGGGCCGCCGCGCCGTGCACGGTGCAGAGCTTCCTGCACCTGGTCGGCAAGCGCTTCTACGACCGCACCCCGTGCCACCGGCTCACCGCGTACCCGACGCTCAGTGTGCTGCAGTGCGGCGACCCGTCCGGCACCGGTGAGGGTGGCCCCGGCTACCGCTACCGTGACGAACTGCCGACCGGCCTGCCGCCGGCCCCCACCGACCCGACCGGCGTCCGCCGGGTCTACGCCCGGGGTGTGCTGGCGATGGCCAACGCCGGGCCGGACACCAACGGCAGCCAGTTCTTCCTGGTGTACGCCGACTCGGCGCTCCGCCCCAACTACACGATCTTCGGCACTGTCGACGCCGCCGGGCTCGCCACCCTGGACCGGATCGCCGCCCAGGGAATCGCGCCGACGGCCGAGGACCCGGCGCCGGTCGACGGCGCTCCCGCGCTGCCGGTGACCATCCGGCGTGCCGTCCGGGCACACCACCACCACTGACCGCCCTCGGCGCGGTGGGCGGCCCCGGTCGCCCACCACGCCGTGCGGCGTCTCCGCGCTGGCGTTCGGTAGGCCGGAATTTTCGCGGCTGGACCGGAACAGGTGGAACCGGAATCCGCCCCGGTTCGGGCCGTCGGAACCGAAGGGGTCAGCCGGTCGGCGGGACGGCGGTGCTGTCCCGGACGACCAGCTCGGTGGCCAGCTCCACCCGCGGCGAGTCGATGCCCTCGCCCTGGGCCAGTCGCAACACCGTCCGCACCGCCAGCCGGCCCATCTCGACAAGGGGCTGCCGGACGGTGGTCAGCGGCGGTGACGCCCAACGGGCTTCCGGCAGATCGTCGAACCCGACCACGCTGACGTCGTCGGGAACCCGCAGGCCACGGCGGCGGATGGCCTCGTAGACGCCGAACGCCATCTGGTCGCTGGCCGCGAAGATGCCGGTGGGCGGGTCGGCCAGGTCGAGCAGCGCCGTGCCACCGGCGAAGCCGGAGGCGTGGTAGAAGTCGCCCGGGTAGATCAGCGCGTCGTCCACCGGCACGCCGGCGGCCTCCAGCCCCGCGCGGTAGCCGTCGAGGCGGGCCCGGCTGCACAGCAGGTGCGTCGGCCCGGCCACGAACCCGATCCGCCGGTGGCCGACAGCCAGCAGGTGCTCGGTCGCGGCGAGCCCGCCGGCCCAGTTGGTGGCGCCGATCGTCGGGACGTCCATCGCCGGCACGCCGGCCGGGTCGACGACCACCACCGGCACGTTGAGGCGACGCAGTTGCGCGTGCAGGGGCGGGCTCAGGTGCGAGGTCACGAAGATGACGCCGTCGGTGGCGCGGGTGCGCAGGTTCTGCAACCACTGCCGGGCCGCCGTGGGCTGCCGGTGGATCGCGGAGACGACCGTGCCCACCCCTGCGGCGTGCCCGACGTCCTCCACGCCGCGGATGATCTCCACGGCCCAGGGGCTGTCCAGGTCGTTGAAGACCAGGTCGACGAGGCCCGCGCGGCGGACGCTGCGGCTGCTGCGACGCCGGTAGCCGTGGTGGCGAAGCAGCTCCTCGACGCGTTCGCGGGTGTCGGGGGCCACATCGGACCGACCGTTGAGAACGCGTGACACGGTCGGCACCGAGACCCCGGCCTCCCGTGCGATCGCGGTGATGGTCACCCTGCGTCCGTCGTCCGCGTCCACCCGCGTCTCCTTCACCGCTCCGGAGAGACGACCACGAGCGTCGTCCATCCAGTGTCCCGGAACGGCACGCCCGCCCCTCGCGCCATCTTGCCTCACGGACGGGGGTTGACGACACGCCAGGTCGGTTCTAGCGTTCGGCTGAGTTGCGGAAATATTCCGGAAATTGCGGGGGGCGCCATGCACACGGACCTGCCCGAGGCGCAGCTACGCGAGTACCGCGGCGTGGTGCGGGACCCGGCCGACTTCGACGAGTTCTGGGCCGACACCCTGGCGCAGGCCCGCGACGCCACCTGGCCGGTCCGGCTCGAACCCGTGGTGACCGCCCTGAGAGCCATCGACGTGTACGACGTGACGTTCCCCGGGTTCGCCGGTCAGCCCGTCCGGGCCTGGCTGCGGGTGCCGCACGGCGCCGGCACGGCGCTGCCGACCGTCGTGCAGTACGTGGGCTACGGCGGCGGGCGCGGACACGCGCTGGAGAACCTGCTCTGGGCGTCGGCCGGGTTCGCCCACCTGCAGATGGACACCCGGGGGCAGGGCTCGGGCTGGAGCCGGGGCGTCACGGCGGACCCGGGCGCCGCCGGCCCGGAGGCGCCCGGCGTGGCGACGCGGGGCATCGCCGATCCCCGCACCTACTACTACCGGCGGTTGATCGCCGACGCGGTCCGGGCGGTGGACGCGGCCCGGACCCTGCCGATGGTCGACCCGACCCGGGTGGCGGTGCTCGGGCACAGCCAGGGTGGCGCGCTGGCGCTCGCGGCCGGCGCGTTGGCGCGCGGTGTGCGGGCCGTGGTCGCCCTCGTGCCGTTCCTCTGCGACATTCCGCGTGCCGTGGTGGTCACCGACGCCCACCCCTACCGGGAGATCCGCGACTACCTGGCGATCCACCGGGACGCCGAGGAGCGCGTGTTGTCCACCCTGTCGTACGTCGACGGCGTCAACTTCGCCCGACGCTGCCGCCGGCCGGCCCGCTACTCGGTGGCGTTGATGGACGACATCGTGCCGCCGTCGGGGGTCTACGCCGCCCACAACGCCCACGCCGGGGCGACGGAGCTGTCGGTGTGGCGGTACAACGGCCACGAGGCCGGCGGGATCGACGACGACGAGGCGGCCCTGCGCTTCCTCGGCGCGCACCTGATCGAAACGCCCGACCCGGCGCCGACCATTGTCGAGCCGGCTCCGGTCCCGGCCGGCGGTTGAACGGGCTCGCCGCGGCCGGCTGTCGATCCGGCGCGCGGCACCGACCGCTGCTGATAGACAGGACGGGTGCGCAGGTCAGGGTGGGTGAGCTGCAGCGTCGTGCTGGCGCTCGTCGCGGTGCTCGGCGGCTGCTCGCACCCGCAGCGGCGTCCGGGCGCGGCGGCCCCGCTCCCGGCGACGGCGTCGGCGAGCCCCGTACCGTCGTCGGTGACCCCGACCCCGACCCCGACGGCGACCGGCGGGTTGCCAGGCTTCGTGGTGCTGACCGACGTCGACCCGCGCATCCACGCCGACATCCGCTACGCCACGGCGCACAACTTCGTGGGCCGGCCGATCGCCGGTTACCCCGAGCCGCTGTGCCTGCTCACCCGCCAGGCGGCCGAGGCGCTGCGCCGGGTCCAGGACGCCGCGCTGGCCGGCGGCCACAGCCTCAAGGTGTACGACTGCTACCGCCCGCAGCCGGCGGTCGACGACTTCGTCGCCTGGTCGAAGCGCCCCGGCGAGCAGCAGACCAAGGCCGAGTTCTATCCGGACCTGGCCAAGGACCGGCTCTTCGCCGACGGCTACATCGGAGCGCCGACCGCCCACAGCCGGGGCAGCACGCTGGACCTCACGCTCGTCGACGAGCCACCCGCCGACCAGCCCGCGTACGTCCCGGGGCAGCGGTTGGTCCCGTGCACCGCGCCGGCGGGACGGCGCTTCGCCGACAACAGCATCGACATGGGCACCGGGTTCGACTGTTTCGACGTCCGGGCGCACACCGACGATGCGCACGTCACCGGCACGGCACGGGACAACCGGCAGTTGCTGCGACGGTTGATGACCGCCGCCGGGTTCGTCAACTACGACCGCGAATGGTGGCACTACAGCCTCCGCGATGATCCGCACCCGCGCACGTACTTCGCCGCGCCGGTGGCCCGCTCCTCGGTCGGCTGACGCGTGGCCCGACACCACCGCCGGCGGCACCGTCCGGCATGATCACGTCAATGACCACCGAACGGATCGGCCCCCCGCTCACCGGCGACGAGCGCGAGACGCTGCGCGCCTTCCTCGACTTCCACCGGGCGACGCTGGCCCTCAAGTGCGCCGGCCTCACCGACGAGGAGCTGCGCCGGCGGTCCATGCCGCCGTCCACGCTGTCCCTGCTGGGCCTGGTACGGCACATGGCGGAGGTGGAACGTGCGTGGTTCCGGCGGGTCATCGACGGCGAGGACGTCCCCCTGGTCTGGTCGGAGACCGGCGACTTCCAGCAGGCGTACGACGCCAGCGCTTCCACCCGGGCCGAAGCGTTCGACGCCTGGGAGCGCGAGGTCGAGCACGCCCGCCGGATCGAGCGGGCAGCCGCGTCGCTCGACGTGACCGGCCACAACGCCCGCTCCGGCGAGACCGTGTCGCTGCGCCTGGTCATGCTGCACCTGATCCACGAGTACGCCCGGCACAACGGGCACGCCGACCTGCTGCGCGAAGGTGTCGACGGCGCCGTCGGCGTCTGAGGGGCGCGTCAGGTCCAGTAGAGGATGCGGCAGGCCGGGACCCGGGCGGCAAGCTCGTCGGTGAACCAGCTCCGCAGCTCGGCCATCGTGTCGCGGGGGTAGACGTACTTCACCGCGCCGAACCTGCCGTGTTTGCGGCTGCGGGCCTCCTCGTCCATCTCCAGACGGGTGCGCGGGTACCAGCCGAGCAGCACCTCCTTGCTACCCGGTGTGAACCGGTGGGTGATCAGCTCGGCGGTCAGGTCCAGCTCCGGGACCCCGTCGACCGCCGCGCCGACCTGGTCCAGCAGGTCGCCGTAGCGTTCCCGCCAGTCGGGCAGCGCGATGATCGGCGCGATGGTCAGCCCGACGGGGTAGCCGTCGAGCGCGAGCCGGCGCAGGGCGGCGAGCCGGTCCGGCACTCGCGCCGTGCCGCCCTCGAACCGTTCGCTGACCGGGGCGCAGTTGACGCTGAACCGGACCCGGGTGCGGCCGTGGTGGGGCAGCCCGACGAAGGTGTCCACGTCGGCGTACTTGGTGGTCCAGCGCAACTGCACGGGCGCGTCCCACTCGGCGAAGTGCTGCACCGCCCGCCGCCAGCTGCCGGTCAGGTGTTCCAGCGCGAGGGGGTCGGTGTAGCAGGACGCCTCGAAGGTGGTGCCCTCGTCGGCGCGGCGCGCGTTGCGGCTGGTCACGGTGCCGCGCCCGGCGTACGGGGCCAAGCCGGCCAGGATGTCGTCGAGGTCCGCGTACACCCGGGTCACCGGCGGGCCGGAGAGCGAGCCGGCGAGGTAGCAGTACTGGCAGTGCGCGGGACAGCCCTCGGCGAGATCGACGCGCCAGTCGGCGCTGGGGGCGATGGGTTGCAGGACGCGCCGCGACGGCGGGCTCACCACGATCGCCATGGTCGCCTTGGCGCGGGCGTACGTCTCGGAGTCGGTCTGCCCCCGTACGCCGGTGAGCCGGTTCGACCGCAGCCGTTCCACCTCGATGCCCAGCGCCCGCACCCGGTCGACGATCCGCTGCCCGTGCGGGTGTTCCAGGGCGGCCGGGGTGGCCACCACCCGGCCCGGGGTCCAGCGGCGTGCCGGTTTCGCCGGCGGGGCGAGCCCGGTCAGGTCCCGGGTCGGCACCCGCTCGCCGCTGGCGTCGTGCGGCGCGGCGGGCAGGTCCACGGCGAGCGGCCGGTCGACGTCGACGGCGTCCGGGCTGGTCATCCGGCCGGGGTACCCGCTGCCGCAGGAATCCCACCCGATCGGGCCGGCGGCGATTGACGCACTGGGCGGCACCGCATAACCTTTCGTCTATCTGTAAACCTTGTGAACAGATAGTTCACGTCGACGCGGCGGCGCGCGTCCCGACCGAAGGGACGATCAGGTGATCGCAGAACTTCCCTCCCGTACCAGAAGGATCCTGTCGGTTTTCGTCGCCCTCGTCGTCGCCGTGACCGCCGGCCTCGGCCTCGGCGTCGCGCGCAGCGCGCAGGCCGCGCCGACGTTCAAGGTCCTGGCCTTCTACAACGGCACCTGGGACGCCGCGCACATCGACTTCGACCGGGACGCGCGCGCCTGGTTCCCGCAGGCCGCCGCCCAGTACGGCTTCTCCTGGGAGGCCACCACCAACTGGGGCCTCTTGAACACCGCGAACCTGGCCCAGTACAAGGTCATCATGTTCCTCGACGACGCGCCGCCCGCCGCGCAGCGGCCCGCCTTCCAGCAGTACATGCAGAACGGTGGGGCGTGGATGGGCTTCCACGTCAGCGCGTTCACCACCGACCCGTCGAGCTGGAGCTGGTACTACAACACCTTCCTCGGTTCGGGCTCGTTCCAGACCAACACCTGGGGGCCGACCCGCGTCACGATGCGCGCCGACAACCGCACCCACCCGGCCACCCAGGGGCTCCCGGCGACCTTCGCGTCGTCGATCAGCGAGTGGTACTCGTGGAGCAACGACCTGCGCCAGAACCCGGACATCGACATCCTGGCCTCCGTCGACCCGTCCAGCTTCCCGGTCGGCACGGACCCCAACCAGTCCTGGTACGGCGGCTACTACCCGCTGGTGTGGAGCAACAAGCGCTACAAGATGCTGTACGCCAACTTCGGGCACAACGCGATGAACTACAGCACCAACACCGGGCTGTCCTCCACCTTCGACAGCCCGCAGCAGAACAAGCTGCTGATCGACGGTCTGCACTGGCTCGCCGGCACCGGCACGGCGCCCACCCCGACGCCCACCCCAACGGGCACCGCCGGCCCGATCTCGCCGACCGCCTGGCACACGGTCGTCAACCGGGGCAGCGGCAAGTGCGTGGACGCGCGGGCCGCCGGCACCGCCAACGGCACGGCCATCCAGCAGTACGCCTGCAACAGCAGCGCCGCCCAGCAGTACCAGTTCGCCCCGACCAGCGGCGGCTACCTGCGCGTCAACAACCGCGGCAACAGCGCCCAGGTGCTCGACGTGACCGATCGGTCGACCGCCGACTCGGCGCCCATCCAGCTCTGGTCCTACAGCGGCGGCAACAACCAGCAGTGGCGGGCCGAGTCCGTGGGCGGCGGCTACTACCGGCTGGTCAACCGCAACAGCGGCAAGTGCCTGGACGTGCCGGGAGCCTCCACCGCGGACAGCGTCCAGCTCATCCAGTACGCCTGCAACGGCACGGCGGCGCAGTCGTTCCGGCTGGTGCCGCAGCCGTAGGTCGCGGGCGGTAGCGTCCGCGCATGGCCATCCCTGATCGCGTGCCCATCGCATACGAATCCGACTACCGCACCCGCTACATCGGCAGGTACGACAAGGGCCAGTTCTTCGGCTCCGTCACCGCGACTCTTGAGGACGGTGCCGGAGCCGAAGACGACTGGTACCGACACAAGCGGTGGTACGCGGTGCTGCACCGTTTCGACGCCGACGGCGCGCATACCGACTCGGACATCTGGTTCGCCGGCACGAGCGAGGACGAGGACGCCTCGATCACCCGTGCCGAGGCTCGCCTCCTCGAATGCCTCGACGGGCTGTCCGGCCGGGTCTTCGGCGACATCGCCATCGGGCTGTTCCAGGTCGAGGTCGACGGGCACGCCTTCGGCCTGGTCGACTGGTCCGCGGAGTACGACGGCGCGGACCACGCCGAGTTCGTCCCCGACGAACTGGGCTTCGATCCGCCCTGGGACGGCTGCTACGACACCTGAGCCCCGCTCCACGGCCGCCCCGACGCTCCCTGGTGCGTGCCCTGTCGAGCTGCCCCACGAACGGGGCAGGCAAGCGAGCACACGTGTCGGTGTCGTGACCGCCGTCGACCGTGTGCGGTGTCGCGACCGCTGCCGGCGGTGCTTCCTCCGGCTGGCCTCGGTGGAAGCATCGCCCCATCTACGGGGCAGCTCGACAGGTCGCGAGAGTGACCCTCGGGGGCCAGACCACGGCCAGCCGCGCGGGCGCAATATCCTTTGCGGACAGCTCCTGCCCCGCCTACCGTCATGCGCAGTACGGCCGAGCACACCCCGGGGAGCACGCCATGTCGCAACGCAAAGCCACCGCCGCCACCTGGCGCAGGCCAGGTGGCGGCGTCGGTGCCGCGTTGCGGTCCGCCGCGTCGTACCGCTGTTCCGGCCGGCCCGCGCAGGGGCGACCCCAGGATCGGTGCCAGGGGCGGCGACTTCGCTGACGCCACACGCGTCAGGCGTGGCCGCCCACCCCCTGCGGGTTGGTGGCCCTTTTCCTATCCGACGAAATTCCGCGCCGGTTCCATGGTGGCGCACGATCATTTCCGGTCATCATCAACGATTGGTGCCGGTCTGAAACAAGGAGACCACGATGGGATTCACCCCCCTCGCGGGCACCCGGGCACCCGTCCGGGTCTGGACCGACCCGTACGCCATCGAACCGCAGGCCGCGAAGCAGCTGCGCAACATCGGCGCGCTGCCCTGGGTGCAGGGCGTCGCCGTCATGCCCGACGTGCACTTCGGCAAGGGCGCCACGGTCGGCTCGGTGATCGCCATGCGACAGGCCGTCTCGCCGGCCGCGGTCGGCGTCGACATCGGCTGCGGCATGTCGGCGGTGCGTACCTCGCTGACCGCCGCAGACCTGCCGGACGACCTGGCCGGGCTGCGCTCCGCGATCGAGGCCACCATCCCGGTGGGCTTCGCCCAGCGGCAGGAGGCGGTCAACCCGCGCCGGGTCCGTGGCCTGGAGCAGGCCGGTTGGGACGACTTCTGGAGTCGGTTCGCCAGCCTGGACCGGCGGGTGGCGCAGCTGGAGACCCGGGCCCAGCGGCAGCTCGGGACGCTCGGCGGCGGCAACCACTTCATCGAGGTCTGCCTGGAGCAGGGCGGCGCCGACGAGGGCCGGGTCTGGCTGATGCTGCACTCCGGGTCGCGCAACATCGGCAAGGAGCTGGCCGAACGGCACATCGGAGTGGCCCGCAAGCTGCCGCACAACGTCGACCTGCCCGACCGGGACCTGGCGGTGTTCCTCGCCGGAACGCCCGAGATGGACGCGTACCGGCGGGACCTGTGGTGGGCGCAGGAGTACGCGCGGCGCAACCGGGCGGTCATGCTGGCCCTGCTCTGCACTGTGGTGCGCGAGCACTTCCCGCAGGTCGGCTACGACGAGCCCATCAGCTGCCACCACAACTACGTGTCCGAGGAGAGCTACGACGGGGTGGAGGTGCTGGTCACCCGCAAGGGCGCGATCCGGGCCGGCCGGGGCGACCTGGGCATCATCCCCGGGTCGATGGGCACCGGGTCGTACATCGTGCGGGGCCGGGGAAACCCGGACGCGTACTGCTCGGCGTCGCACGGCGCCGGCCGTCGGATGTCGCGGGCGCAGGCCAAGCGGACGTTCAGCACCGACGACCTGGCGGCGCAGACCGCCGGCGTGGAGTGCCGCAAGGACGCCGGGGTGGTCGACGAGATCCCCGGCGCGTACAAGGACATCACCGAGGTGATGGCCCAGCAGGAGGACCTGGTGGAGGTGGTCGCGCACCTCAAGCAGGTCGTCTGCGTCAAGGGCTGACGGGGGTACGCGCGGGCCGGGAGCACCGGCCCGCGCGGCGTCCCGTTCTAGAAGCCGACGAAGACCCGGCGCAGGTCTTCCAGGGTCAGCAGCGAACCTGTCACCTGCACCCCGTCCGGCGTGTACCGCGGCCCGAGCCGGCCGGTCACCAGCCGCAGCCACGCCTCGGCCGGCAGGGACAGCTCGCCGTCGGACTGCTCCGGCGCGTCGGTGAGCGTGATCTGCTCACCCAGCCGCAACCCGAACGTGCGCTCCGGGTCCCGCAGCCGAACCAGCAGGGTGGCCTCCCGGCCGCCCAGTTCCTGCGGCCGGCTCGTCCAGCCCAGCATGCCGCCGATCTGCTCGATCAGCAGCGGCACCGCCTCCGGCGTCACCGCCGCGTACTGGTTGAACGCCACCTCGGTGTCCCACTGGTGCAGGGCGAACTCGCTGAGCCGGAACCGGGCGGCGGTGGCCACGTCCACCGGCTCCGGCAGGAAACCGAGGTTGATCCGCAACGACGAGCGGGTGTCGGCGTCCAGCGCCTCGTACGCCTCGACCAGCCGCTGGTTGGACTCCAGGAAGCCGGCCGCGTGCTCCTCGGGGGACATGGCGTCCCAGCGCTGCCAGACGGTGCGGTTGAAGTCGCCGTCCGGGGTGGGCTTGCCCTCGATGGCGGCGGTCAGCCCGGCGAGGCCGATCTCCGCGCCGCTGCCGAGGTGACTCAGCACCTGGGAGACCTGCCACTCGCTGGCACCCGAGGGGCGGCGCAGGTCGTCTTCCTTGAGGTCGCGCACGAGCGCGGCAAGCTCCTCGTGGCCCGCCCGTAGCGCGTTGATGATCTGGTCGGCAGCCGTGGACATGTGTCTCCTCAACGGATCTTCGACGATGGTCGGGACGCTACCGGACGAGTGTGCCGGCCGGGCCGCTCCCGGTCAGGAGCGGCCCGGCCGGCCGTGTCGTCCGGCTCAGCCCATGTGCACTGTGTTGCCGGTGGGGATGTCCTCCTTGCGCACCTTCACGAGGACCAGGGTGGCCAGCCCGGCGAGCACGATCAGCGCCGCGCCCCAGGCGAACGCCACGCGGTAGCCGTGCACGAGCGCCTCGACCTGGGTGATCGGGTTCGGCGCCCGGCCGACCAGGTACGCGGCCACCGCGCTGGTGTAGAAGGTGTTCAGCAGCGCGGTGCCCAACGAGCCGCCGATCTGCTGCGTCGCGTTCAGCGTCGCGCTGGCCGCTCCGGCGTCGTGCTCGGGCACCCCGACCAGCGCGAGGCTGGACAGTGGCACGAAGGTGAAGCCGAGGCCCATGCCGAGGATGACCTGGGCGGGCAGCAGGAGGGTGAGGAACGAGGTGTCCACGTCGATCTGGGTGAGCGTCAGCATCGCCACGGCGGCGAGCACGGCGCCGCCGACCATCAGCGGCTTGGCGCCCACCTTCGGCATGAGCTGGCTGGCGCCACCCGCGGCGATCAGCACGCCCGCGGTGACCGGCAGGGACGCGAGCCCCGCCTCAAGGGGCTTGTACTGCAGGACCACCTGGAAGTAGAAGGTGAGGAAGAGGAACGCGCCGAACAGGCCGGCGCCGATCAGCGTGGAGGCCAGGTACGCCCCGCCCCGGTTGCGGTCCAGGATGATCCGCAGCGGCAGCAGCGGGTGGTTGGAGCGCAGCTCGATCATCACGAAGGCGGCCAGCAGCACCACACCGGCGGCGATGAAGCCGAGCGTCGCGGTGGCGTCCCAACCGTCCTCGGCGGCCTTGGTGAAGCCGTACACGAGGGAGACCAGGCCGGCGGTGACGACTACCGCGCCGGGCACGTCGTAGCGGGTGTTGCCGTGCGCCCGGCTCTCGGGCACCAGCGGGAGAGCGAAGGCGATCGCGATGGCGGCGACCGGGATGTTGACAAGCAGGCACCAGCGCCAGTCGGCGTACTCGGTCAGCACGCCGCCGAGCAGCAGCCCGACCGCGGACCCACCGCCGGCGATCGCGCCGTACACGGCGAACGCCTTGGCCCGCTCGGTGGCCTCGGTGAACAGCACCGTGAGCAGCGCCAGCGCGGCCGGGGCGAGCAGCGCGCCGAAGGCGCCCTGCAACGCGCGGGCGGCGAAGAGCATCTCGCCGGTGGTGGCCAGACCGCCCAGCGCGGACGCCAGCGCGAAGCCGACCATGCCGACGATGAACGTGCGCTTGCGACCCCAGTAGTCGGCGATCCGGCCGCCGAGCAGGAGCAGACCACCGAAGGCCAGCGTGTACGCGGTGATCACCCACTGCCGGTTCGCGTCGGTGATCCCCAGGTCCGACTGGGCCTGGGGGAGCGCGATGTTCACGATCGTGGCGTCCAGGACGACCATCAGCTGTGAGACCGCGATGACCGCCAGCGCGATCCAACGCCGCGGGTGCGGCGTGCCTGTCGACGTCCCGGCGCCGGGTGCGCCGGGGGCTGTCGAGGTGGTTCCGGGCATGGTGAAGCCTTCCGTGGTACGGATGTCGATGGATCAGGCCTGGGACGGGCGGTCGTGCTGGTAGCGGAGCACCGGGATCAGCACCTGGTCGACGACCTGGATGAGGAACGCGTCGTCGGCGGGCAGGCCGTGCGCGACGACGCGGGACATGGTGAGCGCGGGCGCCAGGTCGTGGAACAACTCCCGTTCACCGGCATCCGGGGGGATCTCCCCACGGGCGGCGGCGCGGACGAGAATGGCGGTGCTGGCCACCCGCCCGGCGGGCAGCACCTGGTGGCGTACCAGGCGTTCCAGCTCCGGGCTGGTCCGCATGGCGAACGTCAGCGCCTGCATCAGGTCGCAGTCGGCGACGCAGATGGCGGCGGTGGCACGCAGCAGTTCGATCAGGTCGCCCCGCAGCGAGCCGGTGTCGGGTGGGCTGTGCACGCCGACCTGCCGGTCGCGCAGGGCGGCGACCACCAGCTCGGCCTTGCCGTCCCACCGCCGGTAGATGGTGGCCTTGCTCACGTGTGCGCGGGCGGCGACGGCGTCGATGGTCATCCGGTCGTAGCCGACCTCGCGCAGCAGGTCGATCACCACGGCGAACAGGTCGCTGGACGCGCAGCGCGCCGCCCGGGCGGCCGGCACCCCGACGCCCGCGCTCACCTGCCGACCATCCAACACTCGACGACCCCCCCGCGAAACGATGTCGTACTGACCCTAGTTCGTTGCTGGCCGTTCCTGCAGGCTTTTATGAGCTGCGTCGCACCCGGTGGACGAAACGGTTACGTTTCCGCCGCACGGCGGGCGGATGAACCCCGTGGTCAGCTCCCGCTGGGCGCGAGGATCACCGGCACGGCCACGGTGTTGACCCGGGCGCCGTCGCGCGCGGACACCTCGTACACCTCGATCGTGCCGTGCTGCTCCCGGGCCGTGCGCCAACCGACCACCAGCCGGTACGCGCCCCGGCAGCCACTGCCGCAGCTGGCGGTGCCGAAGCCGGTGGCCACCTCCCGACCGGCGGCGTCCAGCACCCGGATGCTCACCGTGGCCTCGAACACGTCGGCGGTGCCGGTGACGGTGAGCGGGGCGCTGACCCGGTCGCCGACGCTCGGGGCGGTGACCACGATCGGCGCGAGCAGGTCCGGATAGTCGGCCCGGCCGAGCGCCGCGCCGCCACCGAAGCGGACCAACCGGACGGTGGGGAACTGGGTGAGCGTCCACACCACCTGCGCCTCGCGCAGCCGCCGACGCTGCGCCGCGTCGTCGCCGGACGCGACGGGACCGAGCGTCGCCACGCCGTCGGTGATCCGGGTGACCTCGACACCGGCCGGCAGCAGGGTGACCATTCCGGTGGCGGCCTCGGCCGGCGTGGGCCCGGCGGCCAGTTCGGTGAGCGCGAGCCGGGACGTCGTGACGGTGGCCGGCCGGGTGCGCCGGGTGGGGACGAGCAGGCCGTTTCGCACGTACCACAGCTCGATCGTCACCGGGTCCGACCGGCGGGTGGCGGTGGCCGTCGGTGCCGGCGGCCGCGGCGCGGTGCGGGTGGCCGCCGGCGATGACGGTGACCCGGGCGGCGGAGCGGGCGCGGAGGTCGGGCGTCCGGCGGGCG
>NZ_MUZA01000055.1 GCF_021442385.1 Micromonospora sp. MH99
TGCCGACCAAGCTGGCCCACTTCTACGAGCTGCTGGACGCGACTCCGGCCGACGCCGGGCCGACCCTCACCGCCGTCGGCGCCTCGCCGGCGGCGACCGCCGCCTGGCTGACCGCCGCCGGCCCGGACGCCGGCCCCGCCGCGCACGCCTTCCTGCGGCAGCTGATCCGCGAGGGTGACGGACCGGTGCCCTGTCCGACCCCGATCACCGTGTTCGAGCGGGCCTGGGTGCTCAGCGGGCTGCGTCGCGCCGGTGTCGCGGTCAACCCGCCGGCCACCGTGCTGCGCACCCTGGCCACCGCCACCGCCGCCGAGGGCGTCGCCACCGGCGAGGGCCTGCCGACCGACGCCGACACCACATCGGTCACGCTCGACGCGCTGGCCCGACTCGGCCACCCCGCCGACCCGGCCAGCCTCTGGGCGTACGAGACGGCGGACGGTTTCTGCACCTGGCCGGGGAGCGAGGACGGCTTCTCGGTCACCACCAACGCGCACGTGCTGGACGCGTTCGGCCAGCACGTGGCCGCGTACCCCGGCGCGGACACGCGCTACCACCGGACGGTCGAGCGGCTCAGCGTCGTGCTGCCCGCACACCAGCTCGCCGACGGCCCGTGGCAGGACCGGTGGCACGCCTCGCCGTACTACGCCACGGCCTGCTGCGTGCTGGCGCTGGCGGAGTTCGGTAGAGGCGGCGTGGCAGCCGAGGCGGTGGACCGGGCGGCGCGCTGGGTGCTGGACAGTCAACGCGCCGACGGCTCGTGGGGACGGTGGGGCGGCACGGTCGAGGAGACCGCGTACGCCCTGCAGGTGCTGCTGGCCGCACCGACCGGGGCGCCCCGGGTCGACGACGCGGTGGCGCGCGGCCACGCCTACCTGCACCTGCCGTCCGGCCGGATCGACCGTCCACTGTGGTACGGCAAGGAGCTGTACTGTCCTACTGCGATCGTCCGCGCGGCGGTGCTGGCCGCCTGCCGTCTGGCGTCCGTCCATTTGGCGGATGCCGACCGTTCGGTGGTGGATTGTGGTTACCCGGCAACAAAAACAACAACTTGAGGGGTTGTGTGGACACTGCTAGCGTACGCAGAGCCTCAGCCCCGTACGCCCCGCTGTGGCGGGACGTCGTCTTTCATGATCACCCGTTGATGAGCTGAGTCAACCCCGGCCTGGGACGGTTCAATGCGTTCTCGCGGTACGAGTATCCGCACCAAGGTTGTCGCCCTGCTGCTCTCCCTGGTCGCGCTCTGGATGTTCGCGGCATGGGTGACCCTGCGGGACGGTTTCAACCTGCTCGGTGTCCAGCTGCTCAACAGCAAGGTCTACACGCCCAGTGAGCCGCTGCTGCAGGAACTCCAGTTGGAGCGGCGGCTGACCCAGGCGTACCTGAGCAACCCCGACGCCGAGCAGCGCGCGACGCTGGAGGCCGAGCAGCGCAAGGCCGCGCAGTTGGCCGAGGACTTCGCCGACTCGGTCCGCAACTGGCAGGTCGACGTGGCCGGCAGCTCGGCGCTCGACGCCCAGCTGGACGCCACGATCGTGCAGATCGACGGCCTGAAGCAGACCCGCGCCGACGTGCTCGCCCGCAAGGTGGACCGGATCTCCGCCGCCGACGCCTACACCGGCGCCATCGGATCGATCTTCCGGATCTACGACGTCACCGGCGGCCTGGACGACAAGGAGATCGCCGCCGACGCGGCGGCCCTGATCCAGCTCAACCGGATGAAGGAGCTGATCTCCCAGGAGGACGCGCTGCTCAGCGGCCTCTTCGGCAACGGCCGGATGAGTGGCCCGGAGTACGCCCGCTACGTCAGCCTGGTCGGTGCCGAGCGCTTCCTCGGCGAGGAGACCCGGACCCGGCTCGCCGACGCCGACGAGCGCCGTTACCGGCAGCTCGTCGGGGGCGAGGCGTTCACCCGGCTGCGCGCCGTGCAGGACAGCATCATCCGCGAGGGCCGGCCGGCCACCCAGTTGCCGGTCAGCGCCGAGCAGTGGCGCGGCACCGTCGAGCCGGCGCTGGCCGAGGTGAACGACGCGGTCACCGACGGCGGCGAGGGCATCGTCGGCCGGGCCACCGGCGTGGCCGTGATGGTGGTCGTCCGGCTGGTGCTCGCCACCGGCCTGGGCCTGCTCGCCGTCATCGCCTCGGTCGTCGTCTCCATCACCACGGCCCGGACCCTCCTGCGCCAGCTCGAACGGCTGCGCCAGGCCGCCTGGCAGCTCGCCGACGAGCGGCTGCCGCGGGTGGTCGAGCGGCTCGGTCGCGGCGAGGAGGTCGACGTCGCCACCGAGGCGCCCCCGCTGGAGTTCGGCACCGACGAGATCGGCCAGGTCGGCAAGGCGTTCAACGCCGTCCAGGAGACCGCCCTGAGCACCGCTGTCGAGCAGGCCGAGCTGCGCCGCAACGTCCGCGACGTGTTCCTCAGCCTGGCCCGGCGTACGCAGGCCCTGGTGCACCGCCAGCTCACCCTGCTCGACGCGATGGAGCGGCGTGAGCACGACGCGGAGGAGTTGGAGGACCTGTTCCGGGTCGACCACCTGGCCACCCGGATGCGGCGTAACGCGGAAAACCTGATCGTGCTGTCCGGCTCCACCCCGGGCCGGGCGTGGCGGCGCAACGTCCCCATGGTGGACGTGGTGCGCGGCGCGGTCGCCGAGGTGGAGGACTACACCCGGGTCAACGTGCTGCCGCTCGGGCCCGTCTCGCTCGCCGGCCGCGCGGTCGGCGACATCATCCACCTGCTCGCCGAGCTGATCGAGAACGGCCTGTCGTTCTCACCGCCGCACACCACGGTCGAGGTCCGTGGCCAGCTCGTGGCCAACGGGTTCGCCATCGAGATCGAGGACCGGGGCCTCGGCATGAGCGAGGAGGACCTGGCCGCGGCGAACCACCGCATCGTCGACCAGTCCGAGCTGAACCTCGCCAACGCCGCCCGGCTCGGCCTCTACGTGGTGAGCCGGCTGACCGAGCGGCACGGCGTGCGGGTCCGGCTCAAGGAATCGGCGTACGGCGGCACCACAGCAGTCGTGCTCATTCCGTTGGAGCTGGTCACCGCGAACGGGACCGACCCGGAGGACTCCGGCGCGCTCCCCGTCGGGCCGACTGCCATCGCGTTGCCGTCGGGGCCGTCCGCCGCCGGTCCCGCCGACGGCAGCCGTTCCGCCAGCCTCTCGTCGGTCGCGGTGGCCGCCACGGCGACGGACACGAGCGGTCCGGGCGCGGCGCAGCCGGTGACCCCCGCCCCGGTGCTGCCCGAGAGCAGCACCCCGACCGAGCAGCAGGTGGACGGGACCGACACCGAGGTCGTACTCCCCACCCGGCAGCGGACGACCCTGGGCGCCCCGGCGGCGGAGCTGCCCACCCGGGCCCGGCGTGGCCTCGGCCAGCCGGCCCTGGAGGGCCCGACGGTGCCCACCGGCCTTCCCGCTGTGGACCGGGTCGGCCCGAGCGGCGGCGGCAGCGAGCCGGCCGGCGACGGCGGGCCGGCCCCGGCGCGGGCCGAGACGGACCGGACCGACTCGGGCCTGCCGGTCCGCGTCCGCCAGGCGAACATCGTTCCCGAGCTGCGCGACGACCCGGCGGCAACCGAGTCCGACGAGGAGGACGTGGCACGGCCACCGGAGCAGGTACGCCGGATGATGAGCTCGTATCAGACCGGCACCCGGCGCGGTCGGACCGACGCGGCGCGACTGCTCGGTGGCGCGTCCGACGCCTCGGCGAGCGGCACGCCCGAGCCGACCGGCGAGGAACCACAAGCCACCTGACCGAGCACCGGTGCTGCGGGTTCCGCGCGGTGTGACGGTCAAGCCCAAGACGAATACGGCGCAACTGCCGGGCGAGAAGAGGACGACGAAGTGGCCCAGAAGACGGCTTCGAGTGCCGACCTGACGTGGTTGCTGGATGATCTGGTGGGCCGGGTGAAGCAGGCCGAGCATGCGGTCGCGCTCTCCACCGACGGGCTGTTGATGGCTTCCTCGCAGGGGTTGAGCCGCGACGACGGCGAGCACCTCGCGGCGATGGCGGCCGGCATCCAGAGCCTGGCCCGGGGTGCCGGCAAGCGCTTCGGCGGCGGGCAGGTGCAGCAGACCATCATCGAGATGCAGTCGTCGTTCCTGTTCGTCACGGCCGCCGGCCGCAACGCCTGCCTGGCGGTTCTCGCCAGCGAGGACGCCGACGTCGGTCTCATCGCGTACGAGATGGCGATGCTCGTCACCCGGGTCGGCAAGTACGTGGCCTCCCCGTCGCGGGGCGCCGAACAGTCGGCTGGCGAGAGGTAACGGCCATGACGGTGCAGGGGGAGTCCGCAGAGCATCAGTGGGTGGATGACCATGCGGGCCCGGTGGTGCGCCCGTACGCGGTGACACGCGGGCGTGCCCGCCCGGTCACCGGCACGTTCGACCTGATCTCCCTGGTCACTGCGACCCGAGCCGACGTGACGCCGGAGGTGGGTCTCGGTCCCGAGCACCTGGCGATCGTCGGCCTGTGCCAGCGAATACAGTCCGTCGCCGAGATCGCCGCCCACCTCGACCTTCCGGTGGGGACCATCCGGGTGCTCCTCGGCGACCTGGCGGCCCGCAACCTCGTGCAGGTACGCGAACCCCAGACCACGGCCGGTCTTCCCGACAACAGCATCTTCGAGGCGGTAATCAATGGACTACGGGCACTCTGACCGGCCGGCGGGAGCGACGCCACTGCCCACCGCGATCAAGATCCTGGTCGCCGGTGGCTTCGGCGTGGGCAAGACCACAATGGTCGGCGCGGTGAGCGAGACCCGGCCGTTGCGCACCGAGGAGGTGCTGACCGAGACCGGCGTCGGCATCGACGACCTGTCCGGGGTGGAGGGTAAGACCACCACCACCGTGGCGATGGACTTCGGTCGGATCACCATCAGCGACGACCTGGTGCTCTACCTGTTCGGCACACCCGGGCAGGACCGGTTCTGGTTCGTCTGGGACGAGCTGGCGCTGGGCGCGATCGGCGCGGTGGTGCTGGCCGACACGCGCCGACTGGCCGACTGCTTCCCGTCGATCGACTACTTCGAGGGCCGGGGCACCCCGTTCGTCGTGGCGGTGAACTGCTTCGAGGGTGCCCGCAAGTACCGGCTCGACGAGGTGCAGACCGCGCTGAACCTGGACCCGGGCGTGCCGGTGCTGCTCTGCGACGCCCGTCAGCGCGAATCCAGCAAGGAGGTGCTCGTGACCCTCATGGAGCACGCCATGAAGACCCGCGAGGCCCGCCGGCGGGCTGCCGGCACGGACTGACGGAGTTTTTTTCGGGAGGCTGTCCGGAACGGCTGCGCCCGTTCGTCATGCTGGCGACACCCGGACACACGAGGGAGCGCCAGATGAAGTTCATGATGTTCGTCTGCACCGACACCGCACCGGACACGGACCCGACCGAGCTGCCCGACATCCACAAGTGGGTGGCGGAGAACGACTCCCGTGGCCGACGCCTCACCGGCAACGTGCTGGCGCCGACCAGCGCCGCCACCATGGTCCGCGTCCGCGACGGCGAGCTGCTCGTCTCCGAGGGGCCGTTCGCCGAGACCACTGAGGTCATCGTGGGCTTCGACCTGCTCGACTGCGCCGACCTCGACGAGGCGATCGAGGTGGCGCGCACCCACCCGATGGCGCGGGAGGGGCGGCTCGAACTGCGCCCGTACGCGGACCTGTCCGCCTGATCGGATGAGCCGCACCGACACCACCACCGGTGCGCCCGACAGCGTCGGCGCGGCCGCGGCGGCGCAGGCCGTCGCGGCCGCCGGCGCGGACGCGTACCCCCGGATCGTCGCGACCCTGATCCGACTGACCGGCGACTGGGCGCTGGCCGAGGACTGCGCGCAGGAGGCGCTCGCTGTCGCGCTGGAACGCTGGCCCGGCGACGGCGTGCCGGGGAACCCGGGCGGCTGGCTGCTGACCGTCGCCCGCAACCGGGCGATCGACGTGCTGCGCCGGACCGCCGTCGAGCGCCGCAAGCTGCACGAACTGGCGGTGCTCGCGCCGGACGACGCGTGGCCCGAGACCCCGGCGGGAAGGGACGTGGTGGACGACCGGCTGCGGCTCATCTTCACCTGCTGCCATCCCGCGCTCGCGATCGAGGCGCGGGTGGCGTTGACCCTGCGGACCGTCTGCGGGGTGCCGACCGCCGACATCGCCCGGCTCCTGCTGGTCAGCGAGTCGACGATGACCCGCCGGCTGACCCGCGCCCGGACCCGCATCGCGCAGGCCGGGATCCCGTACCGGGTGCCGAGCGGGCCGGCGCTGGCCGAACGGCTGCCCGGCGTCCTCGCCGTGCTGTACCTGCTGTTCACCCGGGGCTACGCCGTCGACGGCGAGCCGGCCTTCGCCGACGAGGCGGTCCGGCTGGCCCGGCTGCTCGAGGTGTTGATGCCGGAGCAGTCCGAGGTCGCCGCGTTGCTGGCGCTGCTGCTGTTCCAGCACTCCCGCCGGGACGCCCGTCGGGACGCCGCAGGCGACCTGCTCACCCTCGAGCGCCAGGATCGGGCGCGGTGGGACCATGCGGCCATCGCCGAGGGCCAGGCGGCCCTTGCCCGGGTACGCGATGACGGGCCGTACGCGTGGCAGGCCCGGATCGCCGCCTGCCACGCCACCGCGCCGTCTGCCGACGACACCGACTGGCCGACGATCGCGCGGGCCTACGACGCGCTTGCCGACATCCGGGCCTCGCCGGTGGTCGCGCTCAACCGCGCCGTCGCGCACGGCTACGCGTACGGGCCGTACGCCGGGTTGGGCGTGCTCGACGCGGCGCAGGCCGGGGGAGGGTTGGACGGCAACCCGCTCGCCGTGGCGGTACGGGCCGATCTGGTCGCCCGGCAGGGTGACCGGCCGCGGGCCGCCGCGCTGTTCCGGGAGGCCGCGGCTGCGGTCGACTCGGCCGCCGAGCGGAGCGCGCTGCTGGACCGGGCAGACGAACTCATCCCGTAGGACGTGGGGGTCAGCCGCGCCTGCCCCCGCACCAGGAACCGGGTCCAGACTGCCGGGCCGGTCCGGCCGGTGCCATGGAGCCACGGGACGCGAGATCTTGGACAGTTTCCGTTCGCGTCGAACGGAAACTGTCCAAGATCTCGTGGTTGGCGCGATGGGGCGGCGGGAAGACGACGCAGGCTCCCTTCCGCTTCTGCGGAAAGGAGCCTGGCGCGTCGGTACGTCAGTTGGCGATCATGCGGCGCAGCACGTACTGCAGGATGCCGCCGTGGCGGTAGTAGTCCGCCTCACCCGGGGTGTCGATCCGCACCACTGCCTCGAACTCCACGCCGGTGTCGGTCGTGACCGTCACCGTGCGCGGGGTGTCGCCGTCGTTCAGGGCCGTCACACCGGTGATGGTGAACATCTCGGTGCCGGTCAGGCCGAGCGACTCGGCGGTGACGTCCACCGGGAACTGCAGCGGCAGCACGCCCATGCCGATGAGGTTGGAGCGGTGGATCCGCTCGTACGACTCGGCGATGACCGCCCGGACGCCCAGCAGCATCGTGCCCTTGGCCGCCCAGTCCCGCGACGAGCCCGACCCGTACTCCTTGCCGGCCAGGATGACCAGCGGGATGCCGGCCTCCTGGTAGGCCATCGAGGCGTCGTAGATGGAGGTCTGCTCGCCGGTGAGGTGGTTGACGGTGAAGCCGCCCTCCACCCCGGGCACCAGCTGGTTGCGCAGCCGGATGTTGGCGAACGTGCCCCGGATCATCACCTCGTGGTTTCCCCGGCGGGAGCCGTACGAGTTGAACTCGTGGCGCGGCACACCGTGCTCGGCGAGGTACGTGCCCGCCGGCGAGTCGGCCTTGATCGCGCCGGCCGGCGAGATGTGGTCGGTGGTCACCGAGTCACCCAGCTTGGCCAGCACGCGCGCGCCCGAGATGTCGACGACAGGGCTCGGCTCCTGCTGCATGCCCTCGAAGTACGGGGGCTTGCGCACGTAGGTCGAGTCGCTGGCCCAGGCGAACGTGTCGCCGGTCGGGGTAGGCAGCGACTGCCACCGCTCGTCACCGGCGAAGACGTCGGCGTACGCGGCGCTGAACCCGGTCGCGCCGATCGCCTGGGCGATGACGTCCTGGATCTCGGCGCTGTTCGGCCAGATCTCCCGCAGGAAGACCGGGTTGCCGTCGCTGTCCTCACCGATCGGCTCGTTGGCCAGGTCGATGTCCATCGTGCCGGCGAGGGCGTACGCCACCACCAGCGGCGGGGACGCCAGGTAGTTCATCTTGACGTCCGGGTTGATCCGGCCCTCGAAGTTCCGGTTGCCCGACAGCACCGAGACGACCGACAGGTCGTGCTCGTTGACCGCGGCAGACACCTCCTCGGGCAGCGGGCCCGAGTTGCCGATGCAGGTGGTGCAGCCGTAACCGACCAGGTTGAAGCCGAGCTTGTCCAGGTACGGCGTCAGGCCGGCCCGCTCGTAGTAGTCCATGACGACCTTGGAGCCCGGGGCCAGGGTGGTCTTCACCCACGGCTTGCGGGTCAGGCCCTTCTCCACTGCGTTACGGGCCAACAGGGCCGCGCCGATCATCACCTGCGGGTTGGACGTGTTGGTGCAGGAGGTGATGGCGGCGATCACCACGGCGCCGTGGTCCAGCTCGTACTCGACGCCGTCGGCGCCGGTGACCCGGACCGGGTTGGTGGCCCGGCCGCCCGCGCCCACCGCAGCGGTCTCCAGGTCGCGCGGCTCGTCGGCCGGGTCGCTGAAGTCGTTGGCCGGCGGGTCGCTGGCCGGGAAGGACTCGGCGCTGGCCTCGTCGGCCGGGCCGTTCGCGCCGCGGGGCAGCTCCTCACGGGGCACACCCGGCTTGAGGTCACGCTCGACGGTGGAGTCGTCGGCGACGTAGTCGGTCAGCGCCGAGCGGAACAGCGTCTTGGCGGCACCCAGCGGCACCCGGTCCTGCGGGCGCTTCGGGCCGGCGAGCGACGGCTCGATGGAGCCCAGGTCCAGCTCCAGGCGCTCCGAGTACGCCGGCTCCGCGTCCGGGTCGTGCCAGAGGCCCTGCTCCTTGGCGTACGCCTCGACGAGCGCGACCTGCGCGGCGTCGCGGCCGGTCAGCTCCAGGTAGCGGATCGTCTCGGAGTCGATCGGGAAGATCGCCACGGTGGAGCCGTACTCGGGCGACATGTTGCCGATGGTGGCGCGGTTGGCCAGCGGCACGGCGCTCACGCCGGGGCCGTAGAACTCGACGAACTTGCCGACCACACCGTGCTTGCGCAGCATCTCGGTGATGGTCAGCACCAGGTCGGTGGCGGTGGTGCCGGCCGGCATCTCACCGGAGAGCTTGAACCCCACCACGCGCGGGATCAGCATGCTGACCGGCTGACCGAGCATCGCGGCCTCGGCCTCGATGCCGCCGACGCCCCAGCCCAGCACGCCCAGGCCGTTGACCATCGTGGTGTGCGAGTCGGTGCCGACCACGGTGTCCGGGTACGCCTGGCCGTTGCGCTCCATGATGGTGCGGGCCAGGTACTCGATGTTGACCTGGTGCACGATGCCGGTGCCCGGCGGGACGACCTTGAACTCGTTGAACGCGGTCTGGCCCCAACGCAGGAACTGGTAGCGCTCCTTGTTGCGCTCGTACTCCAGCTCGACGTTGCGGGCGAACGCGTCCTCGCGGCCGAACAGGTCGGCGATCACCGAGTGGTCGATGACCAGCTCGGCGGGGGCGAGGGGGTTGACCTTGGTGGCGTCGCCACCCAGCTCCCGTACGGCCTCGCGCATGGTGGCCAGGTCGACCACGCAGGGCACGCCTGTGAAGTCCTGCATGAGCACCCGCGCCGGGGTGAACTGGATCTCCACGCTCGGGTCGGCGGTGGGGTCCCACCCGCCGAGCTGCTCGATGTGGTCGGCGGTGATGTTCGCGCCGTCCTCGGTCCGCAGCAGGTTCTCCAGGAGGATCTTCAGGCTGTACGGCAGCCGCTCGTGGCCGTCCACCTTGTCGATCTTGAAAATCTCGTAGCTCGCGTCTCCGACGCGTAGCTGGGTCTTCGCACCGAAGGTGTCGAGGCTCGCCACGTCGTACTCCTTCACACCAGCGACCGTGAGTAGTCCTGAGCAGTCTGTCGCACCGGCCGGGGTGCCGCCGAGGTTAGGTGACACTTACCGCCGATTCCGCTCTTCAACAAAACCGTACGTCCGTCTTGCTATTCGCGCAACCTCGGCCCAGGTCTCGGGACGAACGTTGCCGGAATCACGTCACCTCCCGTCGACGTGCCGGACTCCTCCCGTGCGCCTTGCGGACCTAGCCTGTCTGCCCGGCTACTGCCGGCTGCTTCGGGGGAGGTTGGCGTGGAATTCCGTCTGCTTGGGCCGGTCGAGGTGCTGGGGGACGGGCGGCTCATACCGCTCGGCGGACGCAAACGACGAACCCTGCTCGCCACACTGTTGGTCGAGCACGGGCGGGTGGTATCGACCGCGAAACTGGTCGATGCCGTCTGGGGTGCCGCACCCCCGGGCACCGCCCGTGGCGTTCTACAAACGTACGTCTCGGCACTGCGCCGGACACTGATCGGGCCGGACGGGGCGTCGGCGATCGTCACCCAGTCCTCCGGCTACCTCCTTCAGGTCAACCCTCAGACGGTGGACCGCGACGTCTTCGAACGGCAGGTGGGGCTGGGTCGGGCGGCGCTGGCGCACGGTCGGTCCGGCGAGGGCATCCGCAGGCTGCGCGCCGCCGATGACATCTGGCGAGGTGTCGCACTCGACGACGTCGATCACCACGCGCTCTCCGGCGAGGTGCTGCGGCTGGAGGAACTGCGGCTGACGGCTGTCGAGGAACGGGTCGCCACCGAGCTCGCCCTCGGCCACGTCGAACAGACGTGCGCCGAGCTGACCGGCCTGGTCGGCAGCCATCCTTACCGGGAACGGCTGCGCGGCCACCTGATGACGGCGTTGGCCATGATGGGACGCCGCTCCGACGCGCTGGCGGTCTATCGGGAGGCACGGGCTCTGCTGATCGGGGAGATGGGCATCGAACCAGGCCCCGAACTGCGGAACATCCACGAGCTGCTGCTGCGCGAGGACGAGGCGCCGCCGCCAGCGCCATACCCCGGACAGCAGCAGCGGATCACCACCACCGCGGCGACCAACCACCCCGACGGCACCCGCGCAGCGCCGATCCGTCCCGCGCAACTGCCGCCGCAGCCCGTGGACTTCACCGGCCGGCGTGCCGTGGTGGAGTCGCTCGTGCAGACCATCACCGCGCCGGTCGGCCGCGGCACCCGGCCGGTCGAGGTCATCGTCGGCAGAGGCGGCGTGGGCAAATCGGCGCTGGCGGTGCGCGTCGGTCACGAGGCGTGCGACCACTATCCGGACGGGCAGCTGTACGCAGACCTGCGCGGCCTCAGCGACACTCCGCTCGAACCTCTTGACGTCCTCGGTGGCTTTCTACGGGCACTCGACGTCGCCGCCGAGGCGGTGCCCGAGACCCTGGCGGAGCGGGTCCAGCTCTACCGGACCCGTACCGCCGGCCGGCGCCTACTCGTGCTGCTCGACGACGCGGGCAGTGAGAGTCAGCTCCGACCGTTGCTCCCCGCGGCTCCCGGTTGCGCGGTGCTGGTGACCTGCCGCACCGCTCTCGGCGGACTGGACGGGATCCGTTTGACCGAACTCGACGTGCTCGAGACGGCTGAAGCCGCCGAGCTGCTGGACCGGATCGTGGGCAGCGGCCGTACCCGGCAGGAGCCGGACGCGACACGGGCCATCGTCGAGCATTGCGGCGGCCTGCCCCTGGCGATCAGGGTGGCCGGGGCCCGGCTGGTGGGCCGGCGGAACTGGCCGCTGGAGGTCCTGGCCAGCAGGCTTGCCGACGAGCGCCGCCGGCTGGACGAGCTCGCCGCTGGTGACCAGGAGGTTCGGGCCAGCTTCGCCCTCAGCTACCAGACCCTGGACCCGTCGGCGCAGGCGGCCCTGCGGCTGTTGGCAGTTCTCGGGGCACCGGACTTCGCCTCGTGGACGGTCTCTGCCGCGCTGAGCCTGTCCGAGACGGCGGGAGAGCAACTGCTCGACCGGCTCGTCGACGCCTGGCTGGTCGACGTCGTACCGACCGGAAGCCGCGAGCAGCCCCGGTACCGGCTGCACGAGCTGGTTCGGCTCTTCGCGCGCGAACGGGCCGAGATCGAGGACCCGGACGACCTGCTGCGTCAAGGGATAGGGGCGATCGCCGCTGCCGGCCTGCACCTGGTCGGCGCGGCGTCGCACCCGGCGCCGACCGGAGAGTTCCTCGCCTGGCATCTACCGGCGGACGGGTCCCCGTTCGGCACCGCAGTCCAGACGGCCCTGTCCCACCCCGCGCTGTGGCTCGCCCGGGAGCGCGCGACGCTCGACGCCGTGGTCACCGCATGTGCCGCGTACCGGCTGGACGACCTGGCCTGTGAGGTGGCAGGTGCCCTTGCCGGCTCGACCTCCTCGGGCCCGGACGGGCGATATCCGTCGACCCACACCGGCGCGGCCAGGCGGCGACCGTCGCCTGGCCTCGGCGCCGTGTGCGCTGCAGAGAAGCTCCAGATCCGCTGTACCTGCCGAGGCGTCGAGCTGCAGCGTTCCTGAAGGGAGCCAGAGCACCCTCACTGGCAGGAATTGGCCAGTCGAAGGGATCCCGATGACCAGAACAAGGTTACGTCAGCGCGCCGGTCGCATCGTGGCCGGAGCGCTGGCGTTGGCCGCCACCGCCACCGCGCTCACCGCGATCCAGGTGGTGGCGTCCGCCGCTCCGGCCCAGGCAGCCAGCAGCATCGGCGGCCAGATCACCCGGTCCGAGGTGCTCGCCCGCGCCCAGTACTGGGTCGACAAGAACGTGGTCTACGGCACGGTCTACGACGGCACCGGACGGGTGATCTCGACCCAACAATCGTCGGACCCCGGCGGTAAGCAGTACCGGACGGACTGCTCCGGCCTGGTCTCGATGGCGTGGCACCTTTCCAGCAGCCCGACGACCGACGACTTCCGTAACTCGATCGGGTCGGTGACGGACTCGATCAGCGCGGACTCGCTCAAGCCTGGTGACGCGATCCTTTCGAGTGGGCACATCGAGTTGTTCGCCCGATGGAAGGACGGCGCCGACCACAGCAAGGGCGCGTTCACCTACTCCTTGAACGGTCCGGCCTTCCAGGACTGGGCCAAGGGGCCGGTCCCGAACAGCCACAACCAGGTCGGCGACATCTCGTACTACGACATCACCCACAACCGACCGCTGCGATACAAGAACATCGTCGACAGTCCCACCGCGACCAGGATGGTCACCGGGGACTACGACGGCGACGGCCAGACGGACCTGGCGCTGTACCGGCGGGATGCCACGAACGGCTCGGCGTGGTGGGTGGAGAGCTCCAACTCGCGCGAGAGCATCTTCTCCGATCGTCACTACGGCGGGAGCGCGGACATTCCGGCCCCGGGTGACTACAACGGTGATGGGGTGGCGGATCTGGCGTTGTACCGCCGGGACTGTGTCAACGGTTCGGCGTGGTGGATCCTGAACGGTCGGGACAAGACGACGCAGATCAAGGCCGATTTCAAGTACGGGGGCTGTGCGGACATTCCGGCGCCGGGTGACTACAACGGTGACGGTGTGACCGACCTGGCCCTGTACCGGCAGGACTGCGCCAGTGGTTCGTCGTGGTCGATCTACGACGTGAAGAACTCCAGCGCGATCAAGTCCGGCTTCAAGTACGGCGGTTGCAAGGACATCCCGGCACCGGGTGACTACAACGGCGACAAGTGGACCGACCTGGCCCTCTATCGGCAGGACTGCGCTAACGGCTCGTCCTGGTCGATCTACAACGTGCGGTTGAGCGGGGCGATCCAGTCGAGCCTCAAGTACGGCGGCTGCGCCGACATCCCCGCCCCGGGTGACTACAACGGCAACGGGTCGACGGACCTCGCGCTGTACCGGCAGGACTGCACCAACGGCTCGTCCTGGTCGATCTTCGACATCGTCACGGCCAACGCGGTCAGGTCGGGTCTGAAGTACGGCGGTTGCGCGGATATCCCCGCTCCCGGTGACTACAACGGGGACGGCATCAACGACCTGGCTCTGTACCGCCGGGACTGCACCAACGGCTCCACCTGGTGGGTCCTTGACATCACGGACAACAGCCAGATCTTCGCCGACCACCACTGGGGTGGCTGCGCGGACATCCCCGCGACTGCCTGACAGCTCAGGTGGGGCCGTTCCGCTCTCCGCGGGCGGCCCCACCCTCGCCGCCCATCCCCGTTTCGCAAGGAGCAAGGTGTGAGACGTCTCCGTTTCCACGGTGCACTCGCCGGCCTCGCCGCCCTGGCGACGTTCGCCGCGTTGGCCTTCGACGTGCCGGTCGCCCGGGCCGCCGTCATCCCCGACTGTACGGCGGCCGCACCCACCAGCGCCGACGCAGCTTTCGCCGCCCGGGTCGGCCCGACGCTGACCGGCAAGCTCAGCGGCGCCGCCCTCACCCCCAGCCGGGTGGCGTGCGCCCGGTTGATCGTCCAGGTGGTGAAAGCGCGCAAGCTGCCCGTCCGCGCCGCCACCATCGCGCTGACCACGGCGATCGTGGAGAGCACGATCCAGAACCTCCCCTACGGCGACCGGGACAGTCTCGGCCTGTACCAGCAGCGCCCCAGCACAGGTTGGGGCACGCAGGCGCAGATCCTGGACCCGGTGTACTCGACCAATTCCTTCCTCATCAAGATGGAGAGGTTCCCCTGGCAGAGCGCACCGGTGGGCGAGATCTGCCAGGCGGTACAGATCTCCGGCACCCCGGACGCGTACCAGCCACAGGCAGCGGACGGGGAACGGCTGGCGACGGCGATGTGGGGGTCCGTGAGTTCCGCACTCGCGGACTACGACGGTGACGGCTCCACCGACCTGGCGTTGTACCGACCGGACCCGGTCAACGGTTCGGCCTGGTGGGTGCAGAGCCCCAGCACCGAGCAGATCGTCCTCGCCGATCACCACTACGGCGGGAGCGCGGACATCCCGGCGCCGGGTGACTACAACGGTGATGGGGTGGCGGATCTGGCGTTGTACCGCCGGGACTGTGTCAACGGTTCGGCGTGGTGGATCCAGAGCGGTCGGGACAAGACGACGCAGATCAAGGCCGATTTCAAGTACGGGGGCTGTGCGGACATTCCGGCGCCGGGTGACTACAACGGTGACGGTGTGACCGACCTGGCCCTGTACCGGCAGGACTGCGCCAGTGGTTCGTCGTGGTCGATCTACGACGTGAAGAACTCCAGCGCGATCAGGTCCGGCTTCAAGTACGGGGGCTGTGCGGACATTCCGGCGCCGGGTGACTACAACGGTGACGGTGTGACCGACCTGGCCCTGTACCGGCAGGACTGCGCCAGTGGTTCGTCGTGGTCGATCTACGACGTGAAGAACTCCAGCGCGATCAGGTCCGGCTTCAAGTACGGGGGCTGTGCGGACATTCCGGCGCCGGGTGACTACAACGGTGACGGTGTGACCGACCTGGCCCTGTACCGGCAGGACTGCGCCAGTGGTTCGTCGTGGTCGATCTACGACGTGAAGAACTCCAGCGCGATCAAGTCCGGCTTCAAGTACGGCGGTTGCAAGGACATCCCGGCGCCGGGTGACTACAACGGCGACAAGTGGACCGACCTGGCCCTGTATCGGCAGGACTGCGCTAACGGCTCGTCCTGGTCGATCTACAACGTGCGGTTGAGCGGGGCGATCCAGTCGGGCCTGAAGTACGGCGGCTGCAAGGACATCCCGGCCCCCGGCGACTACAACGGCAACGGGTCGACGGACCTCGCGCTGTACCGGCAGGACTGCACCAACGGCTCCACCTGGTGGATCTTCGACATCGTCGACGCCTATCAGATCCGTGCCGACCACCATTTCGGCGGCTGCGCGGACATCCCCGCCACTGCGTGACGGACCGCTCCCGCCGGGCACGCCCGCCCAGGCCCCACGGCGACCGGCGGTGACCCTCGGTCACCTCCGTGGAGGCGGACGCGGGTCGTGAGCGGTATACCTCAGAGTCATATTCATACCTCTGAGGTATACCGTTCAGCAGCACATCGACTCGGCCGGCAGCCACAGCGGATCGCCAGCGCCCTTCGTCGCAACCCCAGCCTGGTCATGAGTGAGGACCTGGTCGTCGAGGGCCGGGCAAGGTGACCTGTCGGTTGGCGGAACGCCCGGATCTCCAGACCCCGGGTAGGGTTCGAGGGCGGACCGACCGGGAGAGGACACGACAGCCATGGTCGACGTACAGCACTGGCTCGTGGCGCTGCCGCCGCTGGCGGTCTATCTGATCGTCGCGGCGGTGATCGGCGTAGAGAGCATGGGTGTTCCGCTGCCCGGCGAGATCGTCCTGGTCAGCTCCGCGCTGCTCGCCGCCACCGGCGTGGTCGAGCCGGAGTGGGTCGCCACGGCGGCGGCCGTGGGCGCCATCGCGGGCGACTCCATCGGGTACGCCGTGGGCCGCCGCGGCGGCCGTCCACTGCTGATCAGGCTCGGTCGGCGCTTCCCGCGCCATCTCGGCCCCGCGCAGCTCACCCGGGCCGAGGGGAGCTTCGCCCGGTACGGCGTCTGGGCTGTCTTCTTCGGTCGGTTCGTGGCGCTGCTGCGCATCCTCGCCGGTCCGCTCGCCGGAGCACTGCACGTGCCCTACCGGCGGTTCCTTTTGGCCAACGCCGCGGGCGGCCTGGTCTGGGCGTTCGGCACCACGTACCTGCTGTACAGCGTCGGTCGGGCGGCCGAGCACTGGCTCAAGGACATCTCCTGGGCGGGACTTGTCCTCGCCGTACTCGCCGGCCTGGTCAGCACCTGGTGGCTGCGCCGGCGGGCGCACCGGTTCGCGTCGACCGACGCCACCGACGATGCCGAGCCGGTCCGCGCCGGCAGCGGCCACTGACGTGGCGCGGCCGGGTTGACGGCGCCCTACCGGTGACAGCCGCGGAGCTGCGGGCTCGTGGGTCAGGCTGGGTCGATGGGTTTCGTGGCGTCGCCGGCCTGGGCGTGCCGTTCCAGCAGCCGCTGCCGGATCTCCTCCGGGGTGTACGCGCGCCGGCGCCGCTCGGCCCGGGCGATCACCACGCCGGACGCCGCGACCCCGGCCAGGCCGGCGAGCCCGAGGACCTTCCACCACCGCAATCCTTGCCGCATCGGCCTAGGCTAGTCCCTCATGAGCATCAGCCTGGATGAGGCCGTCGAGTTGACCCGCACCGGTGACGTGTGGGTGTTCCGGGGTCGCAGCGTGCCGGACCGGGCGATCCAGTTCACCACGAACAGCCCGGTCAATCACGTCGGGATGGCTGTGGTGCTGGACGACATGCCGCCGCTGATGTGGCACGCGGAGTTGGGCAGGTCGCTGCCGGACCTGTGGTCGGGCACGCACCAGCGCGGTGTGCAGTTGCACGACCTGCGGGACGCGGTCTGCGTGTGGGCCAACCGGTACGGGCAGCGGGCCTGGCTGCGGCAGCTCGACCCGCCGGCCGCCGGGGAGATGGAGCGGGCGGTGCTGCGGACCGTCGCGCGGTTGGACGGCACGCCGTTCCCGTCGACCGCGCAGTTGGCGTGGCGGTGGGTGCGCGGTCGGGTGCCGTCGCTGCCGGGTCCCGGCCGGGCCGCGCTGCGAGCCGTCTCGCGGGCCGCCCAGGCGACCCGGGGCGACTCTGCCGCTCCGGCCAGCGCTGCTGCGCGGGAGCGGGCGTTGGAGACGGCGTACTGCGCCGAGGTCGTGGCGGTGACCTACGAGGCGATGGGCCTGCTGCCCGCCGGTAAGCGTCCGAACTGGTACGACCCGGGGCGGTTCTGGAGTGGTGACGATCTGGGGTTGACCGGTGGCGCCCGGTTGGGTGCGGAGATCGAGGTGCGGGTTCCGCCCCGCTGAGGTTTGGCCCGCCCCGTGAGCGGCAATTGCTGTCGCGTGAACGCCTCCACCGATCTCGACGCGCTGACCGGCTTCTTCGACAGGTACGGCGCCGCGATGACCTCCGGCGACCTGCCGTCGCTCGCTGGTTGTTACGCCCTGCCCGGGTTGGTGGTGGCCGACACGTACAGCTTCTCGTTCACCTCCCTCGCTGCTGTCGCGCTGTCCTTCGTGGGCGCCGCGCCCGACTACCAGGACCGGGAGCTGATCGCCGCGCACGCTCGGATCGAGGACGTGCAGCCGGTGTCGGCGTTGCTGACCATGGTGTCGGTGGAGTGGGAGTTCCTGGACAGCCGGGGGTACGCGGTGCCGGGGGAGCGGTACCGCTATCTGCTGCGTACGTCGGGTGAGGGTCCGCTGATCTGCACCGTTGTCCGGACGGCCTGACCGCTGGCAAACCGTCCACGCCGGCGAGCCGTTTTCCGCGTCGGGTGGGCCGGTCGGTCCGATCTGTACCCGCGAGGTGTTCGGTCCGGCCGCCGCTGGCTACGCTGTCGCGTCGGTGGGACGAGGGGAGACCTGATGGCGTTGGGGCCGGACGGTGCGGGAGGTCCGCGGACGGCGCGCGTGCTGCTGTCGGTGCCGTGGATCGTGGTGCTGCTCGGCATCGGCGCGCTGGTGGTGCTGTTGGTGATCGCGCTGTTGTCGTTCCGTACGCGGGAGCGGGAGAGCGCGCCGCAGGCCGCGCCGCCGGTGTTCCTGCCGACGGTGCCGGCTGTGGCGTCGTCGGGGCCGACGCCGGGTGGGCTGGAGCGGCGCACGGCGTCGCCGCGACCGTCGCGCAGCAGCCGGACGCCGTCGCCGCGCGCCACCACGGCTTTGCCGTCGCCGGCCCGGACGAGCGCCCGGGCGGTGGCGCCGACGAACGGCGCGGTGACCGCCCGGTACCAGGTCGGTACGGACGGCTGGAACGCGACGGAGGCCGTGCTGTCGCTGACGAACGAGTCGACCCCGGCGCAGGGTGCCGGCGAGTTCGTGGTGAGCGGCGGGGTGGCGCTGGATCCGGGTGACACGCAGACGTTGCGGTTGCGGCTGGCCTGGGACGGGTCGGCGCAGCGGCCGGTGCGGTGCACGGTCAACGGCGTCGACTGCCGCTTCGGCTGAACGGGCGTCGGTGGCGGCCGTCGCCGCTTTCGAGTCGGGCCGTCGATCGCTACGCTGCCCGGACGGCCCGCTGAGGGAGGTACATGTCCGGCATGCGTCGCGCGCCGCGACCGTCGCACGGTCCGGCTGCCATCGCGTCGTCGCCGTGGATCGTGGCGTGCGCCGGCCTCGTCGTGATGGTGGTTCTGCTCTTCGTGGCCCTGGGCGCGTACCGGGGGCGTAGTCCCGCCTCCGACGACGGCCCGCCGCCGGCGGGGCTGCCGTTGCCGCAGGCGCCGGTCGCGCCGTCGGATCAGTCGTCGACGCCGCTGCCGGAGCGGGCGCCGGTGCGGCCGGGGCTGTCGCCGCGGGCGAGCGGGCCGCCCCCGAGCACACCTGCCATGTCGCGGCCACCGGCGGTCGGCCCGACGGTGGCGCCGACCCCGGTGCGACCGTCGAATGGCACCTCGCCGCAGCGGCCGCCTGCGGTGAGCGGGCGGTACCGGGTCATGCAGAGCTTCGACGGGGGCTTCATCGGCGAGGTGCTGATCGTCAACGCGTCAGGTGCGGACCGTGGCTGGACGGTGCGGTTCGACTTCTCCGGTGGGCGGCTGGTGACCGCCTGGGTGGAGGGGGTGCCACAGGGGACGCTGCGACAGTCCGACGGGAGCTTCACGTACGTCAGCGGGGTGGACGTGCCGGCCGGCGGGTCGGTGGCGTTGCGGTTCCACCTGGAGCGGGCGTCCACGACGCCGCGGGGTTGCACAGTCGACGGAGTGCGTTGCAGCGGGTTCTGAGCTGTGTTTCCGCAAGGACCTTGCTTGGTTACGACTTTGTTTGCAAGGTATTGCAGATTGTTTCGGCAAGGGTTAGCGTGCGGCCAATCACGACCAGAGGAAGGCCGTCGATGAAACCCCCGTCGATCCCGCGTACCGCAGTGCTCGCGCTCGTCTGCCTGCTCACCTTCACCCTCGTCGGTACGCCGGACTCCACGCGGCCCCTCGGCGCCGACGCCGACCCCCGACCCGCCGGCACCGATCCCCTCGCCGCGGCCGGCGCCGTCCAGTGGCGCGACGAGCCCACCGCCGAGGCGTTGCTGGCCGCCGGCGACGGCACCGCGCGTGCCGAGCAGTTCTACTTCGTCCTGCCGGACCGGTTCGCCAACGGCGACCGGCGCAACGACTCCGGTGGCCTGACCGGTGGCCGGCTGCGTACCGGGCTCGACCCGACCGACAAGGGCTTCTACCACGGCGGTGACCTCAAGGGCGTCATCGACAAGCTTGCCTACATCCAGGGTCTGGGCACCACCGCCATCTGGCTCGCCCCGATCTTCAAGAACCGTCCGGTGCAGGGCAAGGGCGACGACGTCTCCGCTGGCTACCACGGTTACTGGATCACCGACTTCACCCAGGTCGACCCGCACTTCGGCACCAACGCGCAGCTCAAGGAGCTGGTCTCGCTCGCGCACCGGCGGGGGATCAAGGTCTACCTCGACGTCGTGGTCAACCACACCGCCGACGTCATCAAGTACGCCGAGGACTCCTACGCCTACGTGGACAAGGCCACCTCGCCGTACGTCGACGCGCAGGGGCGGGCCTTCGAGGACCGCAACTACGCCGACGGCAGCCGTGACTTCCCCACCGTCGACAGGAACTCCGGCCCGTACACGCCGGTCTTCCCCGAACCCGGCGACGCCACGGCGAAGGTGCCGGCCTGGCTCAACGACGCGACCATGTACCACAACCGGGGGGACTCCACCTTCTCCGGTGAGAACAGCGAGTACGGCGACTTCGGCGGCCTCGACGACCTGTGGACCGAGCGTCCCGAGGTGGTCCGGGGAATGACGAAGGCGTACGGCGACTGGATCGGCGCAACAGGCGTCGACGGATTCCGGCTGGACACCGTCAAGCACGTCAACATGGACTTCTGGCCGCAGTTCACCAGGGGCGTCGAGCGGGCCGCCGAGAAGGCCGGCAAAAAGGACTTCTTCCTGTTCGGCGAGGTCTACAGCGCCAACCCGGAGATCACGTCGACGTACGTGCGCCGCGGTGGTCTGCCGGCCACCATCGACTTCGCGTTCCAGGAGGCCGCGCGCGGCTACACGGCGGGCGCCGGATCGGCGAAGGCCCTCGCCGACGTGTACGCCCGCGACGACCTGTACGCCGCCCGGGACACCGACGCGGGCCGGTTGACCACCTTCCTCGGCAACCACGACATGGGTCGGATCGGGTCGTTCATCGCCGGCGGCGGCACCGACCCGGCCAGCCACCTGCGGCGGGACCAGCTCGCCCACCAGCTGATGTTCCTGACCCGTGGCCAGCCGGTGGTCTACTCCGGCGACGAGCAGGGCTTCACCGGCCCCGGCGGGGACAAGGACGCCCGGCAGGACATGTTCGCCTCGAAAGTGCCCGACTACCTCGACGACGACCTGCTCGGCACCGACCGCACCCACGCCAGCGACCAGTTCGACACCGGCCACCCGCTGTACCGGACGATCGCCGAGCTGGGCCGGCTGCGCCAGGCGCACCCCGCGCTGCGCGACGGCATCCAGGTCACCCGGTACGCCGCCGACGGTCCCGGCGTGTTCGCCGCCTCCCGGATCGCCCCCGCCGACCGGACCGAGTACGTGGTTGCGGTGAACAACGCCGAGACCGCGCAGACTGTCACCGTGGACACCTGGTCGGCCGGCGCCACGTTCACCGGCATCTACGGCGGGTCGGGCGTGGAACAGGCCGGTGGCGACGGCAGGTTGACCCTGACCGTGCCGCCGCTGTCGGCGGCCGTGTACCGCGCGGGCACCCCCATCGCCCGGCCGAGCGGCACGCCGACCATCAGCATCACCACCCCCGCGCCGGACGCGTCGGTGGCCACCCGCGCCGCCGTGACCGCGAAGGTGACCGGCGACCCGCTCGCCACAGTCACCGTGGCGGCCCGGGTCGCCGGCGGCAGGTGGACGTTGCTGGGCAGCGCCGACCACGCGCCGTACACCGTGCACCACGACCTGGACGGCCTGGCCGGCGGCACCCGGATCGAGTACCGCGCCGTCGTGCGCGACGGCCGTGGCCGCACCGCGACGGCGCGATCCGTCGCCGTCGTCGGCACGCCCGAGCAGGGCGGGTCCCGGGAGTGGGCGGTGGTGCACTACCAGCGTCCGGCCGGGGGGTACGACGACTGGGGGCTGTACGCCTGGGGCGACATCGACCCGGCGTACGTCACCGAGTGGCCCAAGGGGCAACCGTTCGCCGGGGAGGACTCCTACGGCCGGTTCGCCTGGGTGAAGCTCAAGCCCGGCGCGAAGTCGGTGGGCTTCGTGGTGGTCGACAAGAACGGCACCAAGGACGTCGCCCAGGACCGCAGCATCGACGTGAGCGCCACCGGTGAGGTCTGGCTCAAGCAGGGTGACCCGGCGATCTACCCGAGCAGGCAGGCGGCCACCGGTCAACCGGATCCGTCGGTCGAGGAGGGCACCGCGGTCATCCACTACCGGCGGGCCGACGGCAACTACGACGGGTGGGGCCTGCACCTGTGGGACGGGGCGGCCAACCCGACCGAGTGGGCCACCCCGCTCGCGCCGACGTCGATCGACGCGTTCGGCGCGGTGTTCCGGGTGCCTCTGGCGGCCGGTGCCACCGGGCTGAACTACATCATCCACAAGGGCGACACCAAGGATCTGCCCGACGACCAGCGGCTCGACTTCGCCAGCGCCGGCCGGGAGGTGTGGCTGCTCGCCGCCACCCCGGGGCGGCTGCTGCCGTCGACCGCGACCAGCGCAGGCGGGGACACCGACATCGGCAAGCAGAAGGCGCACTGGATCGACAGGTCCACAGTGGCCTGGCAGACCCCACCCACCGACGGTCGGGTGTACGCCCTGGTGGCCGCCCCCACCGGCGGAGTGAGCGTCGTCGACGGCGAGCTGTCCGGGACGTACACCAGTCTGCCGTTGCGGGCGCAGCGCAACGGGCTCACCGAGGCCCAGCGCGCGGCGTTCCCGCATCTGTGGTCCTACCGGGCCTTCACCCTCGATCGGGGTGACCTGGCGAAGGTGCCGGCGGCGCTGCGCGGGCAGCTGCTGGTCACCGAGCGCGACGCGGCGGGCGCCCTGCTCGCCGCGACAGGCGTGCAGATCCCCGGCGTGCTCGACGACGTGTACTCCCGGGCCACCCAGGTCACGCTCGGTCCGACCTTCGCCGGTCGTACGCCGAGCCTCGCGCTCTGGGCGCCGACCGCCCGGACGGTGGCGCTGCAACTGTTCGACTCACCCACATCGGCAGCGAAGACGGTGCCGATGCGCCGCGACGACCGCACCGGTGTCTGGTCGGTGCGCGGTAGCCACGCCTGGACGGGGAAGTACTACCGCTACCAGGTGCAGGCGTGGCAGCCGGCCGCGCAGCGGATGGTCACCGCGTCGGTCACCGACCCCTACTCGGTGGCTCTCGCCGCGGACTCCACACACAGCCAGCTGGTCGACCTGAACGATCCGGCGCTGGCCCCGCCGGGCTGGCGCACGCTGCGCAAGCCGGCCGCCGTGCCGGCGTCGAAGGCGCAGATCTCCGAACTGTCGGTGCGCGACTTCTCCATCGCCGACGAGACAGTGCCGGCGCAGCGCCGGGGCACCTTCCTGGCGTTCACCGACCCGAAAACCGCCGGGATGACCCACCTGCGGGCGTTAGGTGACGCCGGTGTGACGCACCTGCACCTGTTGCCGGCGTTCGACTTCGCCACGATCCCCGAGAAGCGGGCCGACCAGCGCCAGCCGGCCTGCGACCTGGCGGCGCTGCCGCCGGACTCGGCGGAGCAGCAGAAATGCGTGGCGGCGGTGGCCGAGACCGACGGCTACAACTGGGGGTACGACCCGCTGCACTACACCGTGCCGGAGGGCGGGTACGCCGTCGACCCGGTCGGCGCGGCGCGGACCACCGAGTTCCGGCGGATGGTCGCCGGGGCGAACGAGGCCGGCCTGCGGGTGGTCATGGACGTGGTCTACAACCACACCTCGGCGGCCGGCGTCGACGACAAGTCGGTGCTCGACCAGGTCGTGCCCGGCTACTACCACCGGCTGCTCGACGACGGCACGGTGGCCAACTCCACCTGCTGCGCCAACACCGCGCCGGAACACGCGATGATGGGCAAGCTGGTCGTCGACTCGCTGGTCACCTGGGCCAGGCAGTACAGGGTGGACGGCTTCCGGTTCGACCTCATGGGCCACCACCCGAAGGCGAACATCCTGGCCGTACGTGCGGCGCTGGACCGGCTGACCGTCGCCCGCGACGGGGTGGACGGCAAGGCGATCATGCTCTACGGCGAGGGCTGGAACTTCGGCGAGGTCGCCAACGACGCCCGGTTCGTGCAGGCCACCCAGGCCAACATGGCCGGCACCGGCATCGGCACGTTCAACGACCGGCTGCGTGACGCCGTACGCGGCGGCGGGCCGTTCGACGCCAACCCCCGCGCGCAGGGCTTCGCCTCCGGCCTCTACACCGACCCCAACGGCGACCCGGTGAACGGGTCGGCGGCGGCGCAGAAGGCCCGCCTGCTGCACGCCCACGACCTGATCAAGGTGGGTCTCACGGGCAACCTGCGGGACTACCGGTTCACCGACACCTCGGGGCGCACGGTCACCGGGGCGCAGGTGGACTACAACGGCTCCCCGGCCGGCTACACCGCCGCGCCCGGGGAGGCAGTCACCTACGTCGACGCGCACGACAACGAGATCCTGTACGACGCGCTGGCGTACAAGCTGCCGCAGGCCACCAGCCCGGTGGACCGTTCCCGGATGCAGGTGCTGGCGCTGAGCACTGTGGCGCTGGGGCAGGGCACCGGGTTCGTCACCGCCGGCAGCGAACGGCTGCGGTCGAAGTCGTTGGACCGCAACTCGTTCAACTCCGGTGACTGGTTCAACCAGATCCGCTGGGGTTGCGAGCGGGGCAACGGGTTCGGCGCCGGCCTGCCGCCGGCACAGGACAACGAGGACAAGTGGCCGTACGCCAAGCCACTGCTCGCGGACCCGGCCCTGGTGCCCGACTGCGCGGCGATCGACACCACCGACGTCCGGTACGCCGAGCTGCTGCGCATCCGGGCGTCCTCGCCGGTCTTCGGGCTGAGCACCGCCGAGCAGGTGCAGCGGAGGGTGGCGTTCCCGCTCTCCGGCGAGGCGGAGACGCCGGGTGTGCTGACCATGACGCTGGACGCCCGTGGCCTGGGCGGGCAGTGGACGTCGCTGACAGTGGTCTTCAACGGCACGCCGGCGACGGCGAAGCAGACCGTGACCGGTCTGCGGGGCGCGGACGTGGCACTGCACCCGGTGCTGGTGAACTCGGCCGACCCGGCGTTGCGGACGGCGTCGTTCGACCGGGCGGCCGGCACCTTCACGGTGCCGGCGCGCAGCGTGGCGGTGTTCGTCCGCAGGTGAGCGGGGACCAGCCCCCTTCCGCGTCGCGCGGAAGGGGGCCGGCCCTTGTGGTGCGTCGTGCCGTGGTGCTCCTGCTCAGGCGAAGCAGTTCTCGATGGCGCCGCCCGGGATGGCCAGGCAGTTCGTCGGGCGGTTCGCGGTGATCGCGGACTTGTCGTCCACGTTCACCGGCCCGAAGAAGGTGAACACACCGCCCGGCGCGAAGGTCGAGAAGTTGTAGGCGACCTTCGTCTTCGACAGGTTGACCTCGCCGAAGATGTTGAAGATGCCGCCGCCGACCCCGATCGGGCCGATGGCCCGGTTGCCGACGACCTCGCTGTCGCGCAGCGTGGTGACGCTGCCGGCGTTGAAGAGCCCGCCGCCGAAGAAGCCGGCGGTGTTGTCCTTGATGCTGCTCTTCTCGAACGTGACCGCGCTGTCGAAGGCGATGGCCACACCACCACCGACACCGGCGGTGCTGTTCTTCTCGACCGAGACGTTGTACAGGTTCAGCTGGCTGTCCGCCGCCGCCAGACCGCCACCGGCGAGGATCGCGGTGTTCGAGACGAACTTGGTCTCGTACGCCGTGGTGTTGCCCTCGATGTCGAGGTAGCCGCCGCCGAAGCCCAGCGTCTCGTTGTCGGTGATCTCGGCCTTCTTCAACTCGACGGTCCCGCCGTCGACGTCGTCGGTGAAGATCGGCGCGGCACCGTTGGAGATACCGCCACCACCGATGACTGCGGTGTTGTCGGTGATCTTCGACTCCTCGACCTTGAGCAGGCCGGCGTTGAAGACACCGCCGCCGAAGAAGAAGGCGGTGTTACGGGTGACGGTGCTGTGCCAGATCTTCGTGGTGCCGAAGTTGGCCACGCCGCCGCCGTTGCCGCCGGACTGGTTGAGGGCGACCTCGGACTCGATGATCTCGGCGGTGCCGCCCGGCTGGACCAGGATGCCGGCACCGTCGTTCTCGTCCGGCTCCTCGACCAGCGGCGTGACGGCGCCCGGCGCTGCCTTCGTCGTGGCCTTCGGCGTCACCTTGGGCGCGGCCTTGAGGCCGGCCTTCGGGTTGGCCTGCCGCGTGGCGAGCGCCTGGTTCAGCGGAACGCCCGCCTTCACCTGCGCCGCGATCGCCTCGGAGTCCGAGTAGGACGCCCAGACGGCCGCCGGCTCGACGGCGTCGAACAGCTCGAGGGTCTGGCCACCCTTGATGGTCAGGCCCTTGATGGTGAGGTGACCACCGCTGCCGACGTTGAGGATCCGGAAGTAGTCGGCGGTGGCTTCCCGGGCGATCGTCGTGTGCTCACCCTTGAGGGTGATGTTCTCGGTGATCACCGGGAGCCCGTTGCCCTGGTAGTCGTTGCGGCTCAGGTTGTAGGTGCAGCCCTTGGCCAGCTCCAGCACACCGCCGTGCTTGTTGTTGGCGAACACGATCGCCTGAATCAGCTTGTCGGTGTCGCAGGGCACCTCCTTCCCACGCTCGTGGTCCTTGTCCCGGTCCTTGTCCTTGTCCCGGTCCTTGTCCCAGTCGCGGCCCTCTTCGCCGTGCTGGTCGCCGTCCTTGCTGACCTGCGCGGTGTTCCAGTTCAGGCCAACCGCTCCGGCGCTGCCCGCGACGCCCACCGCCGCGAGGCTGATCACACCCGTCAGACCGGCCACGCCGCTGGCGAGCCAGAGCTTGCGGCGGCGCTTGGCCGTCGCCCGCCCGGAGGCTTCATTGTTCGTTAGGTAGTTGGACATCGGAGCTCTCTGCCCTCTCCTCGTACCAGACAGGGTCGCCGCCCTCCGGCGGGCGTCCCCTGCTACAAATCGGTTGTAGCTCCCAAAACCACCGTATGAGAATGTTCCTCGCCTCGGGGGCGTATCCGAAACAACCCCACATTAGGTTCACGTTCGCGCGTTTGGTGGCCGGGACACCCCGGGCGGGTACGCCGTCCCCAAGCCGGGCCGTCGGGCCTGTGAGCAGCCCAAATGGGTACGCCCCTCCGTGCCGTGACCGGCTCGGAGAGGCGTGCCCTCTATGTGGTTCAGCCCCACCGATCAGGCGAAGCAGTCCCGAACGTTGAAACAGTTCGTCGGGCGGTTGGCAGTGACCGCGGACTCGTCGTCCAGCAGGACGGTGCCGCCGAGGCTGTTGAAGATGCCCCCCGGCTCAAGGGTGGAGAAGTTGTGCGCCACCGTCGTCCGGTAGAGCCTGACCTCGCTCCCCTCGGCGTTGAGGATGCCGCCGCCGCGGGCGAACGGACCGATGGCCCGGTTGCCGACGACCTCGCTGTCGCGCAGCGTCGTGCGGCTGTCCTCGTTGAAGAGTCCGGCCCCGCCGGACCCAGCGGTGTTGTCCGCGATGGCGGTGTCCTCGATCGTCGCGGTGCTGTCGGAGACGACCGCCACCCCACCACCCTGGCGGCCAGCGCTGTTCCTGGCCACCGTGGCGTGCTTGAGGGTGAGCTGACTGTCGGCCACGGCAACGCCGCCGCCGTCCAGGAGCGCCGTGTTGCCGGTGACCTTCGTGTCGTGCAGGGTCGTGGTGCCCTCGACGTCCAGGACGCCGCCGCCGAAGCCGAGCGTCTCGTTGTCGGTGACCTCGCTCTTGTAGACCCAGACCGCACCGCCGTCGACGGACTCGGTGAAGATCTCGGCCGCGCCGTTGGCGATGCCGCCGCCGCCGATGATCCCGGTGTTGTCCTTGATCTTCGACTCGTCGACCTGGAGCACACCGGCGTTGAAGATGCCCCCGCCGAAGAAGAAGGCGGTGTTGTGCGCGACGGTGCTCTTGCTGAGCCGGGCGCTGCCGAAGTTCGCCAACCCGCCGCCGTTGCCGCCGGACTGGTTGTAGAGCAGCTCACTGTCCAGGATCTCCGCCCGGCCCCCAGGCTGTACGAGCACCCCGGCGCCGTCGTTGAATCCAGGCTCCTCCACCAGCGGCACAACCGCCGCTCCGGCCGCCGTCGTCGGAGCCTTGGCTGCTGCCGGCTTGGCCGCGGTAGCTGCTGCCGGCTTGGCGGCGGTTACCTTCGTCGACGTGGCCGCCTTGGCGGTCGCCGCTGCCTGCTTGGCGTCCGCTGCCGCCTTGGCCGCTGCCGTCGGGTCCGCCGCCTTGCCTGCTTCCGGCTTGGCAGTCGCAGCCTGCTTGGCCGCCGCCACCTTGACAGTCGCTGCCTTGGCCGCTGCCGCCTTGGTCGTGGCCGCCTTGGCGGCGGTCGGCTTGGCCGCCGCTGCCGCGGTGGCCGGGTCGGTGGACGCCGCCGGCTTCGCTGCCGCCGCCGTTGCCGGCTGGGCCGCGCTGCCCGCTGCAGTGGTGCCCGCTGCAGTGGTGGCCGCTGCAGTGGTGGCCGCCGGCTTGGCCGTCGCCGCGGTGGTCCGCACCGAGGTCGAGTACGGCCCCCAGACCGTCGCCGGCTCCACGGTCATCGCCCGCTGGATGGTCTGCCCACCCTTGATGCTCAGGCCCTTGAGGGTGAGTTGCCCACCCGCGCCGACGTTCAGGATGCGGAAGTAGTCGGCGGTGGCCTCACGACCAATTGTCGTGTGCTCGCCCTTGAGAGTGATGTTCTCGGTGATCACCGGGAGGCCGTTGCCGTCCTGGTTGCGGGACAGGGTGTACGTGCAGCCCTTGGCCAGCTCCAGCACACCGCCGTCGCCGTTGTTGGCGAAGGTGATCGCCTGGATCAACTTGTCCGAGTCGCAGGGCACCTGCCTGGTGCGGTCCTTCTCGTCCCGCTTGTCGTCCTTACCGGAGCGGTAGTCGAAACCACTCCAGTCGTCGCCACTCCACTCGTCGTCGGTGCCGCTCTCCTTGCCGCCGTTCTCCGTGCCGCCGTCGGCGTTCGCGCCAGCGTCGCTGACGTTCTGCCGGTTGGTCGACGGCTGGGCATCGGACACCCGGTCGGAGGTGGGCTTGTCGTCCCGGGCGGCCACGCCACCGAGGGCGGCCAGGCCGACCACCCCGGTCAGGCCGGCGACGCCGGCAACCCACAGGGCCCGTCGTCGTCGTGTCGGCGGAGCCGTCGAGGCCCCGCCGTCGGTACTCGTTACGTCGTTGGACATCAGAGCCTTCCGCCCTTCCTACTACCAGACGGGGTCGCACCGCCCGCAGCGCCACGACCAGCCACAAATCGGTTGCAGCCTCTGATGCCCACCGTATGAGAACTATCTTCGCGAGGCGGACGTATCTGAGAAAACCCCGCATACGCCTCAGGTTAGGGCAGGAGCCCATAACGGTCCGGCAGGACAGGAAGGGGCGTGAGCAGCCCAAACACCACGAGGCGCCCCTCGCCATCCGGCGTGGGGCGCCTCGGTGTCGCTGGGCGTGATCGACTCGGGTTCCAGGAAGACGCGCTGTCCGGGCGCCTCGGACACCCCGACAGCACGGAAGTCGAGTGGATCAAAGCGCCGGGACGAGCCGGGCAAGGGACGGCCCGGACCTGCCCTGTCCGGGGCAAGGTCCGGGCCGAGGCCGAGGCGGCGACCTCCGGGGTCGGGGGTGGGAGTGGGACCTGGGGTCAGGCGGGCAGGCGGGGGCCTGCTTCGCGCTGCTGAGCCAGCCAGGTCTCCACCTCGTCGGCGGTACGCGGCAGGCCGGCCGACAGGTTCACCGCACCTGTCGCGGTGACCAGGACGTCGTCCTCGATGCGGATGCCGATGCCGCGCAGTTCGGCGGGGACCAGCTCGTCCTCCGGCTGGAAGTACAGGCCCGGTTCGACGGTGAGCACGTAGCCCTCGCCCAGGGCCCCGTCGCGGTAGGTCTCCTTGCGGGCGTTCGAGCAGTCGTGCACGTCGATGCCGAGCATGTGACCGAAGCCGTGCAGCGTCCAGCGCCGGTAGACCGAGGACTTCTCGTCCATGGCCTCGTCCACGCTCACCGGCAGCAGGCCCAGGTCGGACAGGCCCTCGGCGAGCACCCGCATGCAGGTCAGGTGGACGTCCTTGAACTTGACGCCGGGGCGGATGGCGTCGATGCCGGCCTGCTGCGAGGCGTACACGATGTCGTAGACCTGCCGTTGCAGGGCGGTGAACCGGCCGTTGACCGGCAGCACCCGGGTCACGTCGGCCGTGTAGAGGTTGCGTCCCTCGACGCCCATGTCCATCAACAGCAGGTCACCCGGACGGGTGGCGCCGTGGTTGTGCACCCAGTGCAGGATCGTGGCGTGCTCGCCGGCGCCGACGATCGAGCCGTACCCGACGTCGTTGCCGTCGTGGCGGGCGCGCAGCGCGAAGATGCCCTCCAGCAGGCGCTCCGAGACGGCGCGGTCGGCGGGGAGGATGCGGGCCACGTCCTCGAAGCCGCGCACCGTGGCGTCGATGGCGTCCTGAAGCTGGCCGATCTCCCACTCGTCCTTGACCAGCTTCTGCTCCGAGATGGCGATCGCCAGCTCCCGGTCGCGGGGCGGCTGCCCGTCGGCGCGGACCCCGTCGTACGGGCGGACGGCCGCGTCGACCTGGGCGTCGAAGCCGCGCAGCACCCGGGTGCGACCGGGCGCCAGGTCGGCGAGCGCCGCCTCCAGGCCGGTCAGGTCGGCGGTGGGCAGGCCCAGCTCGGTGGACTTCTCACCGAGGGTGTGTCGCCGGCCGACCCACAGCTCGCCGTGCCGGCTGCGGAAGAACTCGTCGGTCTCGCGGGATGAGCGGGGCCGCATGTACAGCGTCGCGTCGTGCCCCGAGCCGTTCGGGCGCAGCACCAGCACGCTGTCCGGGTCGTGGTCGCCGGTCAGGTAGGCGAAGTCGCTGCCCGGCCGGAACGGGTAGGCGGTGTCGTTGGCGCGGACCTTCTCGCCGCCGGTCGGGATGACAAGTGTCTCGCCGGGGAAGGCGGCCGAGAGCGCGGCGCGGCGCTTGGCGTAGTTGGGCGCCTCGGGACGGGGCGTGACCGGGAGTTCGGTGTCTCGCCAGCCCTGCCGCATGAAGGACAGGAACGCCTCCGGAAAGTCCGGATCGTGCGATTCCGTGCCGTCTGTCGGCGTACCGTCGGTGCTTTCCTCGGTCATTGCGCCGCTCCCTTCCGCTTCGTTGCTGGTCCCGACGGTACCGCGTGCCCGGTTCGTGTTGGTGGGGGCCGGGAGCGCTCCGGATCGACGGACGGCTGCGACGGCCCGACGGACCGCGTGGAAAGATGACCACCATGTGCGGACTCCTGGCCTTCTTCAGCGCGAACGGCAACGCCGCCGCGCACCGCGACCACATCGCCGGAGCATTGGAATGCCTGCACCACCGCGGCCCCGACGAGACAGGGGTCGAGGTGGTCGGTGACGCCTCCGGCCGGTACGCGGACGGCGTGTTCGCCCACAAGCGGCTCGCCATCATCGACGTCGCGTCGAGTCACGAGCCGCTGCCCTACGCGAACGGCCGTTATCTGCTCACCTTCAATGGTGAGATCTACAACTACATCGAGCTGCGCGACGAGCTCGTCCGGAACTTCGGCGCGCAGTTCGCGACCGCCGGTGACGGCGAGGTGATCGTCGCCGGCTACCACTACTGGGGCGAGCAGGTGCTCACCCGCCTGCGCGGCATGTTCGCCTTCGTCATCTGGGACCGGCAGGAGCGGCGCGCGTTCGGCGCCCGCGACTACTTCGGCATCAAGCCGCTGCACTACCTGGAGACCGCCGACGGCCTCTACCTGGCGTCGGAGAAGAAGGCGCTGCTGCCGTTCGCGCACAGCAGCTACCAGGGCGACGCGGGTGTCGACGCGGCGAACCTGAGCCACTACCTGACGCTGCAGTACGTTCCCGAGCCCGGCACCCTGCACAAGGGCATCAGCCGCATCGGTTCGGGGGAGTACCTGACCTGGTCCCCGGGCGGGCGGATCGACGTGCGCCGGTGGTACCGGCCGGTGTTCCGGCCCGCGCCGGTCGACGACGAGCAGAAGCTCTACCACGAGATCCGGGAGACGTTGCGCGAGAGCGTACGCATGCACATGCGCTCCGACGTGCCGGTGGGCTCGTTCCTGTCCAGCGGCATCGACTCGACGGCTGTCGTCGCGCTGGCCCGCGAGTTCAACCCGAACATCCTGACCTTCACCGTCGGCTACGACGTGCCGGGATATTCGGAGATCGACGTCGCGCAGGAGTCGGCCCGGCACCTGGACGTCACCACCATCCCCACCAAGATCGGTCCGCAGGACATGATCGACGCGCTGCCGAAGATCGTCTGGCACCTGGACGACCCGGTGGCGGACCCGGCGCTGGTGCCGCTGTACTTCGTGGCGAAGAAGGCCGCCGAGCACGTCACTGTGGTGCTCTCCGGCGAGGGGGCCGACGAGTTCTTCGGCGGTTACACGATCTACCGGGAGCCGCTGTCGCTCGGCACCGTCAACGGCCTGCCCGGCGGCGTGCAGAAGGGCCTGCGCGCGGTCTCCAAGGCGATCCCGCAGGGGGTCAAGGGCAAGAGCTTCCTGGAGCGTGGCACGACCCCGATCGAGGAGCGCTACTACGGCAACGCCCGGATGTTCACCGAGGAGGAGAAGCAGCACCTGCTGCGGCGCTACGACCCCTCGGTGCGCTACACGGACGTGACCGCCCCGATCTACGCCGAGTGCACCGAGCTGGACGACGTCACCAAGATGCAGTACGTCGACCTCTACACCTGGCTGCGCGGCGACATCCTGGTCAAGGCCGACCGGATCTCGATGTCGCACTCGCTGGAGGTGCGGGTGCCGTTCCTCGACCGCGAGGTCTTCGACGTCGCGGCGAAGATCCCGGTGGACCTCAAGCTGCCGCCGCGCTCCGACGCCACCAAGTACGCGATGCGTCAGGCGTTGCAGGGTGTCGTGCCGCCGGCGATCGTCAACCGCAAGAAGCTGGGCTTCCCGACGCCCACCCGAGTGTGGCTGCGCGGGGAGATGTACGAGTGGGCCCGGCACGTGCTGAGCACCTCGGGCGCGGGTGACCTGCTCGACCTGTCGTACGCCCTGCGGCTGCTCGACGAGCACAAGCGGGAGGAGGCCGACCACTCCCGCAAGGTGTGGACGGTGCTGATCTTCTGCATCTGGCACGCCATCTTCGTGGCCAAGACGCTCGACCCGGGCATCCAGCGCAACCAGTCGGCTCTGCTGACGAAGCCGGTGGTCGGCTCCATGGTCCGCTGACCGGCGACCCCCACCCCGTCGATCAAGAGGTTTGCGTCACCCGAGTGACTCCGGGTGACGCAAACCTCTTGATCATTTCAGGGAACCTCAGCGGCGGGCGCAGGTCACCGTCGGGATGCCGTTCGTTCCTGTGCTGCTGGCCAGGAAGCCGAACGTGGTGGTGCCCTCCGGTGCGACAGTGCCGTTGTACGAGACGTTCGTCGCCGTCACCGAGGCGCCGGACGTCGTCTGGGTGGCGCTCCAGATCTGATTGATCGCCTGCCCGTTGGGCCAGGTCCAGCTCGCGGTCCAGCCGGCGAACGGCGTACTGCCGTGGTTCATGATCGTGATCTCGCCCTGGAAGCCGCCCTGCCAGGCGCTGGTCACCTTGTAGACGGCCATGCAGTCACCTGTCGACGGCGGCGGCGTGGTCGGCGGCGGGGTGGTCGGCGGCGGCGTCGTGGGCGGCGGGGTGGTCGGCGGCGGCGTGGTGGGCGGCGGGGTGGTCGGCGGCGGCGTGGTGGGCGGCGGAGTGGTCGGGTTCGACCCGCCCGGACCCACACCGGTCACCTGGCCGTTGCCGCCGTCGAAGGCCACGTCGGAGCAGCCGAAGAAGTTCTCCTGCGAGTCCGAGCGCACCCAGCGGGAGTAGATGATGTGCCGGCCGCTCTTACCCGACGGCAGGTTGCCGCTGAAGTAGTAGTGACCGTCATTGGTGCCGACGCTGCCGCGCTGCGGCGGGTTGGTCACCGTCAGGAACGGCTGCTCCTCCAGGTCACTCCAGGCCAGCGCCCGGGTCGGGCTCCAGCTGTCCTTGGTGACGTAGAAGTAGAAGGTGCCCGGGTGGTGCGCCCAGTTGCTGTACCGGAAGTCCAGCCGCGCGCCGGAGGTCAGGTGGGTCAGCGGCCAGTCGGTGCGGGGCAGGTCGTAGCCCCGGTAGCCGGTGTTGCCACCACTGCACAGCTGCCCGTCCGGAATGAAGCCGGTGGTACGGCCACCGGCGTCCGAGCGCAGCACGCTGAACCAGTTGTAGAGCGAGTTCGTCCCGCTCTGCGCCACCGCGGCGGCGCACGCGGGGTTGTTCGGCCTGATCTCACCGGTCTGGCTGAGGCCGTCCTGCCAGCAGAGGTAGGTCCGGGCGCCCGGCGTCATCGCCGCGCCGTGCGCGGCCGCCGGTTGCGGACTGGCCGCAAGCGCTACGGCGCCCAGCGCGAAGGTAAGGGCCGCGGTGAGTAACGCGGCCGTACGGGAACGGTTCACGGGTTCTCCTGACTCGCGAGGCGTGCCGCCCGAGCCGCCCCGCCGCAATCGGGTGGGGTTGTGGTGTCGTCGCAGCGCCGCGGGGGCGGATGCGGCGATCACTGTGACGTGCCCCGGCCGAAGTGCGGCCAGCGGACACACGCCATCAACGGTCCTGTCCTGGACCGGTGCCCTCGCGTCGAACCAACCCGGCAACCGGCGGCGCGGCAGCCCTCGCACCGCCCGGTATGCGCCATCCCACCACGTCGCCGACCGCCTGCGCAATAGTCGATCCTCGATGTGCGAATCGCGGCTGGCGCGGTCGACCGTGCCGTCGTCGGCTCACCCGTCTCCGGATCGGATCGGCGGGTTCTCTCCTATAGTGATGGTCTGCATCCCCACGGCGACGACTGCCGTCCGGGTGGATCTCCCGCGTCGGGGCGGCGCACGTCGCCGTGCCGGGCCGTACGGCGGGACCGGCCGGCGACGGGACGAAGGAGGCGGCAGCGCGTGCCCGACGTGTTCGACGACCTGCACCGCCGCTGCCGCGCCCGCGAGCCGGTCGCCCTGGCCACAGTCGTCGCCACCTGGCGATCGGCGCCACAGCCGCCCGGCGCCGCCATGCTCGTGGCCGCCGACGGCACGGTCACCGGCAGCGTCTCCGGCGGCTGCGTCGAGGCCGACCTCTACGAGCGTGCCCGCCACGTGCTCGCCACCGGCGTACCCGAGCTGGTCCACTACGGCGTCAGCGACGACGAGGCGTACGCCGTGGGCCTGACCTGCGGCGGGATGCTCGACGTGTTCGTGGAGCGGGTCGACGGCGACGCCCGCGCGCAGGTGGACGCGGTCGCCGCCGCGCGGCGGGCCGGCGAACCGGCCGCGGTCGTCACCTGCGTGGCGGCCGACGCCGGCGACCCCCCGGGCGCGGCCCCGACCGACCCGGCCGGGCGACTGGGCCGACGGCTGGTGCTGACCGGTGGGCAGGTGACCGGTTCGCTCGGCGACGACCGGCTGGACGACGCCGCTACCGACGACGCGCTCGGACTGCTCGCCGCCGGGCACAGCGGCGTGCTCCGGTAGGCTACCAGGGGCAGCGCCGCGGCGCCGGGCTCAGCCTCTTCGTGGCCGCGTACGCCACCGCGCCCCGGATGATCGTCTTCGGGGCGATCGACTTCGCGGCCGCGGTGGCCCGGATCGGCGCGTTCCTCGGCTACCGGGTGACCGTCTGTGACGCCCGGGCCGTCTTCGCCACCGACCGGCGCTTCCCGGACGCGCACGAGGTGGTGGTGCAGTGGCCGCACCGCTACCTGCGGGCCGAGGTCGACGCCGGCCGGATCGACGGGCGCACAGTCGTCTGCGTGCTCACCCACGACCCGAAGTTCGACGTGCCGCTGCTGGCGCTGGCCCTGCGCCAACCACTGGCGTACGTCGGGGCGATGGGGTCGCGGCGCACCCACGACGAGCGGCACAAGCTGCTGCGCGAGGCCGGGCTCACCCCGGAGCAGCTCGACCGGCTCGCCTCACCGATCGGGCTGGACCTCGGCGGTCGTACGCCCGAGGAGACCGCCGTGAGCGTCGCCGCGCAGATCGTCGCCGCCCGCTGGGGCGGCAGCGGTCGGCCCCTGTCCGCGCTCGACGGGCCGATCCACCACCCGGGCTGAGGCCGTACCGCCTCTTCGCCGCCCAGCAGGGCGTTCGTTGTGCCAGCCTGATCCCAGCCGACCAGGTCCGCCCGATCGCCCGCGGCGGCCCGGCGTGGGCACGCCGGCGCGCTGCCGGCTGACGACGAAGGGACTTCGATGGGGTACGCGGTGGTGTTCGGCGAGGCGCTCGTCGACCTGCTCGACACCGAGCGCGACGGGGAACGGGTCTACCGGCAGGCGATCGGCGGTGGACCGCTCAACGTCGCCGTCGGGGTGACCCGGCTCGGCGGCGCGGCGCAGTTCGTCGGCTCGCTCGGCGACGACGTGCTGGGCGGGCGGATCCGTGGCTTCCTGACCGATGTCGGCGTCGGTCTCGCCGGTGCTGTCACGGCACCGACGCCGACCACGCTCGCGGTGGTCACCTACGCCGGGCCGGAGCCCGACTTCCGCTTCTACGGCGAACCGCCCTCCTACAGCCTGTTCGGCCCCGACGATCTTGACCTGGCGCTGCTGGAGGGCGCGGACGTGCTCTACTGCGGCTCGATCGTGCTGGCAAAACCGCGCACCCTGGCCGCCGCGCGCCGCGCCTGGTCGCTCGCCCCCGGACTGCGCGTCTTCGACCCGAACGTACGCCCCCGCCTGCTCGACGGTCCCGCCGCGCTGGACGGGCTGCGCGAGGTGGTGGCCGAGTTCGCCGCGGGCGCGCACCTGGTCAAGCTGAGCACCGCCGACGCCGAACTGCTCTACCCGCACGAACCGGTCGAGGGAGTGGCCGCGTACCTGCGTGAGCTGGGCGCGACCACCGTGGTGGTGACGCTCGGTGCGGCGGGCGCGGTGCTGGCCGCCGCCGGCGCGGATCCGGTACGCGTGCCGGCCCCCAAGGTCAACGCCGTCGACGCCACCGGCGCCGGCGACTCGGTCATGGCCGCGCTGATCGCCGACCTGCTCCTCGACGGCGAGCCCGACGAGCCGGCGGGCTGGGTCGAACGGGTGGCCTTCGCGCTGCGCGTGGCGGGCCTAGTCTGCGAGTCCCCAGGCGGCGCCACAGCCATGCCCACCCGCACCGAGGTAGACCGCCGCTTCAAACCCTGACCCCCGGCCCTGCCCCTCGCCCTGGCCCTAGCCCCGCCCTACCCCATGCCCCGCCCTGCCTGCCCCGCCGATCTTGCATTTTCGGTCGGCGGTTGGCCCCCTCTTGCCCTTTATGTCGCGGCAGGAAGTGCAAGATCGGCGAGGTTGGGGGGTCGGGGGGTCGGGTTAGGGCGTTCCGTTTAGTTCGGTGTAGCCGCGGCGGGCGGCGATCAGGGCGGCGCGGGCGCCGAAGGGTGCCTCGGCGGCCACCCGCTCCGGTGGCGCGTCGCCGGTGTGCGCGGCGCGGATCAGCCAGGCCAGTCGCGCCAGGTCGGCGTGCTGGGCGCGGACGAACCCGATGTCCACCGGGTCGCCGTGGCCCGGCACGACCACCGTGCGCGGGGTCGTCAGCCGCAGCAGGTCCGCGACGGCGTCCGGCCACTGCAGGGGGTACGAGTCCTCGAAGGCGGGCGGGCCGCTCTGCTCCACCAGGTCGCCGGCGACGAGCACGTCCGCGTCGGGCACGTGCACCACCACGTCGGCGTCGGTGTGCCCGCGCCCCGGGTGCCGCAGCAGCACCCGCCGGCCACCCAGGTCGAGCTCGGTCTCGGTGTGCACCGTGTGCGTCGGAGCGAGCAACGGGGTGTCGGCCAGCTCGGCTGCCAGCTCCGGGTGCTCCGTGCGCACCTCCTCGTACGCCTCCCGGCGCAGCCGCTCCGGCTCGTCGCGCAGGGCCGCGGCGGCCCGCTCGTGCGCGTACACCGGGCGGGGTGGATCGCCGGCCAGGACGGCGTTGCCGAAGCAGTGGTCGTAGTGGTGGTGGGTGTTGACGAGCGTCAGCGGACGGTCGGTGACCCGCCCGACGGCGGCGGCCAGCTCGGTGGCCTGCCTTGCCGACGAGAGCGTGTCCACCAGCAGCGCCTCGTCGTCGCCGACGACAAGGGTGACGTTGACCCGCAGCAGGGGCTCGGGCAGCACGTACACCCGGTCGGCGACCTCGGTGAACCCGGCGCTCACGACGACCGCCCGGCCCGGTCGACGAAGCGCTGCCGGTCCACCAGGATCCGGTCGACCCGGCCCCGGGCCACCGTCTGGTCGCCGTCCGCGACGGTGACCTCGAACGACAACCGGCGACCGTCGACCGTCGCGAGCAGGGCCTGAGCCCGTACCGTGCGCCCGACCACCGTCGGCGCGAGGTGCTCCAACTCGACCCGGGTGCCCACAGTCGTCGACCCGGGCGGCAGCGTGGCCGCCGTGGCCGCGACGGTGGCCGCCTCGGCGAGTGCGAGCACCCGGGGTGTGCCCAGCACCGGTACGTCCCCCGAACCGACCGCCTGGGCGGTGTCCGCGTCGGTGACGGTCAGTTCGACCTGGGCGGTCAGACCCGGCGCGAAGGCCGGCTCGGGCTGCTCCTGCATGGTCGTCAGCCTAGGTGCTCGCCGAGCCCGTCGAGCACGCGCCCGGCGATCCGCACACCGGCCGCCGCCCACACGCGCACGGCTTCGGCGGGTGGTCCCCGTCGGTCGATGCCGGACCCGTCGTTAACCTTGACCGCGATGGCCGTCGTGACTGACCCCCAACCCCCCGCCCGGACCGACCCGCCCGCGTCCCCGGACGGTGGCCGTCGGCGCATCGTCGCCATGACGGTCTGGGCGGTCGCCTTCGTCGCCGCCTGGCTGGCGATCGGGCTGCCCACCGACCCGGCCTACGCCTTCGTGTGGATCTGGCTCGGGACCATCGCCTGGAACAGCGACCGCCCGTGGCGCAGCCATCTGCGCTTCGCCCGGGACTGGGTGCCGGTGGTGCTGCTGTTCGTCGTCTACAACCTCTCGCGCGGGTTCGCCGACAACGGGGCCACCCCGCACGCCATGGAGCTGATCGTCGCCGACCGGTTCATGTTCGGCTGGGCCACCGGCGGGGAGGTGCCCACCATCTGGTTGCAGGAGCACCTGTACCGCCCGCAGGTGCACTGGTGGGACGTCGCGGCGAGCTGGGTGTACTTCTCGCACTTCGTGGTGGCGCTGACCGCCGCCGCGGTGCTGTGGCTGCGTGACCGGCACCGCTGGGCCGCCTACATGCGGCGCTGGGGTTTCCTCTGCGCCGCCGGCCTGGCCACCTACTTCATCTACCCCGCCGCCCCGCCCTGGTGGGCCGCGCAGAACGGCCTGCTCACCGAGGTCGCCCGGATCTCCACGCGGGGTTGGAAGGCGTTCGGCATGCACGGCGCCGGCAACGTGCTCAACGCCGGCCAGATCGCCTCGAACCCGGTCGCCGCGATGCCGTCGCTGCACACGGCGTGGGCGCTGTTCGTGGTGCTGTTCTTCCTGAGCACCACCCGTCGCCGCTGGTGGCCGCTGCTGCTCGCGTACCCGCTGGCGATGACCTTCACCCTGGTCTACTCCGGTGAGCACTACGTGATCGACGTGCTGGTGGGCTGGACGTACGTCGGGCTGACCTACCTGGTCGTCGGCCTGGCCGAACGCGGCTGGGCGGCGCTGCGGGCCCGCCGAGCGGGGGCCGCCGACAAACCACCAGGGCAGCCGGTAGCCCCCGAACCATCCGCCGACAGGCACCCCACACCAGACGACCAACAAGCGATACCCGCCGACCACTGACGGACCCCTGCCCCGCCCCGTCGATCATGAAGTTGTTACCCGTCGGCTCGGCGTGTCGGGGCAATAACCACTTTTATGATCACCAGAGCGGGTGGGTGGGGGTTAGGGGGTGCGGCGGGCTTTGGTTGCTCGGGTGGTCAGCTCGGCTGCCAGGGTCCACGCCTCGGTGAGGTCGCGGTCCTGGGCTGCCGCGCCCGAGCCGCCGGCGGTGTCCGCGTACACGGTCGCCAGGCCCAGGCGGCGCTGCACCGGGCCCTGCACCACCCGCACGCTCTGGATCCGCGCGTACGGCACGATCGCCAACTGCCGGGTGAGCAGTCCGGACCGGGTGGCGAAGACCCGGTCGAACAGGCCCGCCCCGAGCGCGCCGCGCCCGAGCGGGTGCAGCCAGCGCGTCCGGGGCGGTGGTGGGCTCAGCGTCAGCGCGTCCAGGCGTACGCCCGGCAGCACCTCGGCGACGATCATCGTGGCGGTCGGCAGGTCGCCGACCGGTAGCAGCCGGTCCGGCCGGTTGCGGTCGTCGGCCTCCGCCGCGGAGTAGCCGGCCACCTCCAACCGCAGCCGCAGCCAGTCGTTGACCCGCCACAGCAGCGGCCAGGTCGCCCGCACGGTCTGGACCCGGTCCAGCGGCACGGTCTGCGCGCGCGTCTCCAGCAGGCCGTTGTGCACCCGCAGGGTGCCGCCGTCGCGGGCCAGCCGGAAGTTCCAGTCGTCGAGGACCCGGCGGATCGGTTGCAGCAGCACACCGGCCATCGCGGTCAGCGTGCTCGCCACCGCGACGAAGGACCACGACCCGGCGGTGACGAACTGCACCACGACGAACGCCAGGCCGAACGGGAGCAGGAACGCCTGCGGGGTGAGCAACTGACTGACCAGCAGGTTCTGGTTGCGCACCGCGTGCAGCGGCCGGCCCGGCGCGGCCGCCGGCGTCCCGGGTCCCGCCGGGAGCGCGGGAACGCCGGGCGGAGGCGGCGGGGTCGTCCGCCCGGCGAGCGCCAGCAGCCGCTCGCGCAGGCGGGCCGCATCGGCCACTGCGAGGTACGCCAGCGGCGCCTCGGTCTTGCCCCCGCCGACCACCTCCAGGCGCAGCTCGGCCAGGCCGGTGAGCTGGGCGAGCAGCGGCCGCACCACCTCCACGGCCTGCAACCGCTCCAACGGGATGGCCCGGGTACGCCGCCAGAGCAGCCCTTCGTGCACGCGCAGTTCGCGGCCCACCACGTGGTAGCCGGTGTTGTACCAGCTGATCACCGACAGCACTGTCGCGCCGAGCGCCAGCACCACCACCATGGCGGCGAACCAGCCGAAGCCGACCCGCGACAGCGTCGACCAGGACAGGCCCGCGATCACCACTACGAGCGACTTGGCGCCGTGCAGCAGCGGGCTGAGCGGGTGCAGCCGTTGCCGCGGCTCACCGTTCCCGCCGCCCGGCGACGCCGGCCCCGCGTAGACCGCCCCGGGAGGTCCCCCGGGGTACGGCGTCCCAGGCGGGCCTGCGGAATGCGGCGGCGTGGGCGGGCCGGCGGGAGGCGCGCTGCCGGCGGGCAGCGGCGGCCGGGTGC